>JAFSRX010000044.1 GCA_017445905.1 Eubacterium sp.
AAGAGGGAAAACACCTCATCCACCGCAAGCGTCATCCTTTTGTCTCGCAAGCTCGACATTTCCCTTATCAAGGGAATAACTCTTTTGCTAGCGCAGACGCTCCCCTCTGTCAGCGCGAGCGCTGACATCTCCCCGTTAAGCTGGGAGTACCTCAAGGGGAAGGTGTGAGGCTTTAGTCCGCCTCGTCCAAACATATTACGGGATTAAAGAATTTTGCGAGCAAAATCCTAACAATCCCTTCATATGTTTCTCCTCTCAAATCAAAATGTTTTGCATTTTGATTTGTATTATAATTGTCGCTTGCGACCCGAAATTCTTTATTCTCAAATCTTAATTCTTAATTTAATAAAAAATCGCCTACCGCGAAGGGTAGGCATTGATTTTTTATCTCATTGCTTCTGAATATACATTATGAAGATTTCCGTCTGAATCCGCATAAATCAGATAGCCTCTGTAGATATATCCGCTTGGAATTCCGTTTACTCCGATTGTAAACTGATTTGCTCCGACAAGCTTTGTTGATTTAGCTCGAAGAATCTGATATCCGTCATCTGCGTGCTTTCCTGAATTCTCAATAACAACCTGAGTTGCATCTATTGACACTGCAGGTGTTTCGCCATATGGCGCGGCAACGAGAATTCCGTATTCCTGAACATTTGCATCGCCCGGAACAATCTGAGCATTGAAGATTGTTTTTACACCCTCGGTTATAACTCCGCTCTTTCTGAGGTTAACTGTCGGGAGACTGAACTTAAATGCATCAAATTCAGCCTTTGTTACTGCTTTAAGGTTTGTTGATTCACTTGCGAAGAACGAAACATTCTTTCCTATGAAGAACGGTCTGAAATGTGTTCCGAGTGAGTCAACCTCTTCAACCCATGCATAGGTGTCTGATGAGCCTGTTAATTCTACCTTATCGTTATACTTAACTGTTCCTGTATATCCTGTTGCATTGATTGCACAATCTGCATCTGCATCAGATGTATATTTAGCGATAATATCTGTATCATCGCTGATTGAAACACTGTCGCCTACTGCATATGCTGATTCGCCGATATAGTAACCGCTGAAGGTATAGAAAGCGATTGCAGGCGCGGTTGGAAGCTCAAAGCTTTCTCCGCTGTTAACATAATCAACTACTTGAACAGGTGATCTGTCTGTTATTTCAGCATCGTCATACTGACGAAGGATTCTGACTTTCTTCTGCTCTGCTGCCTTCTTAACAGCTTTGATTGTTGTTGTTCCGAGAACCTTTGTCTGAAGTCGCTGACCGCTTCCTGCAAACGCCATCTTCTTATGCATTGAACTGGTCTGAATTTCAAGATACCATGCTGTTTCAGCATCGCCCGAATCCGCAACTATTGTTGTTCCGTAGGTTGCCGAGCCTTCTTTATATCCACCGTTTTTAGCTGAAACTGTGAATTCTGCGCTTTGCGCGTCCTTGGTTATTGCATATTTCTTTGTGCTGACTGTTAAAGCATCAAGAATTGTTGAAGTCGCATCATTGATATCCTGCTGAGTAACATTGCCGTTTAAAACATTGATTGTTGCGCCGTTATACTCTTTCTGAGTTTCTTCGCTGCTTATTGTTGCATTAGCGCTTCGGCGGATTGAAGCAATATCGCCCTCTGAAACATCATAAGCATCGGGATCAATATTATTCAGCTTTTCAACTGCTGCTTCAAATGCGCTTGTATCTGTTGAAGGAACAACGCTTGAAGCCTTTTTAAGCCCTGCCATTGCATCTCTTATATCATCAGCAAAATCATCTGCATCAGCCTGAACTGCCTGACCGAAATCAAGCTTTCTTGCTGCTGCATTTGCATTTGCGATTGTTTCAACGCTCTTGTTTGAGCCCTCGGCATTTCCCGCTGCGGTAACTGCATCAATAACCGCCTGAACTGATGAAGCAGTATATTCAGCAGTCTTTCCGTCAAGGTTCATAAGGAAGGTTTTTGCCTTATCATATTCAGCGTCAAAATAGGTTAGATCCGCAAGAGGATCGAGATAGTCGCTTGCTTTGATATTATCGTACTTATCCTTTTCGTCTTCAATATCATCGTTTCTTGATACGCCCGTGTCCGCTCTGACAGCAGCGTTTTCAAGTGGGAATTCTGAAGTGCTGTTAACATAATCCTTCAAAGCCTGAACGGAATTTGAAGTGTTTGAAGAGGTTACTTCAGAGCTATTTGCAAAGGTTATCCATGAAGCCTTTGCCTCATCAAGCGCTGAAAAATCAGCACGGCGTTCAAGATAATTCGCCTGTGCGCCTGTCAGAGTTCCTTTTTCAGTATTAATATTTGTCTGATCGGGATCTGCAGGAGTATCAAGTCTTGTTGCATTATTCCTTTCATGATACGGGAAGTTTGCAAGATTATTTAAAAAGTTATTATACGCACTTACGGATGAAGTTGTATAAAGACTTGAATCAAGCGAACTTTGTGCCGATTTAGCAGATGAATATGCGCTGTCAAGTTCAGAGAAATTTGCAACGGCTTTAAGAGCCGAGATTGCATTATTAACGCTTGTTGTTTCATTATTAATTGCAGTCTGATAATCAGAATATGCCATATTCGGACGGTAGGGTGTTCCGTCATTTGGCTCATAGGTTAAGCCGTTAACTACTGTTCTGAGCGAATTCAGAGTTGTTGTTGTATATGCCTGCGGATTCTGATTAATCTTAGTGTTTGCACTGCTGTATGCTGTGTCAAGAGCCGAGAAATCAGCGCGCCTGATGAGGTTGATTTTTGCATATTCTCTCAAAGCAATATCAATATCCGCTGCACACTGATTAACAGCCTTCAAAGTATCAGCGCTATAATTATAAGCAGCATTGTTTGGAGTACAGGTCATAAATCTGTATGCCGAATAATAGAACTGATTAAGCGAATCTTCGGTATAATAATTTTCACCGTTATCGGTTATCTTTTTATACTCTGCTTTAAGATTATCGATTTTATCATATATTGGCTTATAGTCGATAACATAGATATTGTGGTTATCATTTGCCTGTTTAACCTTGTTGCTATAGCCACTATTTGATTTTGATGAGCTATACATATTCGTCTGAAGGTCATTGAATCTGTAGTAGTGATAGGTTTTGTTTCCGCCACCCTGATAATTAACCTTATTCCAGAAGAACCTTGATGTGTTTGGGTTATTTACAGTATAGTCTGAATCTGCACCGGCAGCATATCCAATCTGAGCATTGCCTGCATAGTCTGAGGTTTTTTCACCGGGCCAGTTTTTCCAGTCTGCATCAATATAACCTTTCCAATATGTTGCATTCCTGAAAGGTGTTGAGGGGTAATCCTGGTCCCAGAAAAGAGTTCTTACATATCTCGTTTGTGTTGTTCCCCATACATTCTTACCTGTTTTAATTTCCAATGTTACAGGCGTTGCAGGTGTGTTTACTCCGTCATATGCAAGAACAATGTTTTTAGGCAGGAAGAACTTGTATAATATATAGTCTCCATCATCATGGTTAGAGTCGTTTGCCCATGTTGCATCGTCACCCTGAGGACACCAAACAACATTTGCAAATCCGTTTGTTGCTTCATCGCTATAGTGATAAGCCTTTGCGTTAAATGTGTTTTCCCATGAGGTTTTTGAAAATCCTGCAATGTTATCTTTAACATATTGCTTTGCAGCACTTATTTTATCAGCAGTCAGGGCAGGATTTTTCGGAGTGTAGAACGAAACACCGCCAAAACGAACATGACCGTTGCCGGAAGCATCAAGGAAGTTAATACCTGCAAGGTCGCCCGGATCAAGAGTAAGACCGTAGTCGGTTACTTTAACATCCTTTGTTTTCTGCATATTATAATTTCCGTTGTTATCGGTATATTCGCCCCATGCAGAGAAATGAAGCATCTGCTCACTGTAATCAAATGAGAAAGTGTAGCAGTTATGGTATTTTTCATTGCTGCCTGAATAAACAGCATTAACACCTGTTATTTCTGTATTGTTGACCTTAATATTTCCGTTTTTAAGAAGCTGAATAGGCAAACCGCCGTTTCTGTTTTTAATTGCTATAAGATATGGTCCGCTTGTATCGTTTCTTGCGCCAAACCATGCATCAAAGCGGAAGTCGCTCTGAGTTTGAAACATTCCTTCGGTTCTGCTTGAATTATCGGTATAATAAAGCTGGTCTTTTTTATCCCACATACGAAAATATTTCATATTATCGTCATTATTAAATGATTCTGCACCCGAATTTCTTGTAACGCCATAGTTGGGATTAGTTGTTAAATAATAATATGTTCCATTTCGTGAATATGTTGTTCCGTCATTACCGTGGAAATCAACGCTTGTTTCATAATTAACATCAACAGCTGCATGGTTATTGTTTGCGTCTGTTGAAGCAAGACGAAGTTGAACGGAATTCAATGCTGTGTCATAAACACGAACATCTCTCAGCCAGCCTTCAAACGCTGTGTCGTCTTTATAAGATGATGCGCCGAGAAGAAGATAACCGTTTTTGATTCTTTTAAGCCAGGTATCTTTAATTCTGTTTGAATCATCAAGTCTTGCCCAATATCTTCCGTCCTTATGAATGGTTGCAAAACCATTGTAAATCACAACAGCATAAGAATGCCAACTGCTATCCATTCCGGGAGACATTTTTCCAGATTCATCATTATTATAGGATGTATTCTTAAACCTTACAGTTCCGCTCTCATTAGGAGAAAGATAAACATAGCTTGTTGTTGAGCCGTT
Source organism: Eubacterium sp. (assembly GCA_017445905.1). Classification (GTDB taxonomy): domain Bacteria; phylum Bacillota; class Clostridia; order Oscillospirales; family Acutalibacteraceae; genus Eubacterium_R. The sequence continues at coordinate 4,720 of JAFSRX010000044.1, forward strand.
GCCATATCCTCCACCCTCGGATAATTCAAAAAATCTCTGCCAACCCGAGCCGCTCATTTTTGCGCGAAGTGTTATAGTTAAGCCGTGCGTCATATCTGCTCCTGAAAGCATTTCATTTGTGCGAACTCTAAAGTAGTTCGTATTAGAACCGCCAGGAAATTTAACGCAGTCAACTCCGTCATTTGAAGTCCAGTTCATTCCGCTGCCGACGGTTTCAAGATTAAAACCGTTTCCGGATTTATCTGCTGTTAAATTGCTGTCTGTAAAATACTGAGCAACAAGATGTTCGTCAACAGATGAATTAACAGTCGCTGCGCTTGCAGTCGATGGCATTGCGAGAATAACAGGCACTGCCATAATCACTGCCAGCATTAATGATAGTATTTTTTTAGTGATTTTCATCATAAATATTCCTCCCTATTGTTCTAATCTAATATACAGTTACTCAATATTATTATACTTCTGTATGTTTTTTTGGTCAATAACTGGTAAGCCTCTGATTAAGCATAAAAATCACTATGTTTTTATGTTTTATCACTATTTTTTTTACATTTTTATACATACCGAAATATTTGTATTGCAACTGATGGAAAGAGGGAAAACACCTCATCCACCGCAAGCGGTCCCCCTTTTGCTAGCGCAGACGCTCCCCTCTGTCAGCGCGAGCGCTGACATCTCCCCGTTAAGCGGGGAGTACCTCAAGGGGAAGGTGTGAGGCTTTA
>JAFSRX010000045.1 GCA_017445905.1 Eubacterium sp.
ATCTTTTTAAGTATTGCTATTTGCTATAATTCAATTTTTACTGGTCAAGACGGATAAGCGGCGCAATAAGTTAAGGCAGGGATGAAAACCCCTGCCTTGCTGATAATAATTAATTTTTAACCCTATTTATGTAGGACGCCCGATGAGCCGTTTTTTTAGTTTATATTTTTGCAGGTGATGAAATCAACGCCTGTTCCAAAAAGATTTTCAACAACCTTTTCTCCCTCTTTAATCGGGGTTTTTAGAATGATATCATCAAGCATTTTCATCGCTTCAAACATTTTTTCCTTAGGGATTGTTCCGTTTGTTTTAACGGGACAGCGGGGATATTCGCTGCTGTTTGTTCTGACGGTTGATGTAACAACTCTCTGAGGATTGGTTACCTCGTTGTAGCCGTAAACCTTGCCTCTCGGGCAGGCGTTACCCGTTACTTCATAATTGTTTTCTTCATCAACCTTTAAGTGACAGCCTCTCGGACAGGTTATGCAAATTAACTCTCTCATTCCTCCACCTCCTCGGCACACACAGTTATTTCGTTTCCGTCAATAGCATCAAGAAGCGCTCTTGAAAGACGGACTCTTTCCATTTCACCGGGCGCCATATGTGCTCTTTTGAGATGGACAAGAGTTTTGTCGCCGTCTTTAACGGTTATAACGCTTTTATCGAATATGCGCCTTACTCTGAAAAAGATTTCCGCATCCATCGCTTCTCTGTGAATTTTCAGCGGAACAATGAAGCCGACGTCGCTGCCCTCTTTAACCGAGATTGCATTTTCTCTTGAGCGCATTCCCTGTTTAACATATTCAGCGGCTGCAATTCCAGCTTTCTGGCTTTCACCGGTAACATAGTCAACAAGGTCGTGAACATGAACAACATTTCCGCTTGCGAATATGCCGGGAACAGATGTTTCCATATTCTCCCAGACCTCAACGCCGTTTGTTTTCAGATCAAGATTTATTCCCGCATTTCTCGTAAGCTCATTTTCGGGAATAAGACCGACTGAGAGTAAAACTGTATCACATTCAAAATCAATTTCGCTTCCCTTAATAGGCTTTCTGTCGGGACCAACCTTTGCAATGGTAACGCCCTCAACCCTGTTTTTGCCCCTGATATCTATAATAGTATGGGAAAGATAGAGCGGAATATCAAAGTCGTTAAGACATTGAACAATATTTCTCTGAAGTCCTCCCGAATAGGGCATAACCTCAACGCAGGCAAGAACCTTTGCGCCCTCAAGAGTCATTCTTCTCGCCATAATAAGTCCAATATCGCCCGAGCCTAGAATAACAACTCTCTTGCCGACCATATGTCCCTCGATATTAACATATCTCTGAGCAGCGCCGGCGGTTAAAACTCCTGCAGGGCGAGTTCCTGGGATTGAAATTGCGCCCCTTGTTCGCTCTCTGCAGCCCATTGCAAGAACAATGGATTTTGCACTGAGTATCTGATAGCCTCTATCGGGATTAACGCAGTGAACTTCTTTTTCCTGAGTTACCTCAAGAACCATTGTGTCACACATAATTTCAATGCCCGTTCCCTCAAGCATTTTAATAAATCTTCCCGCATATTCGGGTCCCGTCAGCTCCTCTTTGAAATAGTGAAGCCCGAAGCCGTTGTGAATGCACTGATTGAGAATACCGCCGAGTTCTCTGTCTCTTTCAATAATTAGAATTTTTTCAAGACCTTTTTCATTTGCTGCAATAGCAGCGGCAAGTCCGGCGGGACCTCCGCCGACAACAATTAAATCATATGTCATTTTAAGTCCCCTCCGTTCTTGGTTTCGCCTGTCAGGATATAACTGCCATTGTCGTCCTGAAGAATGCTTTCGGGCTCGGTATTTTTGTAGTTTGCCATTATTTCAAGAATTTTCGGTCCGCAGAAGCCACCCTGACATCTTCCCATTCCTGTTCCCGCTCTTCTTTTTATTCCGTCGAGTGAAACAGGGGAAATGGGGGAGGCGAGCGCCGCGAGAATTTCGCCCTCGGTTATTGTTTCACATCTGCAGACAACACGTCCGAAAGCAGAATTTTCATTTATCAGCTTATTTTTATCTTCGTTACTCAGCTCCTTGAAGCGTATGTGCTCTCTGCTATCGATAAAATCAGATTTTTCAGCAAGGGCAAGTCCTTTTTCTTTAAGCATTTGAACTGCTCCCTCGGCAATCGCAGGCGCAGCAGAAAGACCCGGCGATTTAATACCCGCCAAATCAAGGAAGTTTTCTTCTGAAAAACGGATAACAAAATCGCCTGTATCGGTGTTTGCTCGAACTCCTGTGAAATTCCTGATATTCTCTCTGAAATTAATTGAGGGAATCGATTTAACCGCCCTTTCTCTTACAAAATCGAGGGAAGCGGTTTTTGTTGAAGTATCATCCTTTTCAGAACTTACAGCATTCGGACCGACAATGAGATTTCCGTGAACAGTCGGAGCAACAAGAACGCCCTTTCCAAGCTCGTTAGGGCACTGGAAAATAACATGCTTTGCGCGCTCTCCTTCGCATTTATCAAGAAGATAATATTCGCCTGCGCTTGGATTAATCTTATAATCCGGCTTACCCACCATAGCGGTTATATCATCCGCCCATACACCTGCGGCATTGATAATGTATTTCGCATCAAATTCACCGCTGCCGGTTTCAATATGCCAGATATCATTTCTTTTTTCAATGCTCTTAACCTCTGTGTTTAAAAACAGCTCAGTGCCGTTTTTAACAGCGGTTTCAGCCATCGCAATTCCGTATTCCCAAGGGTTTACTATTGCCGCCGTCGGAGCATATAGTGCGCCAAGAGCTTCTTCGAAAATAAAGGGCTCCATCTCTCGAAGCTTAGCCTGATTAACAATTTCCATATCGGGAACGCCGTTTGCTTTCCCTCTTTCATAAAGCTCGCCGATTGTTTTCATTTCATCGTCGTTAAATGCAACAACCAAAGAGCCAATCTGCTTATATGCAACATCAAGCTTTTCGCAGATTTCCTTTGCAAGCTCGTTACCGCGAACATTGTATTTAGCGCAGAGCGAGTCGGGTTTCGGGTCATAACCCGCGTGGATGATTGCGCTGTTTGCCCTGGTCGTTTCCATACAAACATCATTATGCTTTTCAATAACTGCAATTTTCAGCTTATATCTGCTCAGATAATAAGCGCAGGAAGCGCCGATTATTCCGCAGCCTATTATTGCAATATCATACATAGAATCACTCCGATACTTTTAAATATTTTTTTCCATATTTATAATAACATATTTATAGATTTATTACAATAATAAAGTTTTGACGAAAAATGAAGAAAAATAAAACAACCTGTAAGGATTATTCCTTAAAGGTTGTTTTGTTGATTATTGCTATACCGATTGCAACGCTGAGCCCTGCGGCAAGGTACTGCCATTTAAACGGCTCACCGAGAATTAATGATGAAAACATAACGCCTAAAACGGGGATTAGTGCATTGAAAATTGCAACCTTGCTTATCGGGTGGAAAGATAGCAAAAGATTATATATTTCAAAGCATACCGCCGAGATTAGAACAAGGGCGAGCAGAATTAATAAGCCTTTAACAGTTATATTCCATTTGCTTTTTATTCCAATAATAAAGCCGAGCACAATCATAACTGCTCCGCCGATTAGCATTGAATAGCCGGTTGCGGCGGTTATGTTGATTTTTTCGGATATTTTTCTCGTCATTATTCCGCCGAGTGCGGCAAAGCAGGCGTTGATAAGAATAAATCCGTCGCCGGTAAACGAAATATCTGAAAAAAGCTCATTTATCGGAGCGATATTGATAAGAACAATTCCAAAAAGACCGAATATGCAGCCGATAATCTTTTTAAAGGTTATTTTATCCTCTTTAAAAAGCAGACCTGAAAGAAGAATCAGGAAAAAGCCGCCCATTGAATCGAGAATTGTTCCTCTTGAGCTTGGGAGACGGGAAAGCCCCATATATGCAAACATATAGTGAAGCGCTGTATTGATAAGTCCAAAGGAGATTATCCACGCCCATAGGTTTTTATCTTTAACTTTTAAGTTAATACCGAGTGTTTTTCCGAAGATTAAAACAAGTATTCCCGCAAGAGAAAACCTGACCCCTGCAAAGAGAACATTGCTCGCAAGGTCGCCGCTTATGCCAAATTCACTGTATCCGAGTTTTATCAGCGGATATGCCAGCGACCAGCCTAAAGCACAGAAGGCTGCGAAAAACGGACGGTATTTATTATTCTTGATTAAATCTGAATTCATTCTTCTGATTTCTTTGTACTGTTTTTATATTTATCAAATTTTTCAAGGTCCTTATTCCAGGAGACATAATCGCTGTTGCTTCTTAAATCTTCAAACGAATAATTCCTTTTGAAATAATCGCCGAGAAAGAGTGTAACTGCCTTTGCGCCGTCGTAGTTAAGATGATTTCCCTCATCTCTGAAACAGCTTGTCATACTTATTCCCATATCGTCGTAGTGAAGATTAAGGTCAACGAAGGGAAGGTTTCTTTCGTTTGCAAACTGTTCAACAGCGTTGTGGCGTTCATAATTCCATGTGTTGATAGACGGAAGAGTCAGAATCATAACCTCGGCGCCGTGGGATTTGCAGTAATTAATAAGCTCATCTGTTTGCTGCTTGTTGAGGTTTGACATATCGTCTTTTTCTGAGGTCGGAATCATATATTCCGATTTTTCAAGCTTACAGGTTCTTGTATTATATCTGTAGCCGTGGGAATTATACGGCGCAGCGTCGTTGTTTTCCTTGCCGCCCTGCCAGTAGTTATGAAATCTGAAAACTGAGAAAACATTTTCAATGTTGTGAGCGAAAAATTCAGGCTCCATATGGTCGAAGAAATCTGAAAGCCAGTCCTGTTTTTTCAGCTCTTTTTTATCGATATCCTCGCCGTCGTAAAACATATCCGACTCGATGATAACAAGTCTTGGCGACTGCTTTTCAAAAAGCATTTCAAGAATTTTATGAGATTCGGGAATTGTTTGATGAATTGAAGCGCTGACAACGCTCGTATAACCGTATTCTCTCCAGAGTTCGAGCGGAACAAAGCCCGAATAAACATCGCTGTTTCCGATACCGACAATCTGAATTGAATTATCTTTTTCGTTGATAAAAGAGTAGGCGTCTTTTTTATTGTTGTTGTATTTCAGCGCTGAATTCTCAGTGAAAACCGTTGATGAGAGAATCTGAACAATAAGAAAGAAGACAAGAACGAAAGCAATTATCTTAACAACTTCTATTGATTTTTCTTTTAATAACGCTTTATTCATTTTTTAAAAATTAGCGTAAATCAAATCAACTACGCCGTACCCCTCTCCGTAAGCACCCATAATGATGATTACAAATATAGCCGCAAGATATAAAACGAATTTTAAAGCAAACGGAAGGTTATATATCTTTTGGATGATATCAACCTTTTTCTCTTTGAAAATTCCTACAAGAAGAATAATAAAGAAGCCGACTATAATAACCGCATAGTCATAGAAATTGATATCAATGCTGTTTTCTCCGCCCGGAATGAGAACGGAAAAATCGCCCCTTGAGAACATTGAAGAAAACATATTCAGCGCAGTTTTAAGAGTGTCTGCTCTGAAAATGAGCATTCCGATATTAACAATGACGGTTGTTCTTAAAACTGCAAAAAAGCCAAAGCCTTTTGATTCTCTGTTGATTTTAAGCTTATCGCAGAGCTTGTCGGTCAGAGGCTTGAAGAAAAGACCGAGCATCATAAGAAAATAGTAGTATAAACCGTATGTTATGTATTTCCAGCCCGAGCCGTGCCAGAAGCCGTTTGTAAACCAAACAAAGAAAAGCGCCACTGAGGTTGGGATGAGATTTGCATAATACGGATTGAATTTTTCCTTTGTTTTCGCTGAGATATTCTTTATACCGCTTGAAAGTGAAACGGGATAGAAAATATAATCCCTGAGGAATGAGCCGAGTGAAATATGCCATCTCTGCCAGAATTCGTTGATTGATTTTGCAAAGAAGGGCTGATTGAAGTTTTCGGGAAGCTCAATGCCGAGCATTCTTCCGAGACCGCACATAATATCCATAACACCCGAGAATTCGCAGTAAAGCTGAAGGGTGTAAAACAAAATTGCAACAGCAACGGGTATGCCACTATAGTTTTCGTGGTTATCAAAAACAGCGCTGACAACTAAAACAGCTCTGTCGGCAATAACAACCTTCTTAAAAAGACCCCAGACAACTCTTATATAACCCTTGCTTATATCCTCAAGATTGTTATACTTACACTCGCAAAGCTGAGTTCCGAGCTGAGAATATCTCGCAATGGGACCTTCAACAACGGTTAGCATAAACGAAAGATAGAGCGAAATTTTAAGCGGATTTTTTTCAGCCTCAATCTTGCCGTAATAAACATCGGCAATATAGCTGATACCCTCAAGAACAAAGAACGAAATGCCGAGCGGCTGAATAACGGAAAGCTCCTTTATATTCAGCGCAGGAATAATGTTAAGAGTGTCAATAAAGAAGTTTATATACTTGCAAAAAAGCAATATTAATACAACCAAAACTACGCCGAGGGTTAAAATTCGGCGTTTGTATTGGTTGTATTTAGCTCTAATAGTCTTTTTTTCTTCCTTTGATGAAGCGTTTTTCCTTTTCAGCTTCATATTTTCGTTCATCTTCTGAATCCAGAGTCCGAAGCCCCATACCAGAAGACTTACTATGATAAGCGGAATAACATTGCCCTTTGATGAAACGAAATAAAATGCATATGAGCCGAGGAGCAAAACAATCCATCTTATTTTTTGTGGCATAATGCAGTAGATAAGCGCAGTTATTCCGAAGAATAAAAGGAAGAAGGAAAACGAGGCGTAGCTAATCATTATTAATCCTCGTCTTCAAGGCGCTCAATAAGGGTTAAAATTGCAGCAGGAGTTGCGAAGTTTTCGGGAGTTATATCTCTTGCGGAAATATCAACATCAAATTCATCGCTGAGAGTTCCGACAAGATTAATCATTGCCAGCGAATCAATGATATGCTCATCAATTAACGCTGTGTTTTCGCTGATATCTGCCGAAGGCTTTATTCCTTTTAAAATTTCAATAATCTTATCCATTTTATATCCTCTTTTCTAATTCTTTTCTGTCTATTTTTCCGTTTGCATTGCGAGGCAATGAAGCGGTTTTGATTACCTCATCGGGAATGAAATACGCATTGAGCTTTGATTTTAGAAAATCGAGCATTTCATTTTCCTCGATTTTTGCAGCGCAGTAATACAAAACTATTTTGTCGCTTTCTTTATTAAAAATGCAGGCGCATTCCTTAACTCCGTCAACTGCGCTTGTGGCAGCTTCGATTTCGCCGAGCTCAATTCGATAGCCCATTCTTTTAATCTGAAAATCTTTTCTGCCGATATATATTATTTCGCCGAGCTCATTTGTTTTAACAAGGTCGCCTGTTTTATAGCATATTTCGGGGTAGGCGGTGTTCAAAGGATTCTGAACAAACATCTCGGCGGTTTTTTCGGGGTTGTTATAGTAGCCCGATGCAACGAATGAGCCGCGAACAAAGAGCTCGCCCTCTTCGCCGTTATTTGCCTCTTCGCCCTTTTCGTTGACTATGAAAACATTGCAGTTATCGCAGTGCTTTCCGATTGGAAGCGACTCGGTAACATCAAGTTCTCTTTCTGCAACATAATAGGTGCAGATATCAGTTGTTTCCGTCGGTCCGAAAAGGTTTGCGAAAACGGTTGTTTTCGGAAGATATTTTTTCCAGTAATTAAGGAATTTAACAGGCATAACCTCGCCTGCAAAAAGAACTGTTTTAAGATATTTTGGTGTTTCAACATCAAAGAGCTTGAAATTAGCGGCAATTCCGAATGCGCTTGGCACCCAATAGATAGTGTTGATTTTATTGTTATTTAAAAATTCAACAAGCTTAATCGGGAACGAAAAACAGATTTTCGGAATTATAACAAGCGTTGCGCCCGAGCGGAGAGTTGAATAAATATCGGTTACGGACATTGAAAAATAAAACGGAGTCTGATTTCCGAAAACAGTGTTTTCATCAATTCCGAAGGTGTCAACCGCCCATTTGCTGTAGGATAAAACATTTTTGTGGTTGATAACTGTTCCCTTTGGCATTCCTGTTGAGCCCGAGGTATAGAGAATATAAAGAGGGTCGGTATCAATCTGAGCGCTTCTGATTTCAGAGAGCTTATCAGAATTGATTTCGGCTTTTTTCATATCGTCTATATGAAAGGTTTCAAGTCCGAACAGAGCCGCATTTTCGCTATTTGCCTCATCAGTTATTACTGCAACGGGGTTAAGGGTTGAAAAGATTTTATCAATTCTCTCCTTTGGCATTTCAGTATCAATAACGGCATAGATATTTCCGCTGTATGCAATTCCCATCATTGCGTTGATAACATCAGCGCTCTTGTTTATATATATTGCAATCGGCTTGTTTTTTGCTCCTGTTTTAAGAAGCGTAGAGCCGATTCTTTTTGCATAGCTTTCAAGCAGCGAATATGTTACGGAGTTTTTGTCGTCGATAAAAGCAGGCTTGTCCGGAAATTTTGCCGAAGAATTTTCCAGCAGTTCTAAAATATTCTTCACTTTGCACCTCGCAGAGTTATAGAGTTATACTGTTTTTAAAACAATGATTTTAAATAAAGCTAATTCATTATAACATATAAAAAGTAAAAGTACAGACACAAAATGTAGATAAAAGCGCTGAGATTTGCAATGATTTTATATATTATGTAGAAAAAACCGAGAAATATATATTAGTTTGATTATTTATAAAATTTCTGTTATAAATTAAAAGACTTTTTTATTAAAAAGGTTTAGTATATAGATAAAATGAGGGGGAATGAGGTGCTTTGTGAAAAAATTTATTATAACTTCGGTGTCGCTGCTTGCAGTTTGCGCCATCATTGTTTTTTCGGTATTATATTTTAAAGTGTGGAGGTACGATATGGAGTTTAATGAATACAGAGAAAATTTAGAAGTTAAGTCGGTTTCTCAGGATGTTTCACAGGACAGAATTCATTTTCTTAAAACGGGTAGCTCGGATGCGATTCTGATTGAAAGTCAGGGGCATTTTGCACTTGTTGACGCAGCCGAGGATAACGATAATCCAAGAGGCTTTGAGGAGCTGAATTTCAAGGGATACGAGGAAGAAGTTCTTGAATATCTAAAGAAAAATGCAAGAGGAAACGACGGAAAAGTTCACCTCGATTTTGTTCTCGGAACTCATAGCCATTCCGACCATATCGGCGGTTTTGATACAATTATTTATGACGACGATATAATTATTGAAAAGGCATTTTTAAAGGAATATAAAGAGGAACAAATAAGGGATATGGAAGTTGAAGAATGGGACAATCAGGAGGTTTATGACCAGATGGTTGACGCCCTGAATTCAAAGAATATCCCCATCATTTCAGAAATGGATGAAACGCCTTTTATGCTCGGAAATTTCAAATTAACCCTCTTTAATACCAAGGATGAAAATACCGAAAAAGTCGGCGAAAACGATAACTCTCTCGGAGTTCTTGTTGAGAAAAAAGGCGCGAGAATTTTCCTCTCGGGAGATATAGATAATATAACGGGTGATGAAGATAAAATCGGAGCAAAACTAGGGCATATTGATGTTCTTAAGGTGGGGCATCATTCATATGCGAAATCAACGAGTGAAGACTGGCTTAAAAACCTTTCTCCCGATGTTTGCGTTGTAACAAACGACTATGAAAGATGCGATAAAAGAACTCTCAGAAGAATAACCTCAATTTCAAAATCCCCGATACTGATAACTGGGGAAGAAAACGGAGTTGTTGTTTCGGTTGACGACAACGGAAAAATTCAATATTTCAATGAAATAATGTAAAAAAATTGCATTGGGTTTCCCCGATGCAATTTTTTTGTGCATAAAACAAAACTCTGAAAAATGGCTCTATAACTGTGCGGTAAAGGGGGACGGACCCCTATTCCCGAAAGATACAGTAGGGACAACTGGGGACAGTCCCCAGTTGTCCCATGAGGTTATTAAAAGTTAAAAATGTAGGGGACAGCGCCCTCGACGTCCCGTAGCGGCAGTATTCTAATCAATATAACGAAAAAATGAAACAAACTATTTAATGTTTTCGTCATATCAACTGGTGACTGTGCTTTCAAAATTTGACATATTTCTTGACTATTTTTTGGTATAGTGCTAAAATGAAGGAGCCAAATAAAAGTCAATTTAATACACATTTTTAGGAGTACTTGCATTTTTTATTTTGTTAAAAATGCATACTCTATCAATGCGTGTACTCTTGTATGTGTAATTGACTTTTGTTTGGCGACAATCGGAGTTATGCGTTTTTGTGCGTATAGCTTCGGCTGTACGCATTTTTTATTTTTTGGAGGTATATTATGAGTCAATTCAAGAAACCATTTTTATCATTTGTTTTAGCATTCTGCTTAATAATGTCTTTTCCGATTGCATCTGAATTAGTGTTAGAACCGTATAACATCGGAATTATTGAAGCACAAGCAAAAACAAAAGTTAAACTAAACAAAACCAAACTTGTTTTAATCAAAGGGCAAAATGAAACACTGAAGATTTCAGGAACGAAAAAGAAAGTTTCATGGTCTTCATCAAGAAAAACAGTTGCAACTGTAAGCAAGGGAAAGGTTAGCGCAAAGAAAAAAGGATCAGCAATAATTTATGCAAAAGTCGGCGGTAAAACCTATAAATGCTCTGTTACAGTTGAAACGCCTAGAATTTCAACATCAAAATCAAATATAACGATTTTCAGTTCATCAACCATATCCGTTAAAGGAACAAAACAAAAAGTAACTTGGAAATCAAGCAATAAAAAGGTTGCAACGGTTGATTCAAAAGGCAAAGTCAAAGCAAAAAAACTCGGGAAAGCAACCATAACCGCAACTGTAGGAGAAAAGAAAAAGAAATACACCTGCAAAGTTAATGTTGTAGATACTAAAAAGGGTAAGGCATATACAAAACTTGCGAAGAAAATCGAGCAGTATGGACATTATGATAGCGACGGAGATTTATGCTTAGAAGATTACTATACTAATTCGTATGGTGATGAAATGAATATTTGTGTTTATGTTTTAAACAACAAACTTTTCCTTGTTGAGCATACATTATTTAACGACGGAGATTATTCGTTTGCTCAAATTACATTAGGTAAATACAATAATACTGCTAATGTTATTTTTGAATATTACAAGTCAGATAATAAAAGTGATGAGCCTGACGAAATAGCAACCTCATCATTTAACTCAACAAAATGGAGCTATCATCAAATCGATTTTGACATAGAACGCTCCTCGCTGTCGTATGATAAATACTATCTTGTTCAAAACTTAGCGAATGCATCAATCAGAGTTTTAGCGGAGGACTCGAATATCTTTTTAAATGGTTTTGAACTTTCGCTGAATGACTTGGGATTCTATGCTTTCGAAAAATAAGACAATGGGCTGCCTCACGAATAAAGTGAGGTAGCCCATTATATTTAATCAATAAGAAGTTTAATTGATTGCTCAAGTAAATCAAAGAAGTGTTCAACAGTTTTCTTATCCTCTTCGTTTCCGCGAACGCACATTGAAAGGGTAAGTTCCTTTCTCATCGAGGTTGCTGAGAGGAGGGCATAAGGCTTATATTTAACCGCACCGCTCATAAAACCGTCTATCGGCTCATTGCCCGAAAGAGCGAGCTTATCAACCTCAAGAATTCCGATATTGCTCATTGCAAGAAGCGGATTTGCATAGCCGACTTTAATTATTTCCTCGCTTGCTGCGTGGGGCATAATCTTATAGCCGAGGGAGAGGAGCGGAAGACCGTGAAGTCCCATAAATCTGTCCTTCTTAAACTCGTTTGAGCTTTTAACAACATAGTCGAGAGTTTCAAAAATATCCTTGCCTCTATGGGGGATTTTGCACTGCATCCAGGCGGTCTGGTTTGTTATTCCCTGACCAGTGCTATCCTTGATATGCCGCCTTAAATCAATGGCGCAGGAAATTGAAATTCCCTCGTCTTCGCTGAAGCCTGCGAGCTCATATAAGCTGTAGAAATAAGCGCATAAAATCATATCGTTTATCGTTGCGCCGCGCTTTTTGCCCGAAGCGCGAAGCTTATCAAAGGTTTCAGCGGAAAAACGGCGCCTTGCGATAAAGGATTTATCAGCGATATTGTCGGGAGTAAACGGAAAACCGTGTTTATCCTTTGTGTTGATATTCCTGTAAAGATTTTTCGCCATTCTGCGCTCACCTGCGGTGAAATCCTCATATACCGCTTCATATGAGCGCGTTCCTGTTCTAAGCGCAATCGGACTTTTGCCGTTTTCAAGATAATCATTATAGTTTTGACAGAGTGATTTCATAAAATATTTAAGGTCGCCGCCGTCCATACACATATGATTTTCAACAACAAGCAAAACCGATTTGTTTTCGCCGTAGAAGAAAACCGCAACCTTCATCTGAATGGGACTTTCAGGAGGAATATACTGAACTAAAAAGCTGTTTATTTCCTCATCAATATCCTTTTCATCAACCTCTTTAACGGTTAAAACATCGTTTATGTGATAGTCGCACACCGTCCAGTAAGGATGAATATGATTATCGGTGAAAGAGGAATGAAGAACCGGCGCTTTTTCAAAAAAGCAGGTTAAAACTGTTTTTAATGCATCGATATCAATTCTGAAATCGTAATGGAGCTCAACGTGGACCATTCTGTCATTGAAATCACGGAAGAGATAATGCATTTTATCCCAAAGCTCTGCATTTAGTTTTCTTTCCATATATCTTCCACCTCCATTTTATCTTTCTTATTCTTCGATAATGCAGCGATTATGATTATTAAATCCAAAATGAGTGAAAGCGGAATAATAATCCATGCAATGCTCCAGGAGAGAATACCCAAAACGCCGATTATAATAAACGCAAAAGCCGAAATAACGGGAATATAAAGGAGCCAATGAAGAATTGCAAGTTTCGCATGGGTTGCACTTGCAAAAATACCGTCGCATAGAAAAGCAAGAATCAGTCCCGCTATAACAATCAGCCAGCTGTTTGGAAGGTCGGTTAATGTAAGAACAAGTAAAAATACCGCAACCGTAAAAACAACAACCGCTCCGAAAAGAAAAATTCTCGCAAAAACGTGGAAAAATCTTTTCATTGAAACAAATTTTCTGATTCCGAGAGAAAGAAGATAATCAACCCAGAAAAGAATTCCATCAACAATAATAATCCAGGTGTATCTCCATAAACCCGTTGCAAAGCTGACGCCGAGGAAGATTGTTACTATGAGAAGGATATAGGCAATCGAGCCTAAAACATTTGTTATAATGCTCTTTTTCAGCTTTGCCGAGGAATTATGTTTATCTAAATATTCCTTATATTCCTCCTTTAAATTTTCGTGTTCGCTGATTATCAAATCATTGATAACCTTCTGGTCGTGAATCCCGCCTCTTCCTGCAACCTCAATGGCTCTTTCATTCATTTCATCAAGAATTTTTCTCTTGAATTTAAAAAGAATTTTGTTGCCACTTTCTTCGGGCAGGGCGGTGTTGATGTAATCAATAAATTCCTGCATAAAACCTCCTTAACAGAACAAAAAATCATTTCTAATTAGATTGTCATTTACCTTTATTTGTAAAAATTAATAAAATTTCACTCTCTATTATAGCATATTCACCAAATAACTTCAATTTTTTTGTGAATATTTTTAGATTTCGATAAAATATTTATATTTATCTAAATTAGGTCTTTTCAAATAAGATTCTTTATGTTATTATAATACACGTCCTTTGTCATTTTTTTAACAAAGGGATTAGAAATTAGAAGGAGGAACTAACTTATGCAGAAAAAAATCAGTAAGATTCCTTTTAAGGGTACACCTGAGCAGGAAGCTGAACTCAATAAGGTTATTGAGGCAAATAAGCACGATAAAAGCCGTCTTATGGCTGTTATGCAGGAGGCTCAGGAGATTTACGGATATCTTCCTGTTGAAGTGCAGCAGATGATTTCTGAGGGAATGGAAGTTCCGCTTGAAAAGGTTTTCGGCGTTGCATCATTCTATGCTCAGTTCTCGCTCACACCCAAGGGAGAATATAATATTTCCGTTTGTATGGGAACAGCTTGCTATGTTAAGGGAGCGCAGGGCGTTCTTGATGAACTTTCCGAGGAGCTCGGAATTGAAGTTGATGAATGCACAGAGGACGGTAAGTTTTCTCTCAATGCGTGCCGCTGCATCGGAGCATGCGGACTTGGTCCCGTTTTAACTGTTAACGATGAAGTTTTCGGAAAGCTCACCGTTAAAGATGTCCCCGAAATAGTTGCAAAATTTAAGTAATTCTCAAAGGAATAATCTTTATGAAAATCAGTGAAATGAAAGATTTGCTCGGCGCAAAAGTTCTTTGCTGCGAAGATCATATTGAACGCGAGGTATATTCTGCCTGCGGATGTGATCTTATGAGCGACGTTCTTGCGTTTGTTAAAGACCAGGCTGTTCTTATGACCGGACTTGTTAATCCTCAAGTTATCCGTACTGCCGTAATGATGGATATGGTTTGCATTGTTTTTGTCCGTTCAAAAACTCCAACTGAGGAGATGCTTCAACTTGCAAGGGATAACGGAATAGTTATCATGCAGTGCGATAAGCGTCTTTATGAGGCTTGCGGAATAATTTATTCAAACGGTCTCGGAGACAAGAAGAATTAATATGAGCGAAGAATTAGTATTCCATTTTGATGTTGACGGCGATGATTTCACATCTGCGGGTCAGGCATCTGTTCAGATTAAAAAGGATTTACGGCAGCTTGGCATTTCTCCCGAAATAATCAGACGTGTTTCGATTGCGATGTATGAGGGAGAAATAAATATGGTAATTCATGCAAACGGGGGAACGGTTGACGTTAAGGTTTGCGAAAACTATATTGAAATGATTCTTGCGGATAAGGGCCCCGGCATCAAGGACATTGAACAGGCGATGCAGGAGGGCTATTCAACCGCTTCGGATAATACCCGTTCTATGGGCTTCGGCGCAGGCATGGGTCTCCCGAATATGAAGCGCTATACAGATTCAATGGAGATTGAATCAACCGTTGGAGTTGGAACAACGGTAAAAATGAGAGTAAATTTAGGATAGATTTAGGATTGATATAAATGCATTTATACGACCACTCGGTATTGCTTGATCCGAGCAAATGCACAGGTTGTACAACCTGCCTCAAACACTGTCCTACTGAAGCAATAAGAATAAAGGAAGGCCATGCGGTTATCAACGAAAAGCGCTGTATCGACTGTGGAGAGTGTATAAGAAACTGTCCTCACCAGGCGAAAAAAGCGGTTTACGGTAAGCTCGATGATATGAAGCGTTTTAAGTATAAAATTGCTCTTCCTGCACCGACGCTCTACGGTCAGTTTGATAATCTTGACGATGTTGATTTTGTTCTTGATGGATTGCTCAGGATAGGCTTTGATGATGTTTATGAGGTGTCAAAGGCTGCGGAGCTTGTTTCGGCATATACCAGACTTTATCTTAAAACAGACGGAATAAAAAAGCCCGTTATCAGCTCGGCTTGTCCCGTTGCGATAAGGCTTATCTCCCTAAGATTCCCGTCACTGAGTGAAAATATATTACATATGCTTCCGCCAATGGAGGTTGCCGCAAGGCTTGCAAGGGAAAGAGCAATTAAAAATCATCCTGAGCTAAACGCAGAGGATATTGGAGTTTGTTTCATTTCCCCCTGTCCTGCAAAGGCAAGCTATGTTAAAAACGGCTTTGCCGACTATAAGAGTCAGGTTGATGTTGTTGTTTCAATCAGTGATATATATTTTATGCTTATCAGCGAAATGTCGCAGGATAACGAAATTAAATCGCTTTCGGAGTCGGGCATTATCGGAATAAGCTGGGCGAGCTCAGGCGGAGAGTCAACAGCCATATTCAACGAGGATTATCTCGCTGCTGATGGAATTGATAATATTATCCGTGTGCTTGACCAGATTGAAAACGGAAATATTCCTTCTCTGAAGTTCATTGAACTCAACGCTTGCCCCGGCGGATGCGTCGGCGGCGTTATGGCGATGGAAAATCCCTTTGTTGCAAAGGCAAGACTCCAGTCGCTGAGAAGATATCTTCCTGTTTCACAAAATTTCATTGATGAAGATAATTATATTCCCGAAGATTATTTATTTGATAAACTACCTGAATATCAGCCAATAAACAGACTTGCCGATAATATGGCGCAGTCAATGAGAATGATGGCGGATATTCAGCAGATAAAAAGCACTCTTCCCGGTATTGACTGCGGAGCATGCGGCGCACCTAACTGCAGAGCGTTTGCAGAGGATATCGTTAAGAATAAGGCATCGATAAACGGATGCGTTATCAGAAAAGAGGCAGGAAAGGAGAAGAGCAATGACAGTTGATGAGTTGTGTAAAGCATGCTCATTTGAAATAATCTGTATGCCCGACGGCGAAAAAAATGTCAGCGGCGCATATATCGGCGATTTGCTCAGCTGGGTTATGGGCAGAGCAAATGAAGATAACGCCTGGATAACAATTATGAGCAATGTCAATGTTATCGCAGTTGCTTCTCTCTCTGATGTTGCCTGTGTTATTCTTGCCGAGGGAGTCAGTCTTGACGATGCGCTCAGGGAAACGGCAATTCAGAAAGGAATCAATGTTCTTTCATCCCCGCTTCCCGCTTTTGAAACAGCGCAGCAGCTTATCGGTAAGGTCTGATGAATAAGTATTATTACGACTTGCATATTCATTCCTGTTTGTCACCGTGCGGAGGAGATGACAACACTCCGAACAACATTGCAGGAATGGCAACACTCTGCGGACTTAATATTATTGCATTAACGGACCATAACACCTGCAAAAACTGTCCCGCATTTTTCGAGGCAGCTAAGAGATACGGAATTATTCCCGTTGCAGGAATGGAGCTGACAACCGCAGAGGATATACACGTTGTTTGTCTTTTTGAAAACCTCGGCGACGCTATGGCGTTTGATGAAGAGATAGATAAAAGACGAATAAAAATTGAAAACAGAACCGATATATTCGGTAATCAGTTTATACTTGATGGCGAGGATAATATTATCGGCGAGGATAAATATCTTCTTTCAAACGCAACAACCGTTTCGCTTGAGGAGGCGCCAGAACTTGTTAAAAGTTTCGGCGGAATCTGTTATCCCGCTCATATAGACCGCCAGTCAAACGGAGTTATAGAGGTTCTCGGAACTTTTCCCGAAACGCCGCATTTCGACATTGTTGAAATAAACCGAAAGGAAAAGGTTGAGGAGTACGTTGAAAAATATTCACTTCAGAATAAAAAGGTGATTATAAGCTCCGATGCGCATTATCTTGAAAATATGCGCGATAAAGAAAACTATTTTGAGCTCGACGATGAGCCCTACAGCTCAGCGCTTGTTCGCAAAAAGATGTTTGAATATTTAAAATCAAGGTGAAAAAATGAAGGAACTGTCGCTCAACATTCTTGATGTTGCAGAAAATTCCGTTAAAGCGGGCGCAAGCCTTACTCAGATTATAATCGTTGAAGAGGGAAATAAACTCACTCTTCAGATTAAGGATGACGGCTGCGGAATGAGTGAAGAGGTTGTTAAGTCGGTTATCGACCCGTTTTATACAACGAGAACAACAAGAAAAGTCGGTCTCGGTGTTCCGCTTTTAAAGCTTGCTGCTGAACAGACGGGCGGAAGCTTTTCAGTTGAATCAAAAACTCAGGAGGATAATCCCGAAAGCCACGGAACCTGCGTAACAGCGGTATTCTTTAAAGACCATCTTGATTTTACACCGCTGGGAGATGTTGTTTCATCAATAGTAACGTTGATTCAAGGTCATCCCGATACGGATTTTTATTTCAGTCACAAGCAAGGGGAACACTCGGCAGAGCTTGACACGAGGCAGCTCAGAGAGATTCTCGGCGATGTTCCGCTGAACAGTTACGAGGTTATAAAATGGACCGAAGAATATTTGCGAGAGCAATATCAAGGTTTTAATTTATAAATAATAAACATTAATAATAGGAAGGAAGAGAAGTTATGAAATCATTAGCTGAACTTCAGGCAATCAGAGAAAAGATGAAGGACAAGGTTGTTCTTCGCGAAGGCTCGGGCGATATCAGAGTTGTTGTCGGTATGGCAACCTGCGGTATTGCAGCAGGCGCACGTCCTGTTTTAAATGCTTTTGTTGAGGATGTAAACAAGCTTGGTCTTTCAGAGAAGGTAACCGTTTCTCAGACAGGCTGCATTGGCATCTGCCAGTTTGAGCCCGTTGTTGAGGTTTTTGAAGCGGGCAAGGAAAAGGTTACTTATGTTCATATGACCCCTGAAAAAGCAAAAGAGGTTGTTGAAATCCACCTTCAGGGCGGAAGAGTAGTAAACAAATATACAATCTCAAACGATGAGTTGAAAGATGAGTAATATATTTTGGAGGTAAAGTTATGATTCGTTCACAAGTTCTTATCTGTGGCGGTACAGGCTGTACTTCCTCAGGAAGTAAAGCAGTTCAGGAGGCTTTCAAAGAGCATCTTGAAATTGCCGGATTAACCCACGAAATCAAGCTCGTTCAGACAGGATGCTTCGGTCTTTGCGCACTTGGTCCCGTTGTTATCGTTTATCCTGAAGGAACATTCTACAGCCAGGTTCACGCAGATGACGTTGAGGAAATCGTTAATGAGCATCTTTTAAAAGGAAGAGTTGTTGACCGTCTTGTTTATGATGAGTCGTCAGCACCGAAGGATTCCCTTGTTGGCGGAACGGTTTCACTTAATGATACCGATTTCTACAGAGCTCAGCACCGTGTAGCACTTCGTAACTGCGGTGTTATCGACCCCGAAAACATCGATGAATATATCGCTGTTGACGGTTATGCTGCTCTTGGTAAGGTTTTAACTGAAATGACTCCTGAGGACGTTATTAAATGCGTTTCTGATTCAGGGCTCAGAGGTCGTGGAGGCGGCGGCTTCCCAACAGGCTTCAAATGGTCGCTTTGTGCTCCAAATAAGGCTGACCAGAAATATGTTGTTTGTAACGCCGACGAGGGCGACCCGGGTGCGTTTATGGACAGATCCGTTCTTGAAGGCGACCCGCATTGTATTATTGAAGCAATGGCTATCTGCGGATATGCTGTTGGCGCAACAAAGGGATTTGTTTATGTTCGTGCTGAATATCCCATCGCTGTTGCAAGACTTCAGAAGGCTATCGACCAGGCTCGTGAATACGGTCTTTTAGGTAAAAATATTTTTGAATCAGGCTTTGATTTCGACCTTGAAATCCGTCTTGGTGCAGGCGCATTCGTCTGCGGTGAGGAAACAGCTCTTATGACCTCAATCGAAGGTAACAGAGGCGAGCCTCGCCCAAGACCTCCATTCCCTGCAGTTAAAGGTCTTTTCGGTAAGCCGACAGTTGAAAATAACGTTGAAACCTTTGCAAACGTTCCACAGATTCTTCTCAAGGGTGCTGATTGGTTCGCATCAATGGGAACTGAGAAATCAAAGGGAACAAAGGTATTCGCTCTCGGCGGAAAGATTAAGCATACAGGTCTTGTTGAAGTTCCTATGGGAACAACTCTTCGCGAGATTATCTATGATATCGGCGGCGGTATTCCCAACGGAAAGAAGTTCAAGGCTGCTCAGACAGGCGGACCCTCGGGCGGATGTATTCCTGCAAAGCTTATTGACACAGAGATTGACTACGACAACCTCACTGCAATGGGCTGTATGATGGGCTCGGGCGGACTCATCGTTATGGATGAGGATACCTGTATGGTTGATATCGCTAAATTCTTCCTTGAATTTACGGTTGATGAATCCTGCGGTAAGTGTACTCCCTGCCGTGTCGGAACAAAACGTCTTTATGAAATTCTTGAAAAAATAACCCAGGGTAAGGGAACTCTCGAAGACCTCGACAGACTTGAGGAGCTTTGCTACTATATCAAGGCAAACTCAGCTTGCGGTCTCGGTCAGACAGCTCCGAACCCCGTTCTTGCAACACTCAAATTCTTCAGAGATGAGTATGTTGCTCACGTTGTTGATAAGAAGTGCCCTGCAGGCGTTTGTAAGGACCTTCTTACATACACAATTGACAAGGATAAGTGTATCGGCTGCGGAAGATGCGCTGGTAACTGTCCTGTCGATACAATCGTTAAAACAAAGTATATTGCCGAAGGCCACAAGCTTCCTTCATACGAAATCATTCCTGATAAATGTATTAAGTGCGGCGCTTGTGAGAGAAACTGTAAGTTTAAGGCAATAAGCAAGAAATAAGAGGGCGTTAAAAATGGCAGATATGGTTAATTTAAAAATCAATGGTGTGGCAGTTAGCGTTCCTAAGGGCTCAACAATTCTTGATGCGGCCCGCAAAATAGGAATTGAAATTCCTACACTGTGCTTTATGAAAGAAATCAACGAAATCGGCGCTTGCCGTATTTGTATCGTTGAGGCAAATGAGGGAAGAGGTTTCCGTCAGGTAACAGCCTGCGTTTATCCTGTTTCCGAGGGAATGGAAGTTTTAACTAATACCGCAAAGATTCAGGCTGCAAGAAAAACAACTCTTGAGCTTATGCTTTCAGTTCACGATATGAGCTGTCTTTCATGTGTTCGTTCAACAAATTGTGAGCTCCAGAAGCTCTGTCTTGAATACGGCGTTGATATGAACAGATTTGAGGGAAGCAAACCTCACTATGAAAAGGATACAAGCACTGCTCACCTTGTTAGAGATAACAACAAATGTATTCTTTGCAGAAGATGTGTTGCTGCTTGTAAACAGCAGTATGTCAGCGTTATCGGACCTAACGACAGAGGATTTGATACTGCAATCGGTCAGCCGTTTAAAGTATCTCTTAACGATACTCCCTGTATTTCCTGCGGTCAGTGTACCGTTGTTTGTCCGACCGGCGCATTAACTGAAAAGGATGATACAGATAAGGTTTGGGCTGCTCTTGCAGATCCAACAAAGCATGTTGTTGTTCATACTGCTCCTTCAATCCGTGCAACAATCGGCGAATGCTTCGGTATGCCTGTTGGAACAAATGTTGAGGGCAAGATGGTAGCCGCTCTCAGAAGACTTGGTTTCGATAGAGTATTTGATACTAACTTCGGCGCTGACCTAACAATCGTTGAGGAAGCAAATGAGCTTGTTGAGAGAATTAAGAACGGCGGAACTCTTCCGATGATAACATCTTGTTCACCCGGATGGGTTAAGTTCTGCGAGTTCTATTATCCCGAACTTCTCGATCATCTTTCAAGCTGTAAGTCACCTCAGCAGATGAGCGGCGCAGTTATCAAGACTTATTATGCAGAAAAGATGGGAATTGACCCGATGGATATCTTCTGCGTTTCAATTATGCCTTGTACTGCAAAGAAATTCGAAATCGGAAGAGATGACCAGAGCGCTTCCGGCTATCCCGATATCGATGTTGCATTAACAACAAGAGAAGCTGCAAGAATGATGCAGCGTCTTGGAATTAACTTCGAAGCTCTTCCTGATGAAGAGTTTGATAGTCCTCTCGGTGATGATACAGGTGCTGCTGTTATCTTCGGTGCAACAGGAGGCGTTATGGAAGCTGCTGTAAGAACTGCTAATGCTTGGCTCAATGGCGCTCAGGAGGCTATCGACCTTGAAGCTGTCAGAGGAACAAAGAGCATTAAAGAGGCAACTGTTGAGGTTGGCGGAACTCCGCTTAAACTCTGCGTTGCATCCGGTGCTGCTGCAGCAAAAGAGGTTATGGATAAGCTCGCTGCCGGCAATCCTGAAGGATGGGGCTTCATCGAAATCATGGGATGTCCCGGTGGCTGCGTAAACGGTGGCGGACAGCCGATTCAGCCGCAGTCAGTAAGAGATACTGTTGACCTTAAGGCTATTCGTGCAAAAGCTCTTTATGACCAGGATGCTGGCATGGCTCTCAGAATGAGTCATGAATCTCCGGTTATTAAGAAGCTCTATGACGAGTGGTTTGACGGCTTCGGAGGCGAAAAAGCTCACCACGCTCTTCATACAACATATGTTAAGAGAAATAAATATTAATCTATAAAAAGGATGCTTCGGCATCCTTTTTTTGAATTGAGAATTGAGAATTTCGGGCGACACATTCTCGCGCTTGAAATAATAACGTGGCTTTCTCACGGAAGTGAGAAAGCCCCTTAATTTTTGCTAAAATTTTCAAATGATTTTTTTGAATTAAATACACACAATAAACTTGCAAGGTGAAAATTATTTGCAGGGCGAAAACGTCTTATGCACATAATTTACGCCCTGCAAGAGCCAGATTAGGCAAACTGAAAAGAGGTGTATTTAAATGTCAAGTTCAAAGAACGTAGTACCTGAGGCAAGAGAAGCTCTTAACCGTTTCAAGATGGAAGCAGCTAA
>JAFSRX010000046.1 GCA_017445905.1 Eubacterium sp.
CGAGGAATACAGAATAATCAATAAAAATAACTAAGTGAGGTGCGATATGTTAGAATTTGAACTTAAATACGGATGTAACCCAAATCAGAAACCGTCAAGAATTTTTATGGAAGACGGAAGTGAGCTTCCGATTGAAATTCTTTCAGGAAAGCCGGGATATATTAACTTTCTCGATGCTTTCAATTCATGGCAGCTTGTAAGCGAGCTTAAAGCAGCTCTCGGTATGCCTGCCGCTGCGTCTTTCAAGCACGTCAGCCCGACCTCTGCCGCAATCGGTCTTCCCCTCGACGAAAAGCTAAAAAAGGCTTGCTTCGTTGATGATATTGAAGGACTTGACGCTTCTCCGCTTGCCTGCGCTTATGCAAGAGCAAGAGGAACGGACAGAATGTGTTCCTTCGGCGACTGGGTTGCGCTTTCGGATGTCTGCGACGTAACAACTGCAAATCTCATCAAACGCGAGGTATCAGATGGCGTTATTGCTCCCGGTTATGAGCCCGAGGCACTCGAAATCCTTAAAACAAAGCGCAAGGGCAACTATAATATCGTTAAAATTGATGAAAACTATGTTCCTGCGGCAAAAGAGAAAAAACAGGTTTTCGGTATAACCTTTGAGCAGGGCAGAAACGATTATAAAATTGATAAAAGCGTTCTTGAAAATATTGTAACAAAAAACAAGGAGCTTCCGGAAGATGCGGCAGCCGACCTTGTTATCGCACTTATAACTCTTAAATATACTCAGTCAAATTCCGTTTGTTATGCATATAAAGGACAGGCTATCGGAGTCGGCGCAGGTCAGCAGTCGAGAATTCACTGCACCCGTCTTGCAGGAACAAAGGCGGACACCTGGTTCCTCCGCCAGAGCGATAAGGTTTTAGCTCTTCCGTTTAAAGAGGATTTAAGCCGTCCTGAAAGAGATAACGCAATCGACGGATATATCAATCAGAATGAAGAGGACGTTTGCTCAGACGGCGTATGGCAGAGATATTTCACCACTCAGCCCGAGCCTTTCACCAAGGAGGAGCAAAGAGCATATCTTGACACTCTTGACGGAGTTTCTCTCGGCTCGGATGCGTTCTTCCCGTTTGACGACAACATTATGCGTGCAAGAGCAAGCGGTGTTAAATATGTTGCTGAGCCGGGCGGCTCAATCCGTGACGGAGTTGTTATTGAAAGAGCGGACAAGCTCGATATGGTAATGGCGTTCACAGGAATGCGTTTATTCCACCATTAATTAAAAAATGAGGTATTTCTCTTGAAGATATTAGTTGTAGGCGGCGGAGGAAGAGAACACGCCGTAATTAAGAAAATAAAAGAAAACAAAGAAGTTGAAAAAATATACGCTCTTCCCGGCAACGGCGGAATTGCCGCTGATGCCGAGTGCGTTGATATCGGCGCAACGGATATTGAAAAAATAGTTGATTTTGCGGTGGAAAATGATATTGATTATGCTATTGTAACTCCCGATGACCCGCTTGTTATCGGATGTGTTAATGCGCTTGAAGAGAAGGGAATTAAGTGCTTCGGTCCGAGAAAAGAGGCTGCAATTATCGAGGGCAGTAAGGCTTTTTCAAAAAAACTGATGAAAAAATATCATATCCCGACTGCCGAATTTGAAACCTTCGACTGCATGGATGATGCGCTTTCATATCTTGAAACCTGCCCGATACCAACAGTTATCAAGGCGGACGGACTTGCTCTCGGAAAGGGCGTTATCATTGCCCAAACAAGACAGCAGGCAAGTGATGCGGTTGTTTCAATGATGCAGGATAAGGCGTTCGGAAAGAGCGGTGAAACAGTTGTTATTGAGGAATTCTTAGAGGGACCCGAGGTATCTGTTTTAGCCTTTACAGACGGAAAAACCGTTAAGCCGATGGTATCCTCAATGGACCATAAAAGAGCGCTTGACGGTGATAAGGGACTTAATACAGGCGGTATGGGAACGGTTGCTCCAAATCCCTATTATTCCGAAGCAATCGAGGAAAGATGTATGAAGGAGATTTTCCTCCCGACGATAAATGCAATGAACGCCGAGGGAAGAACGTTTAAAGGCTGTTTGTATTTCGGACTTATGATAACCGAAAACGGACCTAAGGTTATTGAATATAACTGCCGTTTCGGCGACCCTGAAACCCAGGTTGTTCTTCCACTTCTTGAAAGCGATTTACTCAGTATTATGATTGCAACAACAAATGAAACACTGAGTGAAACAGAGGTTAAGTTTAAAAACAGTTGCGCTTGCTGCGTTATTATGGCGTCTGAAGGATATCCCGTTAAATACGAAAAGGGCTTTGAAATAAAAATTCCCGAGGATATAAGGGAAAAGGTTTTTGTTGCAGGGGCTAAGCTTGAAAAAGAAAAGCTTCTGACAAACGGCGGAAGAGTTCTCGGCGTTACTGAAATCAGAAGCACTTTAAGAGAGGCAATATCCGCTTCTTATGAAGCTGTTTCAAAAATCAGCTTTGAAAATGCTTACTACAGAAAAGATATCGGACAAAGAGCATTATTAGCAGAGGTATAAATATGGTATATAGAATTTTTGTTGAAAAGAGAAAAAGCCTTGCAAACGAAGCGGCTTCATTGCTTTCGGAAATAAGGGATTTTCTCAAAATCAATTCAATAACAGACCTCAGAATTCTCAACAGATACGATGCAGAAAATATCACTGAGGAGCTTTTTGAAACTGCGGTTAAAACAGTTTTTTCAGAGCCGCAGACCGATATAACATATAAAGAGCCGAAGCTCGACGGAAGCGCTGTTTTTGCAGTTGAATATCTCCCCGGTCAGTTTGACCAGAGAGCTGACTCAGCCGCTCAGTGCATTCAGCTTATTTCCTGCGGTGACAGACCGACTGTCCGCGCGGCTAAGGTTTATGTTTTATACGGTGATTTAAAAGAAAATGAGGTTGAGGCAATAAAGAAATATGTTATCAACCCCGTTGATTCAAGAGAAGCGTCGCTTGAACTGCCCGAAACTCTTAATATTCCCTATGATATTCCCGAAAGTGTTGCGGTTATGGCTGGCTTTACAGAGCTTGATGAAAGCGCCCTTCAGGGTCTTATTGACGAACTCGGTCTTGCAATGGATATTGATGATATAAAATTCTTTCAGCAGTATTTTATTTCGGAAAAGAGGAATCCGACTATAACCGAAATCAGAATGGCGGATACATATTGGTCGGACCACTGCCGTCATACAACCTTCTTAACAACGATTGATTCGGTATCCTTTGAGGATGAATTAGTTGAAAAGGCATATAACGAGTATCTTCAAACGAGAAAGACCCTCGGCAAAACCTCGCCAATATGCCTTATGGATATTGCAACCGTTGCCGCTAAAGCGCTTAAAGCGGACGGAAGACTCACAGGACTTGATGAATCCGATGAAATCAATGCCTGCACAGTTAAAATCAAGGTTAATGTCGATGGAAAGGAAGAGCCGTGGCTTCTTCTTTTCAAAAACGAAACCCATAACCATCCAACAGAGGTTGAGCCCTTCGGCGGTGCGGCAACCTGTATCGGCGGCGCAATCCGTGACCCGCTTTCAGGAAGAGCATATGTCTATGGCGCAATGCGTGTAACAGGTGCGGCAGACCCGCTCAAGCCTGTTGAAGAAACAATAAAGGGCAAGCTGCCCCAGAGAAAGATTGTAACAGGCGCTGCAGCAGGCTATTCCTCATACGGAAACCAGATAGGACTTGCAACGGGAATTGTTGACGAGCTCTATCACGACGGCTATGCGGCAAAAAGAATGGAAATCGGCGCAGTTGTTGCGGCAGCGCCCGAAGAGAATGTTCGCCGTGAAAAGCCTGTGGCAGGGGATGTTATTATTCTTCTCGGCGGTGCAACGGGACGTGACGGTATCGGCGGTGCAACAGGCTCATCAAAGGCGCACACCGTATCCTCCGTTGAAAAATGCGGTGCAGAGGTGCAAAAGGGTAATGCTCCCGAAGAGAGAAAGCTCCAGCGTCTTTTCAGAAGAAAGGATGCCTGCAACCTTATTAAAAAATGCAACGATTTCGGCGCAGGCGGAGTTAGTGTTGCTATCGGAGAGCTTGCCGACGGACTTGAAATAGACCTTGATAAAGTTCCCAAGAAATATGAGGGACTTGACGGAACTGAGCTTGCAATCAGCGAATCCCAGGAGAGAATGGCTGTTGTTGTTGATAAAAAGGACGCCGATGCATTCATAGCTATGGCAAAAGAGGAAAACCTCAGCGCAACTCCTGTTGCAGTTGTAACAGAAGAGCCCCGACTTGTTATGAACTGGAGAGGCAAGAAAATTGTTGATATTTCAAGAAGCTTTCTCGATTCAAACGGCGCTGAAAAGCATATTGATATAAGTGTAGCAAAATCTGAAAAATTTAATAAAGAAATCCCCGAAAACTTCTCAGAGGGATATGAGGCGCTCCTATCCGACCTCAATGTTTGCTCAAAGAGGGGACTTTCAGAGAGATTTGATTCAACCATCGGCGCGGGAACGGTTATTATGCCCTTCGGCGGAAAAAATCAGCTCACTCCTGCTCAGGCAATGGTGCAAAAGGTTTCTGTTGAGAAAAAGCATACCGACACCTGCTCGCTTATGGCTTGGGGATATAACCCGTTTATCGCTGAGAAAAGCCCCTATCACGGCGCATATCTCGCAGTTGTTGAAAGCGTTTCAAAGCTCATCGCTTCGGGCGCATCGTTTAAACAGGTTTATTTAACCTTCCAGGAATATTTTGAACACCCTGGAAGTGATTCAAAGCGTTGGGGCAAGCCGCTTTCAGCACTCCTCGGCGCATATAAAGCTCAGCTTGAGCTCGGTATAGGTTCAGTCGGCGGAAAGGATTCAATGAGCGGAAGTTTTGAGAATATTGATGTTCCGCCAACCCTTGTTTCATTTGCAGTAACCTGCGAGAAAACAAAGGATATTATTTCAAATGATTTCAAAAAAGCGGGAAGCAAAGCCGTTCTCATTGCTCCTGAATATGATGAAAACGCCCTTCCGAAAACCGACTCGCTTATCTCTGTATTTAACAAAGTGAATGCGCTTGTTAAAGAGGGCAAGGTATATTCGGTATATACCCCAACAATTGGCGGTGTTGCAGAGGCAATTTTCAAAATGTGCATAGGAAATGGCTTTGGCTTTAAGTATAACGATGAGCTTTCTATGGAAGAGCTTTTCGGATACAACTATGGCTCCTTCATAGTTGAAACAGACGATGAAACTCTCGGCAAGGTTATCGGTACTGTTGAAAGTGACTGCGTTATTACTTATAAAAACGAAAAAGCCGACATGAGCGGACTTCTCAAAGCATATGAGGATAAACTTGAAAGCGTTTATCCGAGCAGAGCAAAGGCTGATAAACTTGATGCTCCCGTTATTTCGTATGAAGCAAAGGAAAGAGTTGCGCCTGCAATAAAATGCGCTAAGCCTAAAATTCTTATTCCTGCATTTCCGGGAACAAACTGCGAATATGATACTGCAAAATCTGCAGCAGATGCAGGACTTGAGCCCGAAATCTTTGTCATCAACAATATGAGCAAGGATGGAATTTTAAAGAGCGTTGAAACCTTTGCAAATAAGGTCAGGGAGTCCCAGATTGTCTTTATCCCGGGCGGATTTTCAGGCGGTGACGAGCCCGACGGAAGCGGTAAGTTTATAACAGCATTTTTCAGAAATGCTGATGTTAAGGATAGCGTTACCGACCTGCTCGATAACCGCGACGGACTTATGGCGGGTATCTGCAACGGTTTCCAGGCGCTTATCAAACTCGGTCTTGTTCCGTTCGGAAAAATAATTGAAACGGATGAAACCTGCCCAACCCTGACTTTCAATACAATATCAAGACATCAGTCAAGAATTGTTCGAACAAGAATTGCTTCAAACAAATCCCCATGGCTGAAAAATACTGAGGTTGGCGAGATATATAATGTTCCCGTTTCCCACGGCGAAGGAAGATTTATCGCAAGTGATGAGCTTCTCAGCAGTCTTATTGAAAACGGTCAGATTGCAACTCAGTATGCTGATTTAAACGGAAATCCGACTCTTGATATCAATTATAATGTCAATGGCTCGTTCTATGCCGTTGAAGGTATAACTTCACCCGATGGAAGAGTTCTCGGAAAGATGGGTCACTCAGAGCGTATCGGCGAAAACCTTTATATGAATGTTCCGGGTGAATATGATATGAAGATCTTTAAATCCGCTTTTGAATACTTTAAATAAAACTTCACAATTAGGGCGTGTTTTTCTGCGTTTTAAGATTGAAAGGAAGTTGGTGGTTAAATGAACGCCAGTATTGAATATCAGATTATCATCGGTTGCAATGATTCTCAGCTGCGCCAAGAGCTTGTTGATGATAATGAACTCAGTGAAATGCTGTCTGATTTTTTCAGAAAAAAGCATATTGATTTTTCAATTCTTAGGTTAAAGGGCGGCTACCTTCACGAAGACGGTTGGTTTATAACGGAAAATTCCCTGTGTATAAGTATCGTAGGGGATACATCTATTGATATTATTAAACTTGCGAAAAGCCTTTCAATGTTTATGAATCAGGAAAATATTCTTGTAATCAAGCATGCTTTGAAAGCGGAATTCTGTTGAGGTAAGAAGGATGAAGGATAATCAGTTTGATAAGGGAATTAAATATGAAATTTTTGTCGGCATTAAGGATAAGGATATGTATCAGGAAATTCTTAATGTTAATGATTTTAAAAAAATTCTGACAGAAATTTGCACAGAGAATAAAATTGGATTTTCTCTTCTGACCCAGCTCGGAGGATATACTCATGGCAAGGGATATACAACCGAAACAAGTCTTAGGGTAGTCATAATAGGTGTTGATGAAAAAGAAATTATGATTTTGGCTGAAAGGCTGAAAAAAGAAGTCAATACCGACACTGTTCTTATAACAAAAACAGAAATTGAGTATAATTTTATATAAAACAACACATCTGTATAACAACTGGGGACAGTCCCCAGTTGTTATACAGATGTCTAAAAAATGTTTGTTAAGAATGAATTAGTTTTTTTCTTTCAGCTTTCTGTATGAAAAATATAGTATGAGAAAAACGGTGTAAACAAACAAAACGCTGACAAAGATATTAACCGCCATATTCTCTCTGAAAACAATCATTAAAACGATGAAGATAAGAGCAGCAGCGCAGTTTGAAAGAATGAAGCTCTTTTTTGGTTTGCAGTTGCATTTTGCGTGACCTTTTAATCCGAGCAGGAATACAAAATACAAAATCAGCGAAGCAACAAGGAAAATCATTTTCGGTATTAAATCAATCTCTTCCTCTCTCATAAATTCAAGAGATACCGTTATGTTGTTTAGCGCAAAGATTATAAATATATGAATTATCATATAGAGCATTCCGTTAAAGCTACCCTCTCGGTCTATAAGATTGTCGTAAACAAAACCGTAGCTTAAAAACAGTCCTGCAACAATTAAAAATGCCATAAGCGAAAAATAGATAAGGCTTGTGTTCCACTTACCGTTTCCTTCAAAATATGAAGAAATAGCAATAATCATTTCTCCGAAGGTGAAAACAACATAGAGCATTATTCTTTCGCTCAGATGAGTAAAATCAATCTGAATACTGCTGTTTTTTCCTCTGCTGAAAATGGTCAGAATAATTCCTGAAGCAACTGCAACATACGAAAGAATAACGCAAACAAGGACGCTTGAAAACGCTGCAATAAAAACGATAACTGCTTCAAATATCAGAGTGAAACACATATTCTTTGCAACGCCGAAGCTTTCACCGTCTTTTTTGCGGGTGAACAGTTCAATTAAATACTGAACAGCAACATTAACAAGAATAAGTCCCCAGGCTATATGATACTGAGTGAGAAAATTCTCTGCGTTACTTCTTGTGCTTTGCGCTATGAAATAAAGAAGATACATATTTATAAATAAAAAGATGTATTCTCTTGCACTGTTTTTGCCGAACATATTGATATAAAAGGTTGTAAAACTCCATATCTGAATGACGGCAAGAGTGCAAAGGGCGTAGATAAGAAATGTCTGAAGTCCGACAAAACCGCCGTCAAAATGATGGAGCAGAGAGTTGTTTCGCCCGATTATATAAACGAAAATCAAATCATATATCAGCTCAATATATTCAACCTTTTTTTCTTTCTTTTCAAAAATTTCGCTAAGCATATTTTCTCCTTGTATTAATTTATAAATGAATTATACATTATAAAAACAAAAATTTCAATAATGCAAAAACAGCCCTACTGTGTCAGACTGCTTTCGTTTGACGGAGACGGCGAGATTTCGTCAAAACAGACTCCGTGATTAAAACACTATGCGTCGCATAGTGTTAACAATCACTGCGACAGTTTTTCCTCTCAGCGACAGTACAAGTATCTGTCGCTGTTTATATTTATATTCGAGTTCGAATCTCACCATCTATAAACAAAAAACCAACCTGATGGTTGGCTTTCTGTTTTTGGCGGAGACGGCGAGATTCTCCTCTCAACTATCGAACAGTCCACCGGACTGTTCTCCCGATTTCGTGCGACCTTCGGTCTGCGAAACCGGAGTTCGTTTCTCATCTCTTGCTCCTTAAAGAAAAAACAGCCTAACTATGTTAGACTGCTTTTCCTTTGGCGGAGACGGCGAGATTCGAACTCGCGGGGGATTGCTCCCTAACTGATTTCGAGTCAGCCCCGTTATGACCACTTCGATACGTCTCCAAATATTTAAAACTCAAAAGAGTTCATTTGCTTTATAGTTTTCGAACGGGGCGCCCCGTTATGTCCTGTTGCGGTACCCAAAATTTGTTATCGGCTTGGAGCGCCGACAAATTTTGACCGCAGCCACTCCTTATTGCTCGCTTCATCTGCCACCGGCAGCGCTCGCAACCGTCCCCACTTCGATACGTCTCCAAATATGATTAAGACTTAAAACTTAAGACTTAAGAATGAAAAATTGATGGTGGGCGATGCCCAAACCCTATTATATAAATACTGAATTGCGCGAGAATTATTGTAGCAAAATAAAATCTATTTGTCAATCAGAAATATATGTGTTATTATATGTTTATAAAATTCAGGAGAAAAATAGATGATTGCAATAATTGATTATGGTGCCGGTAATCTTCAGAGCGTTAAAAAGGCGCTTGATTATCTTGGATGCGAGAGCGTTATAACCAATAATAAAGAAGTTATTGAAAGCGTTTCCCATGTTATTCTTCCAGGGGTTGGTTCCTTTGGTGATGCAATGGATTCAATCAGGGAAAGAGGACTTGAAGAGGTTATTAAAAATGCGGCGTCAGGTGAGAAAAAATTTCTCGGAATTTGCCTCGGACTTCAGCTCCTCTTCGAAGAAAGCGAAGAAAGTCCCGGTGTTAAAGGACTCGGAATTTTTAAGGGAAGTATCGTAAAAATTCCCGAAAATCCAGGTTTAAAGGTTCCTCATATGGGATGGAATTCAGTTGATATAAAACAGGCTGACGGTATTTTTAAAGATATTAAAAATGATAGCTACTTCTATTTTGTTCATTCCTACTATCTAAAAGATGCCAAAAAAAACATCGTCGCCGCTTGCGCTGATTACGGAGTTAATATTCAGTGCGCCGTTCAGAAAGGAAAGGTCTGTGCAACGCAGTTCCATCCTGAAAAGAGCGGTGAAATCGGCTTGAAGCTTCTCAAGAATTTTACGGAGGATTAGGATATGTATGCAAAAAGAATAATACCCTGCCTCGATGTTAAAAACGGAAGAGTTGTCAAGGGCGTTTCGTTTGTCGGACTAAGGGATGCGGGTGACCCGGTTGAATGTGCTGCTGCGTATGACAGACAGGGCGCTGATGAACTTGTTTTGCTTGACATTATGGCGAGTCATGAGGGAAGGAGCACAATGCTCGATATTGTATCCCGAGTTGCAAATACTGTTTTTATTCCGTTTACCGTTGGTGGTGGAATAACAACAACCGATGATTTTAAAGAGCTTCTCAGAGCGGGAGCTGATAAGATTTCGGTTAACTCAGCCGCTGTAAGAAATCCCGATTTGATTAATGAAGCAGCGTATAAATTCGGCTCGCAGTGCGTTGTTTGCGCCATTGATGCAAAAAAGAATAAAGACTCCTGGGAGGTTTATCTCAACGGCGGAAGAATACCAACGGGTATTGATGCCATTGCTTGGGCTAAAGAAGCGTACAGCAGGGGTGCGGGCGAAATTCTTTTAACCTCCATGGACCAGGATGGACAGAAAACGGGATATGATATTGAACTGACAAAAGCGGTGTCGGAAAGCGTAGGAATTCCTGTTATCGCTTCCGGCGGCGCAGGAAAAGCCGAGCATTTTCTTGATGTTTTAACAAAGGGAAAAGCTGATGCAGTATTGGCTGCAAGCCTTTTCCACTTCAATGAGCTTCCCGTCCCCGAACTCAAAAAATATCTTAAAGAAAACAATATATCAGTGAGAATATAACAAAAAGGATGCTTTCTCTAAGCATCCTTTAATTATTGCGTGAGCGAAGCGAGAAACCTAAAACTCGGAACTCGCAACTAGTTATTTGCCGGATGATAATTCGGAACAATTTCCATGAGCTTTTCGCGAACGTTGTTTTCATCAATATCTTCAAGAGATCCCAGCATTCTTTCAAAGTCTTTATCGTTGATATCCATTGGCTGGGTTACATAAATCTTTTCGTTTGCTGTTTTTTCTCTTGTTGACATCTCGCTGTCCATAGCAAGCTCTTCGTAAAGCTTTTCGCCCGGACGGAGTCCTGTTATTTCAATTCCTATTTCCTCCTCGGTAAATCCTGAGAGGTGAATAAGGTTTTTAGCAAGGTCCATAATTCTTACGGGCTCGCCCATATCAAGAACGAAAACTTCTCCGCCCTTTGCAAGACCGCCAGCCTGACAAACAAGCTGAGCTGCCTCGGGAATTGTCATAAAGTATCTTGTTATATCGGGGTGGGTTACCTTAACGGGTCCGCCCTCTTCAATCTGTTTTTTGAAAATCGGAATAACCGAGCCATGTGAGCCGAGAACATTTCCGAAACGAACTGCAGCATATTCTGTGTTTTCGCTCTTATTATTCATATACTGAACAATAATCTCGGTGATTCTCTTGGTGCAGCCCATAACATTGGTCGGGTTAACCGCTTTATCAGTTGAAAGAATAACCATTTTCGGAACTTTGAATTCGTCTGCAACAATAGCAACATTATATGTTCCGAAAACATTGTTTTTAACTGCTTCACAGGGGCTGTCCTCCATAAGTGGAACGTGCTTGTGAGCTGCTGCGTGGAAAACAACATCGGGGTGAAATTCTTCGAAAATCTCTCTGAGCCTGTCCATATCACGAACAGAGCCTATACGAACATTGATATCAATATCGTCGCCGTATTTATCTAAAAGCTCATTCTGAAGCTCGAACGCGCAGTTTTCATAGATATCAAAAATGACAATGCATTTTGGATTATACCTTGCAACCTGCTTACATATTTCGGCGCCGATTGATCCGCCGCCCCCTGTTACGAGAATTGTTTCTCCGATAAGATAACGGCAAACCTTTTTATCAAGCTTAACCTCATCGCGAGCGAGAAGGTCGGTTATTTCAACATTACGAACTCTGCGTTTTCCGCCTTCTTCAAGCATATCCTCAACCGTCGGGCTGATTTTAACCTTTGCATCTGTTTGCATTGCAAGATTGAGTATTTCTTTCTGTCTTGCGGTTGAAGCAGAGGGGAGGCAGAGAATTATCTGGTCAATGTTATATTCTTTTGCAAGCTTGGGAATATCTTCACACTTGCCTGCAACCTTAACGCCGTTAATTTTTCTGTTTATTTTTCCGGGATTATCGTCAACTGCAACAACGGGAACGCCGTTTTTATAATTATCGTTTGCAAGTGCATCAATAACAAAATTGCCCATAAAGCCCGCACCGACAATTAAAACCCTGTCTGCATCGGATTTTTTCTTTCCTGAAATTCTGTCGAGCCTTCGAAATGCCCTGAAAGCAAGTCTCGGAGCGATAATTGCAACTGCTTCAAAAATGAAAACAATTATGTATCTCCAGAAAACAAGATGAGCATTGTAATGAAGAAGCCATTCAAATAACAGTCTGTCTATTAAGAATAATGAAACAGTGTTAACGGTTGCGGCAAAAAAGCCTCTTATTACCTCATCTATTCCTGCAAAGTGCCAAACGCTTCTGTACAGTCCGAATGCATAGTTAACAATGACTGATATAACGCCGACCAGTATGAAATGAACATAGGAAAATCCTAATGAATTATATGTTCCTAAATCCAATCCTTTTAAACTGTTTATCGATGCAAAAATATATGAAAGCGAGAATAAGCAAAAATCAACAACGGCAATTATGAGAATTTTCAAATTGCCTGTAAGTTTGCTATCCTTGTATTCAATATTTTCTTTTTTATCATTCATTATTGTTATTCCTTTTTATTTATTTAATTAAGTATATTATAATTTACTGAAATAATCAAGCTATTTATTCTTCAATTTCGGTTTCATCTTCAAAAATCTCTGCATTATTGCCGTCATCACTTTCGCCGTCATCTTTGATGCTTTTCTTTTTTCTGATTGCTTTTGAAATAGCTTTTATTGCCAGAATTAAAAGAGATAATGCAGCGGTAAGACCAAGAATATAAGCAGGAATTATGTAGTATTTAATATGTGATTTAAGCTTTTCAAAGTTAATTCCAATGCCTAAAAGCTTTTGCTCGAGAGTTTGTTCTGAAAGCTCGGTTGTCGGCTCAAATGTATCAAGCGGAGTGTCGGGAGTATGCTTTGTTACCTTACTGCTGACTGATGAAACCGTAAAATCAACCTGACGGTAGATTTCATCATTGGCGCAAACAACAACTGTTGCAACGCCTTCGCCGGTTGCGGTAATAACTCCGCCGTGTGAAATATCAATAATATTCTCTTCGTCACAGAAGTAGCCAACAACAGCCTGAGCGTCGCGGGGCTCGATTGTGTAGTCAAGCTGAACGCTGTCGCCGATCTGTAAGTCAGTTGTTGCTGTGTGGAGCTTCATATCCTTTGCAACTGCAACAGGCTTAGTTGTTGTAGTAGTTGTTTTTTTTGTAGTTTTTTCGGTAGTAGTTTCTTTTTTTGTAGTTGTTGTGGTTTTCTTCTGAGTAGTTTTTTTATTTGATGACTTTTTCTTTGTTGCTTTCTTTTTTGTTGTTTGCTTTTTAGTTGTGGTCTTTTTCTTTTTCTTCTTCTTTGCCTTCTTTGTTTTTGATTTTTTTCCGTCTGCAACCGAAGCCCAGTCGGGATTACCGTATCCCATTATGGAACGTATGCTTGTATATGTTGATGAAGAGCCCGAGTAGGTGCATTCTCTAACCATCGATCTGTTGTTGCCCTCAATCGTATAAACCGTTCCTCCTGAGGCAGATTTAACGATTCCAACGTGCTGCGCCGAGCCGTTGCCACTCCAGTCAAAGAATACAAGATCGCCTTTTTTCGGAACATATCCCGAACTCTTCGTATGATATCTTCCCTTGTTTTTAAACCAGCTTATCATTGAATTGCAGTTTCCGCCGCTGGGAATTATGTTTGCATAAAGCTTAACCCCCATGCTTTCGCCTGCTTTATTGAAGCACCATAAAACAAATGTTGTACACCAGGCACCCTGCCAGCCGTACCATTCGCCGTATTTTGAATAACTTCTTGTTCCCTGATATCCAACTTCATTCTGTGCAACAGACAGAACTTTGCTTTTCAGCTGAGCCTGAGTCGCAGCCGAAGCTGTTAATGCTGCGGGCGATAGCGCAATGATTAATGCGAGTATCACAGACAGTATTTTTATATGCTTTTTCATAACAAACCTTTCTTTTATTACAAAATGATTTAAAAAGTTACAATATTATTACAATTAATCATTATACACCTATTATTTGAAAAATCAAGCATTAAAGAAATATATTATATATAAATTTTTAAATATATCCTTGAAATTGTATATACTTTTATGATATAAAATTAATGTGTAAAAATTTTTTGGGAGTTTTCATATGCTTAAAAATACTAATTTAGAGCATGTTATGCCTGAAGAGGTTAATGTTGATAGTAAGGCTATAACAGGATTTTTAAATGAAATAACATCAAAAAAACTCGGACTTCATTCATTTACTGTAGTTCGTCACGATAAGATTTGCGCTCAGGGATTTTTTGAGCCATATGCAGCAGAATATCCCCATGTTCTCTATTCAATGAGCAAGAGTTTAACCTCAACAGCGGTTGGATTTGCAGTTGATGAGGGGCTTATCGGACTTGATGATAAGGTTGTTGATTTCTTCCCTGAATACAGAACAATCAGAAGAGCGTTCAACAAAGCGCTGACGGTCAGAATGCTTTTAACAATGCGCTCTGATAAGCTTGTAACGGTTTTTGAAGAAAAGGGAAAGAGTGACTGGATTAAGCTTTTCTTTGATGCTCCGTTTATGCTTCCTGCAAATACTAAATTCAACTATATATCAGAAAACACATTTATGCTTTCTGCGATTGTTTCAAAGGTAACGGGAAAAAGCGTTCTCGATTATCTTGATGAAAAAATGTTCAAGCCACTCGGAATTGAAAAGCCGTTTTGGGAAGCGGACGGAAAGGGCAACAGCGCAGGCGGTTGGGGCTGCTATATGAGAAGCGAGGACCTTGCAAAATTCTTTTTGCCCTATATCCACGAGGGTAAATGGCTTGACGGAACTCAGCTCATTCCTGAATACTGGGTTAAGGAGGCGCTCAGCAAGCAGACCGATTCTGTTCACGACGGCGCTCTTGATATCATAAACGGCTATGGCTTCCAGTTCTGGAAAAACAGAATTGCAAATTCCTTCAGAGCCGACGGACTTTTCGGACAGAGATGCTTCTTCTTCCCTGATTATGACGGACTTGTTATTCTCAACTGCGGCGAAGCAGAGGACTATAAGGTTATGGATGTTTTCTGGAAGTATTTTCCGAATTGCTTCAGAAGTGAGGAGCTGGAAGAAGACAAAGAAGCAGCCGCTGAACTTGAAAAGAAGATTGCCTCTCTTTCTATGGAAAAGCTTGAGGTTAAGCCAAGAAATACCGCTCTTGAAAAAGAAATTGAAGATAGAACAATTAACTGCAAAGCGAATGAATATACATCTGTTGTAACAGTAACAACAACCCAGATGCTCTTTAATAAACCGGGTAATCTGCATATGATGAAATTCTCCTTCAAGGAGGATTCACTGCTCTTTACCTGGAGAGAAAAAGAATACGAAAACACTATTGAAGCGGGTATGGACGGAAAGCTCAGAAAGAGCGAAATTCATCTTGCAGATCTTCATTATCACGCATTTTCTCAGGCTGCATGGCAGGAGGACGGAAGCCTTAAACTCTGGATAAGACCTGTTGAAAGCGCTCACGAGAGAAGATTTACTTTCCGTTTTGATGAAAACGGAGTTTCTGTTGAAAATGAGTCCTTCCCAACCTTCCCCGATTTAACTGTTTATTATCTTAACTTCTCGGGTAAACCGATTAAAACGGCGGCAGGCAAAAGGGGAATTAAGAAAACTGTTGAAAATCTCGGACTTCCACTTGTTGAGCCGAATTTCAAAGGAACTTTCACTGAATAAAAATAAAATGCTTTGAATGCGAAAAACATTCAAAGCATTTTTTTTACTGATAACTGGAAACAGGCAACCGGTAACTATTCTTCGTTTTTCGGATATTCAAGATCCTCTTTTGTCCAGTCCCTGATAACCTCAAGGAATTCCTTTGCTTCCTCCTTTGCCTGGGGGAGATTATGCTCAAGGCAGTTCCCGCATTCGTTTGGTGAAGCGCCGGGAATTCTTCCCCAGAATTCAGATATATGAGTGAAGGCGTCTTTAATCAGCTGAATTGAATAATTATCGGAAAGTCTTTTTGTTATGAAATAAAAGCCTGTTCTGCTTCCCATTGGTCCGAAAAAGATGATGTTATCGGCAAATTCAGTATTCTGAACATAGGTTTTAAAAATATGCTCAATGGTATGGATTGCTGAATTTGTTAAAACGGTTTCTCTGTTAGGCTCCTTCATTCTTATATCATAGGTTGTTATATCATCATCAATTTTGCTGAGAAAAATTCCTTTTTTAAGGATATTGTAGTCTATATCTGAGCTTGGTGTTAATTTCATTTTCTCATCCCTCGTTTTTATTTATAAATATATTTTATCACAGATATTTTCTTTTTCAAGGATATATTTTTTGCTTATCACTTTACCACTTTAAAGTGCCACGTTGGGGACAGTCCCCAATGGAACATGAATCAGCTTTCTGAAGTCCTCCGGAAAATCGCAGTCGATTATCATTTCCTTTTCACTTATCGGATGTTCAAAATAAATCGTTTTGCAGTGGAGCGCCTGACGGTTAATCATATCGGTTTTTCCTCCGTAGAGTTCATCGCCCAAAAGAGGATGACCGATATGTGAAAAATGAACTCTTATCTGATGTGTTCTTCCCGTTTCAAGATTGATTTTCAAAAGAGTGTTGCCGTTTTTTGTGCTTATCGGCTCAAAATGGGTTATTGCTCTTTCGCCGTTTTCATCAACCCTTCTTTTTATTATACTTTCGCCGCAGCGTGCAATCGGAAGATTTATTGCTGAGCCTTCCTTTATTTCACCTTCAACAACTGCATAGTAATCTTTTTTTATTTTTCCTGCAAGCTTTGATGCGGATAACTCGTGTTTTGCGATAAGAACAAGTCCGCTTGTGTCTCTGTCAAGACGGAAAACCGCTCTGAAAGCAGTATCCTCATTAAGATAGTATGAAACGAAGTTTGAAAGCGTATCTCCTCTATGGTTAAGGCTTTCATGAACAGGAAGAAAGGCGGGCTTGTTTAAAACGAGAATATCCTCGTCCTCATAGCAAACCTCAATATCCATCTTTGTCGGAGTTGGCATATGGCCCGAATTTTCAATTCTTATTTTAAGAACATCTCCCTGATTGAGCATTTCTATCGTTTTAGCAAAAGCGCCGTTTTTGGTAACTCCGTTTTCAGTTTGTTTAAGCTTTGTTAAAAGGGCGGCGGAAACTCCGAAATTTCTTAAATAATCACGAATCTGAACATCGCTGCTTTCTTCGTCAATAATAAAGGTTAATTCTCTCATCAGAAATACTATTTTGAATATGAAACAATTATTCCGCCGTTACTTGCGTAGGTTGAGTTAAGACCGGAGCATTTAACGATTTCAACATCACCGAACTGAACTTTTGCTGCAATCTTTTCTTTAAGAAATTCTGCTTTTTCTCTGCAGCAGACATGCGAAATTATAAGTCTTTTATCGCTCAGGTCAATACCCTGAACATTTTCAGCGATAATTCCTGCCATTTTTGTCAGGGAACGGTTCATAACAATATCCTGACCTACGAGTGAAATATTGCCCTGCTGAGTTCTTTCAAAAATCATTTTCAGTCTGAGTTTTTTGAGAATTGTTGCGGCAAGAGCAAAGAGCCTGCCATTTTTTCTTAAAACGTCGAGGGATTCAAGGCAGAAATAAAGCGCACAGTGGTTGATTATATAATCCTCAACTGTTGAAACAATGCTTTCAAAGGACTCGCCCGAATCAGCAAGTTCCTTAATCTTTTCAGCGGTGAGGCTTTCAATACCCGAGGTTGCAAGAGAATTGAAAACGTGAATTTTCTTGTTACTTTCGGGGTGCTCCTCTTTATAGAGCATAACTCCCTGAAGAGCGCTGTTATATGTTCCCGAAAGTTTATCGGTTATAGTTAGAAGATAGATTTCCTCTTCCTCGCAGTCAATAGCCTCAGCCCATGCATCGGGAGACGGACAGGCGGTTTTTGCAACATCGCTGTATTCAAGTGTTCGTCTTATATAATCGTCCTGATCAAAGTTTTCATCATCAAGTATGCTGTAATTCCCGATTTCAAGGGTAAGTGGAACAAAGGTTATATTTTCCCAGTCTGCCATTCGCGCGGTTTTATCGCAGCAGCTGTCCGCAATAATTCTGTAGCTCATTATAGTATCCTCCATTTTAGGCGTATTCGGATTTGTCTTGCTCTGCCTAAATATTATAACTCTTTTTTTAAATACGTCAACAAGAAAAAAGGATGTTTTTATAAACACCCTTTTTCTGCATAATATTACTATTCGTATATTTTTTCTTTGACTTCATTTATCTGATTTTCAACGCTTTCAAT
Organism: Eubacterium sp.; assembly: GCA_017445905.1. Taxonomy (GTDB): domain Bacteria; phylum Bacillota; class Clostridia; order Oscillospirales; family Acutalibacteraceae; genus Eubacterium_R. The sequence continues at coordinate 18,141 of JAFSRX010000046.1, forward strand.
TCCCGGAGCGCCTTTAACAGTTCGGTCTGAAACGCATTTTTCAAGATTGATAGCGAAATAAACATCCTTATCAAAAAGAGGGCATATCGACTTATAGTCGTTGATATCAAGTGTTTCAAGGGTCAGATTTTTGTCGATACAAAGGGCAACCGCTTCGCCCGTTGCTTTATATGCATCACGGAAGGGGAGTCCCTTTGAAACAAGGTAGTCCGCACAGTCGGTTGCGTTAATAAAGCCTTTAGCAGCAGCATTTCTCATATTCTCTTTTAGAACATTCATTGTTTCAACCATCGGAGTGAAAGCAGTTAAACACATTTTAACTGTATCAACCGCGTCGAAAATCGCCTCTTTATCCTCCTGCATATCCTTATTATATGCAAGCGCAAGACCCTTCATAACAGTTAAAAGAGTTGTTAAATCGCCGAATACCCTGCCGCTTTTTCCCCTGATAAGCTCAGCGATATCGGGATTTTTCTTCTGGGGCATAATCGAGGAGCCTGTTGAAAAAGCGTCGTCGAGTTCGATGAATTTAAACTCCCACGAGCACCAGAGAATTATCTCCTCGCAAAAACGTGAAAGATGGACCATAACAAGTGAAAGGTCGCTTGCAAGCTCAATACAGAAATCCCTGTCGGAAACGCCGTCGAGCGAGTTTTGGGAAACCGAATCGAAGCCGAGAAGCTCGGCAACAAGGTCCCTGTTTATCGGATAGGTTGTTCCTGCAAGCGCTCCGCTTCCAAGTGGAAGAACATTCATTCTTTCCTTTGTCTGAGTTAAGCGCTCTATATCGCGCAAAAGCATAAAACAGTATGCAAGAAGGTGGTGAGCGAAGGTTATTGGCTGAGCCCTTTGAAGGTGGGTGTAGCCGGGCATAATGGTTTCTTTATTTTCCTCCGCTTTGATAATAAGAACTTCGAGGAGTTTTTTAATCTGGGAAACTATTTCATCAATCTCTTTTTTGAGATTCATTCTTATATCAAGCGCAACCTGGTCATTCCTTGAACGGGCGGTGTGCAGCTTCTTTCCGAGCTTGTCGAGCCTTGATGTGAGCTCGCCCTCAACAAAGGTGTGAATATCCTCGGCGCTCATATCAATTTCGAGTTTTCCGCTCTTTATTTCTTCGAGAATGTTTGATAGCTCGGCGGTGATTTTTTCGCTTTCGTCCTTTTCAATAATACCGCTCGCGCCGAGCATTGTTGCGTGCGCAATGCTGCCCTTTATGTCCTCTTCAAACATCCTTGAATCAAAAGATATTGAAGAATTGAAATCGTTTGTTTCCTTTGCAAGTTCTTTTTTAAACCTGCCCTTCCATAGCTGTGCCATAATTCGTTCCCTTAATACTGTTTGTATATTCTTATCACGCATCACGCTTTAAGCGGAATTTATTGTCCGAGCGGAGCGAGTAACCGACAACTCGGAACTCGCAACTTCTCACAATTCACGCTGCGCATCAAGCAACGCTTTAACCTTTGTTGAAAGACCGAAGAGATTAATGAATCCTGCAGCGTCCGCCTGGTTATATGCTCCGCCGTCCTCTCCGAAGGAAGCGATGTTTTCATCATATAGACTGAAAGGTGAAGTCAGTCCTGCGTTAACAACATTGCCCTTATAGAGCTTAAGTTTAACGTCGCCTGTAACGGTTTCCTGGGTTTTGTCAACAAATGCATCGAGCGCATCTTTCAGAGGAGAGAACCATAAGCCGTTATAAACAAGCTCGCCGTATTTCTGGGCAACAAGTTTTTTATAGTGCTGGGTTTCTTTGTCGAGAGTTATCATTTCAAGAAGCTCGTGCGCTTTATAGAGAATTGTTCCTGCGGGAGTTTCGTAAACGCCGCGGCTCTTCATTCCGACAAGACGGTTTTCAACAATATCAAGAAGTCCTATTCCGTTTTTACCGCCGATTTCGTTGAGCTTTTCAACAAGAGCGAGCGCTTTCATTTCTTCACCGTCGATTGAAGTCGGAATACCCTTTTCAAAATGAATATTGATATAAGTCGGCTCGTCGGGTGCAAGCTCGGGCGAAACGCCGAGTTCAAGGAAGCCTTCTTTTAAGTACTGTGGCTCGTTTGCCGGATCTTCGAGGTCGAGACCCTCGTGGGAGAGGTGCCAAACATTCTTATCCTTTGAATAGTTCGTTTCCCTGTTGATTTTAAGCGGGATGTTGTGCGCTTCGGCGTATTCGATTTCTTCCTCACGGGATTTTATATCCCATTCCCTCCAGGGAGCAATAATCTGCATCTGAGGAGCGTATGCCTTGAGAGCAAGCTCAAAACGAACCTGGTCATTTCCTTTTCCTGTGCATCCGTGACAAATTGCATCAGCGTTTTCCTTGATTGCTATTTCAGCAAGACCTTTGCCGATGCAGGGGCGTGCGTGAGATGTTCCGAGAAGATAGTTTTCATATTCAGCGCCTGCTTTAAGACAGGGGAAGATATAGTTTTCAACATAATCTTCTTTGAGGTCGAGAACGTAGAGCTTTGAAGCACCGCTTGCAATAGCTTTTTCTTCAAGCCCGTCAAGCTCCGTTCCCTGACCAACGTCGCCGGAAACAGCGATAACCTCGCAGTTATTATAGTTTTCTTTAAGCCAGGGGATGATTATTGATGTATCAAGTCCGCCCGAGTAAGCTAAAACAACCTTTTTTATATCTTTTTTATTCATTGTATTATCTCCTTTGCCGCTTGTTTTGCTTAATTATATCATCATATGAAATACTTTCAATAGAATTTGGGTATTTTTGTATGTTTATGCAAAAAACAGCCTAAAATATTGTAAATTATGTATAAATCAACAATAAATAATGCATAAATAGAATAAATATACATTTTTAGTCACCTGAAAATGGAGTTTTAACAGCAATATTGTTATTTGTTTAACAATTTTTTCGGAATTTCAAAGCGATTTTATGGATTATAATATTAATTATTAATAAACTGTAAATAAATTTTGGTTTTTTTGTTGATTTTTTACTATAGATATGTTACTATATTATTTGTAATTTAGATTAGTGTTTTTTTATACTTATCTATGTAATAAAGTTATACATATTTTTCTTGTATAACAATTCTATGGAGGTAATTCTATGAGAAAGTTAACAAAAAGAACGCTTGCAGTTCTTCTTTCGGCTATTATGGCATTTCCGACTATTCTTGCAATGCCTTTTGCCGCAGAAGCTGCAACAAAGTGGACTCCTATCGCTTCATCGGATTTCACCAAAACAAGCAGTGTTTCATCAAACGCAAGCTTGGGCGAAGTTCCGACATATAACGGTAAGGGATCGGCAATGACCTGGTCAAACGGTGTCTGGACAGGAAACGGCGATGCTTCAAAATCTGAAGACGGCGCAATTTATATTCCTGACGGATATATGTATCTGACGGGATACAGCGGCGGTTCGGTTCCGATAACAGGACAGTCTCAGTGGAAAATTGATTTCGGCTTCAGATTCAAAACCACTGCAGGTGCTGACGATGCATACTATAACAGCGATGAATACTCCTTCCTGAAAATGTATGTTTATACCGACAGCTTATCAAATCCTGCTCAGAAGAATGCGGCTTACTGCTATTTCCAGCAGAATGCAAACGGCGTTTGCTATTCATGGGAAAACGATCCGCATGTTGGCGTTCAGTCGCAGGGAACATCATTAACTCCAAACAACGGAAAATTGTCTGTTGGCGTTAACTATCACTATGTTGCTGAATTCACAGGCAATAAGTTTAAGGCATATGTAACCGATGACAGCGGCAAGGTTGTTCAGAAAATTGTTGAAACAAGTAATTCAACCTTTATCAGCCGTCTTAACAATGTAACAAGCAATACTATCAACAGCATAAAAATCGGCGATGATGATAACGCATATTTCTTCAAAGGTCTTGAATACAGAAACATAACTTTCTATTCGGGCGCTGAAGGCGAGCAGGATCTTGAAGACGATGATTCTTCAACTCTTGCAGATAACGCAGAGGACAGACTCCTTGCAGCAATAGAAAAATATGAAATCGCTATGGACGGCAGCGTAAAAACAAATATGACTGCCGCTTATGATTCATATGTTGCAGCAAACAAGGCTTACGATGCATATAAATACGGAAATCTTGATATAGATTTAGATACATATGCAACCGACCTCAGAAAAAAGGTTAACGCAATGCAGCCCTGGAACTACGCAGGAATTGCAGGCGTTTCACCTTGGTTCAGATATGATTATAACGGCGGAAGCCCTGCCACATATGCAGCAAACGGTGTTTCCAATATCCTTTATTGGAGCGACCCCGTAAGCTATGAAATCAACCAGTCAAATGTTAAAAGCCAGCTTTATTATCCTGAAAACACAGTTCTTCTTCTTGACGGCGTATCAACTCCCGCAATGCCTGTTTTGGTAATTGTTCAGAAGAACACCGGTAACGACAGATTTGTTTATCAGATGTATCCAACAGCAGGCGATAACAACGCTGACCCGAACGCTTATTTTGCACTCGGAACAAAGAGCGGTGTAACCGACTGGATATGCGTATCCGACAGCAGACACTACAGCGAATACGGTTGGCTCCAGACAGCCCAAAACGGTGGCGGTTGGGTAATGGGTACCTCGGGTGATGCTTCAACTGATAAGCGCCTTAAGCTCAACAGAAGCGGAACAGGAACTAACTATTGGGCATCAATGGCTAATGTTCTGAAATTTATAGGCACTCAGGATGAATACAGCAAATCATACACTGTAAGCTGGCTCAGAAATTCAGGTAATAACCCCGGCGATATATGGTATCATAACCCAAGCGGAAATATACATGTTATCAACTATAAAAAACTGCTTGATACAATGAACAGCGCAGCTAAGAAATCACCGCTCGGAAACACTGAAAAATACACCCAGGGCGGACTGCATGACCTTCTTGCAGCGTACGACACTGCAACAGCTGTTAATCCCGAAGATTATGATTACAGCAATATAAATAATGTAACAGTGGCAGCAAATGCTATCTCGACTGCAGATTCTGCTCTTTCAGCAGCAAGCGCAGATCAGGATACCACCGGATATTCAGCACTCAGAGCTGCAATGGATGCTAAAAGAAGCATTTATAACGGAGGCTCAGAGGGATATAAGGCTGATTCATGGAAAGAGTTTACCGATATTTATGAAGAGGCAGTAAGAGTTTTCTCGGTTGTTCAGGAAACCGGCTACAACAGTGAATCTGATGAAACCGCAACAAGTGAGTATGCTCAGCTCCTTGCAGATTCTCTTAACGCTTTAGAGCTTGTAACAGATATTGATAAGGTTGATTCATCAGCTCTTGAACTTGCAATCGGAGAGGCTGATGATGCAATTTCAAACAGCGATATTTTCACAAGCACATCATATAACAGCTCAAATATCGAAACTGTTATTGAAAATGCAAAAATTGCAGTATGGGGCGCAGTGGATAATTATCCGAATGCAAAATTCAAACTCGACCTTAACGATACAAACACAGCAATAGCCGAAGCTCAGCTCGATAATGTCAGACAGGCTATTTATACTCTGAGCATAAACACAGCAACGGAAGTTGCAACAGCAAACAATAATTCAATGCAATCTGCAATAGCCCTTGCGGCAAACTATTCCTCGGAGGACTATGGCAACTATGCTGATTTAGCTTCCGCAGTTGCAGCGGCAAACAACTTTGTTCCGACAGTAAATCTTGTAACAAAGGATTGCATTGTTGATAAAATTGCGGAATATAAAACAAAAACAAGAGCAATTATTAATGCAATCAATCTCCTTCGACCCGCATTTGATAAGATAACAAACGGAACATGGGGAAGCTACACATCTGGTGCTTCAACCCGTATTGATTCAGCAGAAGGCAATTCAAGATGGAGACTTACCTTCAGAAGAAATAACAATGTTGTTGTTTTCAGAACGGAATATACTCCGTTTAACGTAGATCTCGGAGGCGCAACCTTTGAATGGTTTACAAAGGAAAGCTACGATGCAGACCTTGATTCAATCAATATTTACGATGAAAGCACGGAAAACGGATTAGGTGAAATTGCGAAAAGCGGCGCAAGCTTCTGGTTAACAGATCCAAGCGCAGCAAGCATCGGCGATCCCGAAAACTATCCCGGAATGCTTTCCGCATCAACAGAGGAAAACAGCACATATACCGTTAAAAACTTAACTGTTTCCTGGTCTTCTGCTGAAAGACTCGGAAGAGATATGGATGGAAACGATGTTAATGATAATTCCTTCTCCTTTGATGAAGTTCTTTCATCAACTCAGGGAACAAGCACAAGCGCAAGATCAGGCTCTGTTACAACTCATAACGGAACAACATATATAAACGGTGATTTCACTGTATTTATTCCGAGAGAAACGAAGAAAACACTTTCAGCAGAAACTCTTCCGAAGATGACAGAGCATACTCTTTCATCAAATATCGGTATGGTTTATGCTTGGAAATATGCTCCCGAAGGAATCAGATGGGTTGGATATTCTCATAACAGAACTGCTTATACTCAGACAACATATGTTATGAATATCGCTCCTCTCATGGAACTCATTGAAAAATCCAAAGCTATTCAGGCGGACGAACAGCAGTATAAGATTGATTCATGGAACACATTCTCAGCAGCGCTTTCAGCAGCAAGAGCTAATATGAACTATGGCGATATGACAGCAGCTGCTATTGAGGCTGAATGTCAGACAAGATATACAAATCTTTGGAATGCGTATAATTCTCTTGAAAAGGCTGCAACAAATGCAAGCATCCATTCAGCAGTTGAAGCAGACGAAGCAGTCGGCAACACATATAAGGCTGACAACAAAGATGCAAGATGGAGCGCAGCTCGCTGGGCAACCTTCAAGGCAGCATATGAAGCAGCAGCTTCAGCAATCGCAAACGGCGGAACATATTCAGATGTTAATGTTCGTAACTACGGACCTGAAAAGCAGTCTGAGATTGACGCAGTTGCAACAGCGTTAACAACAGCATATAACGAGCTTGTTCAGTATGGCGGAAAGGCTGACTTTACTTCTCTCTATAACGCAGCAGCACAGATTGGCGTTGAAGGACTTGAAAATGATATCTACACAGTAACATCACTTCAGGCAGTATCAACAGCACTTGCTAACGCAGCTCAGTTCCCATATCTCAATATGACAGAAGCTGAGAAGAATGCAGTATATAACGAGCCTGAAAATGTTCAGGCAATCGCAGACGAGGTTGAAGATATCAACAACCTTTATGCAACAGCTCCTGTTCAGTCAGATGTTGATGCGTCAGCTCTTGAAGGAGCAAAGGCAACAGCAAAGGCTTCAATCAAAGACCCCGATGCATACGGAAATATTGATGAAATCAAAGCATTAATAGATGAAGCAGATATCAGTCAGGATGTTGAAATCTATAACGGATATACAGTTTCAGGTATTAAATATACAACTCAGCAGGAGCTTGATGAAGCAGTAACAGAAATTCTCGACGGCTTAACAACAAAGAAATATGATGTTCAGGTTGTTGACGCTAACGGAGATGCAGTAAACGCAACCTTCAAGGATAAGGACGGCAACGAAATCACTTCCGAAAACGGAAAGGTTTCAATCGACTACGGAACAAGAATAACAATCTATGCTCCGGGAGAAGATAAGGTTGACTGGTTCTATAGCTATAATTCAAATACTGTAAGCGAAACCGCATCAAAGTATTATACAACTGATAACTGGATGCACTTAACCGTTAAGGGTAATACAACGCTTACTGTTAAGTCAGCAGCTGAGGAGAGCGAAACCGTTAAGATAACATATGTTAACGCATTATCAGGAAAGACTCTTGCAGTTGACTATACAGAAAAGGACACTGAATATACACTTACAACCGCTCCTGTTCTCGCATACTATACCTTCCTTGGCTACAGCCTTGAAGCAGAAAGCGAAGAATATGTTGAAGCAATAACACCTTCAGAAGATACAGTTGTATTTGCAAATTATGAGTTTAACGAGGAAGCAGATTATTTCCATGTTTATATCGGCAACTTAAAAGGAAGTATAACAACAAAATCTATAGTATCAGTTGACCTTGAATACAATGACCTTGTTGAACTCAAACTCGGTGACGGAAGTGAAAACGAAGAAACCGGCGGACTTTATAACACTAAGGCAAAGGGTAACGGTCGCTACAAGGTAAATGATGAAACCTATGTTCTTCCCGGCGGAAAGACAGGAATGCATTATAACTCAGATGAAATCTATGCATGGGTAGTTGTTAACGAAGCAGACTATGAAGCATGGGATGAATATAGAGGTTATGATGCTCAGGTAGATGACCTTGCAGGTGTTGAAAAGGTTGTTATGTTCGGCGATTCATATAGCTTCAGAGTTCATGAAAACGTTTATGTAATTCCATATACTCAGGAAGAATTCAACGAATCAGTTGAATTTGGATATGTAAATGTTGGCGATACAAACAATGCGGCTGTATATGCAACAGATGGATTTGTTAACGAAACAAACGGACAGAAGATTTCTATGATAGGAAACTTCACTCTTCCTGCAGGCGAAAGCTATGAATTTGTTGAAGCAGGAATGCTCTTCAAGGCAACAACAAACGGAACAACTCCTGA
>JAFSRX010000047.1 GCA_017445905.1 Eubacterium sp.
ATATCTTGTTGAGACATATTCTTCACTCCATTCCTATTGGTTTTGGTCGACTTTATTGTAATGGTTTTTTCGGAATATGTCTCGTTTTTTTTAAAAAATAAATGTTGAGGTTTTCCTACCCCAACATTTATTATAGAACCATAAAAAATGCGTACCTTTGAAAAAGGTACGCATTTTTTATTGGTCTAAAGCACAGACTAAACCCTGGGTTAAACCGGGGAAAAAGCTTTAGTAAAAACAAAAAAAGGCGAGCTGAAAAAGCAGGTGGGCTTCTCGACGTACTGTAACGTAAGTATTCTATAAATAATATAACGTGAAAAAAACAAACTATTCAATGTTTTCCACCATTCTTTTGAGCTGTGAAATCGTTAAAACTTACTGCTTTATTGAAGTATAAATGCAATAATATAATTCAGTGCCGACTTTTAGTCGGCGGTCCTTATAGGGCCTGTGCAAACCACCAGTTCAACTGGTAGTTATGATTTTATTTATTAATCTGAAAGATTTTCGCTCCGTTATAGATTACTGTTCCGGAAAGAAGAAAATACAAAATTGATGATAAAATAACTATGATTTTTTCTCTCGTGGTTGTAAGTGAGAAGGCGCTGATAATTCCTATTATTCCGATAATTGCGGGAAGAATTGCGTGGATTGTTGGAAATACAACCTCTTCAGGTTTTTTATCTGAAAACACAGGAATGATGAACATCAGAGCTGCAATTCCCAAAACAAACATAATCAGATTGAAATAAAGGCTTTCTGCGGTGCTCATTCCGGGAATGAATAGAATTGGATAAAACTTTAATTCGAAAAGTGTAACAGCGCTCGTCCAGATTCCTGCAACAATGCAGAGCAGATTCATAATAACGCCTGCGGTTTTAAGTGCAATTTTCATTTTAAAAACTCCTTAACTTCATTTAAGAAAATATCCATTTCTTCATCGGTCCCGATTGTTACTCTTACATATTTATCAATTCTCGGAAGAGAGAAGTATCTTATAAAAATATTCTTTGTCTTAAGGTATTCAAAAAGTTTTTTCATTTCATAATCCTTATGAGTTATCATTATGAAATTTGAAGATGACGGAAGAACCTCAAAACCGAGCTTTTCAAGTTCCTTTTTAACTCTTTTTCTTGTTTTTATAACCTTGCCCACGGTTTCTTTAAAGTATTCATCATCCTTAACTGAGGCTGCTCCTGCAGCAATGGAAAGGGAATCAACGGTGTAGGAGTTATATGAATTTTTAACCGCTTCAAGATATGAAATCAGCTCTTCATTCGCAACTGCAAAACCAATTCTAAGCGATGCGAGTGAGCGTGATTTTGAGAATGTTCCCGTAACAACAAGATTGCTGTATTCCTTAATAAGCTCGGTGCAGCTGACTCCTCCGAAATCAACATATGCCTCATCGATGATAACAATGCCGTCCTGATTATATTCAAGAAGTTTTCTTACAAAATCAAGACCTTCTCCTATTGAGGTTGGAGCGTTAGGATTAGGAAGAATAACGCCGCCGTTTTCCTCTTTGTAGTCCTCAGGAATAATTCTGAAATTCTCATCAAGCTTATATGTTTTGAAAGGAATGTTGAAAAGTCTGCACCAAACGGGATAGAAGCTATATGTTATATCGGGAAAAGCAATAGATTTATCAGAACAGAAAAATGTTTGAAAACAAAGCGCAATAACATCATCGCTGCCGTTTCCGACAAAAATATTATTTGTTTCAACTCCATAATAATCTGCAAGCGCCTTTTTTAAAGGATAAGCGTTTGCATCGGGATAAAAGCGCAGTTTATCCGCACTGAAATCTTTAATCGCCTGAATTGCTTTAGGTGAGGGCGGATAGGGGTTTTCATTGGCATTGATTTTAACAATGTTTTTCTCCTTGCTCTGCTCACCCGGAACATATGGCTCAATTTTTCTTATATTCTTTTCCCATAAATAATTCATAATCTTACCTTTAACTGCTCAAATACGGCAGCGTCTATTTGTGCGCCTCGTCTATCCTCAACTGATGTAAAGAGGGAAAACACCTCATCCACCGCAAGCGGTCCCCCTTCCCCTCAAGGGGAAGGTGTGAGGCTTTAGTCCGCCTCGTCCAAACATATTACGGAATTAAAGAATTTTGCGAGCAAAATCCTAATAATCCCTTCATATGTTTCTCCTCTCAAATCAAAATGTTTTGCATTTTGATTTGTATTATAATTCGGAGCGGAGCGACCCGAAATTCTTCATTCTCAAGTCTTAATTCTTAATTGTTTTGTCCCCGTGTGCTGCATAGGGAACGCTCCACATTCGTTCGCCGATAATATAATCGGGTGCGGGAGATTCCCCTGCTAGGGGAAATGTCACCGAAGGTGACAAAAGGGTCTGGCGACCGCTCCAAGGTTCCCGCCCAAAACTCCTAATTCC
>JAFSRX010000048.1 GCA_017445905.1 Eubacterium sp.
GTCACGGTTTAAGTTGTCCGCTTTCACCCATCTTGGCGATTAAAAATCGCCTGAATACGCGAGTATGCAGACAATTTTGTAATCACCAATCTGAATAAAACCAAACAACTTAAACTGCTTTGCACCTCAAAATCAATTATTCTGTGCAAGTAGCAGGCATAAATAAACGGTAAGGCTGGCGCCTTGCCGTTTATTTTAACGAACTAATTGTGCAAAAGAGTTGATTATTGTGGCGTAACATCCTTATGACAAGTGGGGCTTCGGTTTATGTTATTTAAATCATAAGGTCAACTATGCTGTCGGCAAGCTCGGTTGGATTATCAACCGAAAGTCCTGCGATAAGCCTTGCCTGATTATAAAGTATCTTTGTATATTTTCTTAGCGTTTCTTCGTCGGCATTCCTGAGCTTATCAGAAATCGGATGAGAGGAGTTGATTTCAAGAACAAGCTGAGCCTTAACGCCTTCATTTGCGCCCGGCATCTGGGAGAAAACCTTAGCCATTTCAAGGCTGACATATCCCTCTGCCGAAAGGCTTACTGCGTGGGAGCCGAGGTTATTAGTGAACTTAACAGAAGTAACCTCATCGCCGAGAATTTCCTTCATTTTATCAAGAAGGTCTTTTGACTGCTCATTTTGCTTTTTGGTTGCCTCTTTTTCTGCATCAGTGCTCAGGTCAACCTCGTCTTTGAGAATATTGGCAAACTGCTTGCCGTCGTATTCCATTAGAACCTGAATTGCAAATTCATCAACATCATCAGTGAAGTAAAGAACCTCAAAGCCCTTTTCCTTAACCGCTTCGCACTGGGGGAGAAGAGCGATTTTTTCTTCATTTTCACCGCAGGCATAGTAAATCTTCTCCTGTGAATCCGCCATTCTCTCTTTGTATTCTTTAAGAGTTGTGTAGCCGCCGTTTGAAGATTTGAAAACGAGTAAATCTTTCAATCCGTCTTTGTTCATACCGTAATCGGCATAAACGCCCCACTTTAGCTGAACGCCGAAAACCTTGAAAAATTCTTCATATTTTTCTCTGTTCGTTTTAAGCAGCTTTGAAAGCTCGGATTTGATTTTTTTATCAATAGCCTTTGCAATGATTTTAAGCTGATGGTCGTGCTGAAGAATCTCTCTCGAAATATTAAGGCTGAGGTCGGCGCTATCAACAAGTCCTTTAACAAAGCTGAAATAGTCGGGGAGCAAATCGGCGCATTTATCCATAATCAAAACGCCGTTTGAATACAGCTGAAGCCCTTTTTCATAATCCTTTGAATAGAAATCCATCGGCGCATTTTTCGGGATGAACATAAGCGCGTCAAAGGTTGCCTGTCCCTCAGTTTTTGAGTGAATAACAAGAGCGGGGTCGTTGTAGTCAAAAAATTTCTGCTTATAAAACTCGTTGTATTCCTCTTCTTTTATCTCGCTTTTGCCCTTGCGCCAGAGGGGAACCATTGAATTGAGAACTTCATCATTAATCTCGGTTATATATTCACCCTCTTTTTCAGGGTCGGGAACCTGGGAGGTCATTTCCATAATAATTGGATAGCGAATATAGTCGCTGTATTTTTTAACAAGCTCTTCAATCTTATACTGCTCAAGATATTCATCAAAGCTATCGTTTTCGGTATTCTCCTTGATGTGAAGAATGATTGTTGTTCCAACGGTCTCTTTTTCGCAGGGCTCAATCGTATATCCGTCTGCGCCCGATGAAGTCCATTTGTTTGCGGTATCCTCGCCGAGCGCTTTTGAGATAACCTCAACCTTGTCTGCAACCATGAACGAGGAATAAAAGCCAACGCCGAACTGACCGATAACCTCAACATCCTCAATTCCCTTTGCGCCTTCGTTTTCCTGTTTAAAGTTGAGGGAGTCTGATTTTGCGATTGTTCCGAGATTCTGCTCAAGCTCCTCGGCAGTCATTCCTATTCCGCAGTCGGAAATGGTTATTGTTCTCTCGCCCTTGTCAAGGTCGATTCTGATTTTTAAATCATCCTTTGAGGAGCTTATGCTGCTGTCGGTAAGAGATTTAAAATAGAGCTTGTCCGTTGCATCGGAAGCGTTTGAAATAAGCTCACGAAGGAATATTTCCTTGTGGGTATAAATTGAATTAATCATCATATCAAGCAGCTTTTTTGATTCTGCTTTAAACTGTTTCTTTCTCATTATAATCACCTTTTTTCTGTGAATTTAGCACTCTCAACATCAGAGTGCTAAATATATTATAGCCTTATTTTTCCTTTTGTCAAGAGGGTTGTTTATAATTTTGAAATAATACCGAAACTAAATATTATTGAAATAAAACCTTAATTATGATAATATTGTTTTGTTTAGGAGTGATAAAATGGATTTATCTTTAATAGTTCCTTGTTATAATGAAGAAAATAATATAAGAAAGTTTTTTGATGAAACTCAGAAGGCTTTTGAAAACACATCCGTTAAACTTGAATATGTTTTTGTTGACGACGGAAGCAGCGATAAAACGGGCGCTGTTCTCAAAGACTTATATAAAAGCGAAACAGCAAGCAACATAACTGTTGTTTCGTTTTCACGTAATTTCGGAAAAGAGGCGGCAATCCTCGCTGGGCTGAATAATTCGGTAGGGGAGTACACCTGCATTATCGACGCCGATTTACAGCAGAACCCAAAAACAGCAAAAGAAATGTTTGATATTATCAAACAAAATGCTGATATCGACTGCGTTTGCGCTTATCAGAGGGAGCGCAGAGAGGGAAAGTTTATAAGCCATATGAAGGGCGCTTATTATAAGCTGATGAATGAGATGGCTGAAACCGAGCTTAAAAACGGTGCAAGCGATTTCAGGCTCTTTAACAGCAAGGTTAAAAATGCGGTTTTATCCCTCGGCGAGTACCACAGATTTTCAAAGGGTATTTTCTCCTGGGTTGGCTTTAATGTTTGTTATATGGAATATAAAGCCGATGAAAGAAACGACGGCGAAACAAAGTGGAGCTTTTCAAAGCTTCTTAAATATGCCGTTGGCGGACTTGTTTCATTTTCAACAGCACCGCTGAAAATTTCTATGTATATAGGCACAGGGGCAACCGTTTTTTCAATTATTTATCTGATTGTAACCGTTATCAGAAAGCTGACCTCACATATTAATGTTGACGGCTTTACTCAGCTTGTTATTCTTATAACCTTCTTCTCGGGAATTCTGCTTTTTACTGTTGGAATTATCGGGGAATATATTGCAAAGATTTATCAGCAGGTTAAAAACCGACCTATTTATATTACCAAAGAGATAGTCAAGAGGAATAATGAAGAATAAAAAAGAAATATTGATGTATATTCTCTTCGGCGTTTTAACAACGCTTGTAAGCTGGGGAACATATATATTACTCGAAAACGCCTTAAAGCTCAGTGTTTTCTTCTCAAATCTTCTGAGCTGGATATGTGCTGTGAGCTTTGCATATATAACGAATAAGCTCTGGGTTTTCGAGTCAAAGAGCTTTGATGTTAAAACACTTTTTAAGGAAATATCAACCTTTCTCGCCTCAAGAGGAATAACGGGAGTTCTTGAAATTGCCCTTGTTCCGCTGCTTGCAAAATGGGGCTTTGATAATCCCTTTTTCTCTCTTGCAAAGGGGATGATTTTAAAAGGCGATGTTTTTTATACCGAGGGCATTTATTCAAAAATTTCTGTTGCGGTTATAGTTGTTATTCTTAATTATATTTTTTCAAAACTAATAGTATTTAAAAAAGACAAGGCTTAAAAACCTTGACTTATTTCATTCTGGCTTCAAGTCTGTATATCGGAAAGCCCCGGGAAGAAAACTTTTCCTCATATTCAGTAACAATATTTCCTTCATAGTCGCTGCCGTGAAGGTCAAGCGAGATATTTGAAAGCTCAAAGCCGTTTTTTGAAAAGGATTCAAGCGAATATTCAAAAAAGTGCATATTATCCGTTTTCTGAAAAATCGGCGCACCGTCTTTTAAGAGCTTTTTATAGATATTCAGAAATCTTTCGCTTGTCAGCCTGTGGGAAGCGTAGCTCTTTTTAGGGTACGGGCACGAGAAATTGAGAAAAATTGTTTCAAATGCATTTTCGGGAAGAAAAGAGGGAAGGTATTCTGCGGAACAGTCGAGAAACTTAATGTTTTTAAGCCCCATTTCCTTTGCCGTTTCGCAAGCGATAACAATAACGTCGCGAACCTTTTCAACGCATAGGATGTTTTTATCAGGATTCTGCTTTGCAAAGGTGCAGGCAAACTGACCCTTTCCTCCGCCGATTTCAAGATATAATGGATTATCATTGCCGAAAAGCTCCTTCATATCAAGAAGGTGTTTTTCTTTTGCTGCGTCATTATAATTCAGGCTTTCACTTCTGAGAGTTATGAAATAATCGCTGACAGCTTCAAGCCTTGCTTCTAAATTTTTCTTATGTCTTGGTCTCATTTTTATCACCCACGTCATTATAATTCTTTTTTTCTTATATTACAAGAAAAAAATATGTATAAGGGGTCTGACCCCTTATACAACGCGTTTTAAACTCAGTGTTCTCAATTATAAAAAAAGCGCCATTTTGGGCAACCGTCATAAAGAAGTTTGAGCACGGCAATTTGCCGTGCTCACTTTTTGACTATTTAACTTTGATTGTTACAGTTATGGTTTTGCTTGCCGCTTTGTAGGTTGCATTGCCCGCTGCCTTAACCTTAATTTTTACTTTATAAGTGCCTTTCTTTAAGTTCTTCTTAACAGTAATCTTGCCTGTTTTGCTGTTTACCTTAAAGTATTTTTTGAAGCTCTTCTTACCTTTTTTGGCGCTTGAAAGAGTATAAGTTACTTTACCCTTGGCTTTTGAAACAGTCATTGCCTTTTTAACGGCAATTGTCTGATTCTTTTTCTTGAGTTTTGAATATTTAATGGTGGGCTTTTTTGCTTTTACCGTAATTGTGTTTGCTTTCTTGGCAAGTTTTGGTATGCTTTCAGTGATTTCTTCACCACAGATTTTACAGGTGTATTTTCTAATGCCCGTTGAAGTTGTTGTCGGATTCTTTACTATCTTAATACTGCTTATGGTATGTTTGCCTGTTGCAGGAATCTCTTTCCGTAAAATATAGCCGCATTTGGAACAAGTTGATTTTGAAAATCCGATATCTACGCAGGTTGCCTCTTCTAAGGTAATTGTTTTCCATTGGTGATTACTACACCTGGTAGCAGTTCCTGTTGATATAAATTTAAAGTTCTCGTGATTTTTAACGTAATCCTGTGCTGTTGAATTTGTATCAGCATAAATACTTACTAAATCGTTATTATCGTCATTACAAAGATACCCTAAAAATACTATATCGCAATTTGGATTTTTAATAGTAATGCTTCTTAACTGAGAACACCAGAAAAATGCATCAGAACCGATTATTGTTACGCTCTTTGGAATATTTATAGATTTTAGTGAATAACAATATGCAAATGCCCAATCTCCAATGTTTTTTACACCTTCAGTAATATTGATTTTTTCTAATTTGGAACAAGATGAAAAAGCAGCTGGTTCAATGCTACTAACATTAGAAGGTATTGTTATTTCAGTCAAATTCTCACAATATGCAAATGCACTTTTGTCAATTATTTTAATACTATCAGGTAGCAGAATGTTTTCTAATGAAGTCAAAGCATAAAATGCTCTGTTGCCTATTTTGGTTATATTTATTGGAATGGTTGTTTCTTGACATCCCGAAACAAGAGTGTTTGTTGCCGTCTCAATAATTGCATTACAGTTATTTCTGCTGTCATAAACAGAATTATTCTCATCAACGGTAATATTAGATATAGATGAACATTTGCCAATTATGTTAGTTCCCAATTCGGTAACACTTCTTGGAATCCTAATAGACTTTAGACTGTTACACCCATAAAAAGCGCTTGTGCCGATTTTCTTAACATTGGTCCCAATTGTAATATTAGTTAATCCTTCACATTCCTCAAATGCAACATCTTCAATAGTTACAACTGTATTCGGTATAGTAACACTTGTTATTTGATCTTTTCTATTAAAGGCGTCTTTCCCTATTGCTGTAACGTTGTATTTGTCAATGCTCTCAGGAATATTAACATTACCTCCTAATCCAACATATGATGTGATTTTAATATTCTCGTTGTTAAGTTTAGAATATAGGTATCCTGATTTTGTTAGGTAGATAAAAGCATTGCCACCACGCCCATCAGAATATTCTCTACAGGCTAATTTGTAGGTTTTTCCCGCTTCAAAATAGTACTGTATACAGAATGTATCATTTCCGCATCCGCTATCCGTGTCTTCAGCTAAAACATTCATTTCATCATCATAAACTGTTCCGACCAATGCGTTATCCCTTGTGCTGTAAACATAATATCCGCTTTCAGTAGGTGTAAATACATAATAATGACAATCAAAGACATTATTCTCTGATAAATTTAAATATACTTCTTTTTCCTCGTTAAGTGAAATGGCTCCCTCGTTAGTGAATTCAAATTTTTCAGATTCGTTATTTCTGTCTGTTTCTGATAGAAATACTGTAAAGTTAAGATTGTTTTCGTCATAAACTTGTTTGTTGGCTAATTCAAGATATATATAATAATTTCTGCCTTTTTCAAATTGATATTTGAATTCATTATTATTATCCAAAAGCATTTTGCTCGAATCTTGCATATCTTTATCAATTATATATGCATATATTTCATAATCATAATTTTCATATAAATATAGCTTTTGTTTTTTACTTGATACAAACGAATACTTAAGTATTTCACTTTCTTTGCCTAATTGTGCTGACATAGGTATATCTACATAGATGTTTCCTTTATTAAGTTCATTTACACGCTCGATTTGTATTTGATAGTATTCCTCATCAGTTTCGTAATTTGAACAGTAGATGTGGTGTTCAATCCCACCCATTAAAAAGCAAGTGATTTTAAAATTATTATTTTCGCCACTATCGTCATCGTCTAAATCAAGATAATAATCTCCTCTTTCTGCATAAATACTTGCCTCAGTATCTACATTACCAGTTGAATAAAGGGTATAAAAACCGGATGTCTCAGGTGTGAATACAAATGAACTGCTTCCATTTGTATAAACAAGCGTTGAGGTATTTAATTTCAGTTCTTCATAGTCAGAAGCAATAGCAGAAAAACTCAGTTCCGCAGTCATAGTAAGCAACATAATAAATGATATAACGATCGATAAAGTTTTTTTTGTCATCTTTTTTACCTCCTTATTTTTAAACAAATAAAAAATGCGTACAGCCAAGCTGTACGCCAAAAAACGCATAGCTCAACTGTCGCCAAACAATATTACATATCTGTATTCCCAAAGTATGCAAATAAGAGCATGCATTTTTATCAATAGAGATAAAAATAGCATACGTTTGGAAATACGAAATTATACATAGATAATCAGATATTAAATTGTAATATTATTTGGCAATTATATTTTATCATTATTATAATAATAAGTCAAGAAATGTGTCACAGACTTTTGCGAGTATGGGATTTGTATGGATAAATCCGAAAAAGAAAAACAGACCAAAATTGAGATTGGTCTGTCATTAATGAAATATTGCTATGCAATATGAAATAATTCAATAAATTATGAAATATCTCGATTTGCTCGATATGAAATAAGAACCTCACCACTTTACAAAGTCAAAGATTTTGAAATGGTGCCGAGGATCTTGTTATTCGCTATGCTCATAATAAAATTAATACTTAACACGCCGTAGGTGTATTTCATTGCGAAGAAATTTCATATTCTGAAAGAATATATCATTAATCCGCAAGGAATAATTTAATTGGGAGACCTTATTTACGGAAGGTCTCCCAAAGGGCGCTTTTGTTAATCTTTATCAACTTCGGTGTAGTCAACCTCGGTATAGCCTTCTGGCTCATCGGGAATGATTATTGCGCAGATGATGTATGCAAGAACTCCCGTTCCGGCAAAGAGGATTGCGCAAGCCCAGATAAGTCTTACTATTGTCGGGTCGATATCAAAGTATTTTGCGATTCCCGAGCATACGCCTGAAATCATTTCGTTGCTCTTATCTTTATAAAGCTTTTTTGTTGCCATTTTTTCTCCTTGATTATGCACTATGCACTTATTTTGTTGCCTGAATAACTCCCTCAGCAAGACCTGCAATTCCCTGAATTTCTGAGGGGATAATGATTTTTGTTGCCTGGCCGTCTGCAGCCTTTTCGAATGCTTCAAGCGCTTTGAGTTTCAAAACTGCTTCATTTGCATTTGCCTCATTTAAGAGCTTAATTGCCTCTGCAGAAGCCTTCTGAACTGCCTCAATAGCCTGAGCCTCACCTTCAGCCTCGCGGATTTTTGCTTCCTTAACAGCCTCTGCGCGAAGGATTGCGGATTGCTTTTCAGCCTCAGCTTCAAGGATTTTTGATTCCTTGTGACCTTCTGCAACAAGAATTCTTGACTGCTTTTCACCTTCAGCACGAAGGATTGCTTCTCTTCTCTCACGCTCTGCCTTCATCTGCTTTTCCATTGCATCCTGAATTTCGCGCGGAGGAATGATGTTTTTAAGCTCAACCCTGTTAACCTTGATTCCCCATGGGTCGGTTGCTTCATCAAGAATAACTCTGATTTTAGCATTGATTGTATCTCTTGATGTCAGTGTTGAGTCGAGCTCAAGCTCACCGATGATGTTACGAAGGGTTGTTGCCGAAAGGTTTTCAATAGCTGAAATAGGGCTTTCAACGCCGTAGCAGTAGAGCTTGGGGTCGGTTATCTGGAAGAAGACAACTGTATCTATCTGCATTGTAACGTTATCTTTTGTTATAACCGGCTGGGGCTTGAAGTCAACAACCTGCTCTTTTAAAGAAACTGTTTTTGCCATTCTATCTACAAATGGTATTTTAACGTGAAGTCCTGTCTGCCAGGTTGAACGATATGTTCCGAGTCTTTCAATAACAACTGCTTTTGACTGCGGAACAACTCTGATGTTTGCAAAAATGAGTCCTGCTATTGCAAGCAGAATTAAGATTACAAAAATTACGAATGGTGACATACTTTTTCTCCTTTTTTGTTTTTTATCGGATTAATTTCCGATTTTTACTATTAGTTTTACTCCGTCAATTTTTTCAACTGTTACAACGGTGTTTTCGGGAATGACGCTGCCGTCTGAAGAACGGGCTGACCAGATCTGACCTCCTGTTTTAACCTGCCCTTTTGCTTTAAGGTTATCAATTTCTTCGCAAACAACCGCCTCATTTCCGATACATCGGTCTGCATTTGTTTTTTCAAATGTTGTGTTAATTCTTTTTTTGACTATCGGTCGGGTTGCAATAAGCGCTATAACCGTAACTGCAACGAATATTATCACCTGAACAGGAAGCGTTGCCGAACACAGTGACGCTATAAGCGCTGCGATTGCACCGAGAACAAACCAGATTGAAACCAACTGAGTTGTTATGCCCTCAAGCACACCGAAAACGACTATCGCAATTGCCCAAACGATATACATTTTCATTCTCCTCACCTCCGTTTTTTAAACGTGAAAAACATATGAAATAAAATTCTTTATATATAATTATTATAAACATATTTATTGAATTCAACAGAAATCTTATTTCCATATGTTGAGCTAATTATACCATATTTTTGCAAAAAAATCAATATATTGTGCAAGCACTGATATGAGATTTACATATTGTTAATAAATAAATACTACCCCTTGTATATCATATTTTTGTGTGTTATTCCTGTTGTATATAATAAAAAGCCTCTTCAAAATCTATGAAAAGGCTTACTTTATTTATACATATTATATTGTTTTTATTTTTCGGTTTCTTCGCTTTCCTCGGGCTCTTCATCAATAACAATCGGCTTGAATTCATCAATGAGCTTTGCGGGCGCAGACCAGTCGTGATTATAATAGGTCATAACAGTTTCAAAATACTGCGTTCCCTGAAATTGCTTTTCATATGCCGTTTCAAATCCCTTTTTGCCCATAATTTCATTTGCCTTTTTTGAAAAGGTTTCATAAACAACCATAAAGTTGTTTTTCTTTGAGAGTTCAACAACTTCATCAACAAGACTTTCAATGATATCGGCGTTTTTAAGCGTTGCATAAACTGTCATTATCTTTGTGTCTATATTTGCAGGCGCAACAATTTCTGCAAGATATGCAATATTACCCTGATGGTATAAAACATTAGCATAGGGATTTTTATATTTTTTCAGCTTTGATGCACTTATGCCCTTGTCTTTTGTGTGAAATTCATTGATATCAACAAGAGCAATAATAGCATCGTGGCTTTCATTTGTAAAAATAAGCTGTTTTTTGTTCCATTTATTCAGGAAATAGCAAAAATAATCCTCAATAAACTTCTGCCTGTTTTTTCCGTTTTTGCAGTAAAACATAAAAGCAGGGTGAGAAGTAAGTTTCGGAGCAAGCTCTTTGCTTATTTCCTTTATTTCCTTTTTTGAAAGCTCATTAATCAGCATTTGATTTTTCCTCTTTTTTGAGTTTATTAATAAGTGAACTGAACATAATCAACGACATTATTATGCAGAAGTAATCCGCAGCGGGCTGAGCCCAGATAATGCCTTCAAGACCTATGAGTTTATCCATTATTATCAGCATCGGAAGAAAAACGAGTCCCTGACGGCTGACGGCAAGAATAAGCGATCTTCCGCCTTTTCCCATTCCCTGAAACGCGAAGTTGATTATGAACATAACTCCGATAAACGGACCCGCGCTCATCAGTGCCGTTAGCATTTTAACTCCGTATTTAATAACAGCTTCATTATCAATAAAGCCGCTTATAACCTGTTTTCTGAAGAAGATATAGAAAACAGTCATAACCGTTCCGATAATTATATTGCAAAGCATTGAAAAACGTATGCTTTTTTTCATTCTGTCGATATTCTTTGCGCCGTAGCAGTAGCCAACAAGCGGCTGAATGCCCTGAGCGAGACCTATCTGAAGCATAACAACAAGCATATTTGCCTTCATTGCAACGCCCATTGCCGCAACGGCATTGTCGCCGTAAGACGAAAGAAACATATTAACAACAATATTTGAAAGGCTCATAAGAAGATTGTTAAGCGAGGCGGGAAGACCAACGCTGATAACGCCTCTTGCAACGCCTTTTTTAGCTGAATAACGCTTCGGGGTTATTGAGAGAATGGATTTTCCTCTGAGAAAATATGAAAGGAAGAATAAAACCGAAACAACATTACCCAAAACAGTTGCAATAGCCGCTCCTGAAACTCCCATATCAAAGCCGAACGGGAGGTTGAAGAAAAACAGCCTTTCGCCCTTGCCTAAAATGAAAATCGGGTCAAGAACTATGTTTGTCAGCTGACCGATAACCATTCCGACCATTGATTCCTTTGCGGCGCCTTCGCCTCTGATAAGGTTTGAAACGGTTATTGATGCAACAATGAAAGGAGAGCCGAGCGCAACCCAGAAAAGATAGCTTCCGCCGAAACCAACACTTGCATCAGAAGCGCCGATTAAGTAAAGCAGCGGCGTTTTGAAAATCATAAATACTGCGCCTAAAATAATTCCGCAAAGAATTGCAGTATAAATGCAGAATGAGGATATAGTTTTTATAATATCCCTTTTACCTTCTCCGAGTGAACGGCTGATGAATGCACAGCCACCGACTCCAAAGAGATTTCCGATTGCAATAAACAGCAAAAATAGCGGCATTGAAAGTGAAACCGCTGAAACCTGGTTTGCGTCACCCGTCTGACCGACAAAAAATGTGTCGGCAAGATTGTATATTATGTTTATCAGCATTCCAAGCATACTCGGCAACGCAAGAGTTGCAACAGCCTTTGGAATTTTGTAGTCGCTGAAAACCTTTGTGTTATCTTTAATTGCCATGTTAAAAGAGTAAGTCAAAAAGACCTACAAAGTCCTCCATAGTTAATTCTTCCGCTCTTATATTGGGATTGAGAGAAAGCTCATTAAGTGCGTTTGCAACATCACTTTTTTGAATACCAAGTGAGCTCGAAACGGAGTTAACAAGCGTTTTTCTTCTCTGAGCAAAAGCAGCCCTGACAAGTGAGAAAAACTTCTTTTCATCGCCTACAGGGTATTTTTTATCATCATTTACAGTGATTTTAATAACTGCGCTATCAACCTTCGGAGAGGGCATAAAGCTTTCTCTTCCAACCTCAAAAAGAATTTCTGCCTCGCCGTAGTATTTAACCGCAACTGTAACCGCGCCCGTTTTTCTTGTTCCGAGCTGGGCGCAAAGGCGTTGGGCAGCCTCCTTCTGTACCATAACAACAATTTCGCTGATTGAAGCTTTTTCTTCAAGCAGTTTCATTATCAGCTCAGAAGTTATGTAGTAGGGGAGATTTGCACAGAATTTTATAGTGTTGTATCCCGCAAGATGTTCGTTTATCAGTTTGTTGAAATCGAGTTTCAGTGCGTCGCCTTCAATAAGCTCAAAATTATCAAATTCACCGAGCGTTTCTTCCAAAATCGGATAAAGCCGTTTATCAAGCTCAACGGAAATAACCTTGCCCGAAGTTTTGCAAAGTTCCTTAGTAAGAACGCCGATACCCGGACCAACTTCAATAACTGCTGTTTTTTCGTCGGAATTCAGAAGCGCTGCCATTTCGGGACAAACATAATCGTCAATCAGAAAGTTTTGTCCGAGAGTTTTTGAAAATGCGAAGCTGTGTTTTTTGAGCAGTTTTTCAACTGTTTGAAAATCGCATAAATTATAGTTAGTTTCATTTCTCATATCGAAGAATCATTCTATCACAGTTATATTATTATATCAATAACTATTTATTAAACCTGTATCCTCTGCCCCAGACGGTGTTAACGCCCTGAAAATTTCTGTCTGCCGCAAAAAGCTTATCGCGAACTCTGTTAACGTGAACAGTAACCGTTGATGTTTCGCCCATTGAGTCATATTGCCAGATTTTTTCAAAAAGCTCATCCTTGCTGAAGATTTTATCCGGGTCCTCTGCCAAACAGGTTAAAAGGTCAAATTCCTTGTTAGTTAAAACGATTTCGTTTGAGTTAACATAAACCCTTCTTGCGCTTTTATCTATTTTGAGAGAGCCGATTTCGACAACGCTGCTTTCAGGCTTGCCGCTTCCTACAAGTCTCTCATATCTTTTGATATGAGAGATAACTCTTGCCGCAAGCTCGGACGGACTGAAAGGCTTAACAATATAGTCGTCAGCGCCCAGACCAAGACCTTTGATTTTATCGATATCATCTCTTTTTGCAGAAACAAAGATTATCGGAACATTGCTCACTTCACGAACCTTTTTGCATATTTCAAGTCCGCTTACCTTCGGAAGCATAATATCAAGCAAGAGGAGATTAAATTTTTCATTAAGCGCAAGCTCAAGACCTTCGCTTCCGCTCTGAGTTGTTTTAACAGTGAAGCCGTTTGCCTCAAGATAATCCTTTTCAAGCTGAAGAATGCTTTCATCATCCTCAACGATTAAAACTTTTTTATTCATAACGGTGCTACCTTTCGTTTTATTCTGTGACTTTGTTGAGGGCTATATATATTGTCATGCCTTCGCCCTCTTTTGAGCTTGCCCATATTCTGCCTTCGTGGAGTTCAACAATTTGCTTGCAGATATAAAGTCCGAGTCCCGAACCCTCACTTACTTTACTTCTTGCCTGATCAGCACGATAAAAGTTATCGAATATTTTAGGAAGCTGCTCCGAATTTATTCCTATTCCGTTATCCTCGATTGCAATAATAACGGTTTTCTTATATTCCTCGACGGTGAAATTAATAACGCCCTGAACATCCTTTTTGCTGTAGCGAATGGAGTTTGAAACGATATTACGAATAACTCTCTGGAACTGGTCGGAGTCGAGCATAACAGTTGCCTCATCGCTGCAGTTACTCTCAAAAGAGCATTCAAAGCCTTTTTTATCAAGATAGAGCTTGATATTGTTCTGGCAGTCCTCAAGAAAATCGTTAACCCTGATTTTCTGAAAATCGAGGCTGATTTTTCCTGTTTCAAGTTTTGATACAGTCAGCAATTCATCGAGCAGTTTTTCCATAGAGATTGTTGACTCATATATTCTTTTGAGATATCGTTCCTGTTTTTCGGGGGTATCTGCAATACCGTCCATAAGCCCTTCAACATAGCCTTTAACAGAAGTCATAGGAGTTCTCAGATCATGTGCAACTCCTGCAATAACCTCTCTCTTTGATTCTTCTGCTTCGTTCTTCCAGTGCATTGATTCGCGCAGTCGGTCGGTCATTTTGTTGAAAGAGTCAACCGTTATACCGATTTCGTTCGTGCTTTCATAATCAATAACATAATCAAGATTGCCTCTTGCAATTTCATTTGCGCCTTCTGAAAGCTTTTTAATCGGCTTAACAATGGTTGAGGATGTGAAAAGCGAAAGTAAGACAATCGAAATTATAAATACTAAAACTATAGCCAAAACGATGAGTCCTGAACGCGAGAAAATTCTGCCGGCAGCGTCCTGGTCGATATCTGCTTCAAAAACGTTTGAAACAGTGTATTTATCGTTGGCAATTAAAACAGTATAGTTTTTGTTGCCGTCCTCGGTTTTAACGTGGCTGACAATAACCATTCCGTTTTGAGAAAAATATCGGATGTTTTTGCTCATATCAAATGAGATAATTTTGTTTGCGATATCAAGAATTTCACTTTTATCCCTGGTCGAATAAATCTTTTCAGAGGAATTACTGTCTATATAGATAACAGAACCGAGCTTTTCAAGCGGAGCGGCAAGACGGTAAATGGCTTTTTCCTTTTCCTGTGCATCTGAATCCGAAACAAGTTCGTCGGATATATATGTAACGGTTTGGGTCCACTGAATCTGATTTATCATTGAGAAATGGTTTGAGTCAACGGTTGAAACATTGAAATAAGACGCCATTGACTGAAAAAAGATTGAACTGAACACATAAACAATGATAAGAGGAACAATAACACCGAAAATTGTTGAAAGCGTTATTCTTGTTGCAATTTTTAAGTTTTTTGAACTTCTCTTTTTCTTTCGATTTTTCATATTTCTTATTTTATACTATTCTATTTAATATTACAAGCCTTTTCGTTTAACGATTGCTAATGGCAAACGAATGAATTTCGCTCCCTTCGCAGCACACGGGGACAAAACAATTAAGAATTAAGATTTAAGAATGAAGAATTTCGGGTCGCAAGCGACGATTATAAAAGTTCCGAGCTCCGAGTTCCGAGTTGTCGGGTCGCTTCGCTCCAATTATAATACAAATCAAAA
>JAFSRX010000049.1 GCA_017445905.1 Eubacterium sp.
GAAAAAGAATACTGTTTATATTTGCCGCTTAATTGCAAAAAAATTTGCAGATTAGGGCAAGCTTGCCCTAATCTGCGTCTAATCTTTTACTATTTCGTCTTTATTGGGTTTACCCCAACATTTGACATTGAACCTTTTTATAATCTATTCTTCTGAGTTTTCATTATTATCGGTTGCTTCTGTAACTTCTGTTTCATCGTCAACTGTTTCAATTTTAGTTTCAGTTACATTTTCAACAGCTTCTTTTATTTTCTCAGTTTCGGCAATCTCTTCTTTTTCGGGAAGTTTGCCGTCGTTCATTAGTGATAAGAATTCTTCACCCGTAAGCTTCTCTCTTTGAATAAGAGTATTTGCAACGAGTTCGAGCTTATCATAATGCTCGGTAAGAATCTTCTGAGTTTTAGCATATGCTTCGCGCATAATACGTTCAACCTCTTTATCAATTCTTGAAGCTGAATCCTCACTGTAATTCTTAACGCTTCCGTAGTCTCTTCCAAGGAATACTTCACCGCTTCCGCTATCATAAACAACCGGTCCGACATCCTCGCTCATACCGTATTTAGCAACCATATCGCGGCATATTTCCGTAGCTCGCTGAAGGTCGTTTGAAGCGCCTGTTGAAATATCACCAAGCGCAAGCGCTTCGGCAACACGTCCGCCGAACATCGATATAAGATTATTGAGCATATCGTTCTTTGAGGTATAGTTTTCTTCATCCGGAGTGTACCAGGTGTATCCGCCCGCTCCGAGACCTCTTGGAATAATAGAAATTTCTTTAACCTTATCGTGACCTTCAACATAGAAGGAGGATACTGCGTGACCTGCCTCGTGGAAGGCTGTAAGCTTCTTAGCCTTTTCGGTATATTTATGTGATTTCTTTTCTGTTCCTATTTCAACTCTTGAAGTTGCATCGGCAATATCCTGAGCAGTGATTGCCTTCTTGCCCTTTCTGACTGCGAGAATTGCCGCCTCATTGAGAAGATTTTCAAGGTCTGCTCCTGTAAAGCCTGTTGTATCCTTTGCAATCTCTTTAAGATCAACATCAGGACCCATGGGCTTATTCTTTGCATGAACTCTGAGGATATCCTCTCTTCCCTGTGCATCGGGACGGTTAACTGTTATCTGACGGTCAAATCTACCCGGTCTTAAAAGTGCAGGGTCAAGTACGTCGGGACGGTTTGTTGCGGCAATAATGATAACGCCGCTATTTGTTCCGAAGCCATCCATTTCAACAAGGAGCTGGTTAAGGGTTTGTTCACGTTCATCGTTTCCACCGCCCATACCTGCGCCTCTGTGACGTCCAACGGCATCAATCTCATCAATGAAAACTATTGCAGGGGCTTTTTTCTTAGCCTGTTCAAACAAGTCACGAACACGTGAAGCGCCGACACCAACATACATCTCAACAAAATCCGAACCTGAAATTGAAAGAAACGGTGCTCCAGCCTCTCCTGCAACTGCCTTTGCAAGAAGAGTTTTACCCGTACCCGGAGGGCCTACTAAAAGAACGCCTTTAGGTATTCTTGCGCCGAGTTCGGTATATCTTTCGGGTTGTTTGAGGAAGTCAACAAGTTCTGCAAGCTCCTCTTTTTCTTCATCGCAGCCTGCAACATCTTTAAAGGTTTTATCTGAATCCTCGGCTGCGTTTTTGGCTTTTATTTTTCCGAATGAAAGAGTTCTGTTTGTTTCGTTACCGATTGTGCTGCCCATTCTTCTTATTGTCCAGAGCGCAAGACCAAAGAGAAGAAGTCCTATCAGCAGTGACGGAAGCATACTCAGAAGAACTGATCCTCCCCTGCCCTTTTTATAATTATACTTAATCTGATTATTCGGATTAGCCTCGTTATATTCATCAACATAATCGCTTATATCATCGAGAAAATAGCTTACGCTCGGAACAGCATATGTTTTCGGAGCAGCCTTTTCTTTATCGCTGAAAAGCTTATATCTGAGACTTCCGCTGCTAAGGTCAATCTCAAACCAGCTTACCTGATTTGTTCTGTAAAGATTGACTATATCGGAATAAACCGTTTCATCCTTCTTATTCTGAGAGCCGAATGCAAAAATAGAAACAATCAGCAATGCGGGAATAAGAATATAAAACAAGGCGGTCTTCCAATTTTGAGATAGATTTTTTCTCATTAATTTTAGTCCTCCGTTATTCTTATTAAAAGAACTCTTTTTGTTTTTTCATCAATACGAACTCTTTCATCAGTACAGTATGATGAAACGCCTATAACCCCGATATCATCCGCAATAATCGGGATTTTATTTCTTTTATCAGACGGTATTTTCAGCTCATTAAACAGCTTTTTCAGGGACTTGGTGCAATTCCTTTTTTCAGGGACAATAAAATCGCCCTCAATTCGCTGTCTTACTGAAATACTGCCGCTTATTTTATCACAATCGCAATAAAAATTAAATTCTTTTTTTAATAATTCACATTTATTTAAAAAATCTTTTACATCAATGACTTCTTCTATGAACGAAAATTTGACATACGAATTATCTATTTCGCTTATTCTCAGTGTTTTCAAGTCAGAAATCGCATAAATATTATTCTTAATCTGAAATTTTCCTCTTTTTGAAAGAAGATCAAAAATTCCGTTTAAATGAAGCTCATCAAGTGATATAGAATTTTTCTCAGCCAGAAGAATAATAGCTCTTTTAACAACTGAAATGTGGTATTCTTTCAACTTTTTAATATCAAGCGCATTCTCACTAAAGCAAGCATCAAAGCATATCTCAGCCTGACTCTCAAGAAAATCAGAATCCTCAGCTGCACTGCTGATAAATCTCTGAAATGTTTTTTCAAAAGACGGATTCAGCTTTGAAAAATCAGGGATAACAACATTCCTTATATAATTTCTTGAATAGCTGTTATCTGAATTCGTTGAGTCGATAACATATGGAATTGAAGCGCTTTTACACTCCTGTCTTATTTCAACTGAAGTAAGCTCAATGAGAGGTCTTATTATCTTTCCCCTGACTTTTGGTATTCCGCAGCAACCACTGAGAGATGTTCCCCTGCTCAAACGAAACAAAACTGTTTCAACATTATCCGAAAGATTATGAGCAGTTGCAATTTTATCAGGAGAAAAGGACTCAAAGAATTCATAGCGTTTTTCTCTTGAATACTCTTCAATGCCCTTTCCTGCTTCTTTTGCAAGAGAAGGTGCGTCTATTCTCAGGCACTGAAATTCTATGCCGTTTTGCTTGCAGTAATTTTCAACAAAAAGGCTATCTGAAAGAGATTCTTCTCCCCTTATTCCATGTTCAACATTTGCTGCAAGAATTCTTAAATCAAGTTTTTTCTGAATATCTTTAAGGAATTTCAGAAGAAGCATTGAATCCGCTCCGCCCGAAACGCCAACAACAACGAAATCGCCCTTTTGGAGCATATTATGTTTTTGAACTGTTTTTTTAATTTTTTTCGTAATTTCTGACATTATCTACAGCACGGAATCTTGTATATTCCTTATCAAATGAAAGCTCAATAGTGCCTGTCTGACCGTGGCGGTTTTTGGCAATAATAAGCTCGGTTAACGATTCATCAATTTCTTCGAGCTTATCCTCAGAAAGCTCGTTTTTATAGTAATCAGGACGGTAAAGGAACATAACGATATCTGCATCCTGCTCGATAGAGCCCGATTCGCGTAAATCAGAAAGCTGAGGTTTATGCGACTTTCCTCTTCCCTCAGTTCCACGGGAAAGCTGAGCACAGCAGACAACAGGAATGTTTAAATCCTTCGCCATCATTTTAAGGTTACGGGTTATTTCAGAAACTTCCTGAACTCGGTTTTCTTTTCTTGTTGCTGACTGAACAAGTCCAAGATAGTCAATTATAATTATGTCAACTCCCTTCAGTCGTCTTACCCTGGATTTTATTTCGGGTACGGTTATTGAAGAAGTATCATCAAGATAGAGTTCAACATCATTAAATGCCGATGCGGCGTTTCCTACTCTTATCCATTCATCATCCGAAAGGTCGCCCGTTCTGAATTTCTGGGATTCAACACCTGCTTGGGAGGCAAGAAGTCTTTCAGCGAGCTGTTCTTTCGTCATTTCAAGAGAAAAGAATACACATTTTTTTCTTCCCGTCATCGAAACATTATGCGCAAGATTAAGAGCAAAGCTCGTTTTACCCATTGCAGGACGCGCGCCGATAAGTACAAAGTCCGATTTATTGAGACCCGTTGTATATTTATCAAGAACTCCGAATCCAGTTGGTATTCCCTTATAATCATCGGCGTTTTCGCCTGTCAACTCTTTGAGTTTTCCATATACGCCATTGAGAATAACGTCACTGATTTTTGAAGGTCCGTTTGTTTCCTTGCCCTGACGGATATCATATATTTTTTGTTCCGCAGAATCAAGAATAACAGATGCTTCTCCACTGCCAGAAGCGGCATCATCAATAATGCTCTGAGCAGCAAGAATGAGAGTTCTTAAATAGTACTGCTCTTTAACAATCTTTGCATATTTAACAACATTTGCCGTTGAGGGAACGCTGTTAGAAAGTTGAACAAGATAATCTCTTCCACCTGCTAAATCAAATTTTCCCGACTTTGTAAGCGCATCTGCGACCAGAACAGGGTCTATAGCACCGTTCTGATTTGTAAACATAGTAAGCATTATCGAGAATAATTCGCGATGCTGAGGAAGATAGAAGCTATCGGGTTTAAGATGGTCGATAACCTCGTTCATGCAGTTAGGTTCCATTAATATGCAACCTAAAACACTCTGCTCCGCTTCAAGATTATAAGGCAATGATACATTAACATTTTCGGGCATAATTCCCACTCTTTTCTTTCAATAAATTAATAATTATTCCTCGGAAACCTGAACAAAAATATTTGCAGAAATTCCCTGATAAATTTTCAGCTCAGCCTGAAATGTTCCATAGGCTTTAACATCCTGCATAACGATTTTTCTCTTATCAATATCCTGAGAAAACTCCTTTTTAATCTTCTCAGCAACATCCTTTGAAGTAACCGAGCCGAAAAGCTTTCCGTTTGCTCCGGCTTTTGCAGTTAGTTTAACAGTTTTTCCGTCAAGCTCATCTTTTACAGCATTAGCAGCCTTGATTTCCTCTGCCTTATGGAATTGCTTAGCCTTTTCTTTGTTTTTATATTCATTAAGAGCAGAAGCATTTGCTTCAACTGCAAGTCCCTTTGGAAAAAGGAAATTTCTTGCATATCCATCGCTCGTATTAACAAGATCACCCTTCTTACCAAGTGATTTAACATCCGCTTTTAAAATAACTTTCATATCTCTGTTCTCCTTTAAATTTTTACCCTATTAACCTCCCTTGTCAAAGGGAGGGGGACCGCTTGCGGTGGAGGGTTAGTCACTTTATACTTAGAAAGCCTATCTGCAACCCGTCCTAAAGGCATCGACCATCCCCTCTGTCGTCCAGAAAGCCGTTAGAAATTTCTTATTATAAGTGGACAACATCTCCCCTTTGGCAAGGGGAACAATAAGGTTTGATGATTTTTATATTTCCATAAATATCGGTAAAATCATCGGTGAGCGTTTTGTTTTTTCATACATAAGTTTTGATATGTCATCACGAAGTTTTGTTTTAAGAGAATTCCAGTCTCGGTATTTTTTGTCATACTGAGAATTGAAAACCTTAATTGCAACCTCTTTTGCGCTCGCCATAAGCTCTTCATTTTCCTTAACGAAAACAAATCCTCGTGAAACAATATCAGGTCCCGAAACAACATATCCGTTTTGGGAATCTATTGTTGCAACAACAATAATTATTCCGTCTTTCGACAGTCGCTTTCTATCGTTTAAAACAACATTTCCAACATCGCCGACACCGTAGCCATCAACATATATCTCGCCCGACGGAACATTATCGAGTTTCTTTATTCCGTCTTTTGTTATTTCAATAGAATTTCCAATGTCACCGATAAAGATATTCTTCTTCGGGATTCCCATTGCCTGCGCCAGTGAAGCGTGCTTAACAAGATGCTTTTGTTCACCGTGAACAGGAATAAAGAATTTTGGATTAACCATACCAATCATCAGTTTTAAATCCTGCTGACAGGCATGACCAGATGCATGAACATCATACATATTTTCATAAATAACCTCAACACCCTGTTTCATGAGAATATTAACTATATTGCCAACCATTCTCTCATTTCCGGGTATCGGTGTTGCCGAAATGATAACATAATCATTCGGGGTTATATTAACTTTTCTGTGTTCTCCCGTTGCAATCTTCGTCAGCGCGGACATAGGCTCGCCCTGGGAGCCCGTTGTTATAATAACAAGCTTATCGTCGCTATAATTACCGATTGTATCTATTGAAATAAGAACATTTTTCGGAACATTGAGATATCCGAGCTCAGCGCCAACATTAACAAGGTTTTCAAGACTTCGTCCGAGAACAGCAACCTTTCTTTTTGACGCCTTTGCAACATCCATAATCTGCTGAACACGGTGGATATTCGAGGCAAAGGTTGCAACAATAATTCTTCTGTTGCCCGCTTTTTTAAACAGCGTTCCGAAGCTGTCGCCAACCATACTTTCACTTGGCGTTGTTCCCGGTCGTTCAGCATTGGTTGAATCCGAAAGCAAAGCTAAAACGCCCTTCTTTCCGTATTCAGCAAACCTCGGAAGGTCAATCATATCGCCGTCAACAGGTGTTGTATCAATTTTGAAGTCACCCGTCTGAATAATAATGCCCGCAGGACACCTTATTGCAAGTCCTACTGAATCCGGGATTGAATGATTGACGTGGATAAGCTCGATATTAAACGCACCGAGCGTTATATTATCCCTCGGTTTGATTTCAACAAGCTTTGAAAGATTTAATATTCCGTGTTCTTCAAGCTTGCCTTTGATAAGACCTATTGTTAGTTTTGTTGCATAAACAGGAATATTAACCTGTTTTAAAAGATAGGCAAGTGCGCCTATATGGTCCTCGTGACCGTGAGTTATAATTATACCTCTTATTCTTTCTCTGTTATTGAGAATATGAGTGAAATCGGGTATAACCAGATCGACTCCGGGAAGCTCTGCAGTCGGGAATGCCAGACCGCAGTCAACGATAAACATATCGCTTTTATATTCATAAAGAGTCATATTCTTTCCGATTTCGTTCATACCCCCAAGAAAAGAAACCTTAACCTTTTCCGTTTCTGAACGGAAAACGGGCTCCGATTTCTTTGATGCCTTTCGGTAGGTATAATAGCGCCTTTTGGAATTCCGTTTTCCGTTTGCGCCGGAATTTGGCATCCTTTTTTCATTTGTCATTAAAAATAAAACCTCCTGTTTTTTAAATTTTTCCGCAATATAGTTACTTCATATAATAAATTATTATTATAATAAAGTCAAGTACAGAAAAAATATTTACATATATTGATTATTAGCCGTTTTAATGCTAAAATATACCAAATATTAAAAAAGGAATAAAAATATGAAACAAGTTGAGATATATACAGACGGCGCATGCAGCGGAAATCCGGGTAAAGGCGGTTGGGGCGCAGTTCTCGTTTATAACGGACATGAAAAAGAGCTGAGCGGATTCGACGCTCAAACAACAAATAACCGAATGGAGCTTACAGCAGTTATTGAAGCGCTCAAAGCACTCAAAGAGCCATGTCAGGTTAAACTGACAACGGATTCAAAATATGTTTGCGACGCAATAAATCAGGGATGGGTTTATTCCTGGGAAGCAAACGACTGGAGAAAAGCGGATAAAAAGCCTGCCCTCAATGTTGATTTATGGGAAGAACTCCTCGCTCTGCTTGAAGAACACGAGGTTGAATTCATCTGGGTTAAGGGTCACAACGGACATAAATATAACGAACGCTGCGACGAGCTTGCAGTTAGCGAATATTCCCGTAATTAAAATATAAGCATAAAAAACTGCTCAGTTGGGACGCCCCAACTGAGCAGTTTTTATTCATTTATCCAGTAATTAAGTGTTAAGCAGGAGGACTTAAAGGTGCTGCGAACATCTCCGCCCGACTGCATATTAATGAGATTGAGTTTTCCGTCGGCAAGTGCCTGATAAATCATAGCATAATCGCCATTGTATTCATCATTGTCAACCTCATTGCCTTTTTTATCTTTTTTAGTTTTATCAAGGCTTTTTCCGGTTACATAAATACAACCGTTTGAACAGTTTGCCATAACTACCCCGCCTGGTTGATATGCACCAAGAGCAAGTTTAGCAGCTGCGCCGTAATCGTTGACAACAGAAGCATAGCAATTTTTCTTTGAGCCCTCATCAGTTCCTGCACCAAACGCCCAGACCTGATAGTCGAAATTCTCACTTGCTTTGAATACTGAATCGCTCTTTGGATTACCGCCTCCGAAAACAAGCTGAGTTCCGCCGTCATACATTTTTTCTGCAACAGAAGAAATTCGGTCAACCATTTCAAATTCCGTCTGATATGAGAATTCGTTATCCATTGCAATTCCGGTTGCAAGTCCCTGGTTATCAACGCTTTCCCACTTTTCAAACATATATCCGTCTTTCGGAACATCGGCAATGATTTTTACCATTTCACCCGCTGCGTATGAGCCGCTTCCTGTTCCGTTTTCAACCTTTACATTGAATTTAAGCTCTGTATCATCAATATTAGTTTCAACTTCGTCCTCGGTTTCTTCGGGATTTCCATCCTTCCATACCGCTTTAATTGTGCAGTCACAGTCGCCTACGAGAAGATTCATTGATGAATCATTTTTTGAAGAAATATTGACTTTTCTGTCTTTAACGCCTTTTGTTTCACTCTTTGTTTCCCAGTGATCAAATACTTTTCCTTCAGGAGCAGGATTTGCTGTTATTGTTACATTCTCTCCTTCGGTATAAACTCCGGAGCCGATACCGTCAACAACCTTAACCTTGAAGGTCTTTTCTTTTTCTTCACTAACCTTTTTATAAACAGCTTTAATACTGACCGAATAATCATAGTTAAGATTTGCAGCATCATAATTTGCATAATCGAGAACAACGGGCGTATCCTTCTGATCAGCTCCAAAAGCTGCACCCTGAACAAAGCCTGCGCCGTAATTACCCGAGGTTTTTGAATTTACTGCACCGAGGTATCCCAACTTTTTAAAACCGTCTGTTACCGCGGTATATCCAGCGAGGAAGCCTGCCTCAAGAGCGTCGAACGAAACACACATAACATTGCTCTGAAAACGTGCTGTTTCGTCATTTTCTGCGTGAGGAAATGCGTCAATAAGAACGAAATTAAGATCTGTATAGGCAGGGGCAATTTCATATGCTCCGACCGCAAAAGCCTCACCCGGAAGAATAACGAATTTTGCGTTATCTTTAGCTGCTAAGTCAACATAATTCTTTATCATTTCAACGCTTAATTTTCCGTTTTCATCAAGCCCCGGCTGATAGTAGCGATACGACATATTATTCTCATCGCCATATTCTTTAACGCCGTTCCAGGTGCTTTGATTATAAGCGCCGTCATTAACAGCCGAGCCGTCAGTTATCATAACAAGATCATAGCCCTCACTGTCTTTTTTCTTACATCCCGCAAAAACAACACAGCTCAAAATCATAACAAATGCCAGAACAGCAGATAATAATCTTTTCATCTTAAAACCTCCAAATTGCAGATTTCTACATATAAAACTATATCAAATATGAACTGATATTTCAAGACTATATAAAAAATAATTGATTTATTACCAAATATTATTTATAATAAACAGAGGTGATTTTTATGCTCGAAAAACAATTGGAATATATAAGAAGCAAAACCGATTTTGTTCCTGAAATTGCCGTTGTTTTAGGCTCAGGACTCGGCGAGCTTGCTGATAAAATTGATATTAAATGTACTGTTGATTACAGTGAACTCGAGGACTTTCCGATTTCAACAGCGCCCTCACATAAGGGACGCTTTGTTTTCGGCGAGATTGAAGGTAAAAAAGTTGTTTTAATGCAGGGTAGAATTCACTTATATGAAGGATATTCATCAAAACAAATAACTCTTCCGATAAGGCTTATGCGCATTATGGGAGCAAATAAGCTCATATTAACCAATGCTGCGGGAGGAATTAACTCCGCTTTTTCGCCCGGTGATTTTATGATGATAAGCGACCACATTTCCTGTTTCGTTGACTCCCCTCTTATTGGAAAAAACAATGATACTATAGGAAGTCGTTTTCCCGATATGGGAAATGCATACGATAAAGATTTTCAACGCATTGTTAAAAAGGTTGCATATGATAACGGTATTAAAATTCATAACGGCGTTTATGTTCAGCTTAAAGGACCTCAGTTTGAATCTCCCGCTGAGATAAAAATGCTTTCTGCTTTAGGCGCTGATGCAGTCGGCATGAGCACTGTTATTGAAACCATAGCAGCTGTTCACTGCGGTTTTAAGGTCTGCGGAATCAGTCTTATTACAAACTACGCCTGCGGAATACTTGATAAAGCGCTTTCGGGTGAAGAGGTTGTTGAAACGGCTGACAGAGTTGCACCTGACTTTGAAAAACTGATAAAGGAAATTATTAAGGCAATATAATGGAAAATATAAAATATGAAAACGGCACTCTGTTTCTGCTTGACCAAACACTTTTGCCGAATGAAGAAAAATACATAGTGCCGAAAACAAAAGAGGATTATTTTAATGCAATAAAAAAACTGCAGGTTCGTGGCGCACCCGCAATCGGTATTTTTGCCGCTTGGGCAATGGCACTGCTTGACGGGGATAAAGAAGAGTTAAAAAAATACCTTGACTCTGCCCGTCCGACAGCGGTAAACCTTTCCTGGGCAACAGAGAGAATGCTAAATGCATATAAGAGCGGCAAAAACCTTATTGACGAGGCTCTTGCAATTAACAATGAAGATAAAGAGATGTGCAAAAAAATCAGCGAGTACGGACTTTCACTGCTTAAAGACGGTGACGGAATCTTAACCCACTGCAATGCAGGAGCTCTTGCAACTTCGAGTTACGGAACAGGACTTGGTCCCCTTCTTCTCGGAAAAGAAAAGGGGTATAATTTCAAGGTTTTCACCGATGAAACAAGACCTCTTCTGCAAGGCGCACGCCTGACTTCATACGAGCTTGAAAAAGCAGGAGTTGATGTTACTCTTATATGCGACAATATGGCTTCTCTCGTTATGAAACAGGGCAAAATAAACGCCGTTCTTGTTGGAGCAGACAGAATTGCCGCAAACGGAGACACGGCAAATAAAATCGGAACAAGCGGCGTCGCTATACTTGCAAAGCATTACAGTATTCCCTTCTATGTTTTAGCTCCGTATTCAACTATTGATTTCAACTGCAAAAGCGGAGATGATATAGTTATTGAAGAGCGCGACGGCGAAGAAATCAAGAATATGTTTTTTGAAAAGCCAACAGCACTCAAAGAAACAAAATGCTTCAATCCTGCATTTGATGTTACGGATAATGAATTGATTACGGCGATAATCACTGAGAGAGGAATTATTAAAAAACCATTTAATAAGGAGTTAAAAAAGATTTATGATTAAGTTTACCAACGGATACGTTTTAAACAGGAATTTTGAAATTGAAAAAACTGATGTTTTTGTTAAAGGAAGCAAAATAGTTGCAATCGGAAGCTGCGAAAAAGAAGCTGACGAAATCTATGATTTAAACGGAAATCTTCTTATGCCGTCTTTCAAAAATGCGCATACCCACTCAGCAATGACCTTTGCGCGCTCATTTGCCGATGATTTGCCGCTTCAGGACTGGCTTTATAATATGATTTTTCCGATGGAGGCAAAGCTCACAGGAGAAGATATCTATAATTTATCAAGACTTGCTTTTCTTGAGTACTTAACAAGCGGTGTCAGTGCATGCTTTGATATGTACTACTTCCCTGAGAATATGGCAAAAGCAAGCGTTGATGCAGGTTTCAGAACAGTTATGTGCTGCGCAATTAATAATTTCAAAGAGAATCTTTCTCTGCTTGAAGAATACTATAACAAGTATAATAACTATAACGAGCTAATAAGCTACAAGCTTGGTTTCCATGCTGAATATACTACAGCAAAAGAAATAATGAGCGGTATTGCTTCTCTTGCAGAAAAATATAAAGCTCCCGTTTTTGTTCATTCAAGCGAAACAAAATCAGAGGTTGATGGATGT
The DNA here is from genome assembly GCA_017445905.1 of Eubacterium sp. Classification (GTDB taxonomy): domain Bacteria; phylum Bacillota; class Clostridia; order Oscillospirales; family Acutalibacteraceae; genus Eubacterium_R. The sequence goes on from JAFSRX010000049.1 coordinate 12,105, forward strand.
ATTGAAAGATACGGCATAACGCCTACAAAGCTCTTTGATGAACTCGGACTCTTTAACTACGGCGGTGCAGGATTCCACAGCGTTTGGGTTAATGATGAGGACTTGGAAATCTATAAAAAAAGAAATGTTTATGCAGTTTTAAATGCAGGCTCAAACTGCAAACTCGCAAGCGGAATTGCACCGGTTTCAAAGATGATTGATAAGGGCATTAATCTTGCAATCGGAACGGACGGACCAAGCTCAAACAATGCGCTTGATATGTTCAGAGAAATGTTTTTAATTGAAGCAATGCAGAAAATCAACGATATGAACGCAGCTTCAACTGACCCCATTGAAATTCTAAAGGCAGCGACCATCGGATCGGCAAAATGTATGGGACTTGATGACTGCGATGTTATTGATATTGGCAAAATAGCGGATTTAATCGTTATCGACCTTCACCGTCCGAATATGCAGCCAATCAATAACATTCTTAAAAACATAGTTTATTCAGGCTCAAAAGAGAATGTTAAAATGACAATGGTAAATGGAAAAATCCTTTATGAAAACGGTCAGTTCAAAAACACCGATATTGAAAAGATTTATTATAACGCACAGAAAGTTATCGACAGGCTTAAATAGTTAACAGAAAAAGCACGGAAGATGGATTGCCACCTTCCGTGCTTTTTTATTATTTTTGTTTCATTGCTTCTTCAATGCAGGATTTCACTTCGTTTGGTATCGGGGCTTTACTCAGAGCTGAAAGAATTTCTTCTTCGGTTTCAGCTTTTTCAAAAGGTATCCATGCAAGCTGTTTTCTTTTTGTTGTTTCCTGCCAACGTGAAAGAATCCTGATAAGAGCTTCCCTCGGCTCTTCTTTTTCGGTTCGCTTTGCATTTTCAAAAACTTTAACATATTCTTCGGTAACGCAAGCGTTGTTTACCTCAAACTCAATTCCTAAATCCTTAATTTTGACCTTATAATCTCTTGTTTGGGGAAGAACTGCTAAATCGCCCTCGGCTTTACCGATTTTAAAGGATAAAACATCGTTTTCATAATGCATTTCAAACTTGGTTTTTGCAATATGATTAATATAATCGGTTTTTGCATTATCTTCAATAAGGGTAAATTCTCCGTCACCGGAAAAAGCAATAATTTCAAGGCTTTTCGGATTATCGGTTTTATTTCCTTCATCCCCCGATAAAGGAATAATTGCGCCATCTTTTGCAAGAACAGGCATTAATTCAACGTCTCTGAAGAGTTCAACAAAACCCTCGCCCTCATAGCACTGCCCTGTAAATATATCAACCCATCTTCCCTCAGGAAGCCATGCTTTAACGCTGCCCATATTTAGCGATTTATGATTTCTCTGAGTAATCGGGCAGACCATAAGCTCAGAGCCGAACATATACTGATTTGGACAGCTATAAGCATTCTCGTTTTCGGGATATGAATAGTACAGCGGCTCACAAAGAGCAATACCGTCGAGGTGAGTTCTATAGTCCATTGTAAAGATATAAGGGATCAGCCTATGTCTTAAATTCAGCCAGTATTTTGCAGCCTGATGAACATTGTATTTATATTTCCACGGCTCCTTTCCGAGAAGCTCAATAGCTGTTGAATGAAGGCGCATTATCGGTGAGAAAACGCCAAATTCAAGCCAGCGCATATATAAATCATCATCGCGGTATCCATAGTGATGTCCGCCGATATCGTGGCTCCACCAGGTATATGCAGAATTGGCTGCATTAACTGTGAAATAAGGCTGGAAATCAAGAGTTTTCCATGTTATAGCGGTATCGCCTGAAAAGCCTAAAGGATAGCGATGAGAGCCCATTCCTGCATAGCGGGAAAGAATCAGAGGCATCTGTCCACTCTCGGCATTATCAAGAAAATGATAGTGATTAAGTGCATTGAGCGGGTCAAGTCCTTCAACATCAACCTTAGTTCCCTGTTGCCAATCAATCCACCAGAAGTCAACGCCGTCTTTTTCATAGGGTTTATGAAGAATATCAAAATATGCATTCCAGAAATCATCGCTTGCAAGTCTGAAATCAACTCTTTTCTTCGTTTTCGGGTCAATTCCGATAGCATTTGCCATATCTTCATACATATCCTCATAGCAGTGAACGCCGTCAGCCGGATGAAGATTGAGAGTTATATGTAAATTATCTTCTTTAAGTTTGCTTAGAAACTCTCTGTAATCAGGGAAAAGCTCGGTATTCCAGGAATAACCCGTCCATCCGCCGTAGTCAACACCGAATTTGCTTTTGATATCATGTACCCAGTGCCAGTCCATATCAACGGTTGCAACTGTAAGAGGAATTTTGTCGTCCTTAAATTTCTTCATAAGGTCGAGGTATTCCTTCTGAGTATATGCATGGTATCGGCTCCACCAGACTCCCAGTGCAAAACGCGGAACAAGCGGAACCGGAGAGCTTATCTTATAAAACGCTTTGATTGTTTCGCGGTAGTTTTTGCCGTAAGCGAAGGCATAATAATCATATCCGCCCTCTCTTTTAACAAATTTTCCGTTTTCGTCGAGAAGCATTGATTTGCTGTCGTTAAAAAGATATGCGCCGTTTTCGGTTATAAGACCTTCATCGAGTTTAACTTTACCTGCGGTTTCATCAAGAGTTCTTCTTGTTCCCTTAAGGTTTTTCTGAGCTGAAAAAAGCTCTGTTTTTTTGCTGTCTTTAAAATATACAGAATACGGCTTTCCGTTTTTAATATTTAAAATAACCTCGCTTGTTTCAACAACAATTTCACCGTTTACATTAATTGCCGAAAACTCCCCTGCTTCAAAATTTCTAAACCAGATACTGAAGCTTGCAAGATCGGTGAAAACGCCCTTTTCAATGCGAATAAGTCTTGGTGTGAGATAGGTTATTCTGACATTACCGATAATAACAATCTGTCTGTCATTTGCTTTTGCATTTGTTTTTGCGATTAAAGATTTTTTCAACATAAGCTTAACCCCGCTATGCTTTATTTTTTCTTTTTAGATTTTATTTTAAAGCTCAGCGTTTTGCTGCCTTTATAATTGTTTTTAAATTTTATTTTTACCTTAGCCGTTCCGACTTTTTTATTTGAGGAATATGAAACGGAATAATTGCTCTTGCTTATTGTTTTGCCCTTTGTGTCCTTAATCGTAACAGTTGGTTTTTTTGCCTTGCCGTTATAGATATATGACGTTTTTGATAATTTAAAGGTTTTAGGTCTGTATATAACAGTGCTTGATGTTGCAGAACAAACAGAGCATTTTTTTGTTATTTTACCATTATTTTTCAGCGTTGCAGGAGTTGTTTTAGTAACCTTGTATTTATGAGTATGCTTTGCGCCCATAATGGTTGAATTATCATTACCTGCTGCAGAAAAGCAAAGAACTTTATTCTTTGATGCGTTGCTGTCATACTGATAGGTAAAAACGCCTTTATATTTAACATTTCCTATCGTAAATTCAGCATTGATTCCCGAAGAACTCAAACTCCATTTTCCACTTACTGATTTTGAAGATGTGTGGGAATTTGTCTGCGAACACGAATAGTCTTTTATATTTGTTATACTTCCGTTTGAATTGAGTTTTATATACTGCTTTATAAGAAGGATATCGCTCCAGGGTGAATTATCGTTTTCCTTGTGCTGAGTCATATTATTAAGGTCTGTGTATTCATATGTTCCTGCAATATCGCTCTTTTTAACAGAAGTTATCTTCTCGCCCTGATATTCAAATGGCAGCATAACTGCCCATCCGTCAGAAGTCCGAGCCATCTGATGAACTCTAAGCTGATGACCGATTCCGTTATCTGCTGTGAATCTTGTATGAAACGCCTGAAACATTCTTCCGTCTTTATCAATTAAACAGGAGGAATGCCCCGGAGAAAGATATGCTGATTTCATACTGTCAAATTTAATATTACCGCTGATTTTCAGTCCCGTATTTTTAAAATCAGTTGCAAGATTTCCCGCTGCATCCTCATACGGTCCGTCTGGTCTTTTAGAGCGGTATTCTCGTATATTATATCCGTCTGCTGCACCAAGTCCGCCATATGTCAGAAAGAAATAGTAGTAATCGGATTCTTCATCATAAATTATGAAAGGACCCTCGCCGGTACCCTGCGTTTCTTCATTGGTGCAGGAAATTCGCTTGCCATAGTAGATATTAAATCCCGAAACTCGCTTCATATATTTATAGTCGGGAAGTCCTGTTTGATTATCAAGTTTTAAAACAAAACTTCCGCCGCTGAAGGAGCCGTAAACAAGCCACATTTCGCCCATTTTATCAACAAAAGCCGTTGGGTCAATAGCGTTTGGATATTCACCCGGTCCAATACGATAATAGCCGTTGTAGTCAGTAAAATCATAACTTCCGGGTTCTCTTGAAACTATCTTGCTTTCGCTCATATACCCTGCTGAAATGAGATCTTTCATATTGGTATTGTTATAGTCCATTGCTTCATTCATCTTGCTCCAGTAATCTGAATCAAGCGCCTTTTCGTTACAACAGACATTGCTATATACAAAGGAGTCAACATAGCTATACGGACCCTCAATATTCTTTGAGGTTGCAAGCCAGATTACAGATGAGGTTGTTCCCCACACTGAACAGCAGCCATAAAGACAGTATTGTCCCATATCCTCATTATAGATAGCATTATTTGCCCAGCAGTTATACTCAATATCTTCATCGGCAATTTCAGGATTAACAGCCTTCTGATAAGCAGTTGTCCATTCTAAAGGCTCGTCAAGATTTTCTTTCCATGACTTTGTTGCGGTTGTTAAATAATTCTTACCGTTCATTGAGGAATCAAGATTGTTCCAGTTGATTAAATCGCTCGATTTTGCCATTGCAAGATGAGAGCCAACTGCATAATAGCTTCCGTTTTTCGCCCTGAGTATAGATGGGTCATGAAGAGAAACTCTCTTTATTGAATTATAGGAATATGCATCTTTTGCATTAACTGTTAAAGAAAACGAAAAAGACGATATCAATAAAACAAATGATAAAATAAATGATAAAAACTTTTTCATATTTTCCTCTTATTTCGTTGTTGAGCCGAAGCCACCATCTCTTTTTTCGCTGACTTCATCATCAAAGGTTATTCCGAAGGGCATAAATATTCCCTGTGCAAAGCCATTGCCTTTTTCAACAAAAACGCTATGGTTTTCATCATATGCATCACAGGAGAGTTTAATCATAATATGACCTTCGTTTGATGAGAAATAATAGTCGGAATCTATTATCCCAACTGTGTTATCAAGCTGTAGCCTGTGCTTAAAGCCGAGACCTGAACGAGGAAAAATATTGAGCACCCAGCCTTCTTCAATCTTTGCTCTTATTCCTGTTGGAACAAGTATAGTTTTGTTCTTCTCAAGTTTAATATCAATCGGGGCGAAAAAGTCGTATCCCGCCGAGCCGGTAGTTGCTCTTTTTGGAAGTTTTATTTCATCATAGATTGATTTTATATCAAAATCATCTGAAAAAAGCTTTTTAAAATCCTTTTCATACTGCTCAAAGGAAACCTTTTCAAATTTGGCAATTCTTTGCATAAAAAAACTCCTTTATATTTACTAATTTAATAATAACATAAAGGAGAATATTAGTAAAGAATATTAAGTTCAACAGTTTTTGTTATTTATCATTATCTTTAAAGTCCGAAACTGACATTGAGAGCCTGATTAACCTTCGACATATCATTATTATCAAGCGCGCCCATTCTTTCTCTTAGCCTTTGCTTATCAATAGTTCTGACCTGTTCAAGAAGAACAACGCTATCCTTTGAAAGTCCGCATTCTCTTGCATCAATTTCAATATGCGTTGGCAGATTTGTTTTATCCATTTTGCTTGTTATTGCAGCGGCAATAACAGTTGGAGAATATTTGTTTCCAACATCATTCTGAACTATCAAAACCGGACGAACTCCGCCCTGTTCGCTCCCAACAACGGGGCTTAAATCGGCATAGTATATATCGCCTCTTCTTATATACATTTAATCACCTTTTCGTTATATGTTAAAACATCTTCGTTAGTATTTTTATCAATAATTTCAGTTTTTAAACATCCATTATCAATATATTCAAAAAGACTTATTTTGTACTTAATGTCAAAAACAGGGAAAAAACATAGTATAAAGAAGAAAGGAGAAAAATTATGGAAAATTTTGAAGAACTTTTTATTCCGTCTTTTCTGGAAAATGAACAAAAAAAGCGCCCTGCCATTCCTAAGGATGCGAGCGTTACTATGGCATATATTCCCCTTCAGGAAACACTTGAGAGCTATTCGGCTGATAAGGCACTCGAAGAAGGAACTCTGTTCCCTGATTTAAACAAACCGTTTAAAGGAAGGATGGTTAAGAAATGAGAGAAAAACTTTTGAAAAGACTTTCTGCAGCGCAGTTTGCAATGTATGAATTAAGACTTTTTCTTGATACACATAAAGATGACAAAGAAGCGCTTGCAATGTATGAAAAGTACCAGTCAAAATTCAATGTTCTGAAAAAAGAATATGAGGAGCAGTTCGGTCCGCTTACTCTCAACGGTTTAAACAGCGATGACTGGCTTAAAGATCCATGGCCCTGGGAAAACAAATTCAACTAATAAATTGTATCAATGTAAATTAGGCACAGTCCCCTATTTACATTAATGCCGGGCTGAAAAGCAGATTTTCACTAAAAAAGGGAGGAACTTTATCCTCCCTTTATATCAGTAAATATTAACTTTTGTATTTTCTTTAAGCGGTTTTCCGAAAACAGGAATACCGTTTTTATATATAAATGGCTGAATTCTTATTGTTCTTCCGTCCCAGCCTGTTCCGCTGATAAGATTAGAATGATACGCAATATAATTGGTTTTTCCGTCTTTAGATTTTATAAAACAGCAGTGACCCGGTCCGTATGCCGTATCCTCTTTTGATAAAACAGCTTTAGGGCATTTAACCCAGCTTTCCTTATTTGTTATATCACCCTCGCGGTAAACGAGCATTCCGAGGCAGTAATCATCAGTCCAGCTGCCCGAAGCGGAATAAATAACATAAAGGTCATCGCCATTTTTGAGAATCTCGGGTCCTTCGTTAATCGGATGCCCCCTTGTTTCCCAGGAACGATAGGGATTTGAAAGAAGATGTCTTTCGCCGTCAATTTTTGTTGGAGAACTCATATGAGCAATATAGAGATTCTGACCTGTATCGACCTCGGTTTCCCATCCCGACCAGATGAAATAAAGCTCGTTATTATAATCAAGAACAGTTCCGTCTATTGCCCACCTATCAGTTTTATCGCTGATTTTGCCAACCATCTTAAACTGAGAAGTCGGAGATGTTCCCTTCATAACATACATACGGTGATTTTCATTCATTCCGTTATCGGCAGCAACATAGATATACCAGCTTCCGTTTATATAGTGCATTTCAGGCGCCCAATAGGAATATGAATACATTTTTCCCTCCGGAGCACGGTAAACAATAGTTTCTTCACCGTTGCATAGAGTTGAAAGTTTATCTGAGCATCTGACTCCAACGCCGTTACCGACGGAATAACAATAATAATACATATTATCATGTTCGAAAACCCATGGGTCAGAGCCTCCGGGAAGCGGAAGCGAAATTGTTTCAACAGGACGTCCGCCGTTTTCTTCATATGCCTTTTTTGGAATATCAGTAAGCTGACCTGCGAATGTAATAATTGCTAAATATATAGAGAAAATTATTGACATTATAGCTTTCATATTATCGACTCCTGAATAGTTTTTGTTTTTAGGGATATAATCCCCCTACATTAATAATAATATCATATAAAAAACATAAAGAACATAGGGAAAATCCCTATGTTCTTTAATATTTTTTGTAGATAATCAAAGTTATTAGTCAATTTCAGGAAGTTTTGCAGCATACTTAGCAAGCTCATCATCAGTTGGAATATAGTCATCCATTTCACCGTCATGGAACTTCTCATATGCAACCATATCAAAGTATCCTGTTCCTGTAAGACCGAATACAATTGTTTTCTCTTCACCTGTTTCCTTGCATTTGAGAGCTTCATCAATAGCTGCCTTTATTGCATGTGAGCTTTCAGGTGCAGGAAGGATTCCTTCAACTCTTGCAAACTGCTCTGCAGCCTCAAAAACTTCGGTCTGCTTAACAGTTATAGCCTTCATAAGTCCATCATCATAAAGCTGTGAAAGAACAGGGCTCATACCGTGGTAGCGAAGTCCGCCGGCGTGGTTTGCAGAAGGAATGAAATCAGAACCGAGTGTGTACATCTTAGCAAGAGGACAAACCATTCCTGTGTCGCAGAAATCATATGCAAAAGTACCTCTTGTAAAGCTCGGACAGGATGCAGGCTCAACTGCGATTATTTCATAGTCTGCTTCGCATCTTAGTTTTTCTCCCATAAACGGAGAAATAAGTCCGCCGAGGTTTGAACCGCCGCCTGCACAGCCGATGATAATATCGGGCTTGATGCCGTATTTATCAAGAGCAGCCTTTGTTTCAAGGCCGATTACTGACTGATGAAGAAGAACCTGGTTGAGAACTGAGCCAAGAACATAGCGATAACCGGGATTCTTTGTTGCTGCTTCAACTGCTTCTGATATAGCGCAACCAAGTGAACCTGTTGTTCCCGGAAGTTCTGCATTTATCTTCTTGCCGATATCGGTTGTCATTGAAGGTGAAGGAGTTACGGAAGCGCCGTAAACTCTCATAACCTCTCTTCTGAAAGGCTTCTGCTCATATGAAACCTTAACCATATACACCTTGCAGTCGAGATCGAAATATGAACAAGCCATTGAAAGAGCTGTTCCCCACTGACCTGCACCGGTTTCGGTTGTTACTCCCTTTAAGCCCTGCTTTTTAGCATAATAAGCCTGAGCAATAGCTGAGTTAAGTTTATGCGATCCGCTTGTGTTATTACCCTCGAATTTATAATAAATCTTAGCGGGAGTCTGAAGCTTTTCTTCGAGACAATAAGCGCGAACAAGCGGTGAGGGACGATACATTTTATAGAAATCTCTTATTTCCTGAGGGATTTCAATATATGCATTATCGTTATCGAGTTCCTGAGCAACAAGCTCATCACAGAATACTGCTCCGAGTTCCTCAGCTGTCATTGGTTGATGAGTGCCGGGGTTAAGAAGGGGTGCCGGTTTGTTCTTCATATCCGCACGAACATTATACCATGCTTTGGGCATCTCATCTTCTTCAAGGTAAATTTTGTAGGGAATTTTGTTTTCTGCCATAATTTTTTCCTCCTTAAATATTTGTTTGGCAAACAATCGTTGAATACAGGGGACGCACCGCCTTTGGAGGAACGTCCCCTGTATTCAAGGGAGCGTTTTATCAAAAGCTATGAGTCGCCTTTCAACTTCCTCAGGGACATAAAAAATCCTGTCCCTGCAAATGCTGGGACAGGATGATAATTCCTGTGGTGCCACCCGGCTTGACGCAAATTTGCGCCCACTCTGTGCATACTATCATATGCCGACTATTGTTAACGAAGCGCCCGCTCCGGCTTGCATACTCGAAAATCTTTCAGCTCGCCCTCAAAAGTCCATTCATTAATCAGCTCATTACCGCATTTCCACCGTCAGCGGCTCTCTTTAAATGACCAAGATTAATTACTACTCTTTATCATCGGTTTAGATAATCTTATCACTAAAGCATTGTGATGTCAAGAAAAAAAACAAAATATATGCAAAATTGAAATTTTGTAAGTGCTTTAGCGCTTTAAACTGCCCCATTGTGAACAGTTACCAATGGAACATAATTAAAAATGGGAGGGAAAATACCCTCCCTTTAAACGTTATTTTGTTTTTATACTTTTATACTTACTCCATGATGAATAATACTTTTTATCACCGATTTTCTTATATGTTCTGATTCGGACATAATATTTTTTATTCTTCTTCAGACTCTTTAAAGTTTTATATGAAGAAGTATTCTTTGATATAGTATAAAGCTTCTTTGATTTTGTAAAAGAGCTGTTTGTTGCAATCTGAATCTGATAACCGGTTGTTTGCGTTTTTTGTTTTTTCCAACTAACCTTAATCTGCTTTGATTTAGGTTTGCTGAGCTTTGAAATTGTTGTTCCCTTCGGGTTGATCTTAAAGGTCTTTTTAACCGAGCCTTTATAGCTGCCCTTGCCGGTAATAGTTACGGTAGCCGTTCCGACTTTAGTGTTATTCTTATAGGAAAGAGTATAATCAGTTCCCTTTTTTAGAGTTGTTTTCTTATATTTAACAGTCGGGCTCTGGGTTTTTGCTTTGCCCGAATAAGTTTTTGCAACTATATTTGAAATGCTGCATTTTGATATTGAAATCTTTTCGGTTTCAAAGCCTATCGGGTCGGTTTCAAAATCCGAGCCTGTTTCATCAAGTTTGCTTTTATAAATAGGAAGAGTTTCTGTTTCAAAATCAACTGCAAGAGCAGTTAGATTTGAAAGCATGGTAATGCATATAATAATAGATATAATACTTAATATTTTTTTCATTATAATCAATCCTTTTATAGTGTGGAAAGTGGAGAGTGGAGAGTGAAGTTTAGGGTGCTGCGCACGGCTATTATAAATGCGTGAGGTTTTAGGAGTGTGGAGAGTGGAGAGTGAAGTTTAGGGTGCTGCGCACGGCTATTATAAATGCGTGAGGTTTTAGGAGTGTGGAGAGTGCAGAGTGGAGTTTTGGTGCTACGCATAGCGATTATATTTCTTTCTCTTTTAATTGTTCCTGAATCGTTTTAGTAGATGCGCTTAACATCCGTTTGATTTCTTCGCATTTACTGTTAATAGAATTAAATGTGTCAGCATCTATGTATTTGGTTTCTTTTAATAAATCGATCCAATAAATTGTTTCATTACATTCTTTTAATGCAATGTATAATTTGTTTAAAAAATCTTTTTTACTGCTTGCACATTCGCTTTCCGCAAGATTAGCACCAATGCTTGTTCCGCTTCTTAGCAGTTGTTTTGACATAATATATTCATTTTTATTATCTGTAAGATATTTATATAGATTTATAATATCTATTGATAAAATTTTACTTTTATTTTTTGCCTTGTTATCACTCATATATAATAAATTGTCTGAGCGAAGCGAGTAACCTAAACTCCACTCTCCGCTCTTCACTCTTCTAACTCAAACATTCCGAATTCCACAAGAATAATTTTTTATTCTTATGGAATTGGAATAACAGGAAGTTCGTAACTTTCCCGAGTTGTTGATTCTTTTGAATCCTTTTTTGTTGTTTTTTCTTTGCCTGATTTTTTGGTTGTTTTGCCTGAATCGTCTTCGGTTTCAAACGGAATTGTTGCTTCTTCTGCTCCTTCAACGTCTTCAACAGTTTCAAGAGTTGATGATTCTTTTTTCTTTGAGTTTTTATCAGTTTTATCTTCTGATTTTTTGGTTGTTTTATCGCTGTTTTTGCTTGTATTCTCTCCCCCGTTAACATCAGAGGATACCACCGTAGTGGTGGTACCCTCCTTGTTTTGGTTGGTATGAGAATTGCAAGCGCACAAGGTCAGCATTAAAACGAACGCGAGTACAATTGCAATCTTTTTCATAATCAACTATAAATTATAATCCGAAAGCGATTCCGCCGCCGTGATTGTTTGAACCTGTGTCCCAAGCATCTGAAACGATATCAAGTGAGGCGGTTAAAACATCCTGTGCGTTTGTTGAAACAACCTTAAATTCAGGCTCTTTATATTCAAATTTTTTCATATTTTTC
>JAFSRX010000050.1 GCA_017445905.1 Eubacterium sp.
CCCGCTTAACGGGGAGATGTCAGCGCTCGCGCTGACAGAGGGGAGCGTCTGCGCTAGCAAAAGAGTTATTCCCTTGATAAGGGAAATGTCGAGCTTGCGAGACAAAAGGATGACGCTTGCGGTGGATGAGGTGTTTTCCCTTTTTGCTTCAGTTGGGGTTTAGACAAGGTAAATAGGTTTGGAGAATATGTATGAGTGATAATTTATCAATAGAAGAAATAATTAAAAAAGCAGAAGAAATAAAGGCACAGGCTGAAATGCAGCTGAAATCCGCAGAAAAAAAGCTTGATGAACAGTTTAAGGCTGCTGTTGACAAGGTTGTTGTTGATGAAAAGGCAGTTGCTGATAAAGTAACAAGGGTTTTTGAAAAGATTGAAGAAGAAGAGGAAGACGTTAAAGAATTTGTTCTCTCAAAGCCCGATAAAAAGCCCCAAATAATTGGGGAAGACGAGCCTGAGGAAGATATTAAAATAGCTCCCGATTTTGATAACAGCGATAAAACGATAACCGTTAATCTCTCAAACAGCGACGCTTCAACAAGAGTTGCTCCTCCTGTTTCAGTTGATGAAAAAACAAGGCAGGTTGCTTTTGTTTCAGAGGCTAAACACGATGAGGATTCGGACCTTCACGAAATTCCGACCATTGTTGCAAAAGATAATTTAATCGACGGATTTGATGTTGAATCTGCTCAAAGCGGTGATTTTGTTCCCGAAACAGGCGACCAGATAACCTTCGAAGGCTTTGATGATGAAATAGAAGAGGTTCCAACCATCGACGAAGGCGTTGCAGAACAGATTCTTGAAGAGCGCAGGCGTGAAAAGGTTGTTAAATTCCGTCTTTTCGGTCCCGACGAAACCGATTTGAAGCTCGGAAACGACAAGGAAATCAAAGAAGAATATGTTTCCCAAAGCGAAACTGATGAATTTCTCTCAAATCTTCTCACAAGCAGAAAGGCGCAGAGGCTCAGAACTGTTTTAACAGGGGTTGTTGAAATTTTTCTCATTCTTTTAACCGTCTTTAAAGACAGCGCATACCTCCCCTCTTTTTTAACTAATTTAACAGCGTATTTTATATCTGCAATAGTTCTTTATATCGGCGCTATTGCAATAAATTTCAACACAGTAGTTCAGGGATTTAAAATAAAAAAGCATATAGGTTTTGATTTTTATAACAATCTGATTTGCCTTGCGGTTTTAGTTCATACCTTTGCAATGCTATTTAATAATTTTCTCTGGAACGACAACGGAATACTTTTTGTTGCTTTCGGAACCTTCACCCTTCTTATGTCGTCCCTCGGAAAAACAAAAATGCTCAGCCGTGCGATTGATAACTTTAAATTTGTTACCTCACAGAGCAATAACTACACTCTTGAAAACGTTACAAATAATATCGACGCAGAAAAAATCAGCCGCGGTCTTGTTGATGACGAGCCAAAAATAATAACAAGCGTTCAAACCGATTTTCCAACAAATTTCCTTGAAATATCCTATAAAAACGAGCCTGCAAACAAAATAGCGAAAACAATTCTTCCCCTTTCGCTGCTTCTTAATTTAGCGTTGTTTGTTATAATCGGTTTTATTGATAATTTCAACACTGCGTTTAATATGCTGCTTTGCGGATTATGTGTAACAATTCCCTGCTACTCGCTTTATTTAACAAATTCAACTCTCTGCGATGTTTCATCAGCGCTCAATGAATATGGCTCAAGGGTTTGCGGATATGAGGGCGCAGCAATGGCGAACAGCGCAAACACAATGGTTATGGAAGCAAGCGACCTTTTCGGAAAAACAAGCTGTGAAATGCACGGAATAAAAACCTTTGAGGGCGCAAAGGTTGATGATGCAATCATTCAGGCTGCAGCGGTTATGATACAAACAAAAAGTCCGCTTGCCCATGTTTTTGATGATGTTATAATCGGAAAACAGTCAATTCTTCCGAGAGTTGATAAAATCAGCTACGAGGATAAGCAGGGCACCTCCGCCTGGATATATAATAAGAAAATCCTTGTTGGGAACAGAACTATGCTGAAAAATCACGGCGTTCCCGTTCCGAGTGAAAACTTTGAAAAAAAGCATTCGATAAGAGGAAGAAAGGTGCTCTATCTTTCGGTTGATTCAAAGCTGACTGCAATGTTTGTTGTCAGCTACTCAGCCGAGCCGAACTTAAAAAGAGAGCTTAAAAAGCTTGAAAAAAGCGGAGTAACAATTCTTGTTAAAAGCACAGACCCGTATCTCAATGAAGAAAGCATTGCAAATCTTTTTGCGCTTCCGAAAGGCTTTATCAGAGTTCTCAATTCCTCTTCTGCCAAGGTTTTTGAAAAGTATTCAAGTATGCACGTTGATAAATCTCCGGCATATGTTGTTCACAACGGAACTGCGCTCGGCTTTGTTTCGGCAATGAGAGCTTCCGAGGTTATAAACAGCCAGAAAAAGCTGATATCCTTTCTCACCCTCTTCGGTGCAGCGCTCGGTTTTGGCGCGGTTGCACTTCTTTCAATCCTCGGAGCATATACTCAGCTCTCAGCCGTCAGCATAATCCTTTTCCACTTAGTTTGGAATGTTTTTGTTTTATTTATCTCAAAAATAAGAGGAATAAATCTTTAGCGTGGTCCGTGGCTCGTGGCTCGTGGTCCGTGGCTCGTGGCGCGAGTCGCGTGTCGTGTGGCGAAATCAAGGCCGGTTCTCGATTTAAATTATTAAGAGTCGATTTTTCGGCTCTTTTTTATTCGCCTCGCTAAATATCGTAATCATCATTATAAACAGCCCTGCGCTCTATCTCTGTTATATCAAAACTCGGAGTGCATAACATGGGCTTGTTTTTATTTTTAAAATTAAAATTTTTATTATTTTGCTTATAAAAATAATTATTATCATTCTTATCATTCTTTTTATTATTATCATTATTGTTTGTTGCCCTTTGTTTGCCCTTTGTTTGCCTCTTGCTTGCCGCTTGTTTGCCCTTTGTTTGCCCTTCTTCAACATCAAGTGTCTGATAAACGCAGTAATTAAGCAGTTTTATGCGGGAATTTTTGTTTGCCCCTTCTCGCTCAATTTCTCCCGTTGATTCAAGTTTTTCCAATGCTGTTCTGACCTGTTTTATGCTCAGTCCTGTTTGCTGGGATAAATGACTTATTGAGGTTATAACTTCGCCTGCTCCAATAGTTTTTCCCTGCCACCTGCCTTCTGTGTGATTGGCTGTAAGCAAAAGATGAAGAAAAAGCACCTTGACGTTAATATCGGTGTACCATTCCCAATTTATAATTTTTCTGTGCAGTTTAATCCAGCCTTCCATTTGTATCCTTTCTTTTCGACAAAATATTGCGTTGCGTAATCGTTTTAACAAAAAAATATTGTATAGCAAAAATAACGCAGAATATCTGCGCTTTTTGTTGCGTTTTGCTATAACAATAGTAACATATCAGAATTCATTTGTCAAGACTTTTCGCAATAATTTTATTTCGTATTGCAATATAATGTAATATAATCGTCGCTTGCGACCCGAAACTCCACTTTCCACTCTCCTCACTCCACTCTTTTAACATTCGGAGCGAAGCGACCCAACCACGGACCACGAACCACGGACCACGCGATACGCGAATCGCGAAACTATGCCTTATGCCCTATGCACTCTTCGTTCGTTATAACGCCGTTTTTAAATTCAAGGTTTAAGGTTTTGTTGCCGTATAGCTTTATTCCCTTAACATAACCGCTCCAGTTTTTCGGGATTGCTCTTACTCTGAACATCTCGGCAATTCCTGCTGCAACGCCGAAATTTCCGTCTATCTGGAAGGGCGGATGAGCGTCAAACATATTCGGATAGCTTCCGCCGCCGTTATGATGGTTTTCAAGGCTTGAAAAAATCGGATAGAGTTGATTTTTAATCAGCTTCATTGCGTTTTCGGGATTTTTAAGCCTTGCCCAAAGGCAAACCTTCCAGCCGAGAGACCAGCCTGTTCCGCCAAAGCCCCTTGCATAAAGTGACTGCCTTGCCGCTTCTCTGACCTCCTCGCTCTGACTGATTGCAGAGGGATAAACGCAGTAAAGATGGCTTACATGCCTGTGTTCAGGCTCGTGTTCCTTGTACTCCTTAACCCATTCATTAATTCTTCCGTCGCTGCCGATTGGAATTTCAGGAGTTTTCGGGGTTTCAAAGCCAAACTCCCTGCAATTTGAGAAAAATTCCTCAAGAATTCCGATATCCATTGTCGGCATATAGGTTAAACAGCCTTTAATGCCGCCGTCAACAAAGGTGTTTTCGGGCGATATGCTCGGACAGGTTACCTTCTTTCCGTCTTTTTCAACAAGAAAATCGTTATAGAAGTCGAGAACCTCTTTAAAATAAGGTTTCATCTCTTCAAAAAGCGCCTTATCCTCGGTATATCTATAGTGCTCAAAAACCTGATTGAGCATCCACGGCAGCGGAGAGCTCCAATAGGCATAGCTCTGAGCATGCGCCTTTCCGAGCGGGTCGCCGGCAGGATAGCTTGCGCCCCAGATATCGCTGTTATGATGGGCAACTGTTCCGCGGCAGTTATAATAATCCTTTGCCGTAACTCTTCCGTTTTCCGCCATATGCTTAACCTGCTCAAAAAACGGTGTGAAACATTCTGAAAGATTGCATATATCAGTACACCAATAGTTCATTTCAGTATTGATATTCGTTGTGTAGCTCGATGACCACGGCGCTCTGAGATGCTCGTTGAATATTCCCTGCAAATTCGCCGCCTTTGTTCCTTTTCGTGAGCTTGCAATGGTTAAATATCTTCCGTACTGAAAGAGAAGCGCAGCAAGGTTATTGTCTTTATCGCTGTGTTTCTGAAATTCTTTAAGTCTTTTATCAGTCGGCAAATCCGCTCTCTCGCTTCCGAGATCAAGCTCAACTCTGTTGAACAGCGAAGAATGGTCGCTTATATGCTCACTGAGAAGCTCCTCGTAACTCTTTGCGTTTTCAAAATACGAAAGCGCTCTTTCCTTTGCGTTTGCCGTTGGCATTGATTTATAATCAACAAAGCTTGTTGCAAGGGAAATCAAAAGTGTAGCTTCTCTTTGCTTGCTGATAATAACGCTGTCTTTTTCAAACTCAGCATTTCCGATAACTCTGAGCGCACCGCAAAAACTCATTGCGCCGTTTCCGTAATCAAAAACTGTTCCTGTATTATAATACGGGGGCATACATATCTCGGGCGCTCTTCCCTCGATAAAAAGAGTTTCGTTTTCGGTATAGGTTTTGTTTTTTAACTGACTTTTAAAGCCGATTTTTAAGGATAAATCCTTCTTGCTCTTTATATTAACAACAATGAGCTGAGCGGGATGGCTTACAAAAACACTCTGGCAGATAACATCATTTTCGGTTTTTGAAACGCCTGTTTCAAGGTTAAGCTCTCTTATGTAATTCTGAGACTTTGCGCCTTCATAATCAATTATCAGATCGCCGAAGGGAAGATATGATTCACTCCAATGACCGTGAAAATCCTCGTTTGCAATCTTATTTGCTTTCTTATGGTCGCCGCTGAAAATTGCCTGTCTTAAAGGCTCAAGATACTTAGCGGCGTCCTTTTTATTCAAATCCTTAGGATAACCCGACCAGAGCGAATCCTCGTTTAGTGCAATTCTCTCTTTTTTAAGATTACCGAAAACCATTGCTCCGAGTCTTCCGTTTCCAACAGGGAGTGCTTCCTCCCATTTAACTGCCTTTTTCTTATACCAAAGCCTGTTTTCCATAGCTGTGCCTCCGTAGTGAAATGCTATGATAATCTTTTATTTAACGGGGATAATCTTATCCTTGCCGCCCATATACATTCTGAGCGCTTCGGGAATGCTTACGCTTCCGTCTGCGTTGAGATTGTTTTCAAGAAATGCGATAAGCATTCTCGGCGGTGCAACAACTGTGTTGTTAAGAGTGTGAGCAAGATAATTTCCGTTTTCGCCCTTGATTCTGATTTTAAGTCTGCGAGCCTGTGCGTCTGTTAAATTCGAGCAGGAGCCAACCTCAAAATACTTCTTCTGTCTTGGTGACCAAGCCTCAACGTCAACGCTCTTAACCTTGAGGTCCGCAAGGTCGCCCGAACAGCATTCAAGTGTTCTTACCGGGATATCAAGTGTTCTGAAAAGGTCAACGGTGTTCTGCCATAACCGGTCAAACCAGTATTTTGATTCCTCCGGCTTACAAACAACAACCATTTCCTGCTTTTCAAACTGATGAATACGGTAAACGCCTCTCTCCTCAATTCCGTGAGCGCCTTTTTCCTTTCTGAAACAGGGTGAATATGACGTTAATGTCAGCGGAAGCTGTTCTTCGGGGGTAATCGTATCAATAAACTTACCAATCATTGAATGTTCGCTTGTTCCGATAAGATATAAGTCTTCGCCCTCAATCTTATACATCATTGCGTCCATTTCCTCAAAGCTCATAACGCCTGTTACAACGTTTGAACGAATCATAAACGGCGGAACAACATATGTGAAGCCTCTGTCTATCATAAAATCGCGTGCATAACTGATAACTGCGCTGTGAAGCCTTGCGATATCGCCCATAAGATAATAGAAGCCGTTGCCCGCAACTCTTCCTGCAGCGTCCATATCAATTCCGCCGAAGGTTTCCATTATATCCGTATGATAGGGAATTTCAAAATCGGGAACAATCGGGTCGCCGTACTTCTGAACTTCAACATTTTCGCTGTCGTCCTTACCAATCGGAACGCTGTCTTCAATGATGTTGGGAATGCTCATCATTATTTTGGTAACCTTTTCGCCGAGCTCGTTTTCTTTCTTTGCAAGCTCCTCAAGCTCCTTCGCCTGAGCAGTTACCTTTTCTTTGAGCGCCATTCCCTCTTCGCGCTTGCCCTGTGACATTAAAATACCGATTTCCTTTGAAATCTTGTTTCTGTTTGCTCTTAGCTCATCCGCTTTTGCAACAGCCTGTCTTCTCTCTTCGTCAAGTGCGATAACCTTATCTACTAATTCGAGCTTATGCTCCTGAAATTTTTTCTTTATATTTTCCTTAACTATTTCGGGATTTTCCCTGACAAATTTAATATCAAGCATTTTTTTACTCCTTACCTAATGTGTTTGCTATATTCTTTAAATCTTCAAGAGAATAGAACTCAATTTCAAGAGTTCCTTTTGACCTGCCATTAATAACCTTAACCTTTCTTCCGAGGGCTTCGCTGAGTGAAAGCTCAACCTCATCATAGAAGGAATCGCGTCGTTTAGCCGTTTTCTGGCGCTGTGTCTTTGGCTTTCGGGAGAGCCTTTCAACATCTCTGACGGTTAGTTTCTGTGAAACAATCCTTTGGGCAACCTCAAGAATCAACGCATCGTTATCAAATGCCAGAAGCGCTCTTGCATGGCCTGCACTTATTATTCCCTCCCTTGTCATATCTCTGACCTCCTGAGGAAGCTTCAATAGTCTTAAAGCGTTTGTTATCGCAGGTCTTGACTTTCCGACTGAGGCTGCCGCCTCCTCCTGATTAAAGCCGCATTTATCAATAAGCGCCTGCAAGCCCTCAGCCTCTTCAATAGGATTTAAATCCTCTCTCTGTAGGTTTTCAATTATTGCAAGTTGCATCGCCTCGGTATCTGAAAGCTCTTTTATTATAACAGGAACCTCTTTTAGCCCCGCAATGCGGGAAGCTCTCCAACGGCGTTCGCCTGCAACAAGCTGATATCCGCCACCGGGTAGCGGGCGAACAAGCAGGGGCTGAAGAACACCGTGCTGTGAAATTGAGTCGGCAAGCTCGTTCAATGCCGCTTCATCAAAGGTTTTTCGAGGTTGCTCCTTGTTCGGCGTTATCTCATTAATAGGAAGGGTTGAGGATGATAGTTCTTCTGAAACACTGTTTTCGAGAAGAAGCGCATCAAGTCCTTTTCCGAGTCCTGACTGCTTTTTAGCCATAAATTAAACTCCTCTCTTCAAAAACTCATCAACAAATTTCTTGTATGCAAAAGCAGGTTTTGAATACTTTTCGTAATATATTATAGGTTTTCCGAAGCTCGGCGCTTCCGCAATTTTAACACTTCTCGGAATCATAGTTTTATATGATTTATTCGGGAAGTATTTATTTACTTCATCAATAACCTGCTGATTCAGCTTCAATCTGCTGTCATACATTGTAAATAAAACACCTTCAAGCTCCAAATGCTCATTATAATGCTGTTTTATTGTTCTGACTGTACTTACAAGCTGACTTAGTCCTTCAAGCGCATAGTATTCACACTGCAAAGGAACAATAAGAGTATCGGCAGCAACAAGAGCATTGATTGAAAGAATTCCCAAACTTGGCGGGCAGTCGATAATAATATAGTCAAATTCCATAACAAGACTTGCGATAGCCTTCTTCAACGCTCTGTTTCTGTTCTCTTTATCCGATAATTCAAGCTCTGCGCCTGCAAGATTAATGCTTGATGGAAGAATAAAGAGGTTTTTAAACTCTGTTTCAATCATTATTGCTCTTGCAGAAACATCATCAACAAGCATATCATAGGTTGAATATTCAACCTCGCTTTTATCTATTCCAACACCCGATGTTGTGTTTCCCTGGGGGTCAACATCTATAAGCAGTGTTTTTTTACCTTTTGCGCCAAGTGCCGCAGCCATGTTAACGCAGGTTGTTGTTTTTCCAACACCGCCTTTTTGGTTGAAAACCGCAACAGTTTTTCCCATTTTTTCACCTCTTTATCAATTTTTTATATTATACACCATTAATATACTATTATCAAGGTAAAATATCAATGTTTCACGTGAATCGTTAACTATAAAACAATCGAAAAAGCAGGCTTTGCCGAAATTTTCGATTGAGAGGAGAAACATATGAAGGGATTATTAGGATTTTGCCCGCAAAATTCTTCAATCCCGCAATATGTTTGGACGAGTTTCACGTGAAACATAAATAAATATAAAGCGCAAAGCGGACAGGCATAGCCTGTCCGCTCCGCGTGATGAAAAGAGGAGAATATGTTTAAAACGGTTTCCCGTTTTAAGCCTGGTTAACTGCTTTCAGCTTGATTATATTATCCGTTTGCTGATTTTTCGGTATCTTTACGTTAAATTCGATATATTCCTCGGTTTCTTTCTTGTTTGATATCGCATCAATACCCGATGCTTTCATAGTTTCAATCGCCCTGTTAAACGTATTAACAAATATTCTTATATCTTTAAACTGCCTTTGCTTTTGTTTTTTTGGCTTTGTCTTTCTCTGAAACATCCTGTCTATGAGCTGCTCGGTTTGTTCAACATTGAGTCCTCGCTCTTTAATTATGTTTAGAACGCTCCATATATCCTTTTCCTGCTCGATTTTCAAAAGCGCTCTGGCGTGGCGTTCGGTCATTCCTTCCTTTTCAATGAAATAACGAACATCAACGGGCAGCTTCAATAGTCTTAGCTTGTTTGAAATTGCGCTTTGGCTTTTTGAGAGCTTCCTGGCAACCTCCGACTGAGTCATTCCGAAATGGTCAACAAGTTGTCCGATTGCAGCCGATTCTTCAAAAAAGCTCAAATCGCTCCTCTGAATGTTCTCAAGTATTGAAAGAACGGCGCTTTGTTCATAGCCTATATCCATTTCAATACAGGGAACTGTTTCTATATTCGCAAGAATAGCCGCTCTCAGTCTTCTTTCTCCTGCAATAACCTCGAAATAATCGGAATTATTTATTCTTCTTATTAATAGTGGTTGAAGTATGCCGTTTTCTTTTATTGATTCCGCAAGCGAGAGCATTTCATCGCTTTCAAACTTCCTTCTCGGCTGATATGGGTTAGGAAGCAACTTCTGAGTTTGTATATTTTTTATGTCTTCCATAAAATCACCTTACGTCGTAATCAAATAATAGCATAAATATTCCAATAATAAAAGGATTTCTCATCGTGAGAAATCCTTTGCATTCGACTGTATTTTGCTTTATTTGAGAGGGGAGGCAGCTATTTTCTTTGGCTTCCTCGGATATTGTGTCGAGGTTTGCGATATCTTTTTGATAATAATTATACTTCTCGGGTCTCCATTTGGTAGTTTATATGAAACCTTACTTATAATTTCGCCTCCGAGCTTACTTATTGCGCCCTCGGCTTCCTCTGTTTCCTCGCCGCTTCCTTTAAGAGCAACGAAGTGTCCGCCAACTTTAACAAAGGGAAGGCAGTATTCACAAAGAACATTAAGCGGTGCAACGGCTCTTGCGGTTGCAAAATCGAAGGTTTCACGCAAATTCATATCCTGTCCGCCGTCCTCGGCTCTTGAGTGAACAAGATTTGCACTGAGATTACAGGTATCAAGAACTTCTTCAAGAAAATCAAGCCTTTTGCTTAGTGAATCAAGAAGAGTTAGTTTTAAATCATTTCTTGCTATGAGAAGGGGTACGCCGGGAAAACCTGCGCCTGTTCCAACGTCTATAACAGAAGCGCCTTCGTGAATATCATCATATTTGAGCACCTCAAGACTATCAACAAAATGCTTGATTAATATTTGCTCAGGCTCGGTAATAGCGGTTAAATTCATAACCTTGTTAGTTTTTACGAGCAAATCGGCATAATTATCAAAGTTATCAAGCGCCCTACCGTTAAGGTTGACGCCGAAATCCTCTGAATATTCTTTTAAAAGCTCTTTGTTTATCATAAACTCTCCAAAATAATATTAAGCGCCGTTATATCTGCGGGGTTAACTCCGCTTATTCGGCTTGCCTGACCTAAATTCTGAGGTCTTATCTTTGACAGCTTCTCAACCGCCTCAAGCCTGAGACCTTTCAGGGCGGAGTAATCAATATCCTCGGGTATCTGCTTTTCCTCAATTCGGCGCATTTCTTTAATCTGCGCCTCCTGTTTTTTAATATAACCCTCATACTTTATTGATATTTCAACCTGCTCGAAAACCTCATAGGGTAAATCGGGGCGGTTTACATCAATTTCTTTTAAATGCTCATATGTTATCTGGGGTCTGCGAAGAAGCTCTATCATCTTGCAGCCTGTTTTAAGAGGAGCTGTTCCTGCCTCAACAAGAATTTTCTGCAATTTATCCGAAAGGGGAATGGAGGTTTTCTCAACTCTTCTCGTTTCCTCTTTGATAAGCTCCTGCTTTTTAAGGAACTTATTATATCTCTCCTGACTTATCAGTCCAATTTTATACCCCATAGGTGTTAAGCGTATATCGGCGTTATCCTGTCTTAAAACAAGTCGGTATTCGCTTCTTGAAGTCATCATTCTGTATGGATCCGAGCAGCCCTTTGTTACCAAGTCATCAATGAGCGTTCCGATATACGAGCCGCCTCTGTCGAAAATAATCTCTTTTTTGCCCTGAATTTTTCTTGCGGCGTTAATACCTGCGACAAGTCCCTGGGCTGCAGCCTCTTCATATCCGCTCGACCCGTTGAACTGACCCGCGCCGTATAAGCCCGGTATATCGTTAAATTCAAGCGTTGCTCTGAGCGCCGTCGGGTCAACGCAGTCATATTCAATAGCATATGCGCATCTCATAACCTGAGCATTTTCAAGTCCCGGTATGGTGTGGATAAAATCAAGCTGAACTTCTTCGGGCAGGGAAGAGGAAAGTCCCTGAAGATACATTTCCTCAGTGTTTTCGCCGCAGGGCTCAATAAATAGCTGATGTCTTTGTTTGTCGGCAAAACGAACTATTTTATCCTCGAAGCTCGGACAATAGCGAGGTCCTTTTCCCTCAATCTTTCCGCTGTACATCGGCGAGCGGTGAAGATTGTTTAAAATAACCTCTTTTGTTTTATCATTAGTATATGTTATATGGCATAAAACCTTGTTTTCGGGCGCCTTTTCGCTCTCGAAAGAAAACGGTTGACATCTTTCATCGCCGTGCTGTTCTTCAAGGTTTTCAAAATTAATCGACCGTCTGTTAACTCGGCTGGGCGTTCCCGTTTTAAATCTTCTAAGCGGAATATTCAGCTTTTTAAGTGACTTTGCAAGCTCGGTTGCAGGGAACATACCGTCGGGTCCGCTTTCATACGACACCTCGCCGATATAAACTCTTCCTCCGAGGAACGTTCCCGTTGCAATAATAACCGCCTTACAGATAAACTCCGCGTCAAGCCTTGTAACAGCGTACCAGTTATTTTCATCATCTTTAAATATATCAACAATTTCACCCTGACGAATATCGAGATTTTCGCATTTTTCAAGGGTGTGTTTCATTCCGGCGGAATATTCTCTTCTGTCTATCTGCGCTCTCAAAGAATGAACTGCAGGACCTTTTCCGAGATTGAGCATTCTTGACTGGAGAGTATATTTATCCGCCGCCCTTCCCATTTCACCGCCGAGTGCGTCTATTTCTCTGACAAGATGACCTTTTGAGGTTCCGCCGATTGAAGGATTGCAGGGCATATTTCCGACCCAGTCGAGATTAATTGTAAAAACAGCGGTTTTCGCACCGAGGCGCGCCGAAGCAAGGGCAGCCTCAATACCTGCATGCCCTGCACCTATTACTATAACATCATATTTTCCGCCGTAATACATATAAATCTCTTCCTTTTTGCCTCCCTTGCTAAAGGGAGGGGGACCGCTTGCGGTGGAGGGATGGTCACTTAAATTTTAGAACTCGTTTCTGCAACCCATTCTAATCCCAACAAAATCCCTCAGTCACTTCGTGACAGCTCCCTTTGGCAAGGGAGCTAAATCTAATCCCAACAAAATCCCTCAGTCACTTCGTGACAGCTCCCTTTGGCAAGGGAGCTAAATCTA
>JAFSRX010000051.1 GCA_017445905.1 Eubacterium sp.
CAAGGAGTTTGCTAACAAGTATTGGGACAGGCACAACGATCTGACAAAGCTTGATTATTACGAACCGTATGTTGATGAGGATTTGTGCTATCAATGGATCAAGGAGATCAGCGGCTTCTTGTCAGGATATGCAACTGAAAGAAGCTATAAAGATCTTTACGAAATGCTAATCGCTGATGATAAAAAGCCGCCCTGTGAGCGCTATGAGCTTTACTATGCAAAGGAAATAGCGCCATACCTTAATGAGCATAACATCAAAGCTAAGTCAGAGGAGTATGCTTCA
Organism: Eubacterium sp.; assembly: GCA_017445905.1. Taxonomy (GTDB): domain Bacteria; phylum Bacillota; class Clostridia; order Oscillospirales; family Acutalibacteraceae; genus Eubacterium_R. The sequence continues at coordinate 284 of JAFSRX010000051.1, forward strand.
TATAGCTACGATTACGCTTCTTTAAATTTTCAAAGCGATCTCTTAGGCAAAGGCACTCACACTTATCTATGCGTTAATACCGAAGAAAAATATGCTTTTTTCAAATCTGACGATGATGAAGCAACACAAAAGGTATGTGAGCTTTTCGGTAAACGTGAATGCCCTGATGAGCTTGCATACAATAACCTGTTATACAATGTTATCTGCTCCTCTTTGGGCGGCAATTCTGATTTCAGCCGCTATGAAATGACCTTGGAGAACACCCCTTTTAGTGAAACTGAGACTATTCTATATGAAGAAGAAAAGAAAACTATAAATTCGGAATCAATCAAAGGCCTGACATTATACATCTATAATGACGGCAGCGGCTATGCTGAATTTAAAGGGGAAAAAATAAGCAGCGTTGCTCCTGTCAGCAATGGGCTTGACATACAGTTTATTGATTCTAACTCCTACGAAACATATCCTGTTGATTCTGCTCTGTCTGTTTCACAGAATTATATGAAGTATTGTGAGGAATGGGTCAAAAAAAACAATAATAATGTTACTGATGAGCTTGGGAGTGATCTTCGTGAACGTGATTTTGGAAAACTCACTTACGATTATATCTCCCCTGATTTTCAAAGTGAGTTCGTTGGCTGCGGTTATCCTATAAACATTTGTGTCAACACAGATGAGTGCTATGCTTTTCTGCTTCCAAATTCATATATGTCGAGCGGCTTTGAAAGTGCCTATGAAACTGCATACTGGGAATGTGTCGAATATGGCAAACGTGACTGTTGGTCTGTTGAGGATTTTAACAAGATTGCTGCTTCTCTTGCTGATAAGAGAGACTATAGAAATAATCTTGAGCTTGGCGAAAATGATTTAGACTTTTCTATCACTCCCCTACCCGGCAACGGCAGAAAGTGATCTTTTATCTGACAGATAAAAAATGCTTCAGAATATGGAGGCGAATAATGATGAGCATTATTGGTACAAATGATTATGATGAAATTGAGATTTCCAAAAAAAAAAATCGCACAGAAATATTTGACTGCTTGATTATATTTGGAGCTGTGGCTTTAATTGCGGGCATTATAGTTATGATTTTCATAGTGTTCTCGAACAGGTTTAACGAAAAAAAGATAATAGACTCTGTTACTGTAGGAGAAATAATTAGCAAGGAGTATGTTCCTGCAAGAGAAACAGGCGGCTCCGTCGGCATTGGATATAGCCCCACAATCGGAAATGTAGGTTTATATATCGGTAATGGAGGTTCTTCCGTTGTACCTGAAAAATATAAACTTGTGTTAGCCGTATCGTATAATTATAATGATGAGGACAAGAAAGTCAAGGTCGATAAGTTTGTGGACAAAGATACTTATTATAGCCTTGAAATAGGAGATACTTATGATTGGTAGTGTGTCTATAGACACACTAATTAACCGCGTGAAAGGAATGGTTGAAATGACTATCGTAATTGATACCGAAACAACAGGCTTAGTACCTGCGAATGACGAACTGCTGCAAGTATCTATAATCGACACAGACGGCAACGTGCTTTTTGACAGCTATTTTAAGCCGTCACACACAGCATCTTGGGAAGATGCTATGGAGGTCAATCACATCACCCCGGAAATGGTCAAGAACTCTCCTGCTATTTCCGATAAGATCGACGAGATCAACAGAATAGTGGGACTGGCTGACCGCATAATAGGTTACAATACAAGTTTTGATTTACAGTTTTTATCTGCAAGCGGCTTAAATACCCTCTCCGATGATATTACAATCATTGATGCTATGGCAGAATTTGCTCCGATCTACGGTGACTGGAACGATTACTATGAAAGCTTTCAATGGCAGAGTCTTGCGACTGCTGCTGATTTTTTTGGATATGATTGGAGCAACGGTCCTGCTGATGCGCATAACAGTTTGGCGGACTGCTATGCTACGCTGTATGTCTATGACAAGATCAAAAACTACAATAACAGCCAAATGATACACAAGCTGCCTCCTGATCTTGCAAATAAGTTTCTCTTATCGTTAGAAACAACTATCTTAACTGATGACTGGCGCGGTTTCCCGAAGACTGTTGCACACAGGACCTCGATAAAAGAATACTTTGCCGAAGGTAAAGGGTGGATAGACAATCAAAAATATGTAGATACGGTAAAAGGACTAAGTTCTACACAGCTGCAAGAGTTCGATAATTCAATCACTATGGTTCACGCCCGGTGCATTGATTATAGAGGTCAGATACACAACATAGATATGATTACATCAGACTATAAGCTTCTTGTAAAAAAGACCTATGATCCTATTAACAAAGACGATTATTGTCGCTGCCTTGAAGCCAACAAGAAATTGAAGGCAATGCAAGAATCAGATAAGGAGCATATATTTTTCTGCGCTGAATGCTTAACTGATGAAAATGGCAATGATGCCTACTATATTCTTAGAATGGACAGCACCGGCGTGATCGAAGTAGTTAATGGAGATGTAAAAAAAGATGATGTCAAGCCTTTGCTGATACAGCTTTATAAAGAGAATGAAGGAACGTGCAAGGTTGAGATCAACAGGCCGAGTGAGTTCAGAGATACCTTTGAGCAGATAAAAAATGCTAATCAAGTGCTGATGAGAAATTACGGATATGAGAATGAGGAAATGTTACCCATTCTTAATGATGCAGCAGCACTCAAAGCATTTGACAATAATATGCCTGTGTATCTGCTCTATACGGATAATACCGAGAGTTTGGCACAGAACCGCAACGATATTCAAAATTTTGAGGGCATATTTGGAATTGTAATAGGTGAATTCACCTTATCTTCACTAAGCAAACTAAGGAAGATACAAGATGCACTTGAAGCCGCACCTGCCATACACGATGAGCCTATCTTTCCTGTCCCTGATTGCGGCAGGAAATGATTTTATCTGACAGATAAAAATGTGTCTATAAACACACTCTGATTAACCGCGTGAAAGGAATGGTTTTCTATGAAAGAGCGAAATTTGCAGGTTTTCCTCTTTGGAAACGGGGAAACAATATGTGATACATCAAAGATAGACAAGGAAACAAATGACTATCCAATTGTAGCACATATTTCAGATGTCGGCACTATTGACCGCTGTGAAAAAGGTTTAAGCGATGATGAATACAAATTCATCAAAGGCGAAGCTGAAAAGCTCCGTTCAAAGTTCTACGAAGATTGGAATAAACTGACAATAGAACAGCAGTACAGCAGATTGCTTGATAATGCCGATAGCACAACACTTATTCATATCTTTCAAGAAAGTGTAGAAATGACTATGGAAGAAAAGGTCACAAAGTATACGCCTTATGTTATTCTTAAAGAAGGAGAGCGTCCGGCTGTTGACACCAATTATAACCGTTGGATAGCATTCATCAACGGCAGAGGTGAAAGCTTTTTCAATGATTATGAGAGCTTGGAAAATATTAAAAATGCAACATTAACTCCGTCTTTCGGCTCAGTATGGACTAAAGGCTCAACAATTGAAATCCTTATGAAAGCAAATGCCACTGAAAAAGATGTGCGTTTCCTTATAGAAATAGCACAGGGAAATAACGCATACTTGGATGTTCCCTCTGCAAGATTTATCAGCTTAAAGTTCGGGGTCGATGCCGATAATACAAACAGCAGCAATGTCATTGATAATGACGATATTATTATACCCGACAGCGGACGAGGAAGATAATGTAAAAAAGGAGGATATACTATGAACACTATGGAAGAATTTGTACGTCTTATGCACGATCAGCCGGAACAGGCGTTTGACTACCTATCCAACAATGCGTATCAATTCAGAGCATCAGAGCTTGTCAGCATAACTAAGGAGCTGCTTTACGCTGCTTATGATATGCTTGGAAAGGACGATCACGATAAGGTCATAAAGACTGCTGCTGAAAATATGGCAGATAATCTTGAGATAGATCTTTATGATGATGTTATTATCCCGGAACAGTCGAATGGAAGAAACTAAGGAGAGATCATAAAGATGAATAACCAAAGACGCAAAGAGCTTGATAATATATATAATGACCTTGAAAGCATTAAATATAGACTTGAAGATGTATTATCAGAGGAGGAAACTTGCCTGTATAATATTCCCGAAAATCTGCAAGCATCTGAACGTTATGAGACTGCCGAAGATGCTTGTGAAGCTATCTCAAGCGCCGTTGACAGCATTGACGAAATATTCGTCTTTATTGAGCAGGCAAGAGGAAGATAGTGCAGAAAGGATTTAACAATGGAAATAACAAACGAACTGAATAGAATTTCACAAGCTATCAATAATGAAGTTCCTGCCGACCATAGTTATCTGTATAAAGGATTTCTCGATAAAGGATATTCTGATAATGTGATAGCATCAATGGCAAAGTACAATGATGAGATCATCACAATGTTTGCACAGACAACTTATAGAACCGAAACGGTTGAAAGACTGTTTTCAGCTATGGACGAAGGAATCATAACATCAGACGATCTTTTGCATATAATGGACCGTTCTCAATATCCTACATACAACGAGAGTTATATTGATGATTTTATTAACTCTATAAGGAAAGGCGATGTATATCATCAAATAGCAGCGCAAGCATTTGTTATATCGGGGAAGGACGGAAGTCCCTCATACAATGATGTTATTCATCTCTGCTCAACCGGAGCTTATCACACCACACCTTATGGCTTTCTTACGCTCGATCACGACGTTGCTAAAGAGTCTTTGGAACTCGGATATAAACTGCGGCAATATGTTCCTATTGGACAATCATTTCGTGAACTTAACAATACAGAACAGCTTGAACAAGCTGTTTCAGAAGGAAATGCTATTCTATGGTGTTCAACAGGTCTGAACCCATATCCGAATCTTCCGGTTATGATATGCAGCTTATCGAATGATCAGCTTGGATATTGGGAGAGCTTTAAAGAATATTATAGCGATAAAAGAGATAAGGCGTTAAACGGTGACAGGCTCAAAGAGGAATACTATCAATACGCATACGGCAATATGCTTTATCAAAAAGTCAATGCCGAATATAGTGATTTTATCTCTGATATGAAAAATAAACCTTTTTCAGAGATTTTCAACTCTGCTTTAGAGATTGCCGTAAAAAAAGAGATCGAAGTTGCAGTTTATCTGCACAGTAATGAATTGAGTTCGGAACAATCACAAACGTTGCTTCGATGCGACAACATATTAAACGAGATATACGATGAATGGCAAATGAGTGGTGAAAACAGCCTTGATGATATGATTTCCGTTGTTGCACAGGCCGCCGAAAACTATGCTGTGTGGGAAAATCAGAGCCTTATTCCTAATGAAAGCCGAAAATAAGAGGTGAGAATAAATGAGTGAAGAAAACAATATTTCAAATGCCGTAAAGACACTTTCTGCTAAAATTGAAAAAGAATACACGGAATATATTGGTGAGGTCAAAAGTTCGGCATCTGAATACGCATTTACAACTGGAAAGCAAGATATTGACTATACAATTAGTCACGCTTATGAGATAGCAATTAAAAACGAGATCAACCTAACAATTCACTATAATGCCGAAAAACATCTAACAGAAGAACAAATATCGGTTTTGTTGGGGTGTGAAAACACTCTTGATGAAATATACAAAGAATGGATTGAAACAGATACAGCCGATCTTGCTGACTTAATTAGCTGTGCAGCAAAAGTAGCTGATGATATTAGCGCTTCAGCGCCGACACCGTTCTATTTTAACAGTGGTGGACGAAAATAACAGTATTTACAAAGGTGTGTCTATAGACACACTTGCCGCTGAAAGCATCAGCAGATTTAAAACCGCGTGAAAGTGAGGTTAATTAAATGAGTAACAGCAGCCGTCAAGCCGTATGGAATAAGCTCAATAACGGCTCTTTGGCTTGGACCGATTTTATGGAATTTATGTCACATCACTGGGGATATAAATTCGACCAAATAACTGAAATATATGCAAGAAATCCGAACGCAACATTTGTTGCATCGTTCAATGTATGGAAACAGATCGGTTATCGGGTAAACTATCGCGCCAAAGCCGCTTTGTATGTGGATGGAAACGGATATTTTGATGTTAAGGCCACAAATGCTCCCGATAGCTTTTCCTCGTGGAGATATAAGCCCGAAGCCGATGAAAGAATTTATCAGCTTTGGAAAAGACGTTTTCCGCAGATAAGTATTGAAAATGATATTATATCCAATATCATAAATGTTTCTTATGCTCACCTTGCAGAAATCAAATCGAGATATGGGTGGAAGTTTACTCCAGAGCAGGACAGCCTTGTGATTGACAGTACGTCCTTCGCTATTATGCACAGGTTCGGGCTTAACACAGACAGCTGTGACTTTGACTTTAGAAATGCTGTTACAATACTTTCAAACGAGAATTTCTTTCAGACTTATGGACAAATCATTCTCAATATACTGCACGATAGTCTGACGGACGCAAAAACAGCGATCAGAAGTTATGACAAATGGTATGAGCAAAATCAAGCTGCGACAGTAACAGCTATAAATGATAAAGCCCTTTTTGATGAATTATCAGAAAGGCTTTTTTTATTGGACAGGAACGGTACAGTTGTTACTTGTAAAGTGGTAGATGTAAGATCACCTAACATCACCTTGTCCGATACGGAGAACAACGGCGAGTCCTTTACAATATCTCTGACAGAGTTTGACGATACCGCCAAAGAGTTTATCTCCGAAGAAGTGCAGGAAGTAATGCAGGACGTTAAGGAAACCGAAAACTCTGATGATGACCTTATTGCCTTTGCACAGTCAATCGCAGAACAGGCGGCAGAGCAGGATATTGAAGAAAGGGAAACACAAGCTGAAAGCGCATTTGAAGAAGAACTCTCTGACAATACCTTTCTCAATGCAAACACTAATCAAATAAGTTTCTTTAGCTTTGCAGCCGAAGATAGCAATGCTGATACTGCACCGCTTTCTTCTCTGCCGACAAAACCCATTGCAACACAATCGGTCAAACCGAAACAGCGTCGAGGAAGGAAAGCAAAAGAAAAGACTGCATCGCCTGCGCCTTTGGTTATCGAGCCAAATATGGAAGATCACGTTCTGCGGTGCGGAGCTAACAGCAGAGGTTCTCTTGAACGAATTGTAGCTTGGTATCAAAAAGACAAGTCCGATGAAGAAAATGCAGCTTTTTTGCGGGCTGAATTTACAGATTCGTACCACAGGTATCACGATACAACCGCGAGCAGAGGATATGTTTTTCGTTCAGAAGAATATCCTAACGGAGTGCATATAAGCGCGGCTTTTTCTGATAGATTGATTATCACTTCGGGCGATACTGCGTCTTTGAACATAATTCCTTCTTTATCGGGATCGTGGCTGCTTTCCGCCAAACGTGTTAAAACTTTGCTTGAAAACGGTGAATATTGTCCGCAGGAAATCATTGACCGCGCCGAAGATTATGAATTAACTGAAATCGCAAAAGATCTATGGCATTTACATCAAAACACTAACAAGCAGATCTATGATTTCTTTATTCCTGATGAAACAATCAATCACGTTTTTCCTGAAGGAACAGCCCGTTTAAAAACCTCTCTGCAAAACAAAGAAACTTTGCAGGAGTATATCAACGGTCTTGAAAAGTTTATATCTGATTGCGAACAGAACGAGGATATTCTTCGGTTTAAACAATTCACTCCGACTTTGCAGGAACTTCTTTCAAGTCTTAAAGACTTGCGGATAGAGCGCAGACAGTTTACCGCTAACCCGGATTTCAAATTTACTGCACCCGAATTTTTCTTTACGGAAAATGAGATAGATTATTATTTGACTAACTATCAGCCTTATTCAAACGGCAAATTCAGTATAAATGAATATTTCAAAGAAGATCACAGCCGTAAAGAACAGGCAGATCACCTTAAAGATTTCTTTGGAACCGGCGGTCACTATAGTGGTGTGTTTGGATTTTCATACGATCCGAAAGGAGTAGAAATTAAATACGAAGGACTGTATGGCAGCGAACCTATAGCTCTCAATTTTACTTGGATAGAGGTTGCTGAACATATAGACAATGCTGTCCGTGAAGAAAGGTATATCACACAGGATGATATAGATAAACGTATTTGGCACGATAAATACACGGTAGAACATTACAATCCCGATAAAGCCGATGATTATGATAAGAGAGAATATGATAATGCAATGGCTTTCTTAACAAGTCAAGGTGCTGTCGAGAAAAATGAAACCGATACTGTAAAATCTGTCCTGCCGCCCGTTGACAGCGCTCTCGTTAAGGAATTGCTTAAAACAGAGTATATGTCGGGTAACACTCGTCTGATGAAGAATAGCAAGGACAGCGTTGTTGACTTCTTCTTTCGTAACGGTGATGAAACCGCGAGGACGCAGTTTGTTTCCGACAACTACGATAAAGGCGTTTATACCGAAACAACCGTGTCAACTTCTCTTGGTGAAAGGCGTGTAGGCTTTATCGCTGATGAAAGCGGTATGCTTATTTGGGAGGGCAATTATCTCACAAGAACAAATGAAAGCTCCTTAACTTGGACTGGAATAGCAGATATTATTTCAGAAATGATTTTGGATAATACCTATTATTCAGCCCCCGATCAATCTGTAACACTTATGTCCGATGCAGCAGAGGTCACAGAGGTTGTTTCCTCTGCCGATACTGTTGCGGAGATAAGGCTGAAATATCAAGGCGAAAGTGACAGTCTTGAGAAAATCAGAGATATGGCGCTTTCTCTCGGTGCTATTGTCCTTATTGATAATGCCGAAAGCACTATTGATATTGATACATACGAAAATCACAGAGAAGAAATAAACAGCTATGCCGAAGAACTTGGCCTTACTGCTATTATAGAGCAGGACAATTACGCTATCACCATTTACAAGGTCGGCAACTTTTACGAAATGTACGATGATGATGCCCGTCTTGCGTCTGTAACGCTCGATCTGCATACTTCCCGCAAGGGCGGCAGATTGATGTGCGGTTTTCCCGATCACGCTAAAGACAGCTATACTGCAAGACTTGTCGATGCAGGATATTCCGTTGTTGAAGCAGAACAAGAGCAGATACCCGCAAAGGTGTCCGATCTTGCAGTCGGTGACGTTATAATGTATGACAGCGCTCGACGCGAGGTTACAGAGTTAAGCGCCGACAGCATTAAACTTAAAGACCTTGACCACCCCGATTATGACGGCCTTTTAGTTAGCACTTCCGATGTACTTGCCTATGAGGGTTGGCAGGAAGATATGGAAAGCAAGGGCTTTGAGATCATATCCAAATCGCAGGAACTATACGAAGAAGAAGTTTTTGCATTTGATAATACTATTCGTTATTACATTAAAGAAAATAACGAACATCACTTTAATGTTCAGATACAGACCAAAACCTCCGATACAGATACCTACGTTTACAGCGGTGTCGGCAGATTTACTGACACTTTGGGTGAAGCACACGATTATATAGAGCGTGATATTCAAATAAGAACAATCAGGAACAGTTTTGATGAGTATTACGACACTCTGTATAACGAGGGCGATGCAGCTATTGCAGGAGAAACAGGATACAGACTGGCGCTGCAAGCAGGAGATACGTTCATCAAGGAGCAGAGAAATCCCGAATTGGTAAGTGCTTTCAATGAGCTTCGGCACGATATTCTTTCAAGTGACCGTGAGATTGCCGCATTTGCTTTTTCTCTGCAAGATGCAGGGCTGATTGAACGGTTCATACCGCAAGAAGATAACGCACAGCAGACGGTATATGAAATATATCAGCTGAAAAACAATAATCATACCCGCGATATTCGTTTTGTAAGTCTTGACAGACTCCGTACAGCAAGCATAGAGCCTAACATAGATAACTATGATAAAGTCTATGAGGGAGATTTCAGCGAATTTGTGACCGATGATAACACCATTGAGCAACAGCTTGAAGCACTATACACTAAATTCAATGTTGCACGTCCCTCCGATTTTGAAGGACATTCTCTCGCTGTTTCAGATGTAGTTGTTGTGAATGATGAAGCATATTATGTTGATACATTCGGGTTTAGGCCGATTGACAACTTCATCAAAGCTCCGGCAAAACAACAGGAAGAAGCACAGCTTGAAACACAGCCCGACAAGCCTGCCGCCGCAATGCCCGATGCTGCCCGTCCTCGCGCAAGAATAATGGACGTTACGGCTACAAGAAACTACAAGCACATAATGGCTGCGTTCCCTGCTATTATGTCACATCAGTATTCTTATATGCAATTCTCCGCAGGAGAGAGTTTTGACAAACTCAATCTTGAATGGATTGCCCGCGATGAACTGGCTATATCACATACTTTCGTTCAGAACGGCGATCTGATGCGTGACCCCGAAATAGTAGTCAAGGTCGATAACGATGATAAAACCGTATTCCCGATAGAGTATCAGAATGATACTCTTAATCTTTACGGACGATATGAAGAAGGAGATAGCAAAAGTAAGGATTGTAACAGATTCCTGACACAATGGCTCAACAACATTGATGCACAGGGCTATTCTTTGATACATTCAGTCCGTTGGGACAGCGCAAAGCAGGAAGATGTAAGCAAAGATTACGATTTTCCTTTGGAAGAAGAAAGATACGATCTTTTCTATCAGCGCACTGGCAGTACGGTTGATGTATTCTGCCGACTTCATATCAAGTCGATATCACCTGATGAATTTCTGCTGGCCGCGACGATCAATGAAGATTATTCAATAACCTATCACGATCAGACTATCCCCAATCACTACAAAACAGAGATAGAAAACTATTCATCGAGGATATCAACAAATGCAGATATTGTATCAGCATATTCGCTTGTCCGGGTATTCAATTTTGCAAAAGAAGGAAAGACCTTTGACGATAAGTTTGATATGCTCTCCCTGCAAACAGTCTGCAATGATTCTCGGTTATATGATAACGATCTGATTGAATTTATCGGACGGGTAATCAGCGATCCGAACAATATCAGCACAGACGATTATGAATATGCTATATCAATGGTAGCAGAAATCATAGACGGATATGACAGCAGCAAATCTTCGGACAAGTACGGCGCTGTTATGTTCATCACCGATGAACAGACAGAAAACGATGTTTTCAATCAGATTTCTTCCTCTGATAGTGCAGAAAACAAAATCAGAGAGAAAACAGAAGCAGAGAATACCGCCGCTGTTGAACAGGCGACTGGAGATTTGATGATATCAGCCGATGTGCCTGCCCCGATTGTTCCCGATGAAACAGAGGAACAGACGGAAGAAAGCACACCTGTTAATGATGATACCGACAGCAATCCCCTTGATTTCAAAGTCGGAGATATTGTCACAACAATGGGTAGTGACCGTCAATTTGTTATCACAGAGATCAACGCAGAAAGAAACACAGCAACAATCCGCGATGATAACACAGGTTGGTATCCGCTGTTTCAAGAACTTCCCTTCTATCAGCTTTCGGCTTTGGCTGAACAAAATGAAATGCAGCATAGCTTCAATCCTGACGATGACAGCATAGTTGTCGAGGGAGAAGAAGAAATCAAGAATAACTATGTTATTACTGATGATAACATCGGTGTTGCGACACCAAAGATCAGAGTCGGAAATAATATTGCAGCTATTGAGATTGTAAACACGCTCCTTAAAGAACATCGTGACGCGACAGAAGAAGAAAAATCCAAACTTGCACAGTATGTCGGTTGGGGCAGCTTGCCTGATGTTTTTGACGAGCGCAAAGACAATTATTCCTCTGAAAGAACTCGCTTGCGTGAGTTACTTACAGAGAAAGAATACGAATCGGCGCGGGAAAGCACTCTTACGGCTTTCTACACACAGCCTGTTATTATCAGAGCCGTTTACACGGCGCTGAAAAATATGGGTTTTGATGGTGGAAAAATCCTTGAGCCTGCTATGGGTGTAGGTAATTTCTTCGGCGCTATGCCGCAGGAACTCGCCGCAAGCAGCGAACTTTACGGCGTAGAGATAGACCGAATAACCGGAAATATCGCCAAACAGCTTTATCCTAACGCTGATATTGCCGTAAAGGGTTTTGAGGACTTCAAAGCTCCCGACAATTCCTTTGACGTTGTTATCGGTAATGTTCCGTTTGCTGATTTTAAGGTGTTTGACCCCCGGTACAACAAGCATAATCTGTTGATACACGATTATTTCTTTGCAAAGGCAATTGACAAATGCAAAGCAGGAGGTATAGTCGCATTTATTACTTCAAAGGGTACTCTTGATAAGAAAAACTCAAATTTCCGCAGAATGTTATGTGAAAAGGCTGAACTTCTCGGAGCGATAAGATTGCCGTCAACGGCCTTTAAGGATAACGCAGGAACTGAAGTAATATCCGATATTATATTCCTCAAAAAGAGGAACAGTATCTCCGCAGTTCGGGATACTTGGGTTGATACAACATACTCGGACACAGCATTAACCTATATCAACAATTACTTTATTGAAAATCCGTATATGGTCTGCGGGCAGCTTTCAAGTCAATCCACACAGTATGGCTTTGACATTGATGTAAAGCCCTTTGAAAATGTATCACTTGAACAGGCTCTTATGGAGCGTATAGCTGTGATACAAGGCAAGTTTGAGCCTATCAACCGTATGCTCGATCTCGAAGCCGACAAGAGCAAAGAAATAAAATATATTCCGTTGGTTGATGACAGCATACCGCCGTACAGATACGGTCAGCTTGCAGACGGTACTATAGCTTACCGTGAGGGTGACAGACTGCGTATAGATAATATTTCAAAGAACGCAGTTAAATACTACAAAGCGGCTATCAGACTGTCCAAAGCTGTGCGGTATATTGTTAATGTTCAGCAGGAAACGCCTGACGGCTTTAATGATGATATCATCAATAACAACTTTGAACTGGCAAGGCAAGAACTCAATGAAGCGTATGATGCTTTTGCAAAGCTCGGACTTACCGTCAACGATACAAAGCGCCGCGGTTTCAAATTTGATGATGATAACAATTTTGGCCTTATGGCAAGCCTTGAAAAGCAGATCACACAGCCTGACGGCAAGAAAGTATGGATTAAATCATCTGATCTGTTTGAAAGACGAACAATTGTTAAGCACAGAGAGATTACGCATTGCGATTCGCTCAATGATGCGTTCACTGTATGTCTGAACGCAAAGAGCAGAGTTGACATTGACTACATCTGCAAGCTGACCGACAAGCAGCCTGCGGAAGTCATTGGAGAACTTAACGGTTCATATATCTACAGAAACCCGCAGACCTATGACAAGAACGATATTACTTCGGGGTGGGAAACAGCTGACGAATATCTTTCGGGCAACATTCGCGCTAAATTACAGTTTGCGAAAGATGCCGCCGCAGCTGATACCTCGTTTGCTATCAATGTAACAGCACTGGAAGGAGTGATGCCCGAAAAGATACCCGCAAGTGAGATCACCGTTCAGCTCGGTGCGTCTTGGGTGCCGGTTAGTGTCATTGAGGACTTTATGAATGAGGTCTTTCAGTTTCCTGCTTATGTTAAAATGTATTGTAAAGTTGAACACGATATATCTACGGCGACTTGGTACATATCCGATAAATCAATGGGCAGAGGATTTACCGCAACAAAAAAATTGTACGGTACTGACAGGATTACAGGTATGGAATTACTGGAAGATGCACTCAATATGCGGAGAACTACCATATATGACAGAGTGACCGATGAAAACGGTGAACCGAAATCCGTTAAGAATCCCGAAGAAACACAAAAGGCACGTTTGAAGCAGGATATGCTTAAACAGGCTTTTGTGGATTGGATATGGAAAGACCCGACAAGAACAAGAAATCTTGAAGAAATCTACAATTTCAAGTACAACTCGGAGCGTGTTCGTCGTTTTGACGGCTCACACCTGACCTTTGATGAAATGAATACAAGTATTGAATTGCAGCCACATCAGAAAAACGCTGTTGCGCGTATAATGTACGGCGGTAATTCTCTGCTTGCACACGTTGTTGGTGCTGGAAAAACATTTGAAATCTCTGCGGCGTGTATGGAACTTAAACGTACAGGAGCCGCAAATAAAGCGCTGATTGTTGTTCCTAATCATCTTATAGGGCAATGGGGTAAAGAATTTCAAACTCTTTACCCTGCGGCAAATATCCTGCTTGCGCGACAGGAAGATTTCAAGAAGGACAAGCGTCGCATCTTCCTCGGCAGAATTGCTACGGGCGATTATGATGCAATCATAATGGGTTATAGCACATTCACGAAAATCGGTGTTTCACGACAACGGCGTGAAAGATTCTATCGTGACGAGATCGAAACTTGTTGTGAGCATTTACAGAATTGCAAACACGGTTCACTTACGGAAAAACAGCTGCAAAAATACAAAAAACAGTTGGAGGGTAATCTTAAAAATCTTGAATACTCTGTGAAGCAGGATAAGGAGATTACCTTTGAAGAACTTGGTGTTGACTGGCTTTATATTGATGAAGCACACAATTTCAAAAACCTTATGCTGAATACCAAACTCGGACAGATCGCTGGTATCAGTACAGCAAACAGCAAACGAGCAGAGGATTTACTTTTAAAAATCCGATACATCAATGAAATGCAAGGAGCAGAACGCGGCGTTGTACTTGCAACAGGTACGCCTATTTCCAATTCGCTTGTTGAGATGTACACGATGCAGCGCTATCTCCAAAACAAGTATCTTGAAGAAAAGGGAATAAGTCATTTTGATGCTTGGGCAGCTGACTTTGCGAAAATCGAAAGCACGATTGAACTTGATCCGACAGGTGTGGGATTTAGAAATAAGACGCGATGTGCTGCATTTAACAATTTGCCTGAACTAATGGTAATGTTCAATCGTTGCACAGATATTCAGACCGCCGAAATGCTTGATCTTCCCGTCCCGAAACTCAAAGACGGACAGTACACAATATGTGTTTGTCAACCGTCCGATGAACAGAAGGAATACGTTAAAGACTGTGGAAAAAGAGCAGAGAGAATACACTGCAAACAAGTTGACCCTACAGTTGACAATATGCTCAAGGTCACAAATGACGGCAAAATGTGTGCTTTGGATATGCGGCTTGTTGACCCCGAAGCAGAAGATAACCCCGACAGCAAGGTCAATATTGCTATTGAGAACATCTATGATAAATGGCTTGAAACGAAATCAGACCGTCTGACACAAATTGTATTTCTTGACCGCAGTACACCAAAGCCTAATGAGTTCAACCTTTACGATGATATCCGTAACAAACTCGTTGAGCGCGGTATTCCGAAGTCTGAAATACGGTTTATACACGAAGCAAAGAATGATAACGAAAAGCTGAAGCTCTTTGATGAGGTCAACGCTGGGCTGTGCCGAATCATCATCGGTTCAACCGAGAAAATGGGTGCAGGAACTAATATTCAAGAAAGACTCTGTGCGTTACATCACCTCGATGTACCGTGGCGGCCCTCGGATATAGAGCAGAGAGAAGGTCGAATACTGCGGCGCGGCAATATCAATAAAGAAGTCGAAATATTCCGTTATGTTACAGAAAAGACCTTTGACAGCTATTCTTGGCAGACGATAGAGAGCAAACAAAAGTTTATTTCACAGGTTATGACCGGAAATGCCGCAGGACGGAGTGCAGAAGATGTTGACAGCGCAGTAATGAACTATGCAGAGATTAAGGCTCTTGCAACAGGTGATCCCCGCATAAAAGAGCATTTTGATCTGACAGATGAAGTAAACCGACTGCGTTTGATTAAAGGCTCATTTGACAAGGCTCATATTGATATGCGTGATAGACTGGCCTTTGAACTTCCGAAAATAATTTCCGAGGAAACAAACTTTGTCAAGATGTTCAAGGCCGAAAAGGAATACTCCATAAATAACAGTCAGCCTTTCGATGAAGAAACCAATCCCTTTACAATCACGTTTGGCGGTAAGACCTATGATAAGCGTGAAGATGCAGGAACAAGGATTATGGAAATCATCAGAAGCGGCGCAGCTTATCATCAGCCTTATCTTCTCGGCAAGTATCGAGGGTTTGACCTTGAAATATCCTTTAGCGCAGCTTGGAATACGCACGTTTTCAATTTAAGACACCTGACAGTAATGCAATGCGAGGTCGGAGAAAGCACAATCGGTATGTTCAAGCGTATCGACAATCTGATTGACCACAACATTGATGCGCTGTTAGGACAGCACTCAACACGGCTGACGGCTGCCGTCAAGGATATGGAGATATGTAAGCAACACGCCAATGAGGAATTTCCTCAAAAGGAAGAACTCGCACAGAAAGAAATGCGGCTTGCACAGCTCACCAAAGAACTTGCCTTTGACGATCACAGCGAGGGTGACAACCTTGTGGAAAAGCCTAACGCGGAACTCAATGCCGCCGATACCGCCGACATTGTTGATGATGATGAGCCTATCATCGAAAACGGTAACGGACGAAAGTAAATCTATGCAGAGTGGCAGGGACGGAGCAATCCGTTCCCTGTTAATGCGGAGATCAATACTGATCTGCGGTCACAACCCCGCCGCATTTTTCTTGACAACAATTACTGTAAATGATATAATGTGTCTAAAGACACATAGAAGAAAGGTGGATTGAACTATGAAATCTCTTACTCTGCGCGATTTTGATAATTTGCATAAGGAAAAGAGATATATTTACAATAATGTACTTTCTTTCATTAACAGTGATCGTTGTTATGATGGTATGGTCTGTGTTTTATATGGCCTTCGGAGAACTGGCAAGACGACTATAATGGAACAGATTATGACAGATAATGCTGACAAGTTTTCTTTCTTGTTTTTAGAAGCTACAAAAAAAGATACAATGGACGATGTTTATTCTTATCTCGACAAAGCTGTTGATGATAAGGTTGACTGCGTTTTCATTGATGAAATAACAAACATACCTGATTTCATTGATAATTCCGCTTTGCTTGCAGACATTTATGCGAAAGAGGGACTTAAAATAATTCTTGCGGGTACAGATTCATTAAGTTTTGTATTCGCTGAAAGCAGCAGCTTATACGGAAGAACAGAGAATATAAGTTCAACCTATATTTCGTTTGAAGAACATTGTAATGTTCTTGGAACAAAGGATATGGACGATTATATTAGCTACGGCGGCTTGATGAAAAAAGGTGCGTCCGAGAAAGATCGGATAGTACACGATTTTCAGAGTGCTTGCAGATACCTTGACGATGCTGTGTCGGGTAATATTTCAAGGAGCATACTTTGTCTTTCAAAGTATTCTAATGATACGGAGCTTTCAGAGGTAACATTGCCGGAAATGAGAGCCGTTCTTGAAAAAATGGTAGAAAAATACAGCGGTGTACTGAACACTGCACTTGCTAACGAGGAATTAAGAAAGATAGTATTATCATTTCCTACAGACAGACAAGATTTTAAGGCTCTTGAGGGTGCAGAGATATTTAAAAGGCTTCGGGCAAACAAGCCTGACATTGTAAAAGAATTTGCAAAAGCGATAAATGCAGACACTCAAATCACTCACAAATGGAACGAGGGAATGATATTAAGACTTGAAAACGAACTGATACGTCTTGGCTTCATTTCAGCAACGAATAATCAAGAGTTTATTTATGATGAAAACTTCGGGTGGAGAAGTATGTCTGTCCACAAAGAGTATTATCTTATACAGCCTGCGATAAAGTATTATCATTTAAAAAAGGCTTTGGACTTTGTAGAAACCAATGAGCATTATAACAGTCTTTCAGAGGTTGGAAAGCAATATGTTATGGACAAGCTCGATTCAAAGATCAGAGGGGATATGACAGAACAGATCGTAGTCTATGAAATATCAAAGGCTCTTTCTTCTGACAGATACTTTGTCTGCAAAGTTTCCTTTTCAAATTCAGACCCGAACAAGGAAAAAGGCGAATACGATATGCTTATCTATGACAAAGCGAAGAACGCATACTTTGCTTTTGAAATAAAGCATACAACAACTCCTTACAGCAAGCAATACAATCATCTGTTGAATGAGAATTTCAAAGAAATAATTGACTATAAATACGGTGATAAAGAGAACGTTTCCGTCTTATATAACGGAGTTCCTTTTGATACTTCGTCCGGCGTTCTTTATTTGAACATTTCAGACTTTATTAGAGAGATCACCCGATGCGGAGATCCAAAACAAGCAATACAGAAATTGAGTAGTGATTTGCCTATCAGAGATTTAGAAACGGAAGAAAAGAAATCGTCTGATGATAACAAGGGCAGCATCAACGAAACGTCTGAATATAACGACAATGACGATATTGCTTTTTTTGGTCTGAATACTGGCAGAAAAATATGACCCATAAAACTCTCTTGGCTTTGACCGAGGGAGTTTTCATATATAATAGTATAATGCGGTCACAACCCCGCCGCATTAAAAATAAAAAACCTGTTTTACGCTACCTTAAATAGTTAAATAAAATTTCACAATTAAAACCCTTGACACATTTATAAAAGTGTGATATAATATATACAGGGAAGTATAACACCATAAGTCTATACTGTCAAGGAGGAATGGACTATGTTTAAGATCACAATACCAATAAAGGCCAAAGAATTTGATATCATCGCTGACAAGCTGATGAGAAACCCTGACCCCTATGATGTTCTTGAAAAGATTGATCGGCTTATGACACCGTATCAGCAGAATATGCACCAAAATGACGAAGATCACCGCTTCGACCATACTCCCTATTATATGCGGGATATCAGAGTTATGTATGGAGTTTCAAAGTCCATATTCAATGCGTTCTGTGTTGCTAAAGCCAAAACATACTTTGAAGATCGCACAGCTGGGCAGATAATCAATCACTATGTCACAGACAGATACAATTTTATCCACGAGGATAACAGCGGCGCAGAACTTGAAAAGGGCTTTGAAAAGTATCTCGCTGACCGTGGGATAACCGAGGACGAATACTTCATAGAGTTCCTTGCAAGCTGCTTTTTGCAGGAGTATTCGATCATCGCGCAGATGCTCGACACCGTTGAGCCTTTCGTCAACAAGTCTGACATCATCAAGTGGGAACGGCAGCTGAACTACCTTGAACACACCGCGCGGGAAATTGTGACGGAGAATAAGGTATATCAGCTTGTTTAAGTGTCCAAACAAAGGCATTGACATTCGTCAAGTCCTGATATATAATGTGTCTATAGACACACATTAAGGAGGAAAAGTGATGAATATTTCCGCGCTAAAACTCCCGCAGGAAATCATTGATGACAATGCGGAGTTTATTGTCGAAATGAAATTGAACGATGATAAACTGATAGCTGACAACCGCTTTTTTAGCGACTTTGCAGTTAGCATTAAAGCTCACATTTTAAAAAACGATCTGTATTATTTCTGTGACAGTGATAACGAAACAATATACTTTTACGGCAAAGACAATCAAACCGATTTTACTAATATATGGAGTGTAATATTTGAGATATATAGAACCGAATGGATAAAGCAATATATCTCCGTATATAAATGGTATAGCTTATCAGAAATCGAATTGGGTGAAGAAGTAGAGGATGTGCTTGAAGTGTTCCGCCGCAGAGGTGTATGATTATGTCAAGGAAAATGATAAACTTTGACCTTGACACGAAAGCTCTGAAACAGTTTTACACAGAGGTACAATGTGTCTATAGACACACATTGAGGAGGAAAACAATGACGGCTAATAAAGAACTCTGCGCTAATGCGAGTTTTGCGCTTGAAATAGTGCTTGACGAAGATAAAATGATAGCTCACAATGAGTTTTTCAGCGACTTTGAATTAAGCATAAAGACCTTCGTAGGCAAGTATAATCTTAGCTGCAAGACCGATCAAACAGATACGATTTATGTTCTTGGCAATGAAACCGATTATGCAATGATTATGGCAGCTATGTCTATTCTTGCAAGAACAGATTGGCTTTACCCATATTTGTCTGCGTTCAGATACTATAACTTTTATGAAAACGGTCTCGATGCAGAACCGGAAAACGTAATAGAAGCGTTCAGTAAATGGATGGTATAACTTATGAGAAAAAAAGTATTTGCTTTTGACTTAGATACAGCTAAATTAAAGCAGCTATATCCTACGCATAATTGGCAAAATGCTTATAGAGATATTGGGTCGTTTCTACATAAAAATGGCTTTGACCACTTGCAAGGGAGCGTATATATATCAAGCAAGCCGATGAATGAGACTAAAGCAATCAGCGTTATTACTGATTTATGTTTTAAATATGATTGGTTTTGCGAAAGCGTATCTGATTGGAAAATGGCAAATGATATTCCATATCAAGATGTAACAGACACAATCAAGCAGATTGGTGAAACATTTAAAGCCGAAAAACTTCAATCTGATGAACTCTTTGATTCCCTCGCAAACACTATAGTTAATAAGAAGTAGCAAGTGTGTCTATAGACACACACCAAGACCTAAAAGGAGGGTATGATTATGAAAAAGATATGTATTCTTGCTCTGATAGCTTGTGCCTTTCTTGCGGGCTGTGGGAATACGGATTCTGATATTGACGTTCCAGAGATCACTACACAGACAACCGAGGTCACAACCTCTGCTCCTGCGGTGACAACCTCTGCTCCGCCAGCAACAACAAGCACTTCCCTCTCGACAAGCAAGACAACAACAACGGCAAAGGTGACTACCACCACGAAAAAGACCACAAAAGCAACAACCACCACAAAGCGCACAAGGAAAGTAACTACAACAAAGGCCACAACAGTCGCTACACAGGCAGCAACGCAGCCCGTGTATTATAATGACCCGGAACCGACTTATTATGAGCCGGAGCCTGTTGTCACCACCACAACAAAAGCTCCCGTTGTGACAACAACTACCACCACAACAACAGCTAAGGCAACAACGCCAAAATCTGATCCGGCTCCCGAAAAAACATCTGAGGGAACAGATTACTCTAAAGAAATTCCTCCGGGGTGGAATCCTAACTGGACCTATGATCCGCCCTATGGCAAGGAATACACCAAAGCAAGCGTTATGAAGGAGTTTAACATAGACAGCAAGACCTATGATGCGTATGAAGCACTTATAAGGGGAACCTCAACGAAAGCACAGCGGCTTCTTGTCCGTGATGATTGTATCAAGTACACCATTGACAAGTACGGCGCACAGCTTGATGAAGGCGGTTACTGTTTCCAGTTAGCTGACGGAACTCCGACCTGCGACACCACCAAAGCCGATGATTACGGTCCCTGTGAGTTTGGCGGTCACGGTGAGACCTCAATGATAACGCCGGACTGGATAGGCGGGTTTAAAACTTTAGCTTCTTGTACAAGGCTAATGATATATAACTCTCGCGGAGGTGCTGATGATATATGGGGTGGACTCAAAAAAAATGATTTGTTCAATGTTCAAGTTGTGTACTATGGTCTTGACCCCAATTTAGGAACTATCCCCGAATGTGCGGTAATTGTTTTTGGCAGTTATTGGGGCAGAGAACGAACCGCAACAGAGCAAACCTATTAACGGAAAAACCTACACGATCAAATATGTAAAGCAGAAAGCAGTCTTTTTACAAGGCTGCTTTTTCAGCGGCAGAATGTATTGACAAATTTGTTTGCTTATGATATAATATAAGTGAGCTAAGTTAGTAAACTTAGTAATATTTATATTAAAGAGGTGGATTATATGGCAAATAATTCTGTTACTTGTTCTTTTGTTATGGACAGAGAGACCTACAACGCATACAAAAGCATAGTCAGCAAAAACGGTGAAAACGTAAAAGGCAATCTTATCAGCTATATGCAGAGCGTTATTCAGTATGGTACACCTAATGCTGAAACTATCTTAGCAATTCAAGAGGTCCAAAGATTAAAGAACAGCCCGGACAAAAGGGTGTACAGTTCCTTTAGTGAAATATTGCAGGAGATAGACGATGATGAGTGATAGGCCTAAATACGGAATTGTTATTACATCGCTATTTAAGAAAGATGTTAAAAGGGCAAAAAAAAGAGGATATGATCTGTCTTTATTAGATGCAGTTGTTGAAACCCTCGCCAACGGAAAACCATTAGACGAGAAGCACAGAGATCACGATCTTGTTGGAAACTATAAAGGGTGCAGGGAATGCCACATAACACCCGACTGGCTGTTGATATATGAGATATGCGATGATGAACTTATTTTGTATCTCACAAGGACCGGCACACATAGTGATCTGTTCTGATGTTGGATAACAAGCCAAGCCCCTTTTCTGAAAAATAAAACTGAATAAATGCAAGCAGAAAGCAGTCTTTTTACAAGGCTGCTTTTTTGTTTATACAAATCTATTATACGAGGAGGAATAAAACTATGATCGAACCAAAGGGCAGGCTGCCCCCACGAAAAGCATTCAGAAAAGAACACAAAATCTACAGAAAGGAAGTTAAGTGTATGAAAAACACTAAACGCAAAAAGAGCCTTGCTTCACGCATATTCCATACAGTTGTTGCGGCTGCGGTAGGTATCACATCAGTATTCAGCGTTATGCCGAAACTGACAGCAGAAGCATTTTACGAAACCTATCTGTGCGGCAGCGGCATCTATTCGGTATGGAAATTTGAAGGGCTCGGAAATGACGGCGTTTCAGCATTCTGCATTGAGCCGTCTATTCACGCAGATATTAACGGTAATTATGTTGTTGATACTGCCAACTCAACACTCACATACGATCAGCAGCGCTATATGGCAATGGCACAGTATTTCGGTTATCCGAATGCAAGCACATCCAATGCCTATTTTGTTGCTACACAGGCGATTATATGGGAGATCGCCGCAGGAATGAGAAATCTTGAGGATTACCAATCACTTAATCAATCTTCATACTTTTCTCTGAAGGATGCAAGCAAATCCCTAAAGTGGGTAGCAGGAAACTATTCCGGTGCAACTACTGCATACACCACTATCGAAACTGCTATGCAGAACTATGGTGTTATACCTTCAATTGGTAATACATTAAGGGCTAATCCTAATGATTTTACTAACTATACCGTTCCTTATGACGTAACAAGCAACAGTTATAAGAGAACTATTACCGACACCCGCAAGCAGTTGAGCAAGTTTGATATTGCATCAAAGATCAATGCAAACAGCGGTTGGTCGGCAACAGTCAGCGGCGGAAATCTTAATGTTACAGCAACAAATAATGCATCTGATACAATTACCGTCTCGGCACAGAACAGCTTATCATTCAAGCAGTCAACCTATAACAACAGCCTTGTTACATACTATAACCCTAATAACAAGAACGGTTATCAGAAACTTGTAAAAGGCTGCAAGTTTGACCCGATAGGATTTCAGTTGAAGCTCGATAAAAAGGCCGGTGAAATGAACATCGTCAAGTCTTTTGTCGATGCAAACGGAAATGAGATTGCTGCCGGCAATGTTTCCGCTAATGATAAGCAGAGGGTATCATTCCAGTTGTTTTACACTTCCGAAAGCGGACAACTCCCTGTTATACTTACCGGCACAGCAGGAGACTACACATTCAGTCAGATCAATCAGAGCGGAAATGCAACTAATATCAAGCTGAACACAGCAACTGTGACAGCAGATGTTAAGGAGCTTCCCGCAGGCACTTATGTTCTGAAAGAAACCGAGTGCAGCAGTACCTATATTGCGGACAGTGATAAAACTGTTGTTGTAGTAAACAACAGCGCTAAAAAGGTATCAGTCACAAATGACCACGCTAAGCCGGAGTATCAAGAGGTAAGGCTATATAAGGAATGGATCACTCACACTGATCTGTTTACCGAAGAAGTGGACGAAGAAACTATCCTTACATCTGAAGCACATCAGAAGTTAAATTCGCAGATATTCTTTACAGCACAGATCAACGGTGTGCAGAACCAGCACCAATACTCCTACTACCTCTCTAATGCCAAATATGTCGGAACGAGAAAAATGGGCGATGAGGTTTACAGTGTATATGATGCTAACTGTGTCAACAGCGGCACCGGTGAAATCATCACCTCCGCTGTAAAAACAAATGAAGCTGATGCCTCTTTCTTTTCTATCAGTTATGCAAGAGCAGGAATAATCATCAAAAATATTCCGGACAGCGCAACTGTAGTTTATTTTAAAGAGCATAATGTTAAAGATTGCGGTTTAGCTTCTATGTCTGTAGATGATGTTATTAACAGAGTTGACAGCGCATCAAATACAGTAACTCTCTCCGAAAACTATAATGCTGCGTATGGAAATATGAAGACCAACAACGTTTCGCAGGAAATAATTACTGACTATATCAGTCATTTTGTTTGTGCAGTGGACGGTATAAACAGCAAGCTGTCAGCTTTTTGGAAAGATGACAATAAATCGGCTAACCTCACTTTCCCTAACGGTGAAAAATATCTGAAGCTCGGTTTTGTAAAAAGAGAAGCTAACGGGACACTGCTGTCCGGTGGTAAATTCGACCTTTATACCGACGAAGTACACCACGGTATCGCTGTGAAAGTCAAGCTGACCGATGAACCTATCTCTGCAAATCCTACAGACTCAAGAGGAGTAACTTACTTCAGCGGAGAATACCCTGTCGGCAGAAAATACTATGTCAAGGAAGTTGAGGCTCCCGAAGGATTTGTAAAGAACGATAATCAAGAATACTATGAAATAAATAACTGCATCAGCGATCCAAGGTCAGAATATAGAACGGATATGATAGCAGAACTTCCGTATAACTCAACTTTTGCTTCTACCCTAATGAATTTAAAAGTGTACGGTAAAATCTATCTGCACAAACTTGACTTTAACAACGATCCTATAGAGGGTGTTGAATTCGGAGTATATGCAGGCGATAAAGCAGAAGGACAGCCTATAGAAATAGTTCGGACTGATGCAGACGGTAATGCGCAAACATCTGATAAGATCGAATTAGGCACATACACCGTTAAGGAACTCTCAACAGTATCTCCTTTTGCTATTACTGAAGATACTCAAACTGTTACGATCACAGCAAGTGACAACAGTGAGTTTGGCGGCACAACTGCCGACATATTCTACTGGCGTACAAAGGATGTGTATTTCTACAACAAGCCTGTTGAGTGCAGCGTGAATATAGTCAAGGTTGATGACAAGAACAAGCCGCTCGAAGGTGTAAAGTTCACTCTGTACTACAACAAGGACTTCACTGAATATGACGGTACAGAACATAAAGCAGGAGATATTGTTACAGCACCTATTACTGATGATGAAGGCAATGTTACCGGCAGCGTAGATTGTGTTCTTGTTACAAATGAAAACGGTAAGGCATCTACAAATCCGATGAAAGACCTTGAAGAGTATAACATTCATCAAGGTGATGATGTTGCAGTTTTCCCATTACAGATCGGCGCTGAATACAAGATCGTTGAAACTGTTCCGACCGGTTATAAGGTCGTTGACGGCGAAACAAATGAAAACATCATTTCCTTTACTTACGAGGAAGCACAGAACGGTGTCCTCAAGGAAATAACTAAGGAAGTTACCAAGGAAAATGTTCTGCAAACGGGAAATCTCAATGTTGTTAAACGCACAGAGGGCGATCTGAACGTTGAGGGAATTGAGTTCATTCTTTCGGGCAAATCGACCGCAGGCATTGAGGTAAATCAAAGGGCAAAAACTGATGAAAACGGTAATGTATCATTCACGGATATTCCGATAGGTAAGTATGTAATATCTGAAAATGGAGATACTGTACCTTATGGTTATCTTGTAGCCGATCCTCAAAATGTTACAATAGAAGATGCCAAAACATCTACAAAAACCTTTATCAATGATGAGATGAAGGGTGAGGTTACTATTGTAAAGCACACCGAGGGTGACAGGAACATCGAAGGTATTACATTCACTTTGACAGGTACTTCTGCAACCGGCAGAAAGATTACTGAAACAGCTACAACCGACGCAGACGGCAAAGCTGATTTTGGTATTATTCCCATAGGCACTTATACATTATCCGAAGATGCTGCAACATTTCATTTTGCCTATGTTTCCTCTCCCGACAAGGAAGTTGAGGTAAAGTATAACGAATTAACTATTGAGGACTTTACCAACACTGAGAAAACAGGCAATATAGAGATTGAAAAGCACACCGAGGGCGATAAGAATATTTCCGGAATAAGGTTCATTCTTTCCGGCACTTCCGCAAGCGGTAGATCAATCAAAGAAACGGTTGTTACTGACGAATACGGCAAAGCAGAGTTAAAGGATATTCCCATTGGTGACAATTATACTCTGACAGAAGATGGCGACACTGTACCGTATGGCTATATAACAGCAGATGCAAAGACAATTTCTGTTGAGTATAACAAAACAACAAAGGAAAGTTTCTTTAACGAAAAGATGAAGGGCGATGTCAAGATCATTAAGCGCAGCGAAAATGATAAAAATGTAGAAAACATTACCTTTACTCTGAAAGGTACATCTGTATTAGGCGATGAAATCAGCCTTACAGCCAAGACAGATAAAGACGGTATTGCTACATTTGATGAGGTAGATATCGGAACCTATACTCTTGCTGAACAAGCAACCTCTGTACATTTTGCGTATGTATCAGCTCCCGATCAAGAGGTCGAGGTCGAATACGAAAAGCTCGTTACCAAAGAGTTCTTTAATGAGCTGAAAAAAGGTGATATTGAGATCACAAAGCGTACTGAGGGCAATCTGAATATCAAAGGAATTACATTCACCTTGACAGGTACATCTGATGTAGGTGATGAAGTCAATATTGAAGCCACAACTGATGAAAACGGCAAGGCTTATTTCAACGATATACCCATAGGCACCTATGATGTTGATGAAGTTGAATCATCATTGCATTTTGCGTATCTGAAAGCAGACAAGCAGAACGTTACTGTTGAATACGATAAAACAACAAAAACTGACTTCTTTAACAAAGAAAAAGAAGGCGGGATATTTGTTCACAAGCGCACAGAGGGCGATCTGAACATTGAAGGAATCAAGTTCATTCTCACGGGTACATCGGATAGCGGACGAGAAATTACTATCGAAGCTATTACTGATGCTGACGGCAAGGCCGACTTCGGAAATAAGATCCCGATAGGTACTTATACTATTTACGAGGACGAAAGCACTGTTCCTTATGCTTATCTTGCCGCTGCAAAAAAGAGCGTAACAATTACCTATAATAATCAGACTGACGAAGATTTCTTCAATGAAGAAAAGAAAGGTGATATTGCAATCGTAAAGCGTACCGAAGGAGACCTGAATGTAGCTAATATCAGGTTCACTCTTTCCGGTACATCTGACAGCGGCAGAAAGATCAACCAAAGTGTAACAACAAATGCAAGCGGTAAGGCAAGTTTTACAAACATTCCGATAGGTACATACACAGTTACCGAGGACGGAGATACTGTTCCGACTGCATATCTTGTTGCAAAGCCGCAGTCTGTTAAGGTTGAATATAACAAGACAACAACAGCCAACTTCTTCAATCAAGAGAAGGAGGGGTCCGTTCACATTGTGAAACGCACCGAGGGCGACAAGAACGTCGCAAACGTTAAGTTCAATCTGACCGGAACATCTGAAAGCGGAAGAACAATTGACAGAACTGCAACAACTGATAAAAACGGTGATGCTACATTTACTGAACTGCCAATTGGTACTTACACTATTTCCGAGGACGGAACTACCGTACACTTTGCATATCTGACTGCAACAGCGCAGGAAGTAACCGTTAATTACAATGAAACCTCTGAAACCGAGTTCTTCAACAAGGAAAAAGAAGGTTCGATCAACGTTTTCAAGCGTACCGAAGGCAATCTGAATGTTGAGGGAATCAAGTTCATTCTTTCCGGTACATCTGATAGTGGCAGAAAGATCAGCAGAACAGCTACAACCAATGCTGACGGCAAGGCCGACTTTGGAAAGAAGATCCCGATAGGTACTTATACCATTACCGAGGACGGCGATACTGTTCCGACTGCATATCTTGTTGCAAAGCCGCAGTCTGTTAAGGTTGAGTATAACAAGACAACAGAAACCGATTTCTTCAACAATGAGAAAGAGGGTTCTATTCACATTGTTAAGCGTTCCGAGGGTAACAAGAATGTCGCAAACGTTAAGTTCAATCTGACCGGAACATCAGATAGCGGAAGAACAATCAACAGAACAGCGATAACCGATGAAAACGGTGATGCAACATTTACAGAGCTGCCTATCGGCACATACACCATTGCCGAGGACGGCACATCTGTACATTTTGCATATCTGACTGCAACAGCGCAGGAAGTAACCGTTAATTACAATGAAACCTCTGAAACCGAGTTCTATAATAAGGAAAAAGAGGGTTCGATTAACGTTTACAAGCGCACAGAAGGCGATTTGAATGTCAAGGGTATCAAGTTCATTCTTTCCGGTACATCTGACAGCACACGCGAAATTACAAGAGAAGCTGTTACCGATGAAAACGGCAAGGCTGAATTTAAGAACATTCCTATCGGAACATATCAGATTGTAGAGGACGGCGAAACTGTACCTTATGCGTATCTGACTGCATCTGCTAAAACCGTTATTATTACCTATAATTCTTCAGAAGAAGAAGATTTCTTCAATGAAGAAAAGAAAGGTAATATAGAGGTAGTAAAGCATACCGAAGGTGATATGAATGTTGCAAATATCAAGTTCATTCTCACAGGAACATCGGATACCGGACGTGAAATCATAAGAGAAGCTGTTACCGATGAAAACGGCAAAGCACAGTTTGAAAATCTCCCCATAGGTACTTATACCATTACTGAGGACGGCAAGACCGTTCCGACTGGCTACCTTGTAGCTGACCCGCAGGAAGTTACTGTTACTTATGCAGAAACAACAAATGCGACTTTCTTTAATGATGAGAAAGAGGGTACTATCGAGGTTACAAAGCGCACAGAAGGCGACCTTAACATTTCGGGCATTAAGTTCATTCTGACAGGCACTTCCGATACAGGGCGTTCTATCAAGCGCACAGCGACAACCAATGATAGTGGTAAAGCTGATTTCAAGAATATCCCTGTTGGTACATATACCATTGCAGAGGATAGCAGTTCTGTTCCTTATGCTTATCTGACAGCTGATAAGCAGAGCGTGGAAGTATTCTATGCTGAAACAAGCAATGTTGAGTTCTTTAACGATGAGAAAGAGGGAACTATCACGCTTCACAAGCGCACCGAAGGTGATCTGAATGTTGAGGGTATCAAATTTATCCTCTTAGGCACATCGGAAAGCGGACGCGAGATCACAAGAGAAGCAGTTACCGATGAAAACGGTAATGCAACATTTACCGAAATCCCGATAGGTACTTACACTATCACCGAAGATGCCGAAACAACTCCTTATGCGTATCTGACCGCAGAGCCGCAGAATGTAGAGGTATTCTATGCTGAAACAAGTAATGTTGAGTTCTTCAACGATGAAATGACAGGAACTATCGAGGTTACAAAGCGCACCGAAGAAGATAAAAACATTGAGGGTATTAAGTTTATTCTCACCGGCACATCTGACAGCGGGCGCGAGATCGTAAGAGAAGCTGTTACCGATACTGAAGGAAAGGCAGAGTTCCTTAACATTCCGATAGGTACTTATGCTATCACTGAAGATGCCGAAACAACTCCTTATGCGTATCTGACCGCAGAGCCGCAGAATGTAGAGGTATTCTATGCTGAAACAAGCAATGTTGATTTCTTTAACGATGAAAAAGAGGGAACGATCACGCTTCACAAGCGCACAGAGGGCGATCTGAACATTGAAGGAATCAAGTTCATTCTCACGGGTACATCGGATAGCGGACGCGAGATCACAAGAGAAGCAGTTACCGATGAAAACGGTAATGCAACATTTACCGAAATCCCGATAGGCACTTATGCTATTTCCGAAGATACCGAAACAACTCCTTATGCGTATCTGACCGCAGAGCCGCAGAATGTAGAGGTATTCTATGCTGAAACAAGCAATGTTGAGTTCTTCAACGATGAAAAGACAGGCACTATCAGCATTAAGAAGCATACCGAGGGCGAAAAGAATATAGGCAACATCACATTTATTCTTTCCGGCACATCTGACAGCGGCAGAGAGATTTATCAGACTGCAACAACAGACGAAAACGGCGATGCTACATTTGAGAATGTACCTATTGGTACATACACTATCACCGAGGACGGCAGCACAGTTCCCGCAGGCTATCTTGTAGCCGATGCACAGAGTGTTCAGGTGTTCTATGCTGAAACATCTGATGTATCGTTTATTAACGATACCACAAAAGTTGAGTTCAGCAAAAAGTCTATCACAGGTGATGGCGAACTTGAAGGAGCAAAGCTGCAAGTTATTGACAAGGACGGCAACGTTATTGACGAATGGGTGTCCGGTAAAAATGCACATCTTATTGAGGGCGTTCTGAAAGCAGGAGAAACCTATACCCTGCACGAAGAAATCTCTCCTGACGGATATGTAATAGCCAATGACATTGAGTTCACAGTCAATGAGGACGGCGAAGTTCAGACTGTTGATATGAAGGACGATACCACAAAGGTTAAGATCAGCAAACAGTCTATCACAGGTGAAGGTGAACTGGAAGGTGCAACTCTCCGAATTCTCGACGAGGACGGAAACGTTGTTGAAGAATGGGTATCGGGCAAAGAGCCGCACTATATCGAAGGCAAGCTGAAAGCAGGAGGAAAATATACTCTGCGTGAAATCATTGCTCCTAACGGCTATGAGATTGCTAATGACATATCATTTACCGTTAATGCAGACGGCAGCGTTACCGAGGTCGTTATGAAAGACTCTCTGAAGCCTACTACACCTCCCTACACCGGAGCAGGTGTTCCGATCAGCATATCTATGGTAGTTCTTTGTTCGCTCGTTCTTTGCGTTGTACGCAAGCGCAACACAGCGCACTAAATCCCATTATTCCTTTTATCTGACAGATAAAAAATTGTTCTGACAATGTGTTTTAAACACAATTACAATCGTTATGGCGGAGTGAGTTTTTACTTGCTCCGCTTTTTCGATAGTTATTACTTATGAAAGGAGTGTAAAGGTTATGAACTCGGTTAATCTGATAGGCCGTGTTGCAAACGATGTTGAGTTGAAACATACGAATAGCGGTGTTTCTGTTGTTTCTTTCAATCTCGCGGTTTCTCGCGGCAAGGACAAGAACGGCAATGAAGGCACTGACTTTATTCCTGTTGTTATTTGGCGTGAGTATGCGGCTATGATGTCAAAGTATCTTGTAAAGGGTCAGCAGATCGGTGTTTCGGGTAGAATTTCAACTCGCACATACGAAACGCAGAACGGCGAAAAGCGCAAAGCGGTTGAAATTGTTGCTGATTCCATTACTCTGCTCGGCAAGAAAGACGATGCCAAAAATAACGATACCGATAAACAGCAGAACACAGTTTCTTCGACTGTTGACGTTCTTGTTGATCCTGTCGGAACGGACGCAGACACGCTTGTTGAGCCTATCCCCGATTTTGCAGGATTTGAGGGCTAAACAAATGACAATGAAACAACAAACAAGAAGCAAGTACGATGCTACGCCCGACAACACAAGTGACAGATGTTACTTTTGTTATTACTTCTGCGACGGCATTTGTACTAAAGACCAAACGTTGGTTGCTATAAGCGACCCAAAAAACGAATACTGCGGCGATTTTTCATACGACTATACAGCCGAAAACGCTGCTAAACAGAAAAGGAGTGTTTGATTATGTATTTGACCATTACTTGTAATCCCTACACAAAAGAGGGAGATAACATTCGCGGCTTTGCAAACGTTGTTTTCAATGATACTCACGTTCTCGAAAATGTGAGAATTTATCAGGGCCGTTATAAAGAGTATGTGGAACTTCCGAAATATCCTGTTGTCAAAAAAGACAATAGCGGAAATCCTATTCTCAAAGAGGACGGCAAGCCTGTTTATAACTACAAGGACGTTTTTCACCCGAACAACCCTGCGGCTAACAAGGCTTTTGTTGATGCGATCTTAGCGGAATACAAGCGCGTTCTTGAGGAAGGCAAAGACAATCAGCGCAGCGGTAGGTACGAAATAAACGGCTCTTTCAGCATTGACAAAGTGTACTGCAACGAATACAACCGTGAAGGTATTGGCGGGCAACTGCCTACACGCGGTATGGCAACAGTACATATTGGTGATTTTACGCTTGAAAAAGCCCGTATCAAGGAAGGTCAGTACGGCCTTTTTGTTGATCTTCCGAAGTACCGCACATCTAAACGTGATGAGAACGGTGCGCCTGTTGTCGGCACTGACGGTAAGCCTGAATATGAATACAGAGATTGTTTTCACGCTATTACCCAAAAAGCGCAGGCAGAAATGACAGATGCAATTCTTGACGCTTTTAATCGTATGCCCGTTATGCAGCAGGAAAATACAGCTGCGGTTTCAAACGCTCCGAAAGTCGGCGCTAACAATGCTCCCGACGATGTATTTGACCCGCTTCTGTTCTCCCCCGATTTCGGGCAGGGACAGGGACGTTAAGCATTTTACTCCAAACGCGGGTGTGTCTATAGACACACTCGCGGATTTTGGAGTAAATATCCATTTTGCTTTGAAAGGTTGAGAATGAATGAAGATTATCACATTGAATTGTAACGATACGGAGATTTATATTTCTCTCGATGAGTTTGTAAAATATATCCCGACAAGTGTTATTGAGAATTTTAACTCCTATCGGCAAAGTAATTCAAATTTCTATGATAATCTGCAAGCTAACTGGAATACATTTTCTCCGCAAAATGAGTTACAATGCTTTATCACAGCAATAAACGATGAAAGTGATCTGCCGTATCAGACTTTGAACGCAGATTCAGATATATCGCGTTTAGTCTTTCTAAAGTACGCTTGCAATAACTATTTTCCGCACGAATATATTATTATTCGTGCAGAAATAGAGAATAGCTTACCGCATAGCGGTATGCTGACAAGATACGAACTGGAAGATATACCTTCTATTGACAATCAGATTGAAGCAAAAAAACAGTTTGTGAGGAATGTTCTTGATGCTGCGAAGCGCAGATATGAAAAAACGCTGAAATCGAAGGAAGTGAGTGAAAATGTCACATAAGGTTTTTATACGTTATACCGAAGAAGATAAAATGCAGGCCCGTAACGCTGATATGCTTGAAGTAATCAGCCGTTTTCGCGGTTTTACTTTCCGCAGGGACGGCGATTGTTACCGATGTGTAGAGCATAACAGTCTTGTCGTTCAAAATGACCGTCACCGTTGGTACTGGAACAGTCAATCCAAAGGCGGCTACGGTGCAGTTTCTTGGTTAGTCGATATGGAGGGTTATGATTTTACAACCGCTGTCGGTATTCTCACTAATAAACTTCCTGAACAGCAGCAAATTCATAGTGTCACACCGTTTTCTGCGGCTCCGAAATCTGTTCCGCAGAAAAAAGAGCCTTTTGTACTGCCTGTTAAGGCAGACGGCAAATACAGTAATGTGTATATGTATCTTACGAAAACACGGTGTATTCCTGCCGATATAGTTACCTATTGCTTCAAGCAGCAGTTATTATATCAAGACGATCACCGTAATTGCGTTTTTGTCGGGTACGATGAACATAACATTGCTAAATTTGCGGAGGTGCGTTCATCATCGAGCGAACATAAATACCGAAAAAACGTGAAATCCTCGGACAAGGCATATTCATTCAATATTCGCGCCAATGTTCCTACCAATCGTGTATTTGTGTTTGAAAGCCCAATTGACCTATTATCTCACGCCGCGTTGAATTGCAGGAATGTCAAAAAAGTTTCCGAACAAAAAGGCATACCGTATGACAAGACTTGCTGGCTCAAACACAATAGGCTTTCATTGTCGGGTACATCATATATGGCGGTACTGGAAGAATACCTGAAACGGTATCCCGAAATAAAGAATATCGCGTGTTGCCTTGATAGTGATGAAACAGGTGTCAGAACGGCAAACACGATACATAGTTATTTCTCACAAAAAGGGTATATTGTTACAATACATCACGCATCTATCGGTAAGGATTATAATGACACACTCGTTGAATTGAGCTTACAAGATCAACAGCAGGCAGCTATTCAGACAATCACCGATCCTCTCGATGATACTGAACAGTCTGCAATTTCCATTTCACCTATTGGAAATCAACAGCTTAAACGCTGATGTTAAAAAATCATTTATTATGGAGGTTTTTTTATGAAAAAGACAATCACAAAAGGAATTAAGAGATTTGCAGCAACAATAAGCGGTATTATTACGGCTGTTTTCCTCGGCGTTGGCGAGGTTTTTGCTGCAACAGGAAATGGCACCGGTAGTGCTGTTTCAAGTATAACTACTTGGGGCGAATCGCTTGTTGATGACATCAAAAAGGTTGCACAGATAATAATGATCGGAGCAATAGTTGTACTTGGCATTATGTGTGCTACCGCAGGACGCGGCTGGGCAGAGAGATTGAAGTCGGGTGCTGCCGGCATACTGATCGGTGTTGCGATCCTTTCTTTCGGAACATCTATCGTTACTGGTCTTATTCAGTAATCATTGTTCTACTTATCAGCGCCTTTACGGGCGCTTAAATATCTATCTGTCAAGGTAGGTATTTAAGTGTCCGTAAATCATTTCAAAACTCATACTGAAAAGGAGTATTACTATGAATGTTTCTGTTCCGAAAAAAGCTAAAATAATATTTGCTGTTTTTATCTCGCTTCTTATTATTGGTATCGCAGCTCCAATCGTTCACGCTGCGCTGGATTATGATTCGTTTCCAGACCCCCTTTATGACCATATTATTGTCAGAACCGGGTTCACACAGATAACTCGTAATATGTCATTTGGTATTTTGTCGGTTCTTTCAAAAGGTGTGACTGAAATAGAGGAACAAGTACAGAAAATATTAACTTATGATGTTACCTCTTTATTCAGAGATTTAGGACTAATCAACGATAACAGCTTTTTACTTTCAAAAAGATTAGTCATTGCTGTTTTCTCAATATTTTTGCTTATTGGTGCCTGCACACTTGTTGTATTCCGGTCAAAAATACATCTTTCTGAGTTTTTGGTCGGTACACTTACTTCTCTTGCTATGATAATAGCTTTACCGCTGTTTATTTCTACTTTTAATAATATGAAAAATGCAGGGCTGAACGATATTGACAATATTCAATACACAAACAGTGAAACTTACTATACCATAGGTGATGAAGTGCTATCAGCATCGCTCATCAATGTATATCGCTCCGGAACAAATAAGCAAATGCTATATTATGATACAGATTACGATAGGACATACGGTTCTGTATATAATATTGATATAAACAGTGTTGTTGGTCGGCACAACTTCGATAAAGCTGTTGAAGGATATATGCCGGATATGAATGCCGAAGGACAGAGAACGTATGATAGCTTATCAACAAATGATAAATTTACATTATTAGGACTTGGCAATGAACACGCACTAATTCAAGAAGCATATTTAAACGGAAATGCGGATATTGTAAATTATAATCAACCTGTTGTTACTGGAACAGCATCAAGTATTCAAGAGGAAATGGCTCAAAGAAATCACTTTGCTACTTACACCTACAACGAGTTTTATAACTATCTAAAGGATCTCGTTTTAAACAAAATCGTTGAACGATTTCCGTCAAGATACAACTATACCTCTGCAAAAAAGGCAATTCAAGGGATAACTAATGTTGGATACATAGATGCTTTTAAAGATGAGTTGATAATACTCCTTTACAATCAGAATCGTGATAGCGTGCGTTATACCGCTGCAAATGGGGAATACACTTACAGACCGTTAGTAACAGAAGATGATTACAAAAATATGGATGGTGTAACTGATTTTTCATTTGATAAGATAAGTCAAGACCTTCGGACTTTTTTCTACCCAGCGGAATACATCTATAAATATGATTATGATTTTCTCCCAACATTTATTATACTTTTGGCGTTGATCCTTGCGTTGATTTTTGCAGCGCTTAAAATAGCAACAGTAATCTTTGATTTAGTATTTGTACAGATAATCTCCGGCATAGTCATAGCTACAGATCAAAGGAATAGCGGCAGAGCAAAGAAAACAATTCAAGAGCTTCTTAATGCATATCTTACATTTATTCTATGTGCATTATTGCTTAAAATCTTCATAATGCTGTCCTTACAGATAGTAAAATCAGATCTAAGCCTTTTTATCAAGGTAATATTGATAATCGGTTTTGCCAAAGGCACTATTGACGGTCCTGATTTTATAGTTAAATTGACAGGCGCAGATGCTGGTGTTAAATCCGGCGCTGCAACAGTAATGGCGATCAATTCGGGCGTTAATATTGCAAGAACTGCTACATCTCCCGCAGTCCGAGTTGCTAAATCAACTGCAAGAACGGCAGCCGGAGCGACAAGCGGAGCTGTTAATGGTTTTGTCAGCGGCGGCGCTTCGGGTTCTTATAGTGGGTATCATAGAGGTGCTTTAGGGTCCATTGTCGGTATGGTTGGCGGGGCAGTATCCGGCGCTCATTCGGGTTATAATAGCCGAGGTATTGTCGGAGGTATTATGAACGGAGGACGAGCCGGAGGTAATACTGGAAATGCATTTGGAGAACGAATCAGCAGCGGTTCTGCATCTGATTCTTCCGGCAACGCTCCTTCGGGTAACGGCTCATCGTGTGCTAATGGCTCATCGGGTGCTAATGGCTCATCGGGTGCTAATGGCTCATCGGGTGCTAATGGCTCATCGAATGGTTTTGCTGTGACAGGAGCAACGGGAGCAACAGGAGCAACAGGAGCGCAAGGACAAGGCGAACGCGGCGAACGCGGTGAACGTGGCGAACGTGGAGAACGCGGTGAGCAAGGCTTTCAAGGTATGCAGGGTGATCGAGGAACTCCCGGTGCTGATGGGAATAATGCTAATGGGAATAACAGCATTGATAATAGCGGACGTATCGGTGGAGGGCAGGCATTTAATACAGCTTCGGTTCCTTATAGTTCACCGTCAACTTCTGCTCCTACAGCTTCTGCATCAAGCAATCCCTCACCGTCCTCTGCTCCAAGTGCGCCACAAGGCGGTGGCTCTGTGAATACATCTCCTGCTCCTGCTAAGAGTGGTGGAACATTTGCTGACAGTGAAAGGCAGAGAGAAAATTCGGCTCCCGGATTTGCCCTTGAACAACGAAGATCTGAAAGCAGACAAAGTTCTTTTTTTGAACAAGAGCGGCAAAGAGAAAATAATAATAAATCTGCTTCAGATAATAATAAATAAGGAGGATAGTTATGGGATATATACCAAAGACTACTAAGCAGCCCGTAAAGGTATTTATGGGAATAAGCGCAATAAGGCTTGCACTGGGTATTATTGTAGTTTTTACTGTTAATCTTGCACTTTCAAACATTTCAGAAAGTGTATTACTGCAAGTTGTTGGTTCAATAATAGCGCTGATACTATACCTGATCCTATCGGGGAAATCTCCGTCAAATCCTAACAAGCTCCTTTTCGTCAGTATGATAGATTTCTTTATATTCTTTTTAACTCCGAAAAAGATGTATGGTAATCGTACTGAAGAATATAAGCGTTACTGTGAAAGAGAGGAACAAAAAAATGGCAAAAAAGCAAAAGGACGAAAAGAGCAGCAGCAAGAAGAATGATAGGGTCATAGGCTACTCCGAAAACCTTATTAACTTCATCGAATTTGGTGATTTTAAAGATAGATGTTTGGAAGTAAAATATAACTATCAGAAAAAGAAATCTTTACTCCTTATAATGCGTATTTCTGGCATTGATATTTTTCACTTTACTGAATCGGATATATCCTCTGTCTGCAATAATTTTGCCAATGCCACAAACGCATTACGTTGTGAGTATCGTTATGTTTTCACTTCCCGTCCCGTTAATCTTTCAGCGCAGAGATCATTTCTGAATCATAAGATCAATTCAACTGCTGATCCGTTCCGAAAGAAAATGCTGCAAAGAAAGTTGAACGAACTTGACTATGCCGAGAGCAATTATCGTGAAAGGCTTTCATATCTTATCCTTTTTGGCGACAACAGCGTGCAATTAAACAAGCAAGCAGAGTTGTATATATCGGCAATGCGTGATACTAATATAGAGTTTTGCGATCTACAAGAAACCTGCAAGGTGCTTGCATCTATTATGCGCCGCCGCGATGTTGATGCTAAAGGTGTCAACGATATACTCCCGGATAAGATCGTTTTAGCACAGAATCACATAAATATTGACGGCCTATACTCAACAGTTATGGTGCTTAACGGCTATCCTGCTGACTTGCAGAATCTCAAATTAGCGCAAATCATTTCTCGTCTTGATGATGTAGATATTACATTCGATGTGCTAAAAAAACACAAGCGAGATGCACAGCACGAAATAGAGAAATCAATTGATGAGTTACAGACACGGCATATCACAAACAGAAAAACTAAAGATTTTCTTGACACTGATACTGAAAAGGAAAAACTCATATACATTCGTCAGGCTATTGCTAATGACAAGGAACAGATGCTTTATCTGACAATACGGGTTATAGTCACAAGGGACAGCGTGGAAAAACTATCTGATGCAGTCGAAAACATAGCGCTTGAACTTTCTGATGACGGCATTGAATGTTTTATACCGTTCAATACAATGCGGGAGGAATACATTGATTTTCTGCGGTCAAGCAATCCGATTGAAACACCTTTCCCTCTATATGATACCTTTTCTTTGCAGTTTCCTTTTTACTTTCAGTCTCACCTTGACGAAAACTCTATGCTGTTTGGCACCTCGATCACCGGCGGTTTGATTTCTCTCGATTTTTTCAAGCGTACTGCATATAGGGCCAGCTACGATATTATGCTCGCCGGAGCTAAAGGATCGGGAAAGTCCGTTACGCTCAAATCTATGATTCAAGATCAGCTATTGCTTTCTAATAAGGTCCTTTGTATTGACCTTGAGGGCGAATACGATGACCTTGCTCACATCTATAACGGACAGATAATACGAATGAATAAGAACTCGCTTATCAATCCTCTTGAAATCCGGCAAGTATTAAGTACAGCCGCTGATGAAGATGCAGATCGTGAAACCAATTTTGCATCAGAATTATCAAGGATCATTACCTTTTTCTACTATTTTATCCCTACTATTACTGAATTTGAAGCTGATGTTTTGACCGATCTTGTTATGGATACTTTCAGAACACATAGTATTGATCCTTCTACCGATATAGAACGTTTGAGTCCTTCTGACTTCCCTACCCTATCTGAACTGTTAGAAAGCCTGCGAAAACAACTCTATACTAACGAAAAATCAGTTAATAACGAATTATCTGAAAACAGGGTTAATGCACTTGAACGTTTAGAGGTATCGCTCAAGGTGCTTTGTGAGGGCTCTTATTCCTCTATGTTCAATGGTATTACAAATATTGATATTGCAGACAGTGATTTTATCGTTTTCAATGTAAAAGATCTCTCGCAGATGGAGCAGCGTGTTTATGATGCACAGTTGTTTAACATTCTATCTTTGATGTGGCGCGAAACCGCACTCAATGTTGAGCATAACAGGAACATATTCTCTCAATGGGACAGACGGAAGATCACATCAGTTATTGACGAAGCACACAAATTCATTTCCTCTGACAGCGCTCAAGTCACAGCTTTCATTGAAACGCTCACACGAAGGGCGAGAAAGTATGAAGCAGGACTGTTGTTTGCAACACAGTCGATCACCGACTTTAATCCACCGAAAACGGAAAAAGAGGGGGAAGCTGCGAACAAAGTCAGAACGATATTCGGCTTGGTTCAGTACAAGATAATACTGAAGCATTCAAATGAAAAGCTATCGGCACTTATCGAGAGTTTTCCGCAGTTTACGCAGAGTGAACTGACTGGGACCTCTGATTTTGCAAGCGGTGAAATGTTGGTTTCTCTCGGGACCGGACGATATAAATTCCATTGCCGGAAGAATGTTGATGCTCTGGACCTTATGTATATTGGTAACAGTGAGGACAGAATGAATATTGCGCACGATATTTTCCGCAGCCTGTATCAAGATGACCTTAGCGTATATGCTAACATTCTTCGGAGCAACAACGATAATGTTATTCACTTCTGCAATGTATTCGCAGAAGAAATGATGAATGAACTCGGCGGCTTTGTACGGAGTGATAGTGAAGCTCTCTATTCGATTTGTCACAATGCTGCCGAAAATATAGCAAATGAATTACTTTTAAGGAGTGACTGGTAATGTCCGCAAATTCATCGGATCATTTTACTACAAAGAAAAGTTCTATGGTCTTTCTGATCTTGGCAGCAGTTATTGTTGTTATAGTAATAATTATCTGTGTAATACACGCAAAAAAGAACAACTCTGAGAACTTCACCGAGGATTATGATAAGGTCTATGCTCTCGGCAGTTACTCTATGAAGATCAACTCAATGAGTTATCTGACAGATACAAAGCAGCTTAATTTCATATACTATTGCAAAAAATCCGGATACGGTGAGGCCAAATCGAGCAAGCCTATTGTAAGCGAAGTTAGGTTTCAATATGATGAAAAAGGAGAAAAAGCGGAGCAGTTCCCTTTTGAATCTGAAACACTCAATGATATTCAATCGCTGTATATGGTGAAGGATGTTGAAATAACTAATGTTCGTGTGATCTTTGTTGTGCTTGAGTATAAGGATAACGATTACTACGATGCAGATAAGGTCGATGAGTTTGGAGATGTAATTAAGGGTGAATTTCACGAAGGAGAAACTCATTATTTCTATATTGCACTTGATATTTCAGATCTAAAGCAAATAAAGTCCTCTGAGTATGCTGTTCCCGTCCTTAATAGTGATGAGCTGGACAATGCAGAAACTGTAACAACTGCTAAGGATACAGAAGTAATAAGCAACAATTCAAATGTTCAAACATCCGCTAATCGCTCAACCACCAAAAAGGCCGTAGGTTCAAGCACTGATCCTTCGTCTGAAAGAGAAACAGAAATCCCGGCTGGTACCACAAGACATAATGCATCAACCCGTGCCGGTGAAGCGCAGGCTCCGGCTGATAACACTCGGTATCAAGGACCAACTAACACCGGCGAAGCACAGGCTCCGGCTGATACCACTCGATATCAAGGACCGACCAACACCGGTGAAGCACAGGCTCCGGCTGATACTACACGGTATCAAG
Source organism: Eubacterium sp. (assembly GCA_017445905.1). GTDB lineage: Bacteria > Bacillota > Clostridia > Oscillospirales > Acutalibacteraceae > Eubacterium_R. The sequence continues at coordinate 41,434 of JAFSRX010000051.1, forward strand.
GACCGACCAACACCGGTGAAGCACAGGCTCCGGCTGATACTACACGGTATCACGGCCCAACTAATACCGGCGAAGCACAGGCTCCGTCCAATACCACACGGTATCACGGTCCGACTAATACCGGCGAAGCACAGGCTCCGGCTGCTACTTACAAATCAACTACTAAATCAGCAACTTCCACCACCACACAGCAGACTACTGCTTCAACCAAAGATACAACTAAATCAAGCGCTAAAGAAATCAACGCTATTAAACTCGCCCTTGACCAGCACAATATAGTGCTTTCGATTGGTGATACGGCAAGCATAAAGCCTGTATTTGAGCCGACAAATTCTACTGATACATTCTCTTGGAAAAGCAACCGGGAGGACAGAGTAATAGTTGATAAAAGCGGAAAAGTCACAGCTGTCGGAACAGGCTCGGCTATAATCACTTGTACCGACAACGAAACAGGGCTGACCGCTTCTTGTATGGTAACGGCTAATTGACATCTGAATATTGACTTTTTAATATGAAAATGGTATAATCATAAAGAGGGGTGATGCTATGTATTCTATTGAAGAAATAAAAGCTGTAGTTGAACCAATTGCATTGAAACACAATTTAAAATCTGTATTCCTTTTTGGCTCTTATGCACGAGGAAATGCTGACGAAAGCAGCGACATTGACCTTATTTATGACAGAAGTGGATCAAATATAAGGCCATTGTCTCAGGCAGCAGAATTGTATTTAGACCTGAATGATGCATTTGAAACTGATATTGACTTAGTTCCTATCTCTGCACTAAGCAATACCGACAGAGAATTTAGTTCGTCAGTTTCATCGGATATGGTGATGATTTATGATAGAGTATAATGTTTCAAAAATGGAAAAAGAGATTCATCTTTTATCTAATATACTAATTATTACATTCTTTTGAAGCCGTATGAGATTTATACGGCTTTTTATTTTGAAATAATTTGGAGGATAAAATGGAACAACTGCAATTCGGTTATCCGTATCCCGATGATATTCGTAATGATCTTGAATCAGAGTTCAGCCGGGTTTCTTCACCTATACGGCTTTATGTTATCGCTGTGATCTGTATAGCTCTTGCTGCCTGTTGTTTTGTGCTGTTTCTGATTTTTGGAGGATTGATAACACCGGTAATAGGTGCAGCTGCTTTGTTCGGTGCAGCCTATGTTGTTAGGAGCAAAACCAATAATGCCCACCTGTTGGAGATCAGCGCTTATGAAACATATATTGAGCTTGATTACTATAATGCTGCCGATGACCGGAAGATACATCTGTCATTGTCCTATCCGGCAATAAAAAGCTGTATGATCGACGAGGATAACTACACTACCGTCAAGCTGATATACAGACCGGGAAAAGAGCATTATGAAAAGAAGGTAATACGTCTGTCTGACGGAAGGAGTATTGACAAGAGCAAGCAAACAACTCTATTCTTACGGCTGAACGAAGGAACTCCGGAGCAGGAGTTTTTTCTTTTCTTGGCTCCAAAGCTATTTAAAATGACAAACAGCCGGGCTAAGATCAACAAGCACTTTGGCTCTCACGATAATTATCGCAAAGTCTATTACGGCGAAGATGTTGAGATCGGTAATTTAGAACCGGTTGACAATACTAATAAACAATGATATAATGAATTCAAATAATATGCGGAGGTGAAAAATATGAGATTTCCTTTAGCGGTCAATTTCCGGAAAACATTTCCTGAAGTTATCGACACCAATTTGATCTGTCATATTTTTCCCACCAAACAAATTGATGTTCAAAGAATAATAGACTATGCACTCAACAATGCAGGACTTGAAAAGATCGTTATTTTTGGGAGTGCTGTCACTTGGAACTGCAATGCAGACAGCGATTTAGATATTGCTGTCTGGTCAGATCATAACAATTTCAAGCTGTTCAGCAAGTATCTGTCTAAAAATCTACAAACGGAATTTGATCTTATAGATTATAATAGCATTGATAATGTTCATATAAAAAACGATATTTTAAAGAAGGGGGTGGTTATCTATGATGGAACTGATAAAACGTAGCGAAGAAGATCGGAAAATATGTACCGTGTTAGAGCCGTATATGCCCGATGAATATGCTGCAAGGGGCTGTAGCTATCATATTCAGCAAGCTATTGAAAAACAGATGAAAGCATTGCTTCTTGCATATGGAATTGATTATCCCCGCGTTCACAACATACAAACTCTGCTTAACAAAATCAGAGAAAATGATATTCAGCTTGATGAAAACCTATTGAATGATATTGAAGATCTATCGGATACCCTGACAGCTTGGGAAGCTATGAGCCGTTATGATGCAGATCAAAGCTTTACTGAGAGAAAATATAATAAAGCTAAAAACCTGTATGATAATTTAAAATCAGTTTTAGATCAAATTGTGCAAATGTATCTTACGAATGAAGAAACTGAGGATTATTCGGAAGAAGATACTATTATCACTCCCGATTCAGCAGAGGGAAGAAAATGAAAATATGTTATAATTCATCTGAGGATAGTTTTATTTTACTATCCTTTTTGTTTTAGGCTAAGAAAGAAGGAAAAAAGGTGTTCTTTAGAATTGGATATTTTATTCTTATGACTGCCTTGGTGGTTATAGGTTTTATCAGAGACTATACAGAGCTGCTGATAGTTATGATCGGCTTTATGGGAATTGCCGGATTGTTACTGGAGCTTTTACAAGCTCTGAGTGTAATCAACAACAATCTGAATGAGATCAACGATAAGCTAAAGACTGATATAAAATAGTTGACACAATAATGGTTCAATGGTATAATTAGTAAAAAAGCAAACGCTTTCAGCAAAGGAAGGCATTAAAATGAATATTACTGAAAAGCTTACAGCTGAAAAAAATACCGGTCATCACGGCGGTATATATCACAAATTGCAAATTGATTTTGCCTTTAACTCAAATCATATTGAAGGCAGCTCTCTTTCACACGAACAGACAAGATACATTTTTGAAACAAAAACTATCGGAGTTGGAATAGGCGGTAGTGAGCAAGCTGTCAAGGTAAACGATGTTATTGAAACAGTCAATCATTTCAGATGCTTCGATTACATCATAGATACCTATTCATCTGAGCTGACTGAGAATTATATCAAAAAGCTGCACTCCATTCTCAAAAACGGAGTTATGGACAGCTATGCAGTTATAGGTGAATATAAAAAGGAAAGCAACTTTGTCGCTGATATAAGGACTGCCGCTCCCGACAATGTCTCAAAGGAAATGTCAAGGCTCCTGACATACTATAGAGCCGATATGGACTTATATGACATTGCAGCATTTCATACAGAGTATGAAAAGATACACCCGTTCTATGACGGCAACGGACGAACAGGCAGACTTATTATGTTTAAACAATGCCTTGCCAATAACATTCTTCCCTTTGTAATTGATGACAAGGACAAAATGTTCTATTATATAGGTCTCAAGGAATGGCAGACACAGCAGAGCGATGAGCGGTTAATAAATGTTCTGCTTGCTGCACAGGACAGTATGGAGCGTGTACTGCAATACTTTGAGGTCGATTATACACGAGATGCAAGCCAATATAAAGATGTTGTATCAAAGCATTTGCCGCTTGAACAGAATACATCTGTTCTTTCTGATAATATAGGCAACGTTAAGAAATGAATAGCAAAAAGAAAACTGTGTATATAGTTGTTTTCAGATTATCGGCAATAGATATTGTCAAAGAAGAATAATGGAATGTGTCTATAGACACACTTTAAGGATAGTCATAATGGCTGTCCTTTTTCTTATTTAAACAATACGGAGGATATATTATTATGAACAAATACAAGGAATATGATAACAAATGGTGGATTCATTTTTCAGATAGGGACACTCTTATTATAGAAGTTGGCTGTCCTGCGGACGATGATGAAAGCCTTGTATCTATCATCAAGAATTATGGATTTGAAAAATATGACGGTTATGGTGACGGTGCAGACGATACTGTATGGTATCATATCTATATCTCCGATCCTGATGAATACAATAAGTTCAGCAGGTATTTTGAGAAAGAAATGAAGAAATGTGAATCTCCTATTCTGAACATTAACAATGAGGAAAGTTCGATAAGGAGATAAGTTAATATAAATATTTTACGTTCAAGCAAGTGTGTCTTTAGACACACTTTTTAATTTATTCAGACAATCGGAGGGCAGCAAAATGAAAGAAAAGAAGGAAAACACAAAGGTCTTATACATCAGAGATGTTCCGCAGGCGGTCATTGACAAGCTCGATAACATAGTTAAGGCAAAAGGTTTGGAATCAAGAAATCAGCTTGCGTTGGAAATAATTACCAAATATGCCGAATATGAAGATGCTTTCTTTTACCAATCTTTACCACCGATTGTTAAAGAAATCTGCGCTCAAACAATCACCGATTACAAGAAAGATATATCTGCGGTAAACGAGATTGCCACAAAAAATATCTCCCTCGCAGCACTTCAACTCTTGAATGTAACACAATGGTTTGAAGAATATATAATGCTTGACACAGCTCCGCAGACACAAAATGAACTTCATTCTCTGATAGAAGAAATAGAGAAAAAATATACCGATAATCAATCTTAATGCTATGTGATATCACAATGATATCAAGGCATAAAGCTATTAAATCCTGCTATCATTCTGATATCAAGCTCTAAAATCCTGCTATCATTCTGATATCAACCCCTAAAATTCTGATATCATTTTGATATCAAGCGCCAAAATCCTGCTATCATTTTGATATCATTTTTATATCGTGCTTGCAGGTCGATACCCCTCAAATCTCGGCTCTGCCGAGATTTCCGCGCGGTGTGATAGCACCGCTTTATGCTCATTCAGTATTACTTTCGACACGATTGCTTGTCAATTTAGCAATTAGATTAAAGTATTACTTACAATCACTTGGAATTACCATATAATGACAGGACGGAGGTCAACTATGTCAAAGAACAATACACAAAAACTTTTCCGAATACCCGAAGAAATCGCATCACTTATATCCGACTTATCTAAAGACTTGGAAATGAGTGAAAGCAATTTCATTGCCGAACTGGTTAGGAACTATGCTATCGACTGTAAGAAGATCGAAGGAGTTAAGAACTATAACCTTATCGAGAAAATGGAAATTCCTACCTATGAAAAGGCAGGCGAAGTTAAACGGACAAACGAGGATATTTCACAGCTCAAACGAGAGTTGTATATTATCAAGAATATCCTTAACGGCATTGACGAGTACGGTTACATTACCCGCGATCTTCTTAATGCTCTCCTGCTTTATCTTATTGATCCACAGACTGATGTGAAATTCAAATCTACCGACACAAAGTTAGCATTAGTCAACAAAGAAAACGCACATACATTCCTGCGACAATCTCTTGATAATTATGCTGAACGAATTAGGCGAGATCAGATCAATAACAGCGGGAAATAGTCTATGCAAAAATATGAAACAAGGGCGGCGGCAAAGCCGCCGTATCTATCAGAGAAAAAATAGGAAGGGTTTGTATGCCGAAAGTAGTATTTTCTAACTCCTTTTGTTATGGGTGGAACATCGGCGCGGGAACAGATTATCTATCATATATGGAACGCCCTGCCGCTTTCGTTGCAAAGGATAAGGGTACTAATCCCGACTATGATATGTATGACTATATGGCTAACTCTGAAAAGAGTGACGGCTTATTCACCGCCGACAAGGATTGCCTGACAGCTGCCGAGGTTGAGAATTACCGTTCGTTTGAAATTCAATCACGTTCAGAGGGTTGTCCGAAATATGTCCAAGTCGTTTCTTTTGATAATTCCTTTTTGGAAGAAAATCATATTATGGTAAACGGTACGGTTGACAAAGATAAACTCCGAACAGCTTTCCGAAAAGCAATGGCGGCACTTATCGAAACTGAGCCAAAATTCGATCCGAGTAATTGTTACTGGACGGCGGCGATACATACTAACACCGATAACGTTCATATCCATTCTGCCCTTATCGAGTATCATCGTAAAGAAGATCGCTGCAAGACTTGTCGGGATAAAGACTTAATCTCTGTTGATGCAATGAATAAGCTAAAATCCGTTATGATGAACTATTTGAATGAAACAAACGATGTAACGAAGGAGCATACCCGTATCGAGCGTGAATTGCTCCTGCCGTCATTAAAAAAAGCATTTACCAATCCTACCCTGCAAATGATTGAACTGCGTCGGACACTTCCGTCCGAAGGGGGTTGGCAATACAACCGTCCAAAGATGAAAAGGTTTAGACCTCAAATAGACGAGGTGGTCAATAGTATCATCAACTCCAATGATGAAATAAAAGGACTGTTTCAGAATTATATGAGTTCTCTCGACGGTCTGACCGAATACTACAAGGATATGTACGGCGAAGGACAGCAAGCACAATATGTGAATTATAAGGTCAATACGCTTAATGACTTTTATGCCCGCGCTGGGAACAGCTTACTGAAAGCCCTTGCTGAGCTGTCTGATGATGATATCAAAAAGGTTGTTACTGAAAGTGCGGCTGATGATACCAATAGCGCCGACAACGATATTGTTGACGATACCGACATTGACTATGCTGATTACAGTATTATCAGCGATAAGGTCAAACTGCATTGGAACGATCAGTATAAAGAGGGTATTAAACAGCTGAACGCCGAAGAGTATAAGTCTGCTTACGATATTTTTCTAAAAGAAGCTGAACAGAATAATGCTCTTGCCTATATGAAGTTAGGTCTGATATACCGCAGACACTTGTTAGGCAGTCAACCCGATGATGCTGAAAAAGCTGATACATACGATAAGATGTTTTTTAATTCACTGCTGCATTTCAGAGATACTGAAAACAAACTGAACAAAAGCTATATCAACTATCTGCTCGGCAAAATGTATCTGCAAGGACAAGGCTGTGAGGTTGATAACAAAAAAGCGTTTGAGTGTTTTTCTGCCGCAGAGGATAATCCTTATGGAGCGAATATGCTTGGAAACTGTTACAGATACGGTATAGGTACAGAGATCGCTCCTGACAAGGCTGTGAGTGCTTACCGTGTATCAACTGATATGTCAAATCCGTTTGCCGCCTATGCGCTTGCACAATGCTATGATAATGGGTTTGGCATTGAACAGGATACAGAAAAGGCAAGTGAATACTATCAAGCTGCAAGAGAAGGTTTTATTCAGCTCGACGGGAAAATGCCCTCTGCTAATCTACGGTATAAAATAGGTATGATGTATCTGCAAGGCAATGGCTGTGAACCCGACAAGGCCGAAGCCGTGAACTGGCTTACAAAATCAGCTGACGGCAACGATAAAAACGCTATGTATCAGCTTGGTAAAATATTCCTTATTGACGAGAATTATGAAAAGGCTGAAAATTATCTGCTCAAGGCGGTCAACAGCGGTAATGCCGATGCTGAATATACACTTGGCAGATTTTATCTTGAACACTTCCCTGCCGATCAAAAGAAAACCTCGATTGGTATTTCTTTGCTTGAACGGCAGGCAATAAATGGAAATGAGTATGCCCTGCATATCCTCGGAACGCGGTATCTTTCAGAGAAAAAATTGAAGGATAAGGGTGTAGATTATCTTCATCGTGCCGCAGATACATACGGTTTTGAACCTTCCTTTTTGGCGCTCGGCAGTTATTATCTTCGGACTGGTCGGTATTCCTACGCCGAGAAGTATCTGAATAGATCTGCCGAGAAGGACAACAGTTATGCTTACTATCAGTTAGGACGGTTATACTCCATACGCGGCAATCCTGCACAAGCTATGCGGTATTACCGTAAATCTGCCGAACTCGGCAATAAGTCTGCATCAAAGTATATTTCAAGGCGTACTATGAGCGACAGCCGATTCAGACAGGCAGCTGCAATTGCAAGGCATCAGCATACTATACGCACTATGCGTCACGCAACAAATATCCTGCTGTCACTCTATAGGGAACAGGAACGTCATTTGCGGGAACTTCAACAGCAATTTGAAGAAGAAAACGATATTATTAGTGACAGCTATGACGATTACGGTATTGGTTACTAAAAACTATGTGTGTCTATAGACACAGTGAAAGGTGATATAATGAAACAACAAAATCCTTTGGTTGTCTTACTGGAATTTTTTATCATTGCTGCGATTTCTTTTTTTGTGGTGAATGTTGGTATCAACTATTTGTTCTTGGCGGTTGATTATTTTAAATTGTCAAAAGGTCAAACATCAACTGAACACATTTTTGATTTCAAATTGGAATATCTGTATTCCAACAAATCAAATGTAGATACGTTTGCTATGGTCGGTATTTCTATGATTATATCGTTCTTCATCGTAAAGCGACTTGATGAGAGCTGGAAAGTACGACACGGTAATGAGGACTTAAAAGGTGACGATCACTTTATGACTCTTGAGGAACTAAAAGAGGATAAAGGGTTATATAGTTTTGACACGAAGGATATGCACAGCGCCGAAAAAAGCGGTCTGCCTATTGCTTTGGAAGGAACTCGGCTTTTTATCGCGCCGGATACTGTACATTCTCTTATAATAGGTACTACCCGTTCCGGTAAAGGTCAGACTTTCGTTCTGCCTATGATACGGCAGATCGCTATGAGTAAAGCAAAGCACAGCATTGTTGCTAATGACCCGAAAGGTGAATTACTGGAGAATACATATCAGCTTCTCAAGGACGAAGGATATAATATCCTTGTGCTTAATCTTCGTGATACTAATCTATCATCGTTGTGGAACCCCTTACAGATCATTATTGATGAATATGTAAAGGCTATGGAGAGTGACAAAGACCTCTCCAAAACGATAAAACTCGTTCAATCTCTTGCGGCGCTGTTTACAGACAATCCCAAATCGGACCCTATATGGCCTGATTCAGCACGATCTCTGCTTGTATCAATTATCTTGCTCCTTTTGGAAAAGGGCTATGAAACAGATCAACTCGATAAAGTCAATCTGTATTCGGTCAATAACTTTCTGATCGAATATGGAACTACAGATAAGACGGTTGTTGAAAACCGTGTGCCAAAGACAATTAACGCCCTCGATGAAATCTTTAAAGCGCTGCCTATCGGAAATCCTGCAAAATCAGCTTATTCGACTTCAAATTTTGCAAAGGGTGAAATGCGATCGTCAATCTTCTCTACGTTATCATCGAACATCAATATATTTGCAACAGATATGGGTATATCAAAGCTGACATCGGGCAATCAGATAGATTTTAATTGCCTGATAGACCCTGACAAACCCTGCGCCATATTTATGATAGTACCCGATGAAGATACTTCCCGGCACGTTATCGCATCGTTGTTCGTCAATCAATGTTACAACAACTTGGTCGAGGTGTCCTCACAATTTCCTAATCAAATACTTCCGCAGAGAGTACACTTTGAACTTGATGAGTTCGGCAATATGGTACGCATCCCTGCTATGGACACAAAGATCACAGTCGGCGCAGGCCGAAACCTTTTGTTTGAACTGTATGTACAGGACTTAAATCAGCTTGACAGCAAATATGATAATGCAGCCAAAACGATACGCTCTAACTGCGGTAATCTTGTATATATCAATTCCCTTGATAAAGAAACAAATGAGTATATGTCTGCCGTCCTCGGCAACGAAACGATCAACTTTGAAACGTATAGCGGTGAACTATCTGCTTGGCTGAAAAATCGAAATATCAATGTTGAAGCTAAACCCTTAATGACCGCCACACAGCTTTCTAAGATGCAATTCGGTGAAACAGTAATTAAACGTCAGAGAGCCGAACCGGTTAAGACAAAGTTTGAGCCATTCTATAAGCTGAAAATAAAACCCACGCCGATCACAGAAATACCTATGGATTTGGTTAAAGTTGATCTTAACGAGGTAATGTTCCCGATACTGGATTTCTATAAGGAAATACACTGGAATGACGAAGAAGAAAAGCAACCCGAAACGAACCCTGCGGCGGCAAGGGCAATGACACGGCCCGGAGCAGGTACAAGACCGTCCGCACACAAACCGGCACTTACTGATGCAGACAGAATGAGATATACTGCGCAACACGCAGCAGTTCAACAGCGACAAACACTACAGCAGGAAAAGCAGGAAAAAGAAGCAGAAGGCCGTCCTCCATTGGCAAGGCCGTCTGTTTCAGCTGACAGCATACCGCCTAAGCAAGAAACTCCTGTTTCATTGGCTGTTTCTCCCTCTCCCCCGCCCTTACCTCCAGTTACGGAGCATACAGAGCAAAGCGCAGTAACAGAGCCTACACCGACAGAACAACCGCCCGTATCGGAGCAATCAGAGCAAGCCGTTCTGATTGCTGAAACAGACACAAGCAATATGGACTTTAATGCAATAGCCGAGTTGATCGCCACGAATGAACCTTCATTTATTGAAGCGTATAATGCGGCTGCTTATGATGATTGCATAGCAATCGCGCATAAGCTGAAAATCATTAAAAAACTTTCTGCGGAGCAGGAAGAATTTATAATTTCATATCTATCACAGTATTAAGGAGGAAACTACAATGAACACTAACAGCAAAGAAATCGACGAGATTTTGGACACAATGGCAAAGTTTGACAAAGGTTTTACCGAAGCATACAATGCAGATGCCTATGACGATTGCATTGAAATCGCTCATAAGCTGATGAAGGTCAAGAAGATCACGCAGGAGCAGGAACAACTCATTATATCGTATTTTGCACAGGATTAAGCAAACGAAAGGGATATATAATGAACAGAAAAAAAGCAAAGCGAATTTCATTTTGTCTTTCAGACGAAGAAGATATGATGCTCCGAAAAGAGATTGAACAGAGTGGGTTAAGTATTCAAAAGTATATTTACAGAGCCGTTATTCAAGCCCCGAAAATCAAAGCGCAAGGTGTCATTCCCCCTAATCTTTCTCTGAAAGATATTCGGCTCCGAACCGGTTTAAACGCTGCTGATTTTGCAAAAGCCTTTTGTTTGGATTTGCAGACACTAACCGATTGGGAAAATCTAATGCCTGCGCCGAAACCGTATATTGTCAATATGATATATGAACTGTGCAAATATCGAGGGTATTTTATTACCGAACAAAAGACCGATGAAAAAAAGTTCAATATCAGTAAAACAACACAAGTTATTGACAAGTTACTCTCCCGAATGGCTCAACTGACTAACGGAGATTTTGTAGATGCTTTTAACGCAGATGATTTTCCTCGCTGCAATGAAATGATCGAACTTCAAAGTAAACTGCGGCGATTGGATTCCGGTGAAGCCGAAAAGCTGATCGGCTTCATTAGTGTGTTGGATCTATAATTATTTTGGCAAGGGTATTGACAAATATGTATTTTGTGTGTTATAATTAAATATATTAAATATTGTGTCTAATGTGTCTAACCTTATTTAAGCCTTGCAATAATCATACAGAATGGAGCAAATAATATGAGACATACATATTATAGAATACCTAACGGTTTTCTCGATATGTTTGACAAGGCCGCAGAATTAAAGCTCGCAACAGTTTTCTATTGCCTTACCAATGCTCAGTCTGAACAGAGTATAAATGGTGACTACATAATATCGGTATCGCAAAAAACTTTAGCAAAGCTATCAGGCTTGTCCGTATCAACAATAAGGCGCACAACTAAAAAGCTGTGCGCCAAAGGATTTATTCTTTCTCAACGTCGTCCTACAAGCAACAGGAGAGCCGCTGACGGCTCTCTGATGCTCGACAAGTACACTTACATTATTAAGCACATACCGCGTGACAGGGGCTATTTCCTTGTGGATAGAGCCTATATCAGAAAAGCACAAGGACAAGCCTTTATGGTATATATGCTTTTCTGCAAGCTCTCTGATTTTTACGAAAAAGCATTTTATCATTCTCTGAAAGATTTATGCTTAATTCTCCTGTTCACACGCACCGAACTTTCAAGAGCAATCAAGAAACTGGAAAAGCTAAAGCTGATCCGCAAGTGCCGCAAGAAAACTCGATACGGTGATTACACAGAGAACAGCTATTCAGTCTGCACATATCAACAGCAGTCTGAACAAGCCAAGCGAAAAGAAACGATTATTTATTCGGGCAATAAAAAGGAATCAGCCTTTGCACCAGCAACTGCAAAGACTGACATCCTCTTCTCAAATTGTACCGATAATAAAGATTGCGCTTTCCTTATTGATTCTATTATACAACAAATTAAGCCTGTTGTCAAGAGGGTAATCGGCAAAGCGCAAAATTTTTTCAAAAATTTTCTCGATAAGGGTAGTCAAAAAAATGGTAGGTCTAACTTAACCCACTTATCTATCAGAGAAAAAAGTATTATCTATCAGAGAAAAAAGTAAATTTTTCGTTTGCTTTTTATAGTTTTGATAGATACTATACACGCAGTTTTTTGAAAAAATTTTTTGGTGTTTAGGTGTGGATAATCGCGGTTTTCCGTGTTTGCTGGCGCGGATCGCATTTAGTTTTTCTTCTGATAGATAATTTTATAAGCGAAAGGAAGTGTCTTTTGTGAGAGCTTTAAGCAAAAGCCGAAAAGACAGCAAGCCGAAAATCCGGCGCGAATATCTGAAAATTCTGCGTCAGATATACGGCATAACTGCGCCGCAGATGGCAGAAAAGGTCGGTCTTTCCTGCCGACAGCACTATCTGCGCTATGAGAACGGCGAGCGCGAGTTTGGCGATGCTGTGCGAAAAGGATATTTTATGATCTTCTGCCGAGTTTTTTCAATGCCTATGGCATTTTTTGAAGAAGCAGAAGCCGATTATCTTTCAGCGAAAGGAGAGTTTGTTCGTGCATTTGGTCATAGCAGAAAAGCCGAGTGTCGCAAAAGCGATTGCAAGCGTATTGAAAGCGACAGTTAAGCGTAACGGATACATTGAGGGCAATGACTACATCGTATCGTGGTGTTACGGTCACTTGATGGAAATGAAGCAGCCTGATGAGTACGGAATATGGGCAGGCAACTGGAGTTTTGAACAGCTGCCGATGATCCCTGATAAGTTTCAGTTTAAGGTGAAATCTGATGCTAAAGCGCAGTTTGACGTGCTGAAAAAGCTATTGAAGGACGATAAAGTTTCCGATGTTATCTGTGCTACCGATGCTGACCGTGAGGGAGAGTGCATATTTCGCTATGTTTACAGCTTCTGCGGCTGCACTTTATCCGTAGCGCGGTTATGGGTATCTTCCCTTGAAAGCTCTGCGATAAGCAAGGCTTTTAAGACTATGAAAGGCAGCAATGCGTATAATTCGTTGTTTAGTGCCGGATATTCAAGGGCAAGGGCCGATTGGCTTGTTGGTATGAATTTTTCTCGGCTTTTCTCTGTCAGATATTCTTCCCGCCTGCCTGTTGGTCGGGTGCAGACACCTACCCTTGCAATGATCGTTAAGCGTGATTATCAAGTTACGCACTTCGTCAAGGAACAGTATTTCACAGTCGATTTTGATTGTGGTTTCCTTGCATCATCGGAACGAATTGACAATCGGGAAACAGCGGAACAGCTTGCGGCGGCGGTATCAGAGTACGGCTCGGCAGTGGTTGAAGATGTAAAGGTCGAGAATAAAACTGTCAATCCGCCGAAACTTTATGATCTGACTACGCTACAGCGTGAAGCTAATAAGCGTTACGGATATACCGCAAATCAGACCTTGAAATATCTGCAAAGCCTTTATGAAGCAGCATTGACTACATATCCTCGGACGGATTGTCAATACTTGCCTGATGATATGCAGCAAACCGCAGAGGAAATGGTTAAGACAGTCTATACGGTCTATCCGCATCTTGGTAAAGTTCCTGCTGCTTATTCCCTCGATAAATGCGTAAATAACGATAAAGTGACAGGTCATCACGCTATTATTCCGTGTGACAATATCAAAACAGTTGATCTCCGCAAGCTCCCCGAGGGTGAACAACAAATACTCTATCTTGTATGTACGAAACTGGCTTTTGCTGCATCTGAACCGCACAAATACGAAGCTGTTACAGCCGTTTTGAAATGCGTTGATAATGTTTTTACCGCCAAAGGAAAAACTGTTCTTAACAATGGGTGGAAAGGCTTGGAAAGCAGAGCGTTTTCTGCTGATGATGATAAAAAGGGGAAGGCCGAAGAAGATACTCCCCTGCCGAAGATCGAGCAGGGACAGGAGTTTCAAATACTCGGCGCTGGCGTTGCAGAGCATTGGACTTCCCCGCCAAAGCCTTATACAGAAGATACATTGCTGTCTGCTATGGAACACGCAGGGGAAGAAAACTATGACGAGGACGCAGAGAAAAAAGGCTTGGGAACTCCCGCGACCCGCGCAGGAATAATCGAGCAGCTTATGGCTCACAAGCTGGCTATGCGAAAGGGCAAACAGATTTTTCCGACAGACACAGGAAAGAAACTGATTGCAATATTACCGCCCGAAATCAAGTCTGCAAAGTTGACGGCAAACTGGGAAATGAAATTGCAGGATATTGAGCGCGGGGCATATAGCGCTGAACAGTTTATGACCGAGATCAAGCAGTATGTTATTGACACTTGTGCAAGATATTGTTCCGTGGACGATAAGGTGTCATTTGATGAAAAGTCTATTGGAAATTGCCCTAACTGCGGAGCAGAGATTAAACAGGGCAAGTTCGGATATTACTGCACCGGCAAATGCGGTATGAATATCGCAAGGGTGTATAACAAGGAGCTTACAGAGGGACAGCTTTCAAGGCTCCTTGCCGGTCAAAAGGTCAGCTTTACAGTTAAGGGAAAAAAATCGACCGTGTTTCCTCAAATCGAGCCTTTTTCCTACAAGAACAAAGAGGGAAAGGAAATATCCGGATTTCAATGGTGCTGCATTCTTGATGATGTTATTGACAAATTCAAAGATCACGCAGACCCAAAATACAATCTGTAAACGGACTTGGAATTCTAATTAAGGAGATATGGGCTTATGAATAAGAAATACAGACTTAACGCTGAATGGATACCCTATATGAAAGCATACCGGATATATGACCCACACAAACCGCAGCGAACAATAGCATACTCTGATGATGATATTGACCGTCTTGATGAGATAGCAAGAGAAAATGGCTATGACGGCATTTCAGAGTGTGATAGCGATTCAATGCACGTTGAACTTTATGACGAGCAGGGGTCCGATCCGGATGAACCCATTGTTCTTGCTTTCAACGGCGGGAGAAAATAATATAGATAGAGGTGTCAAAATGGTAAAAGAATATATGGAGCTGTTAGAGCAGCTCACGGCCCGGTTAAATGATAAAATCAAGCAAAATGAACAAGAGGGTATGTATGACTTTATTCCTGCCGATCAAACAGTTGATGACACACTACACAGTGCTATTTTAAACTATGCAAGAGATTTGTGTCCCGATGCAATAGAAAGTGCAGCTGCATCAGCTGATAACAGGATCAGAACTTACACATTGGAATTAACAGCAGAAGAAATCAAAACATTATTGCAAGCGCTTTCCGATCAATCAGAACAGGGCCTTTGCACTAAGATCATCGACAGAGTGAAAGAGGAAAGCCATTGTGAAACAGAGGATATTTGGTGGCTGAATGACCGTAATGATCTTATTTTGCCGGAGCAATCGGGCGGGCGAAAATAGGTCATTTTTCTCTGAAAGATAAATCCCTCTACCGGCGCTGCTGCCGGGGGAGGGATTGTGTCTATAGACACACTTTCAATTGAACATTAGACTTGACAAACAGCCTAAAATAGTATATACTATGTATATACACAGTTTGAAAGGGGTTGTTTCAATGATCGCTAAAATTCAGAAATGGGGGAACAGTCACGGTGTCAGACTGCCGAAGTCTATGCTTGATGCCCTCGATTGGAATGTCAATGAAGAAATCGAGATAGAAAACGTCAACAACTCTATTGTTATCACTCAACCGAAAGTTCACAAGCATAAAAGCATAGCAGAATTGTTTGAGGGCTATGAAGGAGATTATTCGCCCGAAATCGTTGATTGGGGCGAAGATGTGGGGGCAGAAAAATGGTAAGTCAAGGTGATATAATTAAGGTTAATTTCAATCCGCAAGTAGGTCACGAACAGGCTGGGTATCGCCCTGCTTTAGTTATCAGCAACAATTTTTATAACAAGAAAACAAAGTTAGCGATTGTAAGTCCTATTACCAATACCAATCGGAACTATCCTCTGCATATTCCCCTCGATGAGCGCACAACTACAACAGGTGTTATAATGTGCGATCAAATCAGAACACTTGATCTTAATTCTCGACACTATTTTTTTGTCGAGAAAGTTCCTGCTGATATTCTTAAAAAAGTAATTGATGTTGTCTATGCGGAAATCGAATGTGAAGATGATGAGCCTATCTTGCCTATGCCCGACAACGGAAGAAGATAGTTTTTAATAAAGGAGGGCTGAAAATGTATAATATAATGCACAAGAACAGAATTATAGCTGAAGCTGATGAAACCCGCATTACACGAATAGTTGAAAAGGATTTGTGTCCTGCTTGTTTTTGTGAGGGTATGGATATTGAATACTGGCTGAAAAGCAGATACATTGACGTTCATCGTTCACACTCCCGACAGCTTTTTAAAGCCCTGCGCTTGAAAACCGATGCTGATCTGCACGATATAATCAGTATCGGACACGGTATATCAATTACAGATAATTGGTGGATTTGTCGCAAAGAGGAAACTGATTTAGATTACAGAGCCTTAAAAGAGTATAACGAGGAAATTGCCAATATTGCCTTTTACGGCTCACCTAACAAGGAATATAATATCAAAGGATATACCGAACTCGGCACAACAGGCAGCTATGAAAAGACTTGGCGGTATATCAACGATCATTGGTATATGTTCAAGCAGGGCAACAAGGCTGAACTTGTATCAGAATACTTTTCTTTCTGCTTTCTAAAAGAAATGGGACAGCCAGTTGCAGAGTACAATGTTATGCGAGAAAAATCCGCTTTAGGCTTGGAGCAGGAATTTGTTATCAGTAAAGACTATACTGATAATGCGAAATACGATTTTGAGCCTTTCTTCAATTACTTTGATGACAATGAGGATTATGACTATATTATTCCTCGGTTGGAACAACTTGAAAAAGAATACAAATGTCCCAATCTTGTGAAGAAATATGTTGAAATGTGTTTCTATGATGCTTTGCTTTTCAATGTTGACCGTCACAATCAAAACGCAGGATTTTTAAGGGATAGCGTTACTGGAAAAATCATCGGCCTTGCTCCCTGCTATGACTACAATTTAGCTTTGGCGGCTACAAAAACCCCTATTTTTGGCAAAAGCGGTGATTTAATGAGTTTCTTCGTGAAGTCGGACAACTGTATGGAGATTATCGGTTCATCTGATACTCAAAAGAAGGATACTGTCAAGGCTGCTATTGATAATGCTGTTAAGCAAACACAATCAGTCTTTCCAAATGATAATATCAATTATTCTGTGTTTTCCGACTATATTCTCAATGCTTATGACTATTTTCGTTCTGCACTTTCAAAATATCCTGCGTGTTCCGAGCTTTTGAAAAACGAGAATGAAATAAAATAATTCTTTATCTGACAGATAAAAAGCTGCGTTCTCGGTTCGGACCGAGGGCGCAGTTCTTTTTGTGTCTATAGACACAATCTTGATTATATCATATTTTCGATTGCCTTTGCCGCTTTTTCATTTTCACTGGAGATCTGATGAGCATAATATCTTAATGTGATTTCGGGATTGGAATGACCTAATCTGCCCGACACGGTTGTGATCGGCGTGTTGGCAGCTATCATCAAAGAAGCGTTTGTGTGCCGCAGGGTGTGCGGCGTACTGATTGACAGATTGTATTCTCGGATAAATTTATGATAATACTTTGTCACATTGTTGGGATTGATCGGATCGCCGTCCTCGGTCACTATCAGCCTTTGGTATGGCTTGGGCGTATCAATATTGCATTTTTCTTTCTGATAGATAAGAATGTCTTTGAAAATTTCTGCTACCTTTTCATCAAATGAAACAATCCTGCGCGACTTCGGCGTTTTAGGTGTGTCGGTGAAAATGCCGCGCTTGGGAAGATAATAGCTTGCTCGGCTGATAGTTAGGATTTTGTTCTGAAAATCAATATCTCTCCATTCCAATCCGCAGACTTCCCCGCGCCGCATACCCGTATAAAGGAAAAGCAATATCGCTTCTTTGAATGGCGATACTGCATAGGCCCGGACATATTCAACGAGTAACTGTGCGGATTTTATATCAAGACACCTTGCTTCGATAGCGTCTGTGATTTTTGGCGGTCTGACCTTAATCATAATGTTATCAGCTATTGCTCCGTCAAATGCAGCGTCTTTCATAATTTCGTAAAGCAATTTATGATAGTGCGAGATCGTTCTGTCTGACAACTTGTCTGTGCGCTCGATAAAGAGTGCTTTTACTGGCATATCAAATGCCGCTGCGACTTTTTCAGCAGAGTTCCTATTGACATTCTTTTCCTGTAAGATACTGTTTTTGATATATGCTTTGATGTTTTTGCCCTTGATCTTTACAAGGTTGATACACGCGGAAGTCGGCGTATAGCGTGTCTGCTCTGACTTGGTTTCGCGCAGATAATGGTAAAAATCATAAACATCTGCCTGTGTGATCTTTCCGAGGGGGATTGCTCCGAGGTATTCAACTATTCTCTTTGACAAGCCTTCATACCGCGTGAATGTGTTGATTTTCAGTTCTTCCTCTTTTCTTGCAAGCCACATTCTGACATACTCACCGATTGTTGTTCTCTGATTGACATACATTTTAGGTCACACTCCTTAAAAATATATCAAATTATAGATTAACAACGGTGCTGTTGTCAAGCGGTGATGTTTTTGCTTGACCTTGACGGTGAAAAATTCTTTATCTGACAGATAAAAGAAAAGTGTGTCTATAGACAGTACCCTCTCCCGCTCGGTGATGAACCGTTCGGGATTTTTCTTTTTGCTGGCGGCCTTCATCAGCCGCCGCTGACTGCTGTTGTATTTCTCGATTATCTCAACCATCCGGGCCCGCGCCAGCTACAAGCATACCACACTCCGCCCCGAAAAGGAAGATTCGGACGGAGAATTAAGGGAAAGGACACATTTGGATATAATTAAAGAGGGAACCGGATTGCTCCGATTCCCCCAAGTATGTATCCGAAAACACATACCCCTATTACTATTATTATACCATATAAATATAAATATGTCAATATTTATTGACACTTTATATAGACACACTTTTCCTCGCGGCGCTTGACAAAGCCGAGATCATATAGTATAATATCGGTAACTTATTTTTCTCCTCCCCCTATTAAAAACAGACTACGATCAGCATAAAACGGCTTGATAGTAGTCTGTTATTATTTATTATTATTTATAAAAATTTTACAAAATGCTTGACAAGGCAAACTATATGTGCTATAATAAAAATAGGAATTAAAAGCACCCGCAACGGTGCGTGTGTCAGACCACACACACCGTCATCATCATAAAAGTGCTGGTAACACTTATATGACTTAGCGAATGCCATTTAAGTTCCCGCGATTTATTATATCACAGGGATACTATAGATGTCAAGACCTATTTCTATCGTGTTAGCCGCACTGGAAATGGGTCTTATTTCTTGCTTAACGCAGCCCTTGTTGCAGGCTGTTGATATAAGAGCGGTACCAGCTGATCTGAACCTGTTCAAAGCTCGCCCTTCGATGTTTTGAACAGGCAATGAAAAGCCTTTGACCGATACCGTTGACAATTAAATAGAGAAATGAACGTCTGATAACACTGACGAAACAAACGACAACTAACTTGCATTAACGAGCTTAATGCTCCGCAAGTCAGATCTGCTGCCGCAGGGGTAACCGATCTGTTCGCCTTGACCTATCTCACCGATAGCAGCGAGTATATATCCTCGGTAAGAGGTGAGCTACTGCTTGGACTAATCAGTTGATATGCAGGGGTATCTGTGGAGATACTGCATATTGAAAGGCGCAGACTAAGTGACAGTAAGCAATGGTCATTGCCGTAAGTATGATAGCAATGTCGCGCAAAGGGAATAACGTTCATAACAAAGCAATTGCAACAATTAAAATGATTTATTCAAGTTTCCCCCAAATATACATTTTAATCACGAAGCTGTGTGTCTATAGACACACTATTGCAGAGTGGCGGGGACGGAGCAATCCGTTCCTGTTAATGCGGAGATCGTCTGATCTGCGGTCACAACCCCGTATTTCTTTCATTCGTTTTGAGGATATGGCAAAAAGTCCACATCAAATGCAGACTTCTTGCTTATCCATTGGCAGGGGCAGAAGGGATCGAACCCTCGGCACGCGGTTTTGGAGACCGCTGCTCTTTGGTAAACAGTGAAAGGAAATAAATCATCACTAAAAAAGCCGACAAAAATGCTTGTCGGCTTTTTTAGGGGCATAGGCAGGGTCGCTCCCTGTGGGCAGGTTCAAGTGTTCTTCCCTGCCCTTCCTGTGCCTTTAATGAAGAACACAAAATATTTTATTCTCTGATAGATAAATCTATCAGAAAGAAAGGATTTGATTGAATGAAGAACACGATCATTGCAATCGCCAATCAGAAAGGCGGCGCAGGAAAGACCACATCTGCTATGAACATCGGCGTTATTCTCCGTCAGAAAGGCTATAAGGTGTTGCTTATAGACCTTGACCCGCAGAACAGCCTTTCCACAACTTATCTCAAGCACGAATACAATCCCGAACAGCCTACGATCTCCGAGTTAATGAACGCAGTAATCAATCGTGATACGATTGACATTTGCAAGTACATCTGCTATAATAAGGCTAACGAGATCGACTATATTCCGTCCGACATAAGGCTTTCAAGTATTGAAAGACAGCTTGTAGTAACAAGATATGCTGAAACGGTTTTGATGAAAGCCTTTAACAAGACAAAATTAGATTATGACTTTACAATAATTGATTGCCCGCCTGCGTTGAGCCTGCTCCTCTATAATGCGCTCTGTGCAGCTGACTATGTGCTTGTCCCCGTCCTCTCGCAGATAATGGCGCTTGACAGCGTTCCGATGCTTCTTGATACAATTAACGAGGTCAAGGACAATGCAAACGAAAACCTCGATGTGATAGGATACATCACAACAGCTTATAATGAAACGAAAATGTCAAAGGAAGTAGAGAACGCTCTTAAAGAAAACTTTAATTCTCTGTATCTTGGACACGTTTCACAGGCTATTGCAGCATCGTATTCCTCGGATAAGGGGCTTGCACTCTCAATGTATAAGGAAACCTATGACAATCAGAAATACAATCAACTTGCAAGGGAGTATTCGCGGATAGTCGATAAGATGCTCGCACACATCAAATCGAAATGAGGTGTGTGCGATGTTCGATGTGATTTGTAAGGATTGCGGTACTGGATACACAAGCAAAGTCAATAAGAACGGATTGTGTGAGGTTTGCCGCGCAAGGCATATCGCTGAAACAAAGCGAAATTACTACATCAATAAACGCAAAGAACATAACAAGGCCGTCAAAGATACGCTGACTTACTGTGAGAAGTGCGGAAAGCTGATTGCCCCAAAAAGCGGTACATCAGGTGGGCTTTGTGAAACCTGTCAATTACTTAAAGAGCAAAAATACAAAACGAAAAATACAATCAGATATCGGAAAGAGCATTACGATTGTATTCAGTTCAAGGTTGCGAAAGGTGAACGCGATAAATTGAGAAAGTATGCCGAAGAACGCGGTATGAACCTTGCAGAGTTCGTGAGAACGAGTATGGAATTTTATATGGAAACTCACAAATGAGGTGATATTATGAAAGAGATCACTATTCCCGAAGAAATCATTGAGAAGGTTACGAAGCAAAACGCCCTGCTGACCGAAGCAAAGGCATTGAAAGACGAAATTGCTGAATGGTATGAAAACAACATTGAAAACAATTTCTTCTATGGGGACATTGATCCTGACCGCATAGCTTATATTTCCGCAAGCTGCGAAGAAGATGAAAGAGTTTTCTTAATCAACATCAAGCACAACATAGAGCTGTTAAATGAACGCCGTGAGGCTTTAGGAGATGAAACAGATGATGAAGAAGGCTGGTAATTCACCCGCAGGGCAGAAAAAATATCCTTTCTCTGCCGATAAACACGCACACGATATAGAACTTGTCGCAAACCGTTCTTTCAATCTTGCACAAGAAGCACTTGATAGGAAAGATTATGACGAGTATGATCGCTTAATGGAAATGCACGAAAAGGCCGATGAGGTCTTAATGGCTATCCAAAGCGGTATGGTCAACTACAAGGTGGCAATGCTTGACGGTGAGACGCTCGGCAAGGCAAAAGAAATGGTCAGCATAGCATCTGCTATCCGCGACAAAGCTACGATGCAATATAATCCGGATGAACCGGAGACTGTTGTAAACGAAGATGTAAGTATTTCATCATCTCCGGACAGTAATGCAAGTCAAGAGGAAAATACAAATAGTATCGGAATAATAGATACCCTCATTGAAATGCAGCGCGAGATAGCAGATGTCAAAGAGAAATTAATATCCTTTAATTATGATTATGAATCAAAAGTAAGTATTGCCGAATGGTTATGTGATGCGCTTGATTGTAGAATAGA
This sequence comes from Eubacterium sp., assembly GCA_017445905.1. GTDB lineage: Bacteria > Bacillota > Clostridia > Oscillospirales > Acutalibacteraceae > Eubacterium_R. The sequence goes on from JAFSRX010000051.1 coordinate 64,027, forward strand.
TGTAATATTGAAAGAGTATAGCGACAAGAACGATGATGAAATCTATTACACGCAGAGCAATGGCCGAAAGTGATGGTGAAACAGACTCCAGTCGGTGATTGGACGCAGATGTGTAACTTTAGAGCCGTAGGCTCTTTTTTTGTGTTCAACTATAAAGGAAACATTATGATATCATAGGAGACATAAGGGAGTGATAATATGACAATAAATCTTATATTTAAAATAGTATTATTTGTTGGCGTTTTTCTTGCAGGAGCAGGAGGAATAACAAATTTGTTCCTGTTTGGAAAGGAAGAACTGGACGGCACAACTAAACTTGATATGGTAATAATCATCGGCCTGTTTCTTTTAGTAATAGGAGTTTTCGGACTAATGACACTGAAGATAATTCAATAGGAGGAATAATATTTTGGCAGCATTAAATCTCAACGCTAACCGCCCGAAGGTTAGTCTCAATGATACATCTAACATCAACATCGAACAGGTCATCAGCGATAATGCTGATAAGGTAGTCGAGGGTTGATGTCAAAGAGATTATACAAGGAGGATAAAAAATGAATAGACAAGCACCAGACTATAAAGAATGGCGGAAAAACCGATACAAAGTATTCAACGACAAGATAAATTCATTTAAGGATCATCCTAAATTTGAATGGTTGAGAAAATATGCTGACGATGCAATGAACGCTAATGAGGGGTCTGGGTATCTTATGATAAAAGGTGCAGACTTCATAAAGAGGATAGAAGAAATGCCTTTGGAATATATCAGAGATTGGCTTAACGGAAAGAATAAACTTGAATGGCAGGAGAGCGATGATGAAATCTATTACACGCAGGACAATGGCAGAAGATGAAGAAACGTTTATCAATCCCGTATCGGTAATATCATCGTTTCTGTTTGCAATAGGCATCGTTGGCTTGATAGCTATGAAGCTGTATCAGATGAACCTATTTGAGTAACAGGAGAACAAACGTTATGTCTGAGTTATCACCAATTGAAATAGTTGAGATTGTTATATTGATAATGATCTCACCGTTTTATGTTAAAGCCTTTGTTGATATATTTGTAATTGGTCAAGGCTTTCAGAAACGTTACAAGATAATCATAGAAGTTGCACTTATAATATTAGCTGTTTTAGAAACAGTAAGATGTGTCATAAATCATTAAAATAATGGAGGTAAATTACTATGGCAGCATTAAATCTCAACGCTAACCGCCCGAAGGTTAGTCTTAACGATACAACAAACATCAACATCGAACAGGTCATCAGCGATAATGCTGATAAGGTAGTCGAGATTCCCCTTGACGAACTGGTTGGGTTTAAATATAAAGGCGCGATACAGCCGTTCGCAGTTCGTGACAATGAGGTCGCTATTCTCGTTGAAAGCATATCGACTTACGGACAGCTGACACCCTGCGCCGTCCGCGAGTATAAAGGCAAGTATCAGATCATCAGCGGACACAAGAGATTAAAAGCCGCAAGAAAGCTCGGTCTTGAGCATCTGAAATGTATCATCATCGAGTGTGACGATCAGACAGCCTTTGAACTTGTAAAGCATTATAACATTCAGCGCGACAAGCCGAAGCCCTCGGAAATTATGGAACTTGTCAAACAGACCAAAGCAAAGAACAAGACCGCTGACGGAGAAGAAGAACTGACCGTTACCGAGATTGCTAATCTTTTTGGTGTCGGCAGAAAACATATCTATCGCTGTTATTCGCTCCGCAAGCTGCCGAAAAAGATTCACAGCGCGGTTGATGAAGAAATCATCGGCACGAATGACATTGAAAAAATCGTGAACAATATCCCCGCAGAACATCTTGACAGCTTTGCAGAGTGGGTAGAGTATCAGGACAAGAAGATTTCAAGCAGCACTCTGAAAAAGATTTATGAGTATTCCGAAATCTGTCTGAATGACCCCGAAAAAGACTTCGATGTTGATGCAATCAATCAGTTCATCGACAACTATTCCTCAATGAAAGATGATGCGGACACCGAAGCAGCTGATGAAGAACCCGATCCGTACAATTCTACAGACGGCATCAATTTCTTCTCTGTAATCAGAATGAAGTATCCGAACCTTTCCGCGCTCCCCGACAGCGAGATTTCTTCTCTGATAGATAATCTGCTCGTTGAGCATTTCAATGCATAGTAAACAAGCAAACAAGGCGGCTCAATCAAAATGAGCCGCCTATAAAAATTGTCTATAGACACACTCTCTGCCGTTGACAAATACCGCTTTTTCGGATATAATAAGATTAAAAGCACCCATACTTAATATAATAACAGATAACAGAAAGCGGTGATTGCAGTGAAAAAGCCCCTTTATTATTTAATGAACAAAGATCGGTGTGTTTTAAGTTTCTCACCAAAAAGAGAAGCCTTTTCCGATGATGTTATATTTGAAGAAATCAGCCGTTTTTCTGATGTTCCGTTTGGCTTTGGTGATATTGATTCTTGGATTGAAAACCGCAAGGCTTCAAAACACAACGAACATTTGAAGAAGATAATGGAAGATCACCATTGTAATGACCACGAAGGATTTGTTAGATTGACACACGCGGCGAACATTAACGATACCTTTTGGGTGAAAAGAGAAGATGAAATTATCAACTGGAATGATGTTTCTCTGTATGATAATGAGTTCAGCACCGTTATATCAGAACTTGCTTTTGGCGGCGCTGGGTTAGGCGAAAACGAACAGCTTTCTTCAACCTCTCCCGAACTGACCTGTGACGGCAGCTTTCGCAAGTGTTTCAGAAAAGAGAAAGCGTTAGGGCAATTTGGCTCGGATATATATATTTATAAGCGCAGGGGCGAATTGAACAATGAAGGTTTGACCCCATATTGTGAAATGCTTGCATCTGAAATATCTGCAATAATCAGCCCCGACAATTACGTCGATTACAGAATAACCTATTTGCACGATAAGTTAGCATCAAGATGTAATCTGTTTACAAATGAAAAACAAGGCTACGCATCATTTTCAAAGGTTCACGGAAACAAATACAACAGGTTACAACCCATTTTTGAGTATTACCGCTATTTAGGCAGCGAACAACAATTCCGAGAATTACTTGTAATTGATTCGTTGTGCTTTAATATTGATAGACACAGAGGTAATTTCGGTATTATTTTTGATAATGATACTCTTAAACCGATAAGCATCGCACCTGCTTTTGACTTTAATTTATCTATGTTGTATAACTTTACCGATGATGAATTGATGAACGCAAACAGCAAGATGTATGACCTAAAGCCAAAGCTCGGTGATGATTTTACTCGGATTGGACAGCAGGCTATGAATTCAGTTATAGCCGAAAGAGTAAGAAAGATTAAAAACCTTTCATTTTCCTTTAAAGGCGATGATACATTTATTCAAAAGCGTCTTGAAAGGATATTTGAATTGATCTGCATACAAGCCGATGCAATACTCTCTGATACCAAAATGTATATTAAAGATGTGTTTGTATCAGAAAAAACCGAAGCCTATCGGCAAAAGGAACAAGAATATAACAAAGCAATACAGTATCTTGATACTCTTACTTCACTTGTTGAGAAAGAGTATCCTGATGTTTTAATAAGCAGTACCATAGCAAAAGAGGATTCTGAAACATTTACGGTTAATCTAATTATTGAGGGTACAAACAGCACAAACAACTACATTGAGATTGATTTTTTAAATCGGAAAATCAGCACAAAGTATTCCTCTGATAAATTTGCCGATGTGGAAGAATTTGTTGTAAGACAACTTTATGAACTCACAGGATACAAAGAATTTGGCGAATACTATAAGCGTAATTCTAATGTGAATCCTGATAATAACAATAAAGAAACTCCATAACATATAGGATAGAAAAAAGGAGTTGATATTATGTCAAATGTATTCTCTTTCAAAAGAAAACTATATTATGATACACTAAACGCTGTTGACCAAACCTCGGCTGTCTTTTTGCTCGGCCCGCGAAAATGCGGCAAAACAGTTTGCTTGCAGCAAATCAACGATACACACGCTAACTCGGAGTATTACAACATCAAAAACATTTCACTCGATGATGCTAACGCCCTATACAATCGAATAATAAAAGATATAAATAATAGTATAGACAGGCTTTATCTTATTGATGAGGTCACATACTTTGATCTACCCGAAAAAGTGATTGCAAACATAGCTTTTGCATTAGGTGGCAACAACGAAAACAAGACCAAAGTTGTTTTTGCAGGAAGTCAATCCATAGCCCTTGAAGCGTGGGCAAACAGAGCATTTGCAGGAAACGCTAAACTGATATACGGAGAGTTTCTCTCTTATTCAGAATGGCTTAAATATAAGAATATAGAGGAAGTTTCAGCTAAAACATACAATGATTTCCTTTATGAGACAAAAAGTTTTAACACCGGTTTTGTGACACTGGACGATTACCTCAAGGGCTGTTTGGAAGAAACGGTGCAGTCTAATCTTAAAACAAGCAATGTGATATTGCACAACGAATGCAATAAACTTGATGAAAACATACTGAAAAATGTTTTGTATGCTGCCTTGATTGCACAGGAAGATCGTCCTACAATAAATAACTTCTTTGACAGGAACAAACTCCTGCGAGAAATACGTTCCTTTATGAATGAAGCATATCAAAGCATTGGTTCTGAACAGGTGCAACAGCGCATTGACAGAATATTTGCAGATCGGCTTTCTTCGTACTCCACAAAAGATATTGACACATTAAGACAGGCGCTTGTGTTTCTGTATAGATGCGATCTGATTACACTATCCTATGTTTCTCCCGAAAACTCCAAATTTGAAAATATAATAGACGTTTACAAGGATTTATGCGATTATTATGACCCTAAAATAAACAACAAAGAGAAGCTGTTTCGTGATGTAAACATCAGTATAAAGTATCCGATGTTCTATGTGGAAATACTCAAAGAAGTTTTGCAAGAGTATATGCCAAAAGAATTAAACGGCACTATGCTCGGAGGGATTGTAGAATGTCACGCAAGGGGTTTGCTGCCGCAAAAAGATCAATATGAATATCATAACAATGGTCGGGAAATAGATTATGTAAATTATTCAAAGGCTATTGCCGTTGAGTTTACTATAAGGAACAAATCAAATAAGGAAACGGCTTTCAATGATTTGCCTTATGATTTCACTAATATTCTTTTGACAAAAGATATTGACCTCCAAATTGCTGACAATAACAATATTATACGAATCCCATATTATAAATTCATCTATGAACTATCAAATGACCCTGATTATCTTAATAAAATTCCTTTGCCAAATTGTGGCTTGAACAACACCAAAAATTATAATTAGTCGAAAGGACACTATTATGATATTCTATGAAAATACTGGAATAATCGGCTTTACCAAAGACGAAAATGACAGAGTTACCGAAGAATGTATATTGCTTGCTGACGGAACTGTGTACCACACAGCCGAGATCAATCCGAAAGACCGGTTTATGACCGAGAGCTATATCAAAAATGTTCAAGCCGATCTCGATGAGCTGCCTATGATTGTAGGTTTCCGTCCAATGAAGTACCTGAAACAGCTTGAGGAATACGGCTTAAAAATCCCGGAAGAAAAGATCGTTGATCTGCTTGATGCCGAAGAAAACGGACAAAAGTTTGATTCGGCACTATCTCTTGCAAAGCGTTGGAACGAAAGATATGCAGATAATCTTATAGAGCCTTTACCTTTCTATAGTGAAATGGAACTTGGAAGAGTGCTTTATATCCGCATCTGTAACAATGATGATACTCCCAATCCTCCGCAAAAAACAAGTATTTTTGATTTTGAGGACAGATATAACCCCGATGATGACGGCTTACCGTTTTAATTGAATTATTATGATAGTACGCAAGGATAGCGCGTTTTGACAGGAAACAGAATTGACTGCAACAAGCAGGAGTGATATATGAAAGTATCTAAACACATCAAAGCTCAAATACACAAGGCCGCAAAACTCAAAGCCGAAGCAAATGAAATAGTTTCAGAGATTGAGAATTATCTTATTAGTAAAGGCATTGACCCTAATATGTTTCGCGGCACATCAAATAATGAAGGGTTTGTAGCACCTGATTATTTAACCGACCTTGATTATGGTATAGATGTGACCGATGATCTTGTTGCTTTTCTTGAATCGGAATTTAAAGACTTTTAAAGGGAGATTGCAAAATGGAATATAATCACGAAATCTGCTTGATGCAGGAGGTCCTCAACGAATACTGCGCCGATATTCTCGGTTTTATATATCGTAACTATACTTATCAGAACAAACCGCTGCCCGAAGTTATTCAAAAGCACAAGGACGAAGTGATTGAGATCAAGTCAACGCTTTTTCCGCAGGACAGCATTGAACCTCTGAAAGCAAAGAAAGAGCAGCTGCAAAAAATATATAAACACGTTAAATTAGTCACCCCTTTTCCGTATCAATAAGAAAGGGGCGTGATTATATGGAAACTGATCTGACATCGTATTCTGTTGATGATGTTAATCGCGGTGTCAAAGAAGTCTATGACTATGTGACACATAATAAACTCCCCTGCAACAAACCGAACGCGATCCTGTTGGGCGGTCAGGGCGGTGCAGGAAAATCCACATTGCACGAACTGTTTACAGAACTTTATGCGGGTAATATCGTTATCATCAATGGTGATGAATACAGACGGTATCACCCGCATTATGCTAAAATCTGTGAGGAATACGGCGAGAACGCTGCTAACCATACACAATCAATAGCTAATACCATTGCCGCTTTCCTTATGGAAAAGCTATCCAATGAAGGATACAACCTCGTTATTGAAGGAACGTGCCGTAGAGCAGATGTCCCTCTAAAAACGTGTTGTGATCTGAAAGAAAAAGGCTATACAGTTGAATTGAGCGTGATGTGTACATCTGCTGATGTGGCTTGGCAAAGTACAATTGACAGATATAATGAAATGGCTAACACAGAGGGAATGATACCGAGAGCGGTTCCCCGTGACAAGTTTGAAGCAACAGTCGCGGCCCTGCCCGATAATATTGAAGCACTCTACAAAACCGGAAACTTTGATGAGATCACTCTGTATAATCGGCAAAAAGAGTGCTTGTACAGAATGACCGAAACTCCGAATGTAAGCCCATACAATACGATGTATGACAGCCTGCACCCCGATGAAATACTTCCCTTTTTGGAGCTTGCAAAATCTCGCTGATTTCTTTATCTGACAGATAAAAGAATAGTTAATCAGAGCTTGTAATTCTTTGAATTGCAGGGCTTTTTTATTATATGAGAAAGAGTGATGTTTTTTTGAAAAAGAACTCCAAAATGCAGATCACGTTTGATTGTGTAGCTGAATATCTTTCTCTGCGCAGAGAAGATTATTACAAGCAATATGAAAGCAATGAGAATATCGTTAATCATCTGCAAGCAGACTTGATATATCACGTTGCAATGGCTATGAAAAAAGGATTTTTCAGAAACAGTAAACACTATTATCCTAAAGATATAGTCTTTGTAAAATTTATGGAAAGCAATATCGTAAAGAACATTATGAACAGCGGCTATTATTGGTATTGCCGTAACGGTGAAATTCTTTCAATCAAGGACGAGGATATTTTTCAGTAAGAAATGTATATATAGTATAATTACGCGGCTTTTGGACGTTCAGAAGCCGCGTTTATTATATAATCGTGTGTCTATAGACACAAATCTTATACCGCGTAGAAAGAAGGTGTTATTCCAATGAATTATAACATCCATATCATTGACAGCTTTTTAAAATCCAAAGCTGATCGAAAACCCAATTCGCTGCGATCAATCACAGCTGATTGCAAGGTTCTGTCTCAGTATCTCTCTGAAAACGAATTGAGCATTTTTCAGATGAACAACAACGCTGATTTTACTCAATATGCCAACTGGCTCAAAGAAAAATACTCAAGCCGAACCGTTCATCGCAGATTATGTACTCTGAGAGCTGTGATAAAATACTGTGAGGATCAAAAAATAATAGCAAAACAAAAGGATATTCTTTCCATTGAACAGAAATTTGATCCGATAATCTTGGCCGAAACAAGGATCATATCATTACTGTACAATTATTGTTTGTCCTGCAATGCAGACGATAATTATTTTCAGTGCCGTGATAAAATGATATTCTTATTTATGATCGTATTAGGCTTGAAGCCTTCTGAAATATGTTATATTAGGGTCGATGATATTCACGAACAAGAATTGTTTTTTACGAATTCTATTGGAAAGACAGAATACAGATTATGGGAAAAAGATGTGTTCCGTGAACAGTTCGATGTGTATATGAAGAAAAGGAATGAATGGTTGAGAAAGCAAGGCGCATCTTCTGACAGTCTCTTTATTGATCGCTTTGGAAATGAAATCACTCCTGATAATATAAAAAATGCGTTTCAAAAGATCAAAAAAAACTGTAGCATTGTTGAAAACGTAACTTTATCAAGCATCAGGAACCGATGCATACTGGATTATTATGAGCAAATGCCCGACAGCCTGCTGATCTCAAAAATATTTGATATTACTAAAACTCGAATAGACAAACTTGTTGAATGCAGTGTGTCTATAGACACACATAATTGAAAACCGGGTGAAAGGAATGGTTTTATGGATAATGCAAAGCGTTCAGCTTGGAACATCAATCAAAGCCAAATCATTCTTACGGATTCTGAAATACAGGGATTGAAGTATTACATCTATAACGGTAAATACGGACTTTCTTCAGCTTGGGTTTCTGCGTCGTATTATTCACATCAGATAGCTATGTATAATATTGATACCGGAGTAATAAAGGTGGGAACTTCGATTATCAAAAGCGGCTCTGTCATTACTCCTGATGAGTTTTACGGCAAGTGTCAATCTTACTGTAAAGGTGAGTTTGTTACAGATACTAACGGGGTTCTGCTTGAGTATAAAGGCAGCGGTGATAACGTTGTTGTGCCAGACGGAGTAAAAACTATATCTTCATCAGCATTTTTCAATGTCCGTGACTATTTGAAAAGCCTGACACTGCCTGAAAGCGTTACAGAGATTGCGAACTTTGCTTTTGCAGAGTATCCCGTTCTTGAAGCTGTACATTTGCCTGAAAGCCTAAAAAGCATCGGGGTCCGTGCTTTTGCGCATTGTGAAAAACTTGAAAGCATATACATTCCCGAAAGTGCAGAGGTGTGGCAGGATGCTTTTATAGGCTGCGTTAAGCTCGATCTTGACAACGAACAGATTTATCCCTCTTTCGTTATCCCTTATCTCAACAATGGTCGCAAATAACTTTTATCTGTCAGATAAGAAAAAGAGTTGCTCTATCAACAATTTTTGACACAATAACCGCGTGAAAGGAATGGTATTTTTATGAGTATTGAAGAAAAAAGAACAGCGTTAATTCAGAAACTACAAGCCGAACTGGACGAATTTGTTACCGCGAATGTTACAGACGGTGAAAAGAAAACACAGCACGAACTTATCAAGTCGGCTGCACCGACTATCGACAACTGCATAGAGATTATTTTTGCAGTGTCCGAATACGGTGATGAGCTTGTGCTGAGCGAAGCAGATTATGACAAGCTGCTTAACAGCAGGCACACTCTGCTTGCTCTGAATGACCGTTTTGTATCTTCTGACTATCACACAACGGACAGTGCAGAGATCATAGATTTTATCAATAACTTTGTTCACAAGGAAGAATTCGCAGAGATAACACGTTATGGCGAGCAGAACTACACTTTCCTTATGGAAGGCATTAAAAATACAAAAGAAGAAAGCTCTGACAAACTGAACTTAACAGACGAGTTTATCAAAGCACTTCAGAAAAACCCTTACTATAAGGTGATTGTGGAGAACGGAGAGCTTTCTGTTTCTATGGCTTTTTCAGGTAACAGGCTCTTGGATAGATATCCGTTATCCTTGCTGCCGACAGACACCGATCCGTATAATCAATTACCACCATTTAACACCCCATACCTTATTACTAACGAAGCTCCCGCCGAAATTCCTATCATCTTTCTCGCTTTTAATAGTGTTTTGCGTGATGTTCATAATTATAATTATGGGTCAGAGTTTCCTGATCTTCCCCGCAATGCTTCTCTCCGTGAGGATAAGTGGCATATCATTGATAAACTTGGCGATTATGTTCTTTGTTCTTCTCCCACAACAGGCAAAGGTGCAGAGAATATAGTTCAGTACGCCGTGTGGGAATATGATGATATTCGCGGCGGCTGTTTGTCCGGCAATTACTATTATGATTATGAATCTGCACAGCGCTGTCTTGTTGAGAGAGCAAATGTACTTCCGACAAACTGCGTTATGGCTCTTGACTTCAAAGAGCTTGATACAGTTGTTCATAGCATAGTCGATACTGGAGTAAACTCTGACTTAATAGGTGAAATGTTTGAGGAATACGATAAAGCAAAACTGGCAAAAATACCGCAGGAATGGAGAGAGGAGTTTTATCCGATCACTTCCGATGATGTTGAGTTGATGCGTTTACTTCCCGAAGAACAATTTAAAAATATATATTTGTTGGTTGGCGGGACTAATAATATGTATATCAAATATCCTCACCAAATCACGGGAGAGGAGATTATAGCCACTTTCGGAGAAAAAGCAATCTACGGCATAGAGCGTAAAGAAGGAGTAACCGATTTTACATCTCTGAAAGAGTTGCTGAACATAGCGCAGGAACAGTATGAACAGCAGATGCTTTATGACGGCTATACTGACCTGTTTGATGATCCAAATAAAGGCGGTGGAAGAAAATGATTTACAATGAGATCGACGAGCGCATTATGAAGTATGTGCCGAAAGCCAAGCAAAAAGCTATCAATGCCGCGTGGCGTGATGCTGACGGCTATTGGATCGAACTGAAAGACGGATATAATGCGGGAAGAATGGACAACAGCGGTTGTCACACTATTCACGAAGAAACAATTACTGAATTACGATATCAAATAGCAGGAATTGAAGTCGATAAGGCTTATTGGGAGGACAAGCAAATGCCCGAAAACAATGCAACAGAAAGCATAATCTATTCTTCTACAAACGGTGACGGCCTTATGGCAGAAATCATTGAGCAGGACAGATTTACTTCCCTTCTGCATATTGTCAGCGGAAACACTAAAGAGTATGCTGTTGCGCTTATGCCTGCATTTGACGATAAAGCAGGAACATTCACCTCGCGGGTTACTTCTCTCTTTGAAACCGAGGAATCGGCGCAAGAAGCACAAAAGGTGTATGAACTGGAACGGCGCAAAGCCTATTATCAGAGCGTTTGCAGAGATATGGCGAAAATCATAGAAGATACGCGGCACGAAACATACCGCTATGACCTTGACAAAGCCGTAAAAACTTCCTTTGAGGAATATTCAGAGGAAGATGTTATATCGGCTCTTGCCTTATATATCAGACAACATCATTGGGACGGCAGAATAAGCGACAAGAACAAAGACTTTTTTGCCGAACATCTTAATAATACCAAAGACGAAAATATAACAGGATTTGCCGTTGAAATGGCACATCCCGCAGTTATGGACGGCTTTGCTAATTATGTAAGGAAATTCCTTTCGATGAATGAACAGGATTTAAAGAGAGAAATGATAGTCGAGTTCTATACCAAAGATAAGGACGTTCGGCAGACTATACAAGATGCTATTCTGCACTCCGATAGTCTTAAAACCGATGAGAACAAGCTGACCGTGTATTCTTTGTTCGTCCACCTCGATCATTATAAAGATGTAATCAACCGTTGCGATGTCGGCGCTATCTATGATATGAACAATCGCTGCCTTTATCCCGAAGATAAGTTTTCATATCTTATAATTTACGGCGACAGCAACAAAGTTAAATCAATCAGAGATTATGCTGAAAGCATCGGCGCTGGCATAGAGGATTACAATCCCGTTTACTCAACGCTGACTGTCCGGGTCAAAGCAGGACACGAAAAGGATATTGCCGATCCTGCAAGAGATTACGGACTTGTCTGCAAGATCGAAACTGACCCTATGGACAGGTTAAGGCGGCTTATCAACGATTATTGTGAAGCTGAATATGGCACTCCTGCCAACTTTTCAAATCCCGATCACGTTGGTATTGCATACACCGAAGATGAAGAATGCGAATTGCCGATTGAAGTCTATGCGGATATTGAAAATCTACGCATTATTAAACTATTCAATAATGTGGAGATCAGCGAAACCTTCTATAACAACTTGACCGATATGGGAGATGTTTTTCTCAATCCTTCGTTTGATGATTTCATTTCATTCTCTGACGATGAGGATATGAAGGTGCAGGAAATCAAAGAAGAATACAAAAGAAATCAGCCGAAGATCACTGAGGACACCGAGGTCACAGGGCTTGTATTCAAAATGTATAGTGACGGCAGCGGTTCAGCTGAATACAACGGAGAGCCTATAGGTGCTGTTGATTATGCTACCAATGAATATAAGGTAGGCAACAGAGCGTGGGACGTTCTCTCAACTGGAGCGCCCGATGATGATACGGTGAACTTTGAAGAAGCCTGCCGTAACTACGCTGTGACCGAATGTGGTGCAGAACGAGTTAAGGCTGACGATGAGATCATTTTGCCTGAACAGGGCAACGGCAGGAAATAATCCTTTTATCTGACAGAAAAGAACTGTATGAAAGGAATGATATCATTATGAAAATTACAATTGAGGTTGACGATGACCTGTTTTCAAATGAAATAACCAATAGCTTTCAAGACTTCTTCGGGCGAGTAGTTTCCGATATTCGCTCCAATGTTCATAATCATCGGGGATTAACCGGCAAGTATGAACTGGAAACAGCGGAAATGCTGAAAATCGCATTTCAGAACGGAACTTATGAAAAGGCCCGAATGATTGATAATAAGGCTGTTGAAGAAATCTTTTTCCCGACACAAGGCAATGACAGAAAATAACCGCGTGAAAGTGAGGTTTAATCAATAAGTTTATCTGACAGAAAAAGAACTGTGTGTCTATAGACACAAACCGCGTTGAAAGGAATGGTTAGGACTATGCAAAGAAAAATCATTGATGATATGATGAAAGCTCACAAATGGGAATGCGATGAGCAGCAGTATGAAAGAATAATGTCGCTGTCCGATAAAAAAACAGTCTCCGCTGCGGATATAGCGACTGCAATGTGGGTAGCCATTGGATATGAAGAAAAAATTGCTGATGTAACGTCAGAGCTGTATGAGAAGGAAAAAGAATTTGCAAAGCAATCTTATGAGGAACACTTAGAGTATTTAAACTACAACCGCGCTAACCGCTTTAAGTCAATTAAAGATTATTTTTCAGAAGCTGACGGTGATTTTGACAGCAGCGATACGGTGTTCGACCTAACAGTCACCTGCGTTGAGCCATACGATTTTGCTGCCGGACACTCTGATGATGAGTTCTATGATAAGTTTTGCAATTACATCTATGAAAATGTAAATGTAATAGGAGAGGAAAGCGGCAATTACTCGGCGGTCTGCGATTGGTCAGGCTTCTTTTATAAGCATTACGATACCTTCAAGGAGTTTGCTAACAAGTATTGGGACAGGCACAACGATCTGACAAAGCTTGATTATTACGAACCGTATGTTGATGAGGATTTGTGCTATCAATGGATCAAGGAGATCAGCGGCTTCTTGTCAGGATATGCAACTGAAAG
>JAFSRX010000052.1 GCA_017445905.1 Eubacterium sp.
AGCAGTTTTGACAAAGTAATTTTAGTTCATAAATGTATTACAAAATTCCCTGCATACTCGCGTATGCAGGGAATTTTTAATGCTTTTAGGGACAAAAGGACAAAGTCAAAACCTATCCTTCGTTACCGCACCTCGCCTAAGCCATAATTCTTTTATTTTTTTATTAAAGATTCCAGTAGGTTTTTCCGATAACTTCTGCAATTTTTAAATCTTCTTCGGTATTTATATCAACTGCCTCGAATTTACTTACAATATGAATATAAGGATTTTTTCCTATACGGCAGCGATATTTATTAAGAGCCTCATTTGTTATTCCGTAAAGACCTGTTGTTTCTTCATATACCGACGGAAGGTCCTGACTTCTTGGAAGAATATAAGGTGAATAATTAACGGGATTATTGTTCATCCAGAAAAAGCCTTTATTTTCAGTTGCAACAAAGCAGGAGTCGTTTGAGCTGCTATTTGCGAGTATTTCAAAGCATTTTCTGATTGTTTTGGGCTGTAAAAAAGGAGCAGTTGCAAAAAGCTGAAAATACAAATCAAAATCAGGGAAAAGCTCATAATGATGAACTAACAAATCATTTCCGTTTGCTGAATTTTTTGCAAGCTCTTCTTTTCTTTCGATTATCTTAACATTGTTCTTTTTTGCAAACTCTTTTATTTCATCACTGTTTGTATCAACAAATATTTCATCAAAACAATCTGCCTTTACTGCGTTTTCGATAATATACTGATAAAGTTTTTTTCCGTTAAGAATTCTGAAATTCTTTCCTATAACTCTTTCGGATATGGATTTAATAGGAATAAAGCAAGCTGAAGTCATATTTATTTCCTTTCGTTAACTTAAAACATCGTCAAGATTGATTCTTTCAAAATATTCAAGATACCCGCCGCGGGTTGCATTATATATTTTGAATCCGTTTTCTTTTGAAAATTTATTCGCATATTCATATGCTATATCACATTCCCAGGTTGCAACGGGAGTTGCTTTTCTTTTTTGGTCTGCAGCAAAATGCGAGGTTACATTTTTGTTTTCAACAACAGTTCCGTCTCTAAGTAAGGAAAAAGCATATCTGTTATCCATACCTATTAAATATATTTCCTTAAATCCCATATGAAATGCAAGCTGAATCATTGCATATGTAACAGAACCGATTGTATAAACACCTTTAGATGCATCAACGGAAAATTTTGGATTATCGAGGTACTTTCTCGAATAATATGATTTAACGTAACAAACAGGGGCTTTGATTCCTTTATATGATTTAAAATAACCCTGACGGCGAACAAATCTCATTTCGCAGTCAATTGAATTAATCCCATCAACAACGCCCTCAGCCTCTGCAACGCTACCGTCAAAAATTGCGTAATAGGTTGGTCGCCATGAGGTATTATCAAAGATACTATATATTCTGTTTGATGCAAAGGTTGTTTCATTTTTTAACATTTCAAGGTCATCAGCAGTAAGGCTTGGACCGTTTCCGACAATAAAACACCTTTCGCCTTTATGTTTATTCTTTATTAACTTAAGATATTTTTTACTGCTGTGATATGAGCCGTTTAATAGTGTTACAGCATTTGAAATACAATACTTAATATAATTTTTATAATTCAATTTTTAATCAGCTTTCCTTTCTGATTTTTTTAATAACAGCATCTTTTGCGCTTAAAAGTAATTCGTTTTTCATAATAAAGTTTAATGCAATATAAACCAGCAATCCTGATAATACGCTGATAAGAGTTGTTACTATAAGCGGAAGGGCGATTTTTGTAACGAGAAAAATGACAACGCCCATTACCGAGCTGCTGATTAAAGATTGAATAAGCGCGGATTTTGAAATGGGAATAATAATGATTTTTCTCATTTTTATAAATTGATAAACATTAACTATAATTTCGCTTACAACGGACGCAATAGCAGCACCGTCGTTTGCAAGTGAAGGTATTAACAAAGCGTTTAGGATAATGTTAGCAACATTGGCAAGAGCATACGCGGGAAGTCTTTTCTTTTCATTTCCCGTGCAGATAACAAGCTGATAGCAAAGAAGATTTCCAAAGCTTTTAACAATAATTAAAACTGAAAGAATTCGAACTGTTGAAGCGCTGGGAATAAATTCCTTGCCGTATAAAAGCTCAATTGCCTGAGGTGCGAGAACAAATAAATCGACTGCAGCAGGAATTGAGATAAAGGAAAGAATTTTTATGCCTGAATCAATCAGCTGAGTGAATTTTTCACGATCGTGTTTATAGTAATAGCTCAGCCGTGGAAGAAAAACAGCTGAAATAGATGTGCATGCGGTTATAATCATTTCAATGATTTTGTGAGCGTTGGTATAAAGCCCTGCTGCGGTTTTTGTTGACATTGAACCGAGCATTGTTATATCAAGTTTGCTATATACAGATGAAAGGAAAAGGCTCAGCGCTAAAACGATGAGGGGAGTCAGGTGCTTTTTAAATTCAAGATTCTTAAAAGTGAATCTTGCAAGTTTAAACACATGAATAATGTTGAAAACATAGTTTCCGCCAAGCGCAATAACTATTATAACGGCGTATTTAATATAATCTTCCTTGGTTTTAACAAATAATAAAACAAGAACAAGAGAAATTATTTTTATAACAACGCTTCGGATTGTTATATATGCGTATTCTTCTTTTCCCTTGTAAAACCAGTCGATGTTTATATAGTTAAACAAAACGGAAACACCGAAGCAAAGCATAAGTCTTTTATCAAAATTATTTCCGAGCGGACTTATTACTAAAACGATATATCCAATTAGAGCAATAGTTGTTGTTGCTGCGTTTATTAAGAATAATTCGGTGAATGTTTTGTTTAAGCTTGATTTTTCATTCTGAACCTTTGCAATTTCCCTGATTCCGTATGTGGGCAAGCCCAAAGCCGAAAAGGTTACAAAATAAGAAGAAATATTCTGTGCATATGAAACTGCTCCAACACCTTCGGGCAAGATAACTCTTGCAACATACATTGATGTTATCAGAGGAAATATGAAATTAAAAGCATCATAAATTACATTGAATATTGCATTTTTTTTGAGTGATTTCATTTATTGCGTCCTATTTGAGTTGAAGTTTCTTTAAAAATAGTGAAGTCTTTCTTCTCAGCTTAATTAGCAAGCCTTCGATAAATTCAGGCTCTCTCCAGATATCGTTTTTTATCTTTCTGAGCTTTTCAGCCTCTTCAAAAGCCTGTTCATTATAGGGATAAAAGTATAATTCATTAATTGTTACCCAGCTGCCTCTTTCTTTATCAAACATATATTTCTCAAGAATATTGAAATTCTCATCAGGATCCCATTCAAGGTCATAAAGCGCTTCCTGATGGTTCTCCTTTGTAAAAACATATTTATATTTATTGGTTATAACAGCAAGCTTTCTCTGTGGTTGAGCATAATATGCCGTGTCACACAGAACATAATCATTCTCAGGTATTTTTTTATCGAAAACAATATCCCAAAGATTGATTTCACTGAGTAGAGCATCGCAGGTCTGAAGATTATTTATTCTCGGAGTGATAAGCGGAATATTGATGATTGGCTCATAAAGATCAAAGCCGTATCCTGTTATGCCCTTATGCAGATTCATATGTCCGTGGTCGGAGGTGACATAAATACTATCGTCACCAACGAGTTTTCTTACATGACCAACTATTTCGTCATGAACATCAATATCGTCCATATAGCATCGTCTTCCGAGAATAACATGCGGAAGATGCATAAAAACGAATTGCTTTTTTGTGTAGTCAATAGAGTCAATTTCACTATAGATTTTTTCGAGAGAATCCTTTAAAAGCTCATCGTTTCTCTGAATCTCTTCGCGATAATTTTTTCGGTGGCTTCCGCAGGGCTGAGCAACATCCAGATCGTGGAAAATCGTTTTTCCGTTTGATGCAAATTCTCCCGAAAACATATCTGCATCCCTATGCCAGTCCCAGTTCCAGATAACATGGCATTCGAAGCCTTCGCTGTGAAGACGGTCAAATATGCTTGGATATTCTCCCTGAGGAACCAGAGTATATGTTTTTCGGTTTTCAAACTGATATGTATAACGCTGAGCCATCATTGCGCTCATTGCCATCCAGGTTGAACCTGCAGCAGCATAGTATTTCGTGAAAACAGTACCTTTTTTTGCGAGCTCATCAATGTTCGGCGTTTTCCAGTATTTATTCTTGTATGTTGGAAGAGCTTCTTTTGACAGAGCGTCTTTAGATATTATAAATATAACATTATCCATCTGACAAACCTTACTTTAAGATAAACTTTTTTCTGATTTTGAAAGCAAGCATTTTTATCATGTTAAGAGGATTACTGTTACCGTATTTGGCCTTGCTTTCAAGTTGGTTTTTATATATCTTTGTTTTAATAACGGAATGCGATTTTTCGTATTCTTTTATTTTTTTGGTTATCTCTTTTTCTTCTTCTGAAATCCAGCTTGAATCATAATGATGAATTGAAAAAGTGTTTTCGGTTATTTTAAGCTCGTTGATTTTTCTTTCAAACGGACAGAAGTATTCAGGCGGATAAACCATTGCTCCGCCAAGATTAACGGGCTTATCAATTTCAAGATTAAAGCCGTATTTATAAAACGGGGCTGTGTTTCTTGTCGGGCAGGGAATAGTTGTATCGTAAATGCCCTCGGCAAGTTTAAAATGAGCGCCATTGTATTCATCGAGCATTTCTTTTATACATGGATTTCCTTTTTCAGCGCCGAAGCCGAGTCCCGTTGCAATAAGATGCGAGGGCTGTTCTATGGCGAGAAAACATTTTTTATCAAGAAGCTCATCAAGGCTTTTTAAAAGTTCAACATCGGTATCGAGATATATCCCGCCATTGTTATAAATTATATCGAGCCTTGCGAAGTCACTTACAAACGCCCATTTTTTTGCTTCATATGCCTCAAGGGTGAAAGCGTTCTTTTTATAATCGTAGTTTTCTTCATTCCACTGCTTGATTTCATAACCGGGACAGTGTTTTTTCCAGGATTCAATACATTTTAAAACCGAATCGGGAAGAGGATTGCCGCCAAACCAGCAGTAGTGAATAATCTTTGGTATCATATTAACTCCAGACTCTTTTGTTTTTGTTCTTAAAGTAGCTTTTTTTAGGAGTTTCAGGAGGCTTTTCCTGATTTTCTATTTCAAGGCGTTCTTGCTGCTGCTTTTCCCTTGATAAAACTATAACGGTTGAAAGACAGAAGAAAATGAAAAATCCGATAGGTCTTCTGATAGATGCGTTATACCAGATATTAAGAATTGTAAGAGCAGCTGCTGTTTGATTGAAAGCAAGCATATGCCTGTGCTCAGGCATTTTCTGCTTTTGCTTTTGCGTAATCTGGAACAGAATAACGAATATTGCAACAAATGCAATCAACCCGATTGCGCCCGTTTCAAGGAAGTTCATTGAGGTTGAGAGATTTCTGTATTTCAAATGACCGTAAACAGTTGCAAAATCGCTGTTTGCCCATTTGAATGTAACGGAATCCTCACATGCGCCGAAGCCGTAGCCGAATAGAATATAGAATATATTTCCTTTAAAGAAATAATCGTTTACCTGTGAAAACGGCGTTGCTCTTGAAATAAGCTTGTCACCGTATGAGGTTGAAGCATATGAGTTCAACTCGTCAACATCCATAAGAAGCGACGCAGATTCGGGGAATAAGGTTGTTAAAACCTGGAAACCGATATAGACAGCAATAATTCCCGCAACAATTAGCAATCCGTTTTTTGCACTCAGTCGTGAAAGGGTTATCGACAGAATAAGAATAACAATTAACTCAAAGAAATAGAATTTAAGCTCGGCAGAAACAGCAATAACCATTGAACTTAGCGAAATCCAGAGAACATTCAAAATAGAAGTTTTCTTGTTTGAATATTTTGTAAAAACATATGCGGTAATAAATGCAATATAAATATTCAGATATCCGTTACATCCTGACGCTGTTCCAAACATACCTCCAACGTTGTCGCCATATTTATGTAGGATGAAATATTCATATATAACGCAGATAACATTCAGTATCTGCAGCTTTTCAACGTTATCAAGAATTCTGTAAATATCCTTTTGCTTTAACGTATAGGCGCAGACAAAAAGAAAGATTATATTTAAGTAGTTGTTTCTTGCAGCCCAGACTATTTGCCCTGCAGGAGTTCGCCTGATAAAAGAAAAAGCTATAATAATGAACATAAATGCAAAAACATAAGTGTTATATTTTTTGAAAACCTTATCGTTAACGATATTCTTGATTTTCGGAAGCCCCATAAGTATGAGGGCGATAGCGTTAACATCAAGAATATATCGAATGATATCGGGGAAATGCAAAAGGTCTATCAGCATTTCAACAACCATAAGATAGTATATCTGAAATTCAACTAAGTTTTTTTGTTTAATAACCATAGTAGTTCCTTATGATATTGTATTTTTATTGGTCAGAAGGCTACCCTTAACCAACAAATATACAAAAAATGCATTTTTTGATTTTAATCCTTTAAAAAACAATCTGTATGAAGGAATCATTTTTGAAATCGGATACTGTTTCAATGCGCTGCAGAGTATTTCGTTTTTGCAGATTTTTTTAATAGTCGGTATTGAGGAAAGTCCGAAGGCTTCAACCTCTTTCTTAACCGAAACCATTGTGTTAAGCATAAAATAACGTATGTTTCTTTTGCTTAACTCTTCGCAGTTCCAAGGGGCAATCATTTCATTAACCTTGTTGAAAATTTTGCAAGACTCCTCAAATCTATTTTTCTTATAGCTTGTTGTCAACGTTCCCGAATTGTGGAAATAGTAATATAGATTATCGGGAATAACAACAGCTTTATTGATATATTTGCAAAGTTCAATTCTGAAAATCAAATCCTCGTTAACAAATTCTCTTTCTGAAACAAAACGAAGGGATTTGTTGTTAAAAAGAGATGCTTTATATAATGCCATGCAAGCGGATATTCCAAACTCAATGTCATTTTCAGTTTCATCTGAAGCAAGGCATTTTGATAAAAAGCTGCTTATAATATCTGAATTTTCGTAAACAATTCCTATTTCTATGCAGTTCTTTTTAATTTGCAAATCTTTATATACGTCAACATTAAAAAAACAACATATATCAGCTCCGCTTTCTTCAAGTTTTGCTTTTGTAATTTCACAGGTGTTTAAATCAAAGTAATCATCCGAATCGATAAAAAGAATATAATCTCCGCTTGCGTTTTCAATTCCTGTGTTTCTTGCGAAGCCAAGCCCTTCATTTTTTTCTTTATGAATAACCTTAATTCGATTATCAGTTTGGGCAAGTCTGTCGCAGATTTCGGGCGAAGAGTCTGTTGAGCAATCGTCAACAAGTATTATTTCAATATTCTGATATGTTTGGTTAACAAGGCTTTGGGTGCATCTCTCAAGATATTTTTCAACATTGTAAACCGGAACGATAATTGTTATTATTTCATCCATCGTTTATTTACATTCCTTTTAATCTTTGCTTGAAGAGAAAAACAAAATCTATTTTACAATTCCTCATATATTTTTGTATATGTTTTTATTCTTTCTTCAAAAGTAAATTTTTCAGCTATCTTTCTTGCCGTTTCGCCTTTTTTTCTAACCTCATCTTGATTATTGACGCATTGAAGCATTACAGAAGAAAGATTATCTATATATTCATCTTTGGTATTTGCACTGTTATAAAGATAGGCACATTCATCCGAACATATAACAGCTCCTCCGCAGCGGTTTTCCGTAATAACGGGAATGCCGTTTGCCATTGCTTCAAGGATAACCGAACCGCTTGCCTCTCTGAAAGACGGAAAAACAAAAGCATCCGCCCTCTGATATTGACTGTTCATTTCAGAAAAAGGAAGTTTGCCAAGAAACTGAGTATGCTTTATAACCTTATCATCGCTTGCAAAAAGCGACTTGATTTCATTTTCAAGGGGTCCTTCGCCAACAATTCTCAGCTTGTAGCCCGGCGATTCCGGAAGCTGTTTCATTGAATCAAACAAAAGCCCCAGTCCTTTTGTTGCCGTTAGTCTTGAAGCGGTAAGAAATATAAATTCATCTTTTTTAATCGGGCTTTCAGTAGCGGGGGAGAGCTCGTTGCTTTTCAGAGCTGTGTCGGGGATAACAATTCGATTTGAAGATGGCTCAAGAAAATCTTTTGTTTCGTTGTTTGCATATAAAACGCAATCACATTTATTTAAAATGCCCGAAAGCCTGAGTTTAAATCTGTAGAAACGATTTATTATCATTCTGATTCTTTCAATCGGCTTTTCTTTTCCCAAATAGTTAAACAGAGCTTTAGGAACATCCTGAGAACCTGCAATCGGTCCGCAAATAAATTTTGTGTTTGGAATTTTATAGTATTTTCCTATGCTTCGAAATTCAATAGGAGCAATCTGATGGATAATGCTTATATTGTTATCCAAACAGATTTTTTTGGCAGTTGAAAAAGCCTTTTTGTGCCAGATATTGAGTCTGCCTGAATAAAACGGAGGTTTGAAAACTTTTTTGTATAAGCCGTTTATATCAATAAAGAAGAACGAAAGGTTTTCGATTTTGTTTTCAGAACAGTATTTTGTTATGTTCTGCCTGTGTTCTTCCTTGGTTAAAACAAAAACCTGATGCGTTTTTGATGCTTCAAGAGGAATATTCCAACCGATTTTATCTTCGCTTCCGCAATAAGGGTCGCACGAATATGCGATATAAAGAATGTTCATAATTAATACTCTTCGGAATTTGTTTTTGCTGCTCTTGATGTTTTGGAAAGTCCGTCGTTTGTTACTGCGTTTAAATCGCAGGTTGAGAGTTTGTCGAGCTCTTCTTTAGTAACCTTGCCGTCTCTTAAATCGCGGCAGATTTTGTTTTCAAACATTGAATACTTCTTATCCTTGAAGTATCTTAAAAACTTATGTTTAATAACCCAAGCACCGGGAATCCAGATATATTTGTGCATAGCAGGGGAAACTGAACCTATCATCCAGCACTGACGGTCGCAGCTGCGAACTTTCTCTCTGACTTTATCAGCCTGCTCACTGTTCCATAGCTCGTCCCAGCTTTGATTATTGAGGTTGCCCATAACCTCTTTTTCCTTTGTTCCGTTGCAGGGCATAACATCGCCGTATGGGTCAATGAAAAAGGTGTCAAAAGCCATGTCGCAGGGAAGAAGACGTGGCTGGGAATATATATAGTTAATAAGTCCGTGGTTGAAATATGCTCTGAACCATTTTTTTGGAGAATTTGATTTAAGAAGCTCGTTGATAAGCTCCTCAAAGTTTTTTGCAACCATCTCTCTGTCGTGGATGATATTTTTTGATTCAACGAAATAGAAGGAATTATGAAGAGATGCTGTTGCAAATTCCATATCCATTTCATCACTGAGCTTATAAAGAGGAACAAGATCTTTTGCATTTGCATCCTGAACGGTCATACCGAAACCAACATCGGGATGCTTCATTTCAACAAGCTTTTTAAGAGTGTTATATCCCTTATTAAAGCCATCCTCAAGACCTCTTATTGAATTGTTTGTTTCCTCAAGACCTTCAATTGAAATGCGTATTCCAACATTAGGAAATTCTTTGCACAAATCAATTATTTTGTCTGTGAAGAAGCCGTTTGTTGAAATAACAATTCTGTCGCTCTTTTTGTTGAGCTCGCGAACAATATCCTTAATATCTTCTCTGATAAAAGGCTCACCGCCCGTTATGTTTGTGAAATACATTTCGGGCAGCTTTTTTATTGTTTCAATTGAGATTTCTTCTTCGGGGGTTGACGGGGCTTTGTACCTGTTACACATTGTGCATCTTGCGTTGCATCGATATGTAACAATAACTGTTCCGTTAAGCTTTTTCATAAATTGTTTTCCCTTCTTTTATCCTTTTAATTGTTTTTCGAGGATAAATAAAGAATTCAAGATATTTTGTTTTATTCATAATTAAAGCAGCAATAATCGGACCTGCAAAACTGATTATTAATCCCGAGATTATATGTATTGCAGGATTTGTTACAGAGAGCTTCAACAATAACGCTCTCAGCGAAGCTGCAAAAATTGTATGCATAAGATAAATCGGCAAAGTATATTTTGTCAAAAAACCGAATATTTTTCCCTGATTTTTTTTGGAATAAATGCCGCCGATAAAACCAATAACAGCTGTGCAGGCAATTATTCCGAGCAAGAAAGCAGCGAAATTATAAACAATGTTGTTCATATCTGTTTTGAAAACCAATAGGCTACCGAGTATAAACACGACAAATATGGCAACGCATACGAATGGCGTGCTTTGTTTTCTGAACACCTTGTTTAAATCAAGTTCTGAAATGAGCATTCCGAGTATGAGCCATATATAGTTGGTAAATAATTGATTGATGTTATACGGTATAGAAGTCTGCAAGCAGATAATTATAGCTTTAAATACAAGAGCAAGGATAAGAAAAACTGTTTTTGTTGTTCTTTTTGAAAAAGTAGGAGTAAAAAGAAGCATAAAAAACAGGCAGAATAAATACCAATACGGTGCAATCGGATTAATAAACAGGGAATAAAACAGTCCGTCTGCTTCATTGTTTACAAAAGATGAGAAGGCAAATTTCAAAACCCATGTTGCTGTTGCAAAGGTGAAATAAGGAATGCCTAAATCAATTAGTTTCTTCAGGATATTATTTTTCCATTCGGAAAAGTTTTGAACCTTTGAATAGCGCTGATAAAGATATCCGCTGCATATGAAAAACAGACGAACATGAAAGAAATAAACTGTTTCAATAAAAAAGTGGAAAGCATTTCCTTCGGGCAATATTTTTGCTTGAATCAAACCTTGAAACATATGACCCAAAACAACTAAAGCGCATGCAACAACTTTAACATTGTCAATCCAGATCAGTCTTTCTCTTGCTTTGCTCATTTTTACCTCTTTATCTGTTTTTATTTATTCGACGTATATCTTCATAAGCTCATCGCAGTATTCTTCAACTGTTGCGAATTTTTTATTCAGGCAGTTTTTATGCATGTCCTGAGCGAACTTTGGATTTTCTGTTATCTCTTTGATTTTTTCAACGAAATCCTTACTGTCTGAAGGCTTAAAGAGCAAACCTGTTTTTCCGTTTTCAATAAGCTCAGGGATACCGCCTATGTCGGCGCCGATAACGGGTGTGCCGAGCATAATGCTCTCCATAACCGAAAACGGGCAATTTTCATACCATATGCTCGGATAAACAGAGCATTTTGCCTTAGCAATAAGTTCGTTAAGCTCCTTACCTGATTTAAAACCGATTGTTTTAATATTATCTGCCGAGTCAAGCTCTTCTTCAAGCTCACCGACTCCTGCGCAGATGAAATTGATATCCATTGCTTCTAAAAGAATATCAACTCCCTTTTCCTTGCTTAAACGCCCAAAATAAATAACATAGTCCTCTTTTTCGCATTCGGGTATTTCTATCGGGCTCATAAAATTATGCATTGCAACGGTTTTATCTCTGAAAAGGGGATTTGTATCCATCTTTTCTTTTAAAAACTCGCTGCAGCAGATTATTTTATCAATGTATTTATAAGTGCCGAGCTTTTTATAAAGCGTTGCTTCGGCAGTTCCGATAACGCTCTTTGCCTTTGATGAATGAATGCAGGAATTCTTAGTGCATTCTATAAAGTTTCCGCCAAGGCATTTTTCACATACATTGCTATCTTTGTCAAAAAACATATGATTGGGACAAAGAAGCTGATAATCATGTGCCGTGAAAATAATTTTCAACTTGGGATTATGTTTTTTTCTGTAGTTATTTGCGGCATATATAATGCTGGGAGTGAGCTGATAGTTAAAATTATTTATGTGAACAATGTCGGGCTGAAAGTCATTGAGAACAGCTGTCATTTTTCTTTTTGCTTCAGTTGAATATATAGTCTTAACAGGATAGGCCAGCTGTTTGAGCTTGCTTGAGCCGTGAAAATCCATATTACTTGTGTATAACTCTAAATTATTCGAAACGCACCTGCCTTCGTGTTCCATACCAAAGTACTGAACCTCGTGACCGATGGATTTCAAATAATCTCCAAGACCGAATATATATGTTTCCGAACCTCCGTTTGGATGGAGGAACTTATTAACGATAAGGATTTTCATTTACTATCTCTCACTTCTGATAAAGGGCAAGGGTTCTGTCGCAAACCTCTTCCCAGTTATATTTTTCTAAAATGTAGTTCTGCGCTGAGTCTTTATATTTTTGAACCAGGTTGCTATCAGAGGATAATTCCTCAAGCCTTGATTTCAGGTCTTCTTTATCCGATTTTTTAAAACTCACTCCAAATTCGTCTAAAACCTCTGTGCATTCAGGGATGTCGCTTGTTAAACAGCAGTTGCAGTAGCTCATCGCTTCAAGCAGACTTATCGGCATACCCTCAAGGTCGCTGGGCAGACAATAAACATAAGCGTTTGAAAACAGCTCATCGAGTTCATCGCCTTCAACAAATCCTGTGAATATGATGCTGTCATTCCCTTTTGCAAGCTCGTGAAGCTCGGTTTCATAATCATTTGTATGGCTTGCGCCTCCTGCAATTACAAGCTTTTTATCGGTTTTTATTTCCTTAAAGGCTTCAATTAACATATCAACCTTTTTTTCGGGAACAAGTCTTCCGAGAAAAAGGAAGTAATCGTCTTTATCAAGATTGAATTTTTCTTTTATGATATTCGGAGCTTTGATTTCCGGCTTTGAAATTCCGTTGGGAATAAACACTGTTTCTCTGCCGTATGTATCAAGAAAATATTGCTGAACATTTTTTGATAAAACTATAACTTCATCAGCGTGTTTTGCAGCAGTTTTCTCACCGAACTTCAGATACTTTGTTGCAAAGCCGCCCCATTTCGAGCGCTGCCAGTCAAGCCCGTGGATTGTTACAATACATCTTTTTCTGAAAAGCTTTGCGAGAAGTACCATTGATGAAGGACCTTCTGCGTGAAAATGAATAACGTCAAATTTTCTGAATAAGGCGTTAAAGGTTGCAAAAAAACTATAAACTATTGCATTCAGTTTAGAGGAGTTCGGCGTCGGAACCCATTTGATTTCAACGCCCTCCCAGCTATTTAGCTTTTCGAATTCTTTCCCTGCTATGTGTTTGCTTTTTCTGTTATATGCCACAACGGTGTTGCCGAGATTAACCATCCTTGACGAGAGCTCGCCGACAACGATTTCTATTCCGCCCTCGCGGGAAGGTATTCTTTTGTGGCCTATCATTGCTATTTTCATTCTTTACTCCGCGCCTTTATGCGTTAAAACAACAACTATAGTTTTAAAGAAAATTTTAATATCAAGCATTGGCGACCATTCGTCAATGTATTTGCAGTCTAGCTCAACAACCTCTTCAAAGTTCTGAATATCAGATCTTCCGCTGACCTGCCACATGCCTGATATTCCAGGGCGCATTGAAAGCCTTCTTTTATGTCGGCTTTCGTAATGCTCAAATTCTTCAACGGTCGGAGGTCTTGTCCCGATTATGCTCATATCGCCTTTGAGAACGTTGAAAAACTGAGGAAGTTCATCAATGCTGTATTTTCTTATAAATCTGCCAACCTTTGTAACTCTCGGGTCATCGTCCATTTTGAACATTAGACCGTCCATTTTGTTTTCTTCCATCAGCTCCGCCTTGCGCTCCTCAGCGTCTTCATACATTGAGCGAAGCTTATAGATATAAAACAGTCTTCCGTTTTTTCCAACTCTGAGCTGCTTAAAGAAAAGAGGTCCTTTTGATTCCCTTAAAAGAGGAATTGCAGTTATGGCAATAATCGGCGCTGAAAGAATGCAACCGATTACCGAAAGAACGATGTCAAACATTCTTTTGACTATGAGCCATTTGCTGTCATACGTTGATGCAGCAGAAAAGGTAGCCATTGGATAACCTGCATAGGTTTTACAGTTGATATTGTTAAATTTGCTCTCATCAAGCATTTCTTCAAGTGAAGGAATATTGAGATGAACGGTTATTCCCATATCCTCAAGCTCTTCAACTATTGGATGAACCTCCATGGCATTCTGATAGTTAACATTGATAAAAACTTCATCAAGCGGAGCGGAGCGAAACCAATCCATAAAGTTTTCATCAGTTGAAATAACGGGGATATCGCAGATTTCTCTTTTAAGGGATGCTGCTGTTTTTACAGATGAAGATGAGCTGGGCGAAGATGAGTTTTCTTCAGTGAGCTTGCTGTGAAAACTGAATACTCCGTTTTCACAGAAGTCATCAAGAAGAACTATTCCCGAAACTCTCATAGACCAGTCATCATCAATACCTTTTACAAAATCCTCTGCAATATCGCTTGTTGTTATAACTCCGACGAGGGAAGCAATCCTGCTTTTTGTAAACTGTCTTGTCAGGTATCTTTTAAGAATGTATCTTGCGACTGTTGAGAAGCCAATAAAAAGAATCAGCGAGGAAAAAAGCATATAGCGCGACTCGATTATCGGACTTTTGATTAAAAGAATGAAGGCTGAAAAAACAAGATATGTAAGAATGCCGTTTTTGATGACCGAAGTCAGCTCAGTCCATCTGTTTCTTTTGTGGATATCAATTTTGCTGTAAAAGCCTCCTGCTGTTACTGCAAATGCAGCAAACAGAGCGGCAAAATATCTTGTCCATTCCGAGACAGGATAATAAAATATTTTAACAACAACATTTCTGAAGAACAGATATGAAATTAAACTGGCAAAAACAAGGCATATTAAATCAGTTGAGAATTCAAACCAAAACTGAATTTTAGCGCGTTTGTTCATTAAATCACCTATGAAGGCTGAAAACTGCTTTGCATTTCTCAGCCTGATTATTTTTTGTAGCCGTAACTGTATTTGTAATTATAGTTATATTTTCTGTAATAAGAATAATACTTTTTCTTATCAGAATTGATATCATTAAGAACGAAACCGAGAATGTTAGCCTCAATTTGCTCAAGATTTGAAACGGTTGTTTTAACATCGGTGATATTGGTTGTATCAGCCTTAACTATTAAAATGTAGCCCGTAACCTTTTGAGCAAAAAGGGTTGAGTCGGTTACGATATTAATCGGAGGAGTATCAATGAATACACAGTCATAATGCTCTCTTACGAAATCAAGGAGCTTGTCCATTCTGTTTGAAGAGAGAAGTTCTGCAGGGTTCGGAGGAATCTTTCCCGCAGTCAATACTGAAAGATTTTCTATTCCTGTTTTTGAAACGGAGATATTATCAGTCATTCCTGCAAGAATTTCAGAGAGACCGTTTTTTACGGGGATAGAAAACATTCTGTGCATAGTCGGATTTCTCATATCCGAGTCAATGAGAAGGGTTTTCTTTCCCATCTGTGCAAAGCTGACTGCTAAATTTATTGTATTAATTGTTTTTCCGTTATTGGCAGTCGGGCTTGTTACAACGAAAACAGGACATTTTTCTCCCTGCTGAATAAACAGAAGATTTGTTCTGATTGAGTTATATGCTTCTTTAACGTTGAAAGAAGATGATGAACAAAGAATCTTTTTCGGGTCTGATTTACTGAAGACGTTTTTTTCCTGCAATCTTTTTTTCTTACTTAACGGTTTCATTCTTTGCATCTCCTTTCATAGATTGTATGTTTTCAAGCACTGTGCTGCTTGGCTTTACAGTTGTATCCGATATATTAAGAGCTTTGTTATCGTCTGTCGGGAGGTTTTGCGCACTCTCATCAGCACCGACAAGCTGAGGAACAGTTCCGAGAATCGGAATATCAAATACTCTTTCAAGGTCTTTGGTATTTGTAACAGTTGTATCGAATACTTCAATTAGGAAGAATGCTGCAAATGAAACAATAAAACCTGCAAGCGCTCCAATAAGAGTGTTTTTCTTAAGATTTGGCGCAGAGGGTGATTTTGGAACCTTTGCATAATCAATAACCGAAACGCCACCGCCGTTAACTATTCTCACTATCTCTTCGGGAGCAATTTTCGCTATGGCATTTGCAACCTTCGCAGAAAGATTTCTATCGTTGCTTTTAACCGTTACCTGAAAAGCCATAGTGTTTTCAACAGGGGTTGCTGAAATCATCTCTCTGAGATTATTTGATGAGTTTTCACCGATTTCTTTTGCAACCTTGTCCATAACTGTATCGGCTTTAATAACATAGATACAGAAATTAACGAGCTTTTCCGCTGCATCAAGCTCTGAAGGATTGATAGAAGAGCTTGTTGAAACAGTATCCGCTGAGTTCTGAACATAGAATTTTGCTGTTGCCGAATATGTTGGCGGAATAAAAAAGTGAGTTATCGCACCTGCTGCGATACCGCCGAAAATAGTTATAAGCAGAATAAAAATTATTTTGCTTCGCATCATATAAATGATTCTGCCTAAATCAATGTCGAGTTCTTTATTTTCTTCCATTGTTGACCTCCATTATCACATTATGATATAGAATACATTATATCAACAACAGTTTATATTGTCAATTAAATATAAATTAATTATATATAAAAAATATGGAAAATATACTAGTGTAGTATTACATAAACAAAAGGATGTAACACACAAGACACAAGTCTTTGGGTGAAACATCCTCTTTTTATCATTATTCAGTTATTTTGCAATTTCGGAAGTACGGCTTTCGCGGATGATGTTAACCATAATCTGTCCGGGATATTCCATCTCTTCCTCAATCTTTTTAACGATTTCTCTTGCAATGAGAGGCATCTTCTGGTCGCTGATAACCTCGGGCTTAACCATAACACGAACTTCACGTCCTGCCTGGATTGCATAAGCCTTTTCAACGCCCTTGAAGCTTGTTGAAATCTCTTCAAGCTGCTGAAGTCGCTTGATATAGTTTTCAACATTTTCTCTTCTTGCACCGGGTCTTGCAGCGGAAACTGCATCGGCAGCCTGAACAAGAGCGGCAACAATTGTTTTACATTCAACATCACCGTGGTGAGCCTGAATTGCGTGAACAATGTTTTCGTTTTCTTTATACTTTCTTGCGTATTCAACGCCGAGAGAGATATGGCTTCCCTCCATCTCGTGGTCGAGAGCCTTACCGATATCGTGAAGAAGTCCTGCACGTCTTGCGGTCTTTTCATCTACGCCGAGCTCGGCAGCCATAAGACCTGCAATATATGAAACCTCAAGAGAGTGTTTAAGAACACTCTGACCGTATGAGGTTCTGTATTTAAGTTTACCGAGAAGTTTAACAAGCTCAGGATGAATTGAGCCGCAGTTTGCACTGATAACGGCTTTTTCACCCTCTGATTTAATGATTGCCTCAACCTCACGCTTTGATTTTTCATACATCTCTTCAATTCTGGTCGGATGAATTCTTCCGTCCTGAATGAGCTTTTCAAGTGTGAGTCTTGCAATTTCTCTTCTTACCGGGTCGAATGAGCTTACAGTGATAGCTTCGGGAGTATCGTCGATAATGAGTTCAACGCCCGTAATTTGTTCGATAGAGCGGATATTTCTTCCTTCTCTTCCGATAATTCTTCCCTTCATATCGTCGTTGGGAAGGGGAACAACGGAAACGGTTGTTTCTGCTGTATGGTCTGCAGCACAGCGCTGAATAGCAGTGCTGATAACCTCTCTTGCTAAAAGATCGCTCTGGTCTCTAATCATTTGCTCATATTCAAGAATGCGTTTGCTCTTTTCAATATCAAGCTCGGATTCCAGTGACTGCATAAGCTGTTTTTTAGCATCTTCCTGAGAGAGTCCTGAGATTCTTTCAAGAATGTCAAACTGGCTTTTCTTGATGCCATCGATTTCAAGTAATTTTTCGTCAACTTCTTTAAGTCTTTCGCTTAAATGCTCGCTTTTTGATTCAAGCGAATCAGCTCTTTTATCGAGGTATTCCTCGCGCTGATTAAGTCTTTTTTCCTGTCTTTGAACTTCGTTTCTTCTTTCGCGGATTTCTTTATCTGCGTCAGTACGAAGTTTATGAATTTCATCTTTTGCTTCAATTAACTGGGCTTTTTTTGTTGCCTCAGCCTCAGATAATGCATTATTTATGATTCTGGTTGCTTCCTGTGCCGCCGAATTCTTATCATTAAGAGCTTTTTTATCCTTAATAACGGCTGAAATTACCGCGCCGAGAAAGCCGAAAACCACTGCACAAACAATGCCGACTATAAAATAACCTGTCATATCAATAGCACCTCCTTCTGTTTAGATTTTTTTACAATTAAATTCAAATTTCATCAGAAAAGGTACAGTTTAATGCAATTTTATTAATTCCTTATTTAGAAATTCGGTTATATATTACACCTATATCTTGTATTTGTCAAGCAAAAATGACAGCAGGATAAAACCTATCGTATGGCATAAAAAACAATAAAAAATATTTTTTGTTGACTTTAGCGCTTTTATGTGCTAAACTGTTCATTGCAATAAAAAAACAAAAAAGGAGATTAGCTATGAACAAAATAGTTAAAAGAATTCTGGCAACCTCACTTGCAATTGTTATGGTAGGCGGCGCATTTGCAGGATGCTCAGCAAAAACAAACGACAACACAACAACTGCGGCAAACGCAGAGGCAAAAACCTATACAGTAGGTATTGCACAGCTCGTACAGCACGAAGCTCTTGATGCGGCAACAGCGGGTTTCAAAAGAGCGCTCACAGAAAAACTCGGCGACAAAGTTAAATTTGTTGAAAAAGATGCAGCAGGCGATATTCCAACCTGCGCAACAATAACAAACGGATTTGTAGCAGACGGCGTTGATCTTATTCTCGCTAACCCGACTCCTGTTCTTCAGGCGGCTTCTCAGTCAACTGCTGATATTCCGATTGTTGCAACTGCTGTAACAGATTTTGCAACAGCTCTCGACATTCCTGCTGACAAATGGACAGGCGCAACAGGAATCAATGTAACAGGTACTTCAGACCTTGCTCCTCTTTCAGAGCAGGCAGCAATGTTTAAGGAATTAACACCTAACGCAAAGAAAATCGGTATTGTTTATTGTTCAGCAGAGGCTAATTCAGTTTATCAGGCTGAAGTTATTAAAGAAGAACTTAAAAAGCTTGGATTTGAAGCAAAAGAATTTACAGCATCTGAAACAAATGATATCGCAGCAGTAGTTCAGACAGCTTGCGACGACAGCGATGCTCTTTATATTCCTACTGATAACACAATGGCGCAGGCAACAGGAACAATTGAGCCAATCGTAACAAAGGCTAATATTCCGGTAATCGCAGGGGAAGAAGGCATTTGTAAGGGCTGCGGATTTGCAACACTTTCAATCAGCTATGATTCAATCGGCTACAACGCAGGTCTTATGGCTTACGAAATTCTTGAAGAGGGCAAGAATCCTGCTGAAATGGATATTAAGATTCCTACTAAGGAAGACGTTATCTTTAAGTTTGTTCCCGAGAGAGCAAAGGCACTCGGAATCACTATACCTGACAATTACGAGGAAATTAAGTAATTTTTCATTAATTATCGGAGCCGCCTGAAAGGGCGGCTTTATATTTTGTGTTTTAAAAAATTCTTGACCTTAAGGTTTATTTTTGCTATTCTATATATTATTGAATTTAGCAATTTAACAATTTTGGATAATTTTTCATAAGGAGAATATTTATGAGCGGATTTTTAGCTGCACTGCCGGGTGCCGTTGCCCAGGGTATTATCTACGGTATAATGGCAATCGGTGTGTACATTACTTTCAGAGTGCTTGACGTTGCCGATCTTACTGTTGATGGATCGATGGGAACAGGCGGCGCAATGCTTGTTTTCTGTATGACACACGGAATGAATGTTTATCTGAGTATGGCTTTAGCCTTTGCTGTTGGCTGCCTTACAGGACTTGCAACAGGAATTTTTCACACAAAATTCGGAATACCCGCAATTCTCGCAGGTATTTTAACCCAGCTTTCACTGTATTCAGTTAACCTGAGAATTCTTGGAGGAAAGGCAAATCAGCCAATCAGCTCAAGAAACTATAAACTTCTGTTTTCTCTTGGAGAAATACCGAAAACACTTATTTTAGGAAGTATCTTTGTTGTTGCAATTATTGCAATTCTTTATTGGTTCTTCGGAACTGAAATCGGTTTTGGAATCCGCGCAACAGGAAATAACGAGGCAATGGCAAGAGCAAACGGAATCAATACCGACAGAAATAAGGTTATAGGTCTTGTTCTTTCAAACGGTATCGTTGCTCTTTCAGGTGCAATGCTCACCCAGTTCCAGGGTTATGCAGACGTTTCAATGGGACGAGGTGCAATTGTTATCGGACTTGCAGCTGTTATTATAGGAGAGGTTCTCTTCGGAAAAATCTTTAAGAATTTTGCGTTTAAACTTCTTGCAGTTGCAATCGGCGGCGTTATCTATTATATCGTTATTACTCTTGTTCTTCGTCTAGGAGTTAACCCGAACGACCTCAAACTGTTTATTGCACTCGTTGTTGCTTTCTTCCTCGGAATTCAGTTCTGGAAAGGCAAACTCGCTTTAAAAACAGTTAAAATCAAGAAGGAGGTAAACGCATAATGGCTGATATCAATAATACTCCTATGCTTGAAATAAAAGATGTTCACAAAACCTTTAACCCCGGAACAATAAATGAAAAGAAAGCATTGAACGGTGTTGACCTTGTTCTCAATGAGGGCGATTTCGTAACCGTTATCGGCGGTAACGGAGCAGGAAAGTCAACAATGCTTAATATGGTTGCAGGTGTTTATCCTGTTGACTGCGGAAATATCATTATCGACGGTGATGATGTAACAAAGCTCTCAGAGCATAACAGAGCAAAATATATCGGAAGAGTATTCCAGGACCCGATGACGGGTACTGCTGCCGATATGCAGATTATTGAAAACCTTGCGCTTGCAGCAAGAAGGGGACAGCACAGAGGACTTGGCCCCGGTGTTCATCGCAAGGAAAAAGAAGAATTCCGTCAGATGCTCGCTCATCTTGACCTCGGTCTTGAGGATAGATTAACTTCAAAAGTAGGACTTCTTTCAGGCGGTCAGCGCCAGGCTATAACACTTCTTATGGCAACTCTTAAAAAGCCGAAGCTCCTTCTGCTTGATGAGCATACTGCGGCGCTCGATCCGAAAACCGCAAAAAAGGTTCTTGATATAACCCAGCAGATTGTTAGTG
Organism: Eubacterium sp.; assembly: GCA_017445905.1. Taxonomy (GTDB): domain Bacteria; phylum Bacillota; class Clostridia; order Oscillospirales; family Acutalibacteraceae; genus Eubacterium_R. Next base: position 21,043 of record JAFSRX010000052.1, read on the forward strand.
AAAACAACTTGACAACTATTATGATAACCCATAATATGAGGGATGCAATCAATATCGGAAACCGACTCATTATGATGAACGACGGCAAAATCATCTATGATGTTTCGGGTGAAGAGAAAAAAGCTCTTCATAAATCCGAATTGCTTGAAAAATTCAAAACAAATTCAGGCGAAGAGCTTGATAATGATAGAATGCTTTTATCTGAATAACAAAAACCGAGGCATTGCCTCGGTTTTGTTTGTTAATTGATAATTATTGTTTTCTCACACCTTCCCCTTGAGGTACTCCCCGCTTAACGGGGAGATGTCAGCGCTCGCGCTGACAGAGGGGAGCGTCTGCGCTAGCAAAAGGGGGACCGCTTGCGGTGGATGAGGTGTGTTGTCTTTTTATACTCAGTTGTCGAAAGCAATCATAACATATAGACACCTCATCAGTCACCTTCGGTGACAGCTTCCCCTCAAGGGGAAGCCGTGAGGCTTTAAACGCCACAACTTAATTCACCATTTTAATTCGTGAAGCTGCCCTTTAGAGCTTAGCTCCGGGTAATTCCACTGCCTTAAAACCTCATATGTTCCGATTGCAACAGCGTTTGAGAGATTAAGACTTCTTATTATTCCTCTCATTGGAAGGCGAACGCAGAAATCGTGGTTTTCTTTTAAAAGCGGTTCGGGCAGTCCCTTGGTTTCTTTTCCGAAAACGAGGAAGCAACCGTCGGGATATGAAATGTCGGAGTGCGCCTGTTCAGCCTTTGTTGTGAAATAATAGAACGCTCCTCCTTTATTCTTTTCAAAGAATTCAGCACTTGAATCATAATATGTTATATCGAGTTTGTCCCAATAGTCAAGACCAGCTCTTTTAACCTGTTTATCCGTTATATGAAAGCCCATAGGACCAACAAGGTGGAGTCTTGTGCCCGTTGCTGCGCAGGTTCTTGCAATATTTCCTGTGTTCTGAGGTATTTCGGGCTCAATTAAAACAATATTTAACTGCATTATTCGTATTCCTTTACTATTCTTACAGCCATTTCTTCAAGCTGTTCAAAATGTTCAAACGAACATATTTCTTTTCTGAGCGCAGCGCCGCCCCTCATCCCCTTTGTGTAGTATGCTGCGTGGTGGCGGGCTTCTCTCATAGCGGTGTATTCGCCCTTGTAGGCAATGGTTTTTTCAATATGTCTTAGCATAACCGCCATTTTCTGAGTAACACTCGGCTCGGGTATCAGTCGGCAGTCGCTAAGATATGCGTTTATTCTCTGAAAAATCCAGGGATTGCCGAGCGCACCTCTTCCTATCATAATTGCGTCGCAGTTTGTTTTTTCAAGCATAATTGCTGCGCTTTGTTCATCGGTTATATCTCCGTTGCCGATAACCGGAATTGAAACAGCTTTTTTAACATTATAAATCAGGTCAAGGTCAACTTTTCCGCTGTACATCTGTTGCCTCGTTCTCCCGTGAACAGAAATTGCTGAAGCTCCCGCCTTTTCGATGAGTTCAGCCATATGAACTGCGTTTATGCTGTTTTCATCCCATCCCGAGCGGATTTTTACGGTGACGGGAATATCTACCGCCTGTGCAACCGCTTTTGTTATTTCATATGCAAGCTCAGGCTTTTTCATAAGGCTTGCGCCACCGCCGTTCATTGCAATTTTCGGGGCGGGGCATCCCATATTTATATCAATTATTTCAGGAGAGTAATCAAGGCATTTAACCGCTGCCTGAGCCATTATTTCGGGGTCATCTCCAAAAATCTGAGCGCCTGTCGGATGTTCGTTTCCGAGGGTTAAAAGCTCTTTGCTTTTTCTATCTCCCATTGTAAGCCCTTTTGATGATACCATTTCCGTTACGGTATAAGCAGCGCCGTAATTATGACAGAGTTCGCGAAACGCTCTGTCCGCAATTCCTGCCATCGGTGCCAGAAAGGCGATATTATTAAATTCAACATTACCTATATTCATAAATATACCTCGTTAATTCAGCACCTAATATAGCATATAACGACAAATAAATCAAACACCTTTGTTAAATATATACAAAAACCGATTGAGTTTTTTCTATAGGAAAGATAGTTGCAATACATTATTATATGTAGTAAAATTATTTTATATAAAGGAGCTGATTTCATGAATAATGTATATAAACTTATAAGCCCCAGATATGAAAATGTTTTTATACATGTTGTTCAGGGACATTTTGTTTCTGCCAACAACCATATAAATTATTATATCGGAACGAGCGACGTTAAGCATAACCACGACGTTGCCGTTGACACAGCTATGCTGCTTTCAGAATACTATAATACAAACGGCATTCAGGTTGATACGGTTTTATGCCTCTATGAAACCCAGGCGCTCGGAGCATATCTCGCCCATGAGCTTTCGCGTCCGAATATGTTCAGAATGGATACAAAGCAGGAGATTTTCGTTGTAGGAAGTGAATATGATGCAAACGGAAATCTTATTTTTCGCGATAACCTTGTTCGAATGATAAAGGAAAAGAATGTAATTATTCTCATATCAGCGATAACAAGCGGAAAAACGGTTGAACGCGCTATGGAGAGCGTTCAGTATTACGGCGGAAATGTTGTTGGAATATCAAGCGTTTTCAGTGCTCAGGACGAGATTAACTCAGTTCACGTTAATACTATTTTTTCAAGCAGGGATATTCCTGAATACAGAGCATATCAGGCTCACGACTGTCCGATGTGTCGCCAGGGAATGCCGGTTATGGCTATTGCTAACAGCTATGGATACTCGGTTCTTTAGTTCCGAGTTGCGAGTGCCGAGCTCCGAGGTGTTGGGTCGCTTTGCTCCGATTTTAATTATTTATCCTTGACAAAAGAATTTTATTTGATATAATACTAATTACTGTAAATTAAATATTGACCTATTTAAAGACTTTGAAGCAGAAAAAGATTTTTCACTTTAGTTTAAGAGAGTCAGCGGTTGGTGTAAGCTGATACAGGGTGTTTAATGTATAGCTCTCTGCGGAGTTGATGCGCTGAACAGAGATTAATAGGCGCACCCGCTTAACTGCGTTATCGGTTGAGGCATTGTTTGATGCTAAAGGGCGGCTGACCTTTGCCGCTGAAATAGGGTGGTACCGCGTTTTTAACGCCCCTATACTTTTATAGTGTAGGGGCTTTGTTTTATTAATAACCCCACACGGAAGGGAGAAAAATTATGAAAAAAGGTTATGAAAAGTACACACCGTTTAAACCAATCAATATTCCCGACAGACAGTGGCCAAATAATGTTATAACAAAGGCTCCTGTTTGGTGCTCGGTTGATATGAGGGATGGAAATCAGTCCCTTGTTGACCCGATGAATCTTCAGGAAAAACTTGAGTTTTTCCAAACACTTATTGATGTTGGCTTCAAAGAGATTGAGGTTGGCTTCCCATCAGCGAGTGAAACTGAATATGAGATTTTAAGAACTCTTATTGACGGACATTATATCCCCGATGATGTAACAATTCAGGTTCTTGTTCAGGCAAGACCCCATCTTATAAAGAAAACCTTTGAGGCTATTCAGGGCGCAAAGAATGTTATCGTTCATTTTTATAATTCAACCTCAACTCTTCAGAGAAAGGTTGTTTTCAAAACCGATATGCAGGGCGTTATTGATATTGCCGTCAAGGGCGCAAAACTCATTTATGAGCTGACCGAAGAGGAAAAGAAGAATAATCCCGATATGAATATCCGTTTTGAATATTCACCCGAATCCTTTACAGGAACGGAAATGGATAATGCGGTTGAAATCTGCCGCCGGGTTATGGAAGCGCTTCATATAACAAAGGAAAATCCGATTATTCTCAATCTTCCCTCAACAGTTGAATGTTCAACTCCTAACGGATATGCTGACCAGATTGAATATTTCTGCCGTCATCTTCCGAACAGGGAGGCTGCGATTATTTCGCTTCATCCTCATAACGACAGAGGCGAGGGTGTTGCTGCAACCGAGCTTGCGCTTATGGCAGGCGCTGACAGAGTTGAAGGAACGCTTTTCGGAAACGGCGAGAGAACGGGTAATGTTGACGTTGTAACGCTTGCGCTTAATATGTGGACTCAGGGCGTTGATCCCGAACTCGATTTCCACGATATTAATAAGATCAGAGAAGTTTATGAGCGCTGCACAAAGATGGAGGTTCCACCCCGTCATCCATATGCAGGTGAGCTTGTATTTACTGCATTTTCAGGCTCTCACCAGGATGCTATCAACAAGGGCAAGATTTATATGGAAGAGAGCAAAACCGATATGTGGGAGGTTCCATATCTTCCTATTGACCCTGCCGATGTTGGAAGAGAATATGAGCCGATTATCCGTATTAATTCCCAGTCAGGTAAGGGCGGAACAGCGTATATTCTTGCCAATAACTACGGAATTAAAATGCCAAAAGCAATGCACCCTGAATTTGGTGCAGTTGTTCAAAAAGCCTGTGATGAAAAAGGAAAAGAGCTTTCGGCAACAGAAGTTTTCGATTTATTCCAGAAGGAATACAGAAATGTTGCAGGACCTTACAGACTCCGTAACTATAAAGTTTATGAAGAAAAGATTGAGGAAGAAGAGCTTTCAAAGGTTAAGTTTGAAGGAACTATAACATATAAGGACGGCGAGCCTTTGAACATCAGCGGAGAGGGCAGCGGTCCTATCGGAGCATTCTTCACAGCAATAAGAGAGATTGGAATAACGGGCTATGAATTTATAGACTACAGCGAACATGCTATTGCAGTAGGCTCTGACTCAAAGGCTATCAGCTATATTCACCTTAAAAATCCCGAGGGAAAGGATGTTTTCGGAATCGGAGTCAGCCATAATATCAGCTATGCTTCAATGAAGGGAATTATCTGCGCTATCAACCGTGATCAGCCCGATACCTACCGTGACGACACAATGCCGGGCATTTTCGACATCTGCTAAAGGAGAAAAATTATGAAAGAGTTTAATATAACAGTTTTAAAAGGTGACGGAATCGGACCTGAAATTGTTGATGAGGCAATAAAGGTTCTTAATAAAGCCGGTGAAAAGTTCGATTTTAAGTTTAATTATAACTATCAGCTCCTCGGCGGTTGCGCGATTGATGAAACAGGAGTTCCTTATCCTGATAAAACAGCCAATGCGTGCAAGGAAAGCGACGCAGTTCTTCTCGGAGCTGTCGGCGGTCCCAAGTGGGATAGTCAGCCCGGAAGCAACCGTCCTGAGAAAGGTCTTCTTGCTATAAGAGAGGATTTAGGACTTTTTGCAAATCTTCGCCCCGCAAAGATTTTCGCTCCGCTCAAGAGCGCTTCTCCGATTAAAGAAGAAATTATCGGCGACGGACTTGATATTCTCATTGTTCGTGAGCTTACAGGCGGAATTTATTTCGGCGACAGGGGAACATATGAAGAAAACGGCGTTGTTGGCGCATATGATACTGAGCGCTACACCTATCCCGAAATCAAGAGAATTGTTGTTGCAGGGTTTGAATATGCAATGAAACGCGATAAGAGATTAACCTGCGTTGATAAGGCAAATGTTCTCGATTCATCAAGACTCTGGCGAAAAGTTATGGAGGAAACGGCTAAGGATTATCCCGAGGTTGCGGTTTCATATATGTATGTTGATAACTGCGCTATGCAGCTTGTTCGCAATCCCAACCAGTTTGATACAATCGTAACCTCAAACATTTTCGGCGACATTCTTTCCGACGAGGCTTCAATGATAAGCGGCTCAATCGGAATGCTCGCTTCTGCTTCCCTTGCAGAGGGAACCTTCGGACTCTACGAGCCTATTCACGGCTCTGCTCCCGATATTGCAGGTCAGGGAAAAGCAAATCCGCTTGCAACAATTCTTTCGGTTGCAATGATGCTTCGCTATACCTTCGGTGAAGCTGATGCAGCTAACGCTATTGAAAAAGCTGTTGACGAGGCTTTAACAAAGGCAAGAACACCTGATATCTTTGAGGAAGGCTTCAAGGCAGTTACAACCTCTGAGATGGGCGACCTTGTTGCTTCACTTCTATAAAAAGACATAAAAATACCGATGCTGTTTGAATAGCATCGGTTATTTTTTATCTCTTAATTTTTTAAAAAAGTCTGTTAACAGCTTTGAGCATTCCTCTTCCATAACTCCTGCAATTATTTCAGGCTTATGATTATAGGGCAGACGGTTAAAATCCGCAACCGAGCCAAACGAACCCGCCTTATTATCATATGCGCCAAAATAAACGGTTTTAATTCTTGAATTAATAATGGCGCCCGCACACATCGGACAGGGCTCAAGGGTTACATATAAATCGCAGCCGAAAAGCCTCCAGCCCCCAAGCTTTTTACAGGCGTTATTTATCGCTTCGATTTCTGCGTGGTGAAGCGCATTTTTTTCAGTTTCTCTTTTATTTCTTCCGCAGGCGATTATTTCACCGTTTTTAACAATAACTGCGCCAACGGGAACCTCGCCCTCTTTTTCGCTCTCCATAGCAAGCGCTATGGCTTTTTTCATATATTCGTTTTCCATATCAGGTTATCGGAACAATGGTTTTTGTTGTGAAGTATATCATAATGAGAAACGGAAGCAAAAAACCGGGAAGAAGGCAGAGGAGTTTTGCGCCGAAGGAGAGTGCATAAGGCTCTCTGAGTTTGCTTTGGCGTTTTGGAATAATCTGTTTTTTAACAATGAGATATATTGCTCCCCAGATAGCAAGGATAATCCACATAATATAAAGGGAAGAAGAAACATACTCGGATAAATCTGTTTTTGCAAAATATTTAATAATATCATTAAGAACCGAAATGAAATTATTAAAGCCGTGTATGAGAATTGCAGGAACAATGCTGTCGGTAACAACGGTTATATAGCCAAGTATCATACCTACGCAAAAGGCAAACACAAACTGAATAACATTCTGATGAATAAGTCCGAAAACGATGCTGACAGCAACAACTGCAAAGCCCTTTCCGTATTTTCTAAGTGCACCGAGAGTGCAACAGCGCATTGCAAATTCTTCAAAAATAGCAGGTGCAACTGCAGTTGAAAAAACAACAACAATACATTCAATGATGCTTGAAGGGTCGTTGTATTCAGGCTGAGTTAGCTTGTATCCGAATTGCTTGAACAACGAGATAACAAACGCCGCTATGAAGTTTGCACCAACGCAGCCTCCCATACCTAAACTCACCCAGGCAAAAGCAGTAACCTTGCCAAGGCTTTTTTTAGGTATCAAATCGCCCTGATATCTTTTTTTTAATATGCGCGACATAATAAAAAATGGAATAAGCAAGGAGCAGATATCAACAGCAATAATATTAAATGCGTTCTGAAAAAGCGATGACTCTGTATAAACAGAATAATAGGGACTCATCTGAAGCCCGAGAACAACTAAAATCTGAACAAATAAACTCATTATCAGAGTTGTTCCGATAATTATTCCCGTTTTGATTAATTCATTTCTCTCGTAGCGCCTTTTATTCCTGAAATAGTTCATCTGCGCGAGATATTGTTGCTCACTTGAATTAACATTATTCATATTTGGCGGTTGATAAAAAACTGGTTTTTGCATTAAATAATATCATCCTTAGTTATAATTCTTTTGCAAGAGCATTAATATATTCTTTTAGCTGCTCTTTTGTTTCGGGGTGTTTCAGACCTACTTCAATATTCGCCTGAAGAATTCCGAATTTATTTCCCATATCATAGCGCTTTCCCTCATAGTCAACAGCAATAACGCCGTCAGTTTGCGCCAGAATCTTCATAGCGTCGGTAAGCTGGAGCTCGCCGCCGGCACCCTTAGGAGTATTTTCAAGTATCTCGAAAATTTTTGACGGAAGAACAACTCTTCCGAGAATTGAGAAATTGCTCATTATCTCTTCTTTTCTCGGCTTTTCAATCATATCTGTGCACATATAATCTCTGCCGCCGATATTTGAAACCTTTAATGAGCAGTATTTCAGAATGCTTTCACTGTCAACCTCTTTAACTCCGACAACGCCTCTTTCATATTTTTCAAAGGCGTCAATGAGCTGTTTTGTCACAGGGTTTTCGGAAATAATAACATCATCGCCGTATAAAACTGCGAAGGGCTCGTTTCCGACAAAGTTTTTGGCGCAGAGAACCGCATGACCAAGTCCGCCCGTTTCCTTCTGGCGAAGAAAATAGATATTTCCGAAAGAAGAGCATTCCTTAACAGAGGCGAGAATATCTTCTTTATCGCTGTTTCCCTCAAGCTTTGTTTCAAGCTCAAAGGCGTGGTCAAAATGGTCTTCAATAGCGCCCTTGCCCCTGTTTGTTATTATCAAAACCTCTTCAATTCCGCTTTTGAAAGCCTCTTCAACGATATACTGAATTGCGGGTTTATCAACTATATTAAGCATTTCCTTTGGTATTGCCTTTGATACGGGCAAAACTCTTGTTCCGAGTCCTGCTGCGGGTATTATTGCTTTTCTAACTTTTTTCACGGCTTTATCTCCTTAGAAAAATAGTGTTGAATACGCGAGTGATATCAAGAAATAAATTGCAAATGCCGCCATAATTGGCATAAACAAGCTTGTTCCTCCGCGCCTTGAAAGATAATAGCGCTTCATCTGCTGCTGAGTCATTTCGGTGTTCTGAGAAGGAAACATCGGAGCCTGAATGAATGAGGCGCCGTCTTTGAGCTGTTCGTTAACGCTTTTAATAAATTCGCTAATGGTCGATTTATAGAATTTATCGGCAAACAGTGCTAAAACTATTCTTATAACAAGAATAACAACAAAGGTTATGTCGATTATCAGACTGGCTTTTGACATATCAGAGATTTTTGTCAGCGCTTCAATATCCTGCTGAGTTATTTTGTTCTGAGAATACAGCTCTGCAAAGCTCTTCATTGATTCAACATAATTCGGAGCCAGCTTCGTCATGGCAAAACAGCTCGCCCAGACAACTCCGACGAATGCACACATAAACGCAAAGGCGTGTTTATACATTTTTCTGAAAAACAGATAGAGCGATCCAAAGAAAAATGCGCCCCAGTTCCAGCTCGTTTTTCTTCCTGCGTATTCAAATTCCTTAAATATTTTGATAAATCTCGGAATATTGTTCCTGATGGTTACTGCAAAATCCGCAACGCTTTCGCCGTCGATTTTCTGTTCATCCTTTTCATAGGCTGACTCATACTGAGGAACACTGGGAAGAATAATCGGATTTGAAAACTCGCTCTCTTCATTATTATCTTTTTTCAAATTCTGAAAAATTGAAGAAAAATCATCGGGCGTTTCTTTTTTATCCTCTTCTTTATTCTCAACCTTTTTCATATCATCATTATAGCTGTAGCCCGATTCGTGGAGTCCTCTGTTAACGCAGTGACCAACAGCATTATAACATTCCCTGTGGTGAGGTGTTCCGCATTCGGGACAGAAAACGATATCGTCGCCAGGCTCAAATTCCTTGTTGCAAACAGGGCAGAAGGCATTTTTCGGTAAAAGCATATCTATCTCCTTTATTCAGTAAATATCTATACAATCTATATTATACTTATTATATAACAAAAAATCAATTATTTGTTTAATTGTTTTTAAACTTGAAATAATGTTTATAATATTATATAATTGGGAAAAAGTTTATTAACGGAGCATATTTATGATTGAATATGAAGAATTAAAACAGAGGCTTCTTCAAAGCGAAAAGCCGATTGAAAACCTGAAAGAGGCACTCAGCATTGACCGTCTTAAAGAAGAGATTGCCACTCTTGAAAAAGAAAGCGCAGCCCCCGATTTCTGGGACGATATGGAAAAAAGCCAGAAAACAATGCAGAAAATCGGCTCTTTAAAGGCAAAGGTTCAGACCTATGAGGAGCTGAACAGGGATTTTGAAGACGCTCTTGTTATGATTGAGCTTGCCGATGAAGAGGGCGATGCAGACCTGCTTGAGGATAATACAGCGTCTGTAGATGATATTGAAAAACGAATAGAAAGCTTAACTCTTTCAACTCTTTTAAGCGGAGAGTTCGACGAGAAAAACGCAATTCTAACCTTCCATGCGGGCGCCGGCGGAACAGAGGCTCAGGACTGGGCTGAAATGCTTTTCAGAATGTATAACCGTTGGGGCGAGCGCCACGGATATAAGGTTTCAACCCTTGATTATCTCGATGGAGATGTTGCAGGTGTTAAAAGCGCAACAATTCTTATTGAGGGCGAAAATGCCTACGGCTATCTCAAGGGCGAAATGGGAATTCACCGCCTTGTTCGTGTTTCTCCGTTTGACTCATCGGGACGCCGTCATACCTCATTTGCCTCCCTTGAGGTTATGCCTGAAATCGACGATGATGTTGATGTTGAAATCAGGGAAGAGGATATCAAAATGGATGTCTATAGAGCATCGGGCGCAGGCGGACAAAAGGTTAATAAAACCTCGTCAGCCGTTCGTTTAACCCATATTCCTACGGGAATTGTTGTTTCCTGTCAGATTGAGCGTTCTCAGCACCAGAACCGTGAGGTTGCAATGCGTATGCTCAAATCAAAATTAGTTGAAATCAAAGAGCGCGAAAACCTTGAAAGAATCGAGGATATTAAGGGCGATCAAAAGGAAATTGCCTGGGGCTCGCAGATTCGTTCCTACGTCTTTATGCCATATACAATGGTTAAGGACCACAGAACAAATTTTGAAATGGGAAATATTGCCGCTGTTATGGACGGCGACCTCGACGGCTTTATTAATGCTTATCTGAAAATGAAAAGTATTGAAAATAACCAATAATTTAACATTAATATTAAACCTCCTTTTTCGGAAAATAAGAAAAGGGAGGTTTTTTAGTATGAAAAAAATAATAATTCCCATTCTTTGCCTTGCCTTGCTCAGCGGTTGCGCAGCAAAGGGAATGGCTCAGAATGATAAGGAAAATAATACAAATAGTAATATAAATTCAACATCTGCGCTTGAAACAACTATTGTAACAAGCACAACCGAGCCGACTGCTCAGGCAGTTGTCGGGATTGATTCCCTTTCAACAAATAAGGTTGTCTGGGGTTTCGGAAATATTGAAAACCACACTCAGCCTCAGGAGCCTAAGGGACTCCAGAATACCTTTGGAAAATACGATGCAAAATGGCTTCTTGATGATGAAAAAAAGATTGCATTAACCTTTGATGAGGGCTATGAAAACGGCTTCACACCTGACATTTTGGATACTCTTAAAGAGAAAAATGTTAAGGCAATTTTCTTTGTTACCTATGATTTTGCAAAGGATAATCCAAAGCTCATAAAGCGAATGATTGATGAGGGCCACACCGTCGGTAATCATAGCTGGCACCACTACTCGTTGGATGAGCTTGACATCTCAACTGCAAAAGCGGAAATAACCCATCTCCATGATTATATTAAGGATGAATATAATTATACTATGAGTTATTTTCGCTTTCCGAAAGGCGAGTTTTCTGAGCAGACCTTAAAAGTTACTCAGGACTTGAATTATAAAAGCGTTTTCTGGTCATACGCTTATGCCGATTGGGATGTTCAGAGTCAGCCCGATAAAACGCAGGCTTTTACGGGAATATGTGAGGCAACTCATCCGGGTGAAATTCTTTTGCTCCATGCGGTGAGCAAAACGAATGCTGATATTCTCGGCAAGGTTATTGATGATATTATTCAGCAGGGCTACAGTTTTACAACGGAAATATAACGTTATGCGTGGTACGTGGAAAAGCGGGAATAGGGGACGGACCCCTATTCCCGTTATAATTTTTTTAAAAAATTTATATTTTAGTGTTGAGATTAAGAAAATGTTATTATATAATATATATTCAAGTTATTAATTCTGACACGAAAGTGAGATATAATATGATATTTTCAAGAGAGATAGGAATTGACCTCGGAACTTCATCAACAATCTTAACAGATAAAAAGGGACACACCGTTATCAACGAGCCCAGTGTTGTTGCAGTTGATGTTAAATCAAAACGAGTTCTTGCAACAGGAAACGAAGCAAAGGATATGATAGGAAGAACTCCCGGCTCAATCGTTGCCGTAAGACCGATAAGAGACGGCGTTATTGCCGATTTCGATATGACAGCCGATATGCTCCATGATTTTATATACCGTTCGAGCAAGCGAAGCGTTTTTACTAAAACAAAGGTTGTTATCTGCGTTCCTTCGGATGTAACCGAGGTTGAGAGAAGAGCTGTTGAAGATGCTGTTCGCTCTGCGGGCGCTCAGGAGGTTGAGCTTATTGAATCTCCGATGGCTGCTGCCCTCGGCGCAGGACTTCCCGTTTTTGAAGCAACAGGCTCAATGATTATTGATATCGGCGGCGGTACCTGTGATATTGCAGTTTTGTCGCTTGGAGGAATTGCTTCCAGCAAGAGCATAAAAATCGGCGGAGACGCTTTTGATGAAGCGATTGTTAACTATATGAAAAAAGAGCATTCCCTTCTCATCGGCGAAAGAACTGCTGAGGATATAAAAATTAAAATCGGATCGGCTGCACCGTATGACGGTGAGGCTGCAATGGAAATCAGAGGTAGAAATATAACCGACGGTCTTCCTGCAAGAGTTGAAATCAGTTCAGCTGATATTAGAAACGTACTTAAAGAAAATGTTGATATGATAGTTGCGGCGATTAAAGAAACTCTTGAAGTAACTCTTCCCGAGCTTTCAGCGGATATCATTGAACGCGGAATATATTTAACAGGCGGCGCAAGTAAGCTAAGAGGTCTTAAAGAGGTTATTGAAAACGAGATTAATATTCCCGTTATCGTTCCTGAAAACCCCGAAGACTGCGTTGCAAAGGGAACATCAATAAAACTCAGAAGGTCTAAATAATGAAAGATATTTTTAAAAGCAGCAGATTTAAGCTGATAACATCAATAATTGCTCTTCTGCTTGTCGGTGCGCTTATTTCGGCGGCAAACGGCCATGGCGAGACTGCTCAGTCCGCTGTTATAGGAACTGTTTTCGCGCCCTGCCACTATGTTGCTCAGAAAATCAGCAATACTTTTGACAGGATTTCAAAAAATGCAAGCGGTAATGCGGCATATGAAAAGGAAATAGCTCAGCTTAACGATGAAATTGGGGAGCTGAGAAGTCAGCTTGCCGATTATCAGAACCTTAAAAATCAGAATGAGCTTTATAAAGAATTTCTTGAACTGAAAGAGGAAAACAAGGATTTCAAATTTGAAGAGGTTTCCGTAACAGGAAGGGACAGCGCCGATATCTATAAATCTTTTACGATAAGCAAAGGTTTTCTCAGCGGAATTAAAGACGGCGATGCTGTTCTTTATGGAAAATACATAGTCGGAGTTATAGATAAGGCATATCCTGATTACAGCGTTGTTAAAACTGTTCTCGACCCCGACTTCAATGTTTCTGCATATGAAATTCTTTCAAATGAAATATCATATGTAACAGGCAATGCAAGGCTTGCGAAAGAGGGCAAGTGCAAAATGGCAAATCTTAATTCATCAACCGATATTTCCTATGGCTCAATAATCTGCACTGCGGGTATAAGCACAAGTGTTCCTAAGGGACTTATTATCGGAACTGTTGATGAAATTGCGGATGAAACAACCGATATTTCGTCATATGCGGTTATTTCTCCCGGAACTGATATAGACGATATAACAACTTGTTTTGTTTTAACTGATTTCGGAGATTAAATGGAGCTTTCAAAAAGAGATAAAACAATTAAATACATCGCGTTTTGTTTTATAATCGCTTTTTCTGCCCTTCTCCAGAATGTTGGAGGACTGTGGTTTGAAATCGGTACGGCAAGATGCTTTTTCATCATACCCGTCTGCGTTATAACGGGACTTGGCGAGGATGAAAGAACGTCTGCGCTTTTAGGCTTTTTTGCGGGCTTGCTGTGGGATATCGTAAGCGCTCAGCATATGGGTTTTAACTGCATTTTCCTTATGGTTGTCTGCTATGTTGTTTCTGCGTTTGAAACCTTCATTTTCAGGGATACTTTCAAATTTGAATTTGTTTCAACAGTTATAATTTCTTTTTTGTACGTTCTTTGCTACTGGCTGTTTTTCGTTCTCAGAAGGGGAGTTGACGGCAGCGCAATAAGCTTTCTTACCTTCTATTTTCCGTGTTTTGTTTATACATCGGCAATGATGCCCCTTTTATATCTGCTCATTAATCCGCTTAAAAAGAAACTCAACAAGGAAACGGAAGTTTTTTGATAACTGATAAAAATTGAGAGAAAGGAGTGATTACCGCGGGCAAGATTTATAAAAGCGCAAGAACAAGTTTTGCAATTTTTCTTGTTGCCTTAACTGTTTTCGGCTTTGCGTTTGAGCTTTATGATATTCAGATAAAGAATAATGAATACTATTCGGCGCAGAATAATACCGTTAAAACATATAAAGTTCCGATTGAAGCGGCAAGGGGCGAAATAGTAGATAGAAACGGTAATCCCCTTGTAACTAACAGACAGGGCAACAGCATTGTTCTCGATGCTGCATATTTTCCCTCAAACAAGGAAAATGCCCAGAGAAACAGAATAGTTTATAACCTTTTCAGGCTTTTCAGAAAGAATAAAGAGGAATATGTTCATAATCTTCCTTTAAAACTGAATAAAAGCAAGAAAATCGTTTTCTTCACTGAGGATGACGATGAAAATTATGAAAGCGCCATTGCAACAATGAAGAGCAAGGATATGTTTGACCTTCAAAACTATGCAACTGCTCAGAACTGCTTTGACGCAATGATTGAAAAATACGAGCTTGAAGATTATCTTGAAAAGTATGGCATTGAAACCGTTCTTGAAATAGGAAATATCAGATATGAGCTTACAAGGCTTTTGTTTTCGGTGTCAAATCCTGTAACAATCGCCGAGGATGTTAAGGATAAAACAGTTGCGCTTATCAAAGAGGATAATTCAAAATACAAGGGCGCAAATGTTAAGGTTGTTGCCTACAGGGAATATGCCGATTCAACCCTTGCGCCCCATATTCTCGGAACAGTCAGAAAGATTAACGCTGAGGAATACGAAAGGCTTAAAAACGAGGGCTACGGAATCAATGATGAAATAGGCGAATCCGGAATAGAAGGCTCAATGGAGCAGTACCTCAGAGGCACTTCCGGTGAAAAAACCGTTACTATTGACGATAAGGGCGAGGTGACCGAGGAGGTTACAAAGGAGCCTGTTCAGGGAGATACAATCGTTTTATCCATTGATAAGGATTTACAGAAACTCGCTCAGAAAAAACTGAAAAAAATCTGTCGCAGTGTTGATGTTTATAATTCAACAGGTGCAGTTGTTGTTGAGGATTGCAACAGCGGTGAGATTCTTGCAGCGGCAAGCTATCCCGCATTTGATTTAAATGATTATTATGAACACTATAACGAACTGACGAAAGACAGACTGACTCCGCTTTATAACCGATTTGCACTCGGAACATATGCTCCCGGCTCAACCTTTAAACCAATGATGGCTATTGCTTCTCTTGAAGAGGGCGCAATAACCGAGGGAACGGTTTTTAACTGCTCAAATCACCTTGAGGTTGCAGGTCACGTTTTCAAATGTCTTGCCGCTCATGGAGGTGAAAATGTAAGAGGTGCGCTGAGAGATTCTTGTAATGTTTTCTTCTACAACTGCGCAAGAAGACTCGGAATTGAAAAAATGAATTCCTATGGCTCGATGTTTGGTCTCGGAGAAAAAACAGGGGTTGAAATTCCCGAAGCTAAGGGAATTTTAGCAGGTCCTGAGTACAGAAAGAGATTTGATATGCTCTGGGCGCCGGGTGATACCGTTCAGGCGGCAATCGGTCAGTCGGATAACCTTTTTTCACCGCTTCAGCTTTGCAACTACTGTGCAACGATTGCAAACGGCGGAACAAGATATCAGATGCATTTCGTTAAATCGAGAATTTCAAACGCAACCGATGTTGTCAACGAAACGGGAATAAATATTATTCAGACCATTGATGTAAGCGAAAAGAATCTTAAAATTGTTCAAAGCGGTATGCGAATGGTTGCAACGGGCGGCGGTCCTGCAAGTGTTTTCAGTCAGATAGATACAAAGGTCGCCTGTAAAACCGGAACATCAACGGTTGTTGTTAAGGGCGTTAAGCATAACAACGGTTTCCTTATAACCTATGCGCCGTATGACAACCCTGAAATCAGTGTTGCAACTGCGATTGAGATGGCTGGATCGGGTTCATCAACAGCCGAGATAACCTCGTCAATCATTGATTATTACTATTCTCATAACACAAATGAAAAGAAGGCTCAGAGGGATGGAGTACTTCTTTAAAAAATAAAACTTGATTAATAATAGACAAATGTGTTATTATTTATATAAGCAAATATAATGGCAAGCAACTCAAGATTTATGTATTGGAGGGAAGTATGAATATTGCTCTTATAGCTCACGATGCAAAAAAAGAATTATTAGTTCAGTTTTGTATAGCATATTGCGGTATTATCAGCCGTCACGATATCTGTGCAACGGGAACAACGGGAAAGCTCGTCAAAGAGGCAACAGGCCTTGAGATTAATTGCTTTTTAAGTGGTTCACAGGGCGGCGGACAACAGGTGGCAAGCCGTATTGCGTGCAATGAAATTGACCTTCTTATATTCTTCCGTGATCCGCTCACCGCAAAGCCCCACGAGCCTAACGATAATGATTTGCTGAGACTTTGCGATGTTCATAACATTCCTTATGCAACAAATATTGCAACAGCGGAAGCGCTGATAAGAGGAATTGAACGTGGAGATTTTGAATGGCGTGAAATTGTTAATCCGCGCTACAACAGATAACATGAAAAACTAAGGGTGATAGGCTTTGCCTGTCACCCATAAAACAATTTATAGGAGAACTTTATGGCATTAATAACTAAGGCGATAAAAGGAACAAAGGATGTTCTGCCGAGCGAAGTTTATAAAAATCAATACATAGAAGCAACCTGTCTTACGGCTGCTCAAAACTGCGGCTTTAAAGAAATAAGAACACCGGTTTTTGAACATACCGAGCTTTTTCAGCGCGGAGTCGGGGATACAACCGATGTTGTTCAGAAAGAGATGTACACCTTTGACGACAAGGGCGGAAGATCAATAACTCTTCGCCCCGAGGGAACTGCAGGCGCTGCCCGTTCATTTCTTGAAAACGGACTAAGCAACGAAACTCTTCCTCAGAAGGTTTGTTATTTAACCTCTTGCTATCGCTATGAAAAGCCACAGGCAGGAAGACTTCGTGAGTTCCACCAGTTCGGCGTTGAATGCTTCGGCGCAAGCCAGCCGATTGCCGATGCAGAGATTATTTCTCTTGCAAAGCAGATTTTTGATGAACTCGGAGTAAAAGAACTCCACCTTGAAATTAATTCAATAGGCTGTCCCGAATGCAGAAAGGCGTACCACGAAGCGCTCAAAGATTATTTTGCTTCGAAACAGGACGACCTTTGCTCCAACTGCAAAGAAAGACTTGAAAGAAATCCGATGCGACTTCTCGACTGCAAGGTTCCTTCCTGTAAAGAGATTGCTAAGGACGCTCCCGTTGTTCTTGATTATCTATGTGACGACTGCAAAGAGCATTTTGAAAAGGTTAAAAAATACCTTGATGCAATGAATATTGAATATCGTGTAAATCCGAAAATTGTTCGCGGACTTGATTATTATACGAAAACCGTTTTTGAATTTGTTGCAGATTCAATCGGCGCCCAGGGAACAGTTTGCGGCGGCGGAAGATACGACGGCCTTATTGAAGAGTTCGGCGGCGCGCCCACTCCGTCACTCGGTTTCGGAATGGGACTTGAAAGGCTTCAGCTTGTTATGGAAGCTCAGGGCTGTGAATTCCCGGAATCTGAAAAGCCAGATTTATTCATTGCTGCTCTCGGCGAAAAGGCTGAGCTAAAAGCGGTTGAAATTGCAAAGGATATGCGCGAGGAAGGCTTTTCAGTTATCTATGATTTAAACGGAAGATCACTCAGAGCTCAGATGAAATATGCCGACAAGCTCGGTGCAAAATTCAATGTTGTTCTCGGTGAGAGCGAGGTTGAAGAGGGCAGGGCAAAGCTCAAGAATATGAACAGCGGCGAGAGCACTGATATTGATTTAACAACCTTTGTTTCAGGCTTTTATTCAATCAGTATGGATGAACAGCTCAAAGACCTTGAAATAAACGGCGAAGCATTTGATTTTAATTCTCTCTTCGGTTTGGAGGCAAAATAATGGATACTTTAAAAGGACTTAAAAGAACTGCATACTGCGCAGAATTTGACATAAATAATGTAGGACAGGAGATAACTGTTTTCGGCTGGGTACAGAGACAGAGAGACCTCGGAAATCTTATTTTCGTTGATGTTCGCGACAGAAGCGGAATTATTCAGCTTTCCTTCAACAGTGAAACGGATGAAGAGATTTTTGAAAAGGCGCACAGCGTAAGACCTGAATATGTTGTTGCGGCAGTCGGAAAAGTTGCAGAAAGAGAAAGCAAAAATCCCGATATTCCAACGGGCGATATCGAGGTTATGGTAACTGATTTTCGTATTATCTCAAAGGCTGAAACGCCGCCGTTTGTTATTGAAAACAGTGATAGCGTAGGCGATGAAACAACTCTTAAATACAGATATCTCAACCTGAGAAATGAAAAGCTCACTAAAAATATTCTTATGCGCCATAAGATTGCAAAAATCGCAAGAGAATATTTCTATGATAATGATTTCATCGAGATTGAAACGCCGATGATGATTAAATCAACTCCCGAGGGAGCAAGGGACTATGTTGTTCCATCAAGAATACATAGGGGCAAATTCTATGCTCTTCCTCAGTCACCCCAGATATATAAACAGCTCACTATGATTGCAGGCTTCGACAGATATATTCAGCTTGCGCGCTGTTTCAGAGATGAGGATTTAAGAGCGGACCGTCAGCCTGAGTTCACCCAGATTGACCTTGAAATGAGCTTTGTTGAGCTTGATGACATTATGGATATGGCTGAGGGCTTTATCAAAACCCTTATGAAGCAGACTCTCGATGTTGAACTGCCCGAAAAATTCCCTCGAATGAGCTTTGAAGAGGCAATGAATAAATACGGCTCCGATAAGCCCGACACAAGATTTGATATGCTCATTGAGGATATTTCCGAGTGGGCTGATAAAACCGATTTTGTTGTTTTTAAAAATGCGATTGCCGACGGCGGAAGTGTTAAAGCCGTTGTTGCAAAGAACGCAGCCGCTCACTATACAAGAAAGAAGATTGATAAATTAACCGAGCACGCAAAGGGTATCGGCGCAAAAGGACTTGCATATATTCGCTGGGCTGATGAAGAGCCTAACTGCTCGTTTAACAAATTCCTCAAAGAAGGCGAGCTTTCAGCACTTATTGATGAGCTCGGCGCAGAAAAGGGCGACGTTGTTTTCATCGTTTCGGATAAAACAAGAAAAGCGCTGACAATTATGGGCGCACTCCGTCTTATTGTTGCAAAGGAACTTGAAATCATTCCCGAGGGCAAATGGAATTATCTCTGGATTACCGAGATGCCGTTCTTTGAACTCGATGAAGAAAGCGGAGAATGGGTTGCAGCTCACCATCCGTTTACAATGCCGATGGAAGAGAGTATTCAGTTCCTTGATACAGATAAATCAAAGGTTAACGCTCAGGCGTTTGACCTTGTTCTCAACGGAACAGAGCTTTCTTCGGGCTCAATGAGAATAACCGATTGCGCTTTGCAGACAAAGATGTTTGAGCTTCTCGGAATGGAGCAGGAGGAAATTGATGCAAAATTCGGCTTCCTTGTTGATGCATACCACTATGCTTCTCCCCCTCACGGAGGAATGGGAATCGGACTCGACAGACTTGCAATGCTTATCTGCGGCGCTGATTCGCTGAGAGATGTTGTTGCCTTCCCGAAGGTTCAAAACGCAAGCGAGCTTATGAGCGGCGCTCCGTCATTTATCGACGATGTTCAGCTTGAAGAACTCGCACTTGATATAATAGAGGAAAAAGAATAATGGGAAAAAAGCATTATAATTTTTTTGCAATGGTTAACAGAATGAAGCTGATTAACCGTTGGGCGTTAATGCAGAATACTCAGAGCGAAAATATTGCCGAGCACAGCCACTCAGTGGCTGTGCTTGCTCATGCATTGGCGCTTATCGGCAATAAGGAATTTAATAAAGACTATAACGCCGAGAGAGCCGCCGTTCTTGCTCTATACCACGATACAACCGAGGTTATAACGGGCGATATGCCAACCCCTGTTAAATACTATAACGATGAGATAAAAAGTGTTTATAAAGAGGTTGAAGCCGTTGCAGGAAAACGGCTTCTAAAAATGCTTCCCGATGATTACAAAGCCGATTATGCTCCGTTTTTTGAAAAGAGGGAAGAGGATGAAAAGCTATGGAAGCTCGTTAAAGCGGCGGACAAAATCAGCGCGCTGATAAAATGTATTGAAGAGAGCAGAATGGGCAACCGCGAATTTGAAATTGCCCTTAAAGCGCAGGAAAAGAAGATTGAAGAAATAAATCTTCCCGAGGTTAAGTTTTTCAAAGAACACTATCTTCCCGCATACTATTTAACCCTTGATGAACATACTAAGTAGCACTTCGTGCAATTGAGAGTTGAGAATTGAAAATTGAGAATTTTGGGTGGGCTCCCCTTGGAGAGGGCGACAGACCCTTTTGTCTCGCAAGCTCGACATTTCCCCTAGCAGGGGAATAACCCACACCCGATTTAAATAGGTGCTTTTATGAAAAAGGTTTATGTTGTTTCAAAAACCCATCTTGATTTAGGCTTTACCGATTATGCCGAGGTTATAAGAAAAAAATATATTGACTCCTTTATTCCCGACGCTATTTCACTTTCTGAAAAAGCCAAAAAAGCGGGCGGAAGTTTTATATGGACAACGGGCTCATGGATATTGAAGGAAGCCCTTGAAAACGGCACAGAGGAAAATAAAATAAAACTGCGACAAGCGCTTGAAAACGGCAGAATTGCGCCCCACGCAATGCCTTTTACAACCCATACCGAGCTTCTTGATGAGGATACTCTTGAATACGGTCTTTCAATAGTTGACGAAATAGATAAAATAACGGGCATTAAAACTATCGCTGCAAAGATGACAGATGTTCCAGGACATACGCAGGCGCTGATTCCACATCTTTGCCGCCACGGAATAAAGCTTCTTCATATAGGCGTTAACGGCGCTTCGGCAATGCCCGATGTTCCGAAATGCTTTGTCTGGAAGTATAAAAACGACAATATAATTGTTATTTATTCGGGGGATTACGGCGGAGAATATAAAAACGAGTTTATCGACGAGGTTTTGTATTTCGACCATACCCTTGATAACCACGGTGCAGCAGGCGCTGAGCAGGTTATGGAGAACCTCGCATCAATTAAAGAAAAATACCCCGATTACGAGGTTGAAGCGGGCAGGCTTGACGACTATGCAAAAGCACTTCTGAAAGTCAAGGATAAGCTCCCCGTTATTGATGCAGAAATCGGCGACAGCTGGATTCACGGCGCAGCAACCGACCCGTATAAAGCGGGCGCACTCAGAACGCTTATCAGCCTGAAAAACAAATGGCTGGGCGAAAAAACTCTTGAAAGAAAGAGCGAGGAATATATAACTCTTTGCGATAATATCCTCTGTCTTGCCGAGCATACCTGTGGAATGGATGTTAAAATTGCGCTTGGCGATTTTGAGCATTATCTCAGACCTGATTTCGATAGGGCGAGAGAAAATGACGTCGTTTCAATGGTTGAGGTTGAAAGAATTTTTAAAGGTGAAAAGGATTTTGAGGAAATACCCCACCACAGCGAAAACGATAATCAAGGCTCATATAAAAGAATAGAGGGTAGCTGGGCGGAACAGAGAAAGTATATAACTTCTGCAATTTCAAAACTCAGCGCAGAGCATAAAAAAGAAGCTGAAAATGCACTAAAAGAACTGAAACCGAGCGAGCCTATCAGCCTTGATGAAAACCCTCTTGAAGTTAACAGGGAATATGAATCAAACGAAGATATTATTTCGATTAATAAGTTTGCGGGAATAAACAGACTTGTTCTTTCGGGCAGGGAAATTATCAGTAGTAATAACAATCCTGCTTTAACATATAAGCTCTACGGTGCAGAGGATTATAATTTCTGGATTCATAATTACAGCCGAAATGTCAAGGAAACAGCCGTCTGGTCGATTTCAGACTTCTGTCGTCCACTTCTCTGGAAAGTAGATAAAGAGTATAAAAAAGGACTATTCCCATATGAGCTTGAAAAGGGCAGCGTTAAAGAAGAAAACGGAAAGCTAAAAATAATTGCCAATCTTAAAATTGATGATTATTTTTATAATAATGCAGGCGCACCGAAAAAAGCTCAGATAGTTTATACCATTAATAATTCAAAGCTAATATGCGAACTCAGGTGGCTTGATAAATGCGCAAACAGGCTGAGTGAAAGCCTTATGCTCCATTTTTATCCCAATGCTGAAAATGAGGATATTAGCTATTATAAGCTTGGCAATGAGATTAATCCATTTTCTGTTGTAAGAAACGGAAACAGAAATCTCAGCGCAGTTCAGTATGTTGATTTCAGGAATTTCAAAATAAAAAATTGCCTCTCCCCGCTTGTCAGCATAGGTAAAGGTAAAATTCTTGAATTTGATAATGAATTTGAAAATGTTAAAAAAGACGGAATATCCTTCGTTCTCCACGATAATATCTGGGGAACAAACTTCCCCCTCTGGTATGAGGATAACGCATATTTCAAGTTTATAATAGAACAAAAAGAGGAATTTAATGGGTAGTTCATTTGAAAATGTTTCAGTTGACGGAAACACAATTTGTATATATAGAATGAAGAATCAGTATTGTGTATCTGATTTTATTCGTGCTATGCAAAAAGCTATAAGATATACAAACAGAAAGACTGTTGAGGATAAAAGAATTTTTGTTGATTGCACAACTGTTATTGGACGAGTTTTTCCTGATGCCTGCGTTCCTATTGCAGCATTAATTCAAGAATATAGAAATCTATATTCACTCGAAATATATGTTACTGTTAAGAAGCGTTCATATCTTGAAAAAATCTGCTTTGAATCTCCGCTGAATCTTAATGAGGACGAAATCATTTCTGCTTGTGATCCCTTTGACAGAATATATATATATGAATCTAAAGATGGGGGAAGTCCGCAAGCTGCAGCAATTAATCAGGCAATAGTTAATAAACTTAGTTCAACAGCACTATGTGAAGAGGGTGTTCTCAAAGGATTAAACTGGTGTGTTTATGAAGTTATGGATAACGTACTAATTCATAGCACAAGTAAGCACGGTTACATAATGGCTCAGTATCATAACAAAACAAATCGCATAGCGATTCGTATATATGATTATGGGATTGGTATTCACGATTCATTAATAACTGGCGGAGTTTATGAGGATGATGAAATCAAATCGATTGAATTGGCTTTGCAGGAGGGTATCGGAGACGGTCAGGGACAAGGTAATGGGCTGTTTGGATTATCTCAAATTGTAAGTGAAAACGGTGGAAGATTAGCTATTTCAACTGGAAATCAACGCTGATGTTTAATA
Source organism: Eubacterium sp. (assembly GCA_017445905.1). Taxonomy (GTDB): domain Bacteria; phylum Bacillota; class Clostridia; order Oscillospirales; family Acutalibacteraceae; genus Eubacterium_R. The sequence continues at coordinate 44,512 of JAFSRX010000052.1, forward strand.
ATAAAGAAAAAACATCTTGGTCAAATAACCCTGTAATTGACGAACAACATAAAAGCACAACTGTTGATTTCCAACTTGATTTAAATAAAAAAACTGATATTAAGAAAGCCTTGAAAAGTATTGGGGATTTTTATGACTTTGATATTCGTATTGAAGATATGAAGCGGAAAAATAGCGATGCTTTGGTGTACAGGGTTATTCAAAACGCTAAGGACTTGGGAACACGACCTGCGGGAAAAGCTGTAAGGATTGATGTTTTAAACACCATAATACGTACAAAACAACCTATAACACTTGATTTTTCAGAAATTGAAATTGTAGGTTCTTCGTTTATTGACGAATTTATTGGAATAATGTATGTTGAGCTCGGCTCAGTAAAATTTAATCAGTTAATTAATATAGTAAATATGAACGAAGAAGTTGTTCATTTATGCAACAGAGCTATAGCAATGAGAATTAAGCAGGCATTGGACTAAGATAAATTGCGCTTAACATGAAAAATTTTTCTATATGTTGAGTTGAATTTGAAAAAATATAAATTTTTTTAAAAAGCCTTTACTTTTTGCTAAAAAAACGTATAATATAAGTGTGTGAAGTTTATTTATTCACACTATAAGCACAAATATTGGTTAAGAAATATTTGACGGAGGATGCAAGCGGTTGTGTATGAACCGGTCTTAACTATGTCTTAAAGGCAAAAAAATACACATTAACCAAAAAGAAAAAGCTTAGCTGAAAGGCTAGGCTTTTTTCTTTTGTTTAAAACCATTCCCATATAACTTTTTTTGCGTCTAAAGTGATATTGAACATATCATATTTTTTGTATTTTCTGGCTTTTCCTTTGGCGTTATGATAACTCACGCTCAGTTCGATTTTAAATTCAGAATATGTTGATGAGCATTCAATGAAGGTTGCTTTTGTAGCGGAGTTCACTGCATATAAAAAATCTTCTCTGTTAAGGCTAAGACCTTTAAATTTTCCGCGATTATTAATGCAGGTTAAAAGGCTGAAATAATTAAAGGGCTCTTCAGCCATTTCAACTATCATATTGCATTTTTTGAATTTTTCGTATTGCTTATAAAAATCATCGGTGTAGTCTTGCGGGAAAATCTCTATATCAAACGAAAATATCATTTTATTGTTTTCGCATTTAACACTTGTTAAGCTTGAATCATGTAAAACGCCATAGGGGATATTCACAGCCGACATATCAAATTCGCTTATCATATCTTATCTCCTTTGAAATACTAAGACTTAAACAATAATTGTTTTATACAAGATATTTTTTATCTATTGTTTCATCAAAAAAGTTAATGATATTTTCTGCTGCAAGGGTGTTCATATCAATGAAATTCTTTTTTGTAAAAGGTGCAGTATGGGGAGTTAAAATAATATTTTCAACATTTCTCAGAGGTGAGTTAACGCAGGGCTCATTTTCAAAAACATCAACCGCAGCGCCCTTGATAATTCCGTTTTCAACAGCATTTTTCAGAGCTAATGTATCAACTATTCCAGCTCTTGCAACGTTTATTAAAACAGCGTTTTTCTTCATTAATGAAAGCGCATTTTCATCAATAAGATTTTTCGTTTTAATGCTTAGAGGAAGCGCAAGAACAACATAGTCGCTCATTTTGAGAAGTGTTTTAATATCAACAAAATCATAGGGAACGTTCTTCTTATTTTTGCAGTTATAAATAATCTTCATTCCAAGCGCATCAGCCTTTTTTGCAATGGAGCTTCCGATTTCGCCAAAACCGATTATTCCGATTGTTTTGCCATATGCGCCCTCGGTCATAATCCTGTTCCACTCGCCCGATTGCATAAATGAATTGAGTCTTTCAATCTCCCTTGAAAAATGCAAAATATATGCAATAACCTGTTCGGATACCGCCTCGCCAACAGTTCCAACGGTTCTTGTTATAGAAATTCCGAGCTTTTCGCAGGAAGAAGAATCGATATAGTCATACCCAACGCCACGAACGGAAATAACTTTGAGTTTTTTGCATTTTTCAAGCAGCTTTGCGCTCATCAGCTCAAATGCATTAATAATCGCATCGGCATCCTTGATTGCTTCAAAATACTCCGCTTCGCTTTTGAAATTCTTATTGCTTAAATCAACAACCTCAAAGCCGTTATTTTTCAGCAATTCAACAGCCTTGCACCCGTCAAAAACAAAATTCCTTGCAGAAATTGCAACCTTCATCACATCACCTCTATTAATGTATTATATCAAATTGAAAATTTATGTTCAATATTGTTTTAATGTGATAATTCTCACAGCAAGCGAAATTACTTCTCATACAAAGCTATTGAATTACAGCTTGTATTCGAGTATCATAAAATCGGTGATAAAAATGAAGATTTATTTTGGCGAAAACTTAAAACGTTTACGAAAAGATAAGGGATTAACTCAAGAAGCGCTTGCATACAGTATAGGGGTTTCGTTCCAAACAATTAGCAAATGGGAGAGGGACGAAACTTATCCCGATATTACAGTGCTTCCTGTAATTGCAGCAATTTTTGAGGTTACAGTTGATAATTTACTTGGTGCAGATAAACCACAAAAGGAGAAAGAAGCCGAAGACTATATTGAGTTATACAATAAAATGCACCTGAAAAATGTCTCTGAGGTTTTGAAGGAATACAAAAATGCAATTAAGAGATTCCCCGACGACTATGCAATTCTTGTTAGGTATATGGAACTTTTGCGTTTGGAAAATTTTCATCAATTATCTGATTATGAATCAATCACACACGAATTAACATCTGCATATTTCAAAATCCAGGGTCGCTGCAACGATGAATCAATAAGGATTTGGTCAAAAAGAATAATGGTTGAGCATCTTATGTTTCAGTATTGTTGTCTTGGATATGATGAAGAATATCGAAAGCAAGCAAAACTAATTGTTGATACTCTTCCCTCACTTTCTGATTCAAAAGAAATCGTATCAATTCAAACCTCTGCTTCAGAAGATTGGAATGTTATTCTTGAAAATACAATTGAGGAGTTGTCCTTCCAGCTTCAAAGGGCAATTATAAGCTATTGCCATTATGATGACAGCTTTTCAAATGAGTATAAGATAAAAACGATTGAAAGCATAAACGATATACTTAAACTGATTGATACAAACAACAATATCACAAAAAACAGAATACATATTATATATAACTATGGGCATTTAGGAAGTATTTATGCTACAACTAATGATATCGAAAATGCATTGAAAAATCTCCGCCTTGCTGCAGAGCTTGCGAAAGAAACCGACAACAATCCTCAAACCGAAAAAATAAAAGTATTTTATGAACAGGAACATCGCTTTCGCAATATGAATATGAAAGAGCGAATGTATGAACTAATGACAAAGCACTATAATTTATCCGAAAAATTTAAAGCAACGCCTGAATTTCAGGAGATAATCAGCATATTAAAATAAAACAGGCGAGCTAAAAGCAAGCCGAAGTAAATGCGCAGATTTGATTTCTTAGGGACAACTGGGGACAGTCCCCAGTTGATTCCGATAAAACTGCCGATGTAAGAGTGGCACAATATGAAACGAATATATACGGACCAAAGGATAAGGTTGTTACCCTGCTTTCCTTAGCGTTAAATGTTGATGAATCTGACCTCAAAGTGCCCGATATCCTTCACTATGATATCTTAATACATACCTTGTTCCGACTTGAAGATGAATTCGGGATTACAATTAATCCGGATTCCGATGATATTTCTTTTAAGTTCGTTGATAACACAATCAATAATCCTCTTTACAACGATTTACAGGAATGGAAGAAAAAAGCACTTCAACTCAAGAATGGCGATATAACTTTTGATGAGTATATGGAATGGAAGCTCCGCTTCCCGATGTCCGCAGCAGTGGAAACACACGAAGAACTCAAAAAGCTTCGTGAGAAAAGAAAAACTGAAAAAGAATAACAAAAATCCCCAATCATCTAACTTTCGTTAAATGATTGGGGATTATCCTTTTTTTGAAAAATAGCGTCATTTTAGCGTCACGGAACGAATTATAACCTCACAAACCGCCTGTTTAAGCCATTTTTTAAAATTTGGATATTATTCCCATTCCACGGTGCCGGGAGGTTTGCTTGTTATGTCATAGACAACCCGGTTAACGCCTTTAACCTCGTTTGTTATGCGGTTTGAAATCTTTGCGAGAATATCATAGGGGATTCTTGCCCAGTCGGCAGTCATAAAGTCATCGGTTGTGACAGCTCTGATTGCGATAAGATTTTCATATGTTCTGTGGTCGCCCATAACTCCGACGGTTTTAACACCTGTTAAAACGCAGAAGAACTGAGCGAGATTATTCTCATAGCCGCATTTTGCCATTTCATCCCTTAAAACTGCATCCGCTTCCTGAAGGATTTTAACCTTTTCTTCGTTGACTTCGCCGATTATACGTACACCGAGACCAGGTCCCGGGAAGGGCTGGCGCCAGACAAGCTCTTTAGGTATTCCGAGCCTTTCGCCAACACGTCTTACCTCGTCTTTGAATAAATCGGCAAGAGGCTCGATTATTCCGAGAAACTGAACATCCTCGGGAGTTTTAACTCTATTGTGATGGGTTTTTATAACATCCGCATCGCCCTTGCCCGATTCAATGCAGTCGGGATAGATTGTTCCCTGCGCGAAATAGCCTTTGTCGCTCTGATTTCTGATTTCGTTCCAGAAAACATTGAAAAACTCTTCGCCGATTATTTTTCTTTTCTGTTCAGGCTCGGTTACGCCTCTGAGCTTTTGCATAAAATGCTCTTTGCAGTTAACACGAACAAAATTCATATCGAAAAGACTTGTAAATGTTTTTTCAACAAAGTCGCCCTCGTCTTTTCTCATAAGTCCCTGGTCAACAAAAACGCAGGTGAGCTGTTTTCCGACTGCTCGGGAAAGCAAGCCCGCTGCAACAGATGAGTCAACTCCGCCCGAAAGACCAAGAATAACATTTTTATCGCCGATTTCTTCCCTGAGTTTTGCAACGGTATCTTCAATGAAGCTATCCATAACCCATTCGCCCTTGCAGCTGCAGACTTCATAAAGGAAGTTATAAAGAAGCTGGCTTCCGTATTCGCTGTGGGTTACCTCGGGGTGAAACTGAACAGCATAGATATTTTTATCTGTATTCTGCATTGCTGCGCAGGGGCAATCATCGGTTGTTGCAACAACTTCATATCCTTCGGGTGCCTTTGAAATATAATCCGTATGGCTCATCCAGACAATTGATTTTTCGGGAATATTTCTAAAAAGTGGGGATTCCTTTGCACTCAACTCAATCTTTCCGTATTCAGATACGGGAGCTGTTTTAACCTCGCCCCCAGCCATCCATGAAATGAGCTGACAGCCGTAGCATATTCCCAAAATCGGAACGCCGATACCCAGAATTTCTTTATCATAATGAGGCGAGTTCATATCAAAAACTGAGTTTGGTCCGCCTGTGAAAATTATTCCCTTATACTTTCTTTTTCTGATTTCTTCGAGGGGCGTTGTATAGGGCAGGATTTCCGCATAAACCCTGTGGTCACGAACACGCCTTGCAATAAGTTGGTTATACTGACCTCCGAAATCAAGAACTAAAATCTTTTCCATAGCATTCTCCTATAAGTTGATATTCCTATTATAGCAGGAGTTTGTTATAATCTCAATCAAAATTTATTTTGATTATATCGCATTTTGCAAAGCAAAATATATCGCATTAAACCAAGTTTAAAATATCGCACCGAAGGTATATCGCAAGAGCCACGGAAAAAATTCCGTGGCTCTTATAATAATTACTTCTTAGTTGTAACAGTTTTTGTAGCACTCCAAGCTGAATAATACTTTGTTCCCGAAACAGTTTTATATGTTCTGATTCTTACATAGTATTTTTTCTTTGCCGTTAATTTCTTAACGGTTGTTTTAACCGTGCTGTTCTTTGAAACGGTTACTGATTTCTTATTCTTTGTGAATTTTGAATCAGTTGCATACTGGATTTCATAACCCGTTGTCTGAGTTGCCTGCTTCTTCCAGGTTGCAGTGAAGGATTTGCTTCCTGCTGTTACCTTTGAAAGGGTTGTTGCCTTCGGATTAATCTTAAAGGTTTTTGAAATTGTGCCTGAGTATGCGTTAATTCCCGTGATAGTAACGGTTGCCTTGCCTACGTTCTTGTTATTTGTGTAGGTTACTTTGTAATCTGTATCCTTTTTGAGCGTTTTGCTGCCGAGCTTAACTGTTATGCTCTGAGTTAAGGCTTTTCCTGTATATACCTTGTCCTTTATACCAGAAACAGTTGCTTTTGCAAGGCTTGTTTTCTTAAGCTTTGCGATTGCTTTTGTTTCTCTTGAAAGTTCTTCACCGCAAACTGAGCAATATACAACCTCGTCATATGAGCCTGCTTTGTCATAGGTTGCAGGAAACTCGTTTTCTTTAATTGCATCTGCAGGAGTGTGGTCGGTTTTTGGAATTGTTTGAGTTTCTCTTGAAAGCTCTTCGCCGCATTCTGAGCAGTAAACAACCTCGTCATATGAACCTTCATTTTTACAGCTTGCTGCAACTATATTTTCATATGTTAAAGCACTGGGGGTATGCACCTTAGGGTCAAGGTCTAATGAACGCTGTGTTCTTTCAACCTCTTCTCCGCAAACAGAACAATAAACAACCTCATCATATGTTCCATTTGTTGTGCAGGTTGAAGCAACTTCGTTTTCTTTAACTGCTGCTGCAGGAGTATGATCTGCAAGAGTTTCAAGTTCAAAGGCTTCATATTCATGAATTATTTCTCCGCATTCCGTGCAGTAATCAAAAAGTATAGATAAGCCATATTCTTTACAGGTTGGTTCTGTAATTTTCTCACCATACCCAACCAAGTGCTCCACGCCATATTCTTTAAATGTTTCGTCGCACCACTTACAGGTATATGTTATTTCTCCTGTTCCTCCTTGGCATATTGGTTTGCCGTCTTTAAATATATAATAATGAATATGGTCGCAATGTCGTTTATAGCCGCATAAATTGCAGATTTCATATACTTCACTAACTTCACTATCGGATACTTCAACTTCAAAATTATGTTGAGACCCGTTGACACAATGATCTTCATCAAATTTGAAGTGAATATTTGCGTTTATTAAACATTCATTATACTCATTAATTGTTACCCTTTGTACATCATTACCATCTTTCCAATAGCAACCATTTTCCCAGCCATTTTCTGATCCGTTATAAAATACATCTGAAATACTATAACAATTTTTAAAAGCACTTTCACAAACTTCAACATAGTTTGGCAGCATAACGTTTTTTAGTTTTACACAGTTATTAAACGCATTTTCATAAACCCATACTTTTGATGGCGTTTCAGAAATAGACACTGTTTTAAGATTGGTGCAATCATAAAAAGCATAACCACCGATATTATAAGAATTAATAGTAACGCTCTCAAGATCAGTGCAGCCTGCGAATGCGCTGTCTGTAATTTTTTCTACCGATAATTCTATTTCTTTAACAAGCTTGTTGTTTAAATAAAGATGATGTGCTGAAAGGAGAGGGTTTCTCAAATGAGGCGTTTGAAAATTGTCTTGCGAACTATAATATATAGGAAAATAACACTTGCACCATTGCTCTAAATCCTTAATATATATTCCGTTAAGAGCTGAACAATTAACAAATTCATCCCAAATTTCCTTCATGCTTTTTGGAATGTATAATTTTTGTAGATTTGTGCAATTTTTAAAAGCCCCGCTATCAATTCTTTCCACGCCCTCATTAAAAGTCACACTTTCAAAATCCGTACAGCCAATAAACGCACAAGATGAAACAGATTCGCATTCCCCCGGAACAACAAGATCCTTAACAAGTTGATTGTTTATATAAAGATGATGTGCATAAGAAAGAGGGTTGCTTGAATGAATCGTTTGAAAATTATCTATAGAACTGGTGTATGAAGTGAATTTACAGCTGCACCATTGCTTAATATCATTAATATAAACGCCACTTATGGATGAACAGCTTCTAAAATCGCCTGTAATGCTTTCAAGTGTTGCAGGCAAATACAAATTCTCTAAAGAAATGCAGTTATCGATTAAATCACCGTTAAAGCTTGTTATTCCTTCCGGGATAGCAAGCTCTTTTAAACTTGTGCAGTTTGAAAAAACATATGTCCCAAGCTCGGTTAATTGCTCGGGCATATCAATATTAACTAAATTTGTACAGCCACTAAAGGCTTCATCACCTATCCTTGTTACATTGTTGCTTAAGGTTATACTCTTAAGACTTTCACAGTTTATAAATGCTCGATAAGGAATCTCGCTAACTTCATCAGGTATATTAATGCTTGATAAAGCTGAACAGTTGGAAAAAGCCCATCCTCCAATCGTGTTAAGATTATCAGGCAGTTTAACGTTTGTTAGTCCTGAACAATTTGAAAAAGCACCTTCACAAATTTTTATTAAAGTGCTTGGAATGGTTACGCTCGTTATATTTCTGCAATTAAGAAACGCAGCTCTTCCAATACTTGTAACGCCTTCATCAATAATAACATTTTTTATACAATCATTGTCTCCCCAACTAAAAGGTGAAGGACGAGTCGCATATAGATATTCCCCATTATAGTCATTTCCCGTTCCATAGTAGGGCTCTTCAAATGTATAAAGGAAGTCCTCCATATTGCCAACCCCGCGAATATAAAGGGTTTCTGTTGAATAATCCAATTCGTAATAAACATTTCCTCCCGGTGCTCTTATTTCACCATATGTTGAAATATACGCAAAAGCTGTCATTGGCGCTGCACAGAATATTGAGAGGAGGAGCAAAACGGTTAAAATAATTGATATTACTTTTTTCATAGCTTTTCTCCTTGTTTACTTCTTAGTTGTAACCGTTTTGCTTGCTGACCAAGCTGAATAATACTTAGTTCCCGAAATAGTCTTATATGTTCTGATTCTTACATAGTATTTTTTCTTTGCCGTTAATTTCTTAACAGTTGTTTTAACTGTGCTGTTCTTTGAAACGGTTACTGATTTCTTATTCTTTGTGAATTTTGAATCAGTTGCATACTGGATTTCATAACCCGTTGTCTTAGTTGCCTGCTTCTTCCAGGTTGCAGTGAAGGATTTGCTTCCTGCTGTTACCTTTGAAAGAGTTGTTCCCTTCGGGTTAATTTTAAAGGTTTTTGAAATTGTACCTGAGTATGCATTAATACCCGTTATCTTAAGGGTTGCCTTGCCAACGCTCTTATTATTTGTGTAGGTTACTTTGTAATCTGTATCCTTTTTGAGCGTTTTGCTGCCGAGCTTAACTGTTATGCTCTGAGTTAAGGCTTTGCCGGTGTAAGTTTTATCCTTAATGCCTGAAACAGTTGCTTTTGCAAGGCTTGTTTTCTTGAGCTTTGCAATTGCTTTTGTTTCTCTTGAAAGTTCTTCACCACATACTGAGCAATATACAACCTCATCATATGAACCTGCTTTGTCATAGGTTGCCTTTACTTCGTTTTCTTTAACCGCTGCAGCAGGAGTGTGGTCGGTTTTTGGAATTGTTTGAGTTTCAGTTGTTCCGCAAACCGTGCATACCACTGTTTTTTTACCTTCTTTAGTGCAGGTTGCATTTTCTGTTATTTCTTTATCCTGCCAGATATGTTTACATCCTTCTATCTTGCCGTCGGTGCAATTTATTGTCACGCTTTTTTTTATGCTTGTTGCATATTGGGCAATGTTTTTCCACTCTTCTATTGTTCCGTTATACGTTATTGTTTTCAAAGCATTACAGTTTTCAAAAGCATAAGAATTGAAAGCATTATCTATTGAATGAGGGATTGTGACGCTTTCTAATGAAGAATAATTGCGTATCGCATAAAACTCTTTTACACCCTCTGATACAACCATGTTTTTAACTGTGCTGTTACTATATCTAAAATCTAAACAATATACATCTATATCAGCGATTTTTGCAGGAACAACAATATCAGTTTTATTTGAGTTACAGTCTTCAATTATGATACCCCCGTAATATGTGTTGTATCTGTAATCGAATTCATTATCAGGGGAATAAAGATCAGCATTAGAGCAATGAATTACTGCTTCATCAACTTTATCGGTGTACATATTAAACCAATCCATTGCGCTACCTGCAAAGTAAATATCAGTAAGCCCTTGGCAACCGCTGAACGAATAATTGTCAATGCTGATAACGCTCGAGGGAATTGTTAGTTCTGTTAATATATTTCCGGCACTATCAAATGCGCCTGAACAAATAGATTTTGTTCCTTCTTTAACAGTGTATTTTTCTCCTGCTTCTTCTTTTACTTCAACTAAATAATTGCTTACATAAAGAGCTCCGTTTTCCCAGTTACTTTCGTTCTTATAAAATTCTGTGTTGGAAAGAAGACTTGAATATATTCCCTTAATACCGTCCGCAATTGAAATTGAGGTTGTATTTTTATTAAATGCAAAACCGTAAACAATTTCGCTAACTGGTCTTCCGTCAATTTCCGATGGAATGTTAACCTCGGTTATGCCTTTTTTACATTCAAGAATAAAAACATTATTATTATAAACATAGTATATAAAATCGCCCTTGTTTAAATCTCCGTCTGAGCAATGTATTACCTTTTCTGTCATACTGGGCAGGTAAACATTAGTGTAATATGTCCTAATTGCGGCAGCCTCATTTAAGGTTCCGTTATAATATACCTCTGATAAGTTGGGACAGTTATCAATAAATCCTACATAATAAGAATACCAGTAGCCATTATCCCAGTCGTAATCTTCTTCCCTTGCATAATCAATATAATTCAAGCTTTTTGGAAGAGTAATTGTTTTCAGGTTTTCGCAATTAGAGAAAACGTATGAACCTAAGCGTTCAACACCCTCAGGAATAACAACATTTTCAATAGTGTTATTGTCTTTAAAAGTGTTTTTTAAAATTTCAGTAACCTGAACTTCGCCAATTGTTGCAGGAACGGTTACGTTTGAAGCATTGCCTGTGTATTCATAAATATATAGTTTTCCGCTATTGTTTACTGCATATTTAAACTCGTCTTCATTAAGATTGATATCCGAACAATGAATGGTTGCGAAGAAAACTGCGTTATCTTCGTTTTCATCACTATAGTCGCCACCGTAGGAATATGACGCTGTTTCAAACCATTGTTTAGCTGTACCCCAAAAATAAATATCTTTTAAATCTGTGCAGTATAAAAATGCCCCTGGTTCTATCTTGGTAACGGAAGAAGGAATATTTATACTTTCTAAAACAGAGCCTATGAACGCATATTTTCCAATCGTTGTTACGCTGTTAGGAATAACAGTTGATTTTCCTCCCAAAATAAGTTTATTTGTTTCAGTTTCAATAATTGCGTTACAGTTATCCCGGCTGTCGTACTTGAGGTTTGCACTGTCAACAGAAATGCTTTCAAGATTTGAACAATTTCTAAATGAATATTCGTCTATCTCTTGAACGGAACTGCTGATAGTTATATTTGTTAACGATAAACAAGAATTAAATGCGCCTTCGATTCTTGAAACGGTTGAAGGAATTGTCGTGCTGCCACAGCCAAATATCATAGTATTTGTTTTAGTTTCTATAATTGCGTTACAATTATCTCTGCTGTCATAAACCGGATTGTTTTCTGAAACACTTATAGCAGTGATATACTTTGAATCATCAAAAGTCCAACGGTCAAAATCAGTAATACCGGCGCCAATTTTAATAGAATGAATATTTTCGCATTCGCGAAATGCCCAATCTGAAACGAAGGTTACGCTATCGGGAAATTCAATTGAAGTGAGGGTTTTGTTGTTTTTGAAAGATTCATCACTTATGCCTGTAACAGGAACTCCGCCAAGAGTATCTGGAATAACAACATTTGCGCTTTTTCCTTTGTATTTTTTTACATACGCTTCGGTTTTATCACTATTCAGAGAATATTGATAATCGCCTTCGTAATAGATTCCTTTATCGTTAATAATTCCGTCTGAGCAAAAAACTGTTGCACTTCTCAAATTTCTGTTATCGGAAGAATATTCTGAACATATACTAATCTGCTGCCACTGATCTTTTGTTCCTGAATAATTAACATAACTGAGATTTGAACAATTATTAAAGGAACTCTTAATCTCTTTTAATTCAGTTGTTGCGATGATATTTTCAAGGCTTTCGCAATTGTAAAAAGCGTTATTCTCAATAAGAGATACATTTGTTGCGATGATATTTTCAAGGCTTTTGCAATTGTAAAAAGCGTCATTCTCAATAAGAGATACATTATTAAGATCAACGGATATAATTTTAGCTGAGCCGTAATCATCATCATAAACGCCTTCAAAAGCAGACCATCCGATGGTTTTAGTTTCGTCTGGCACTTTATAGGTTGGACCTTCTTTTCCCATCGGATACTGAATAAGTATGCTTAAATCCTTGCTGAAAAGAACTCCGTCAACATCGGTATAATTGGGATTATCATCATCAACGGTTATTTGTTCTAAAGAAGGGCATCCATAACAAGGACTTGAAAGTTCTGTTAAAGTGGCAGGGAAACGCATGGAGATGAAGCCCGAACACGCTAATGCGTGGTCGCCGAGTTTTTCAAGATTTTTCAAATCAATTGAAGTGAGTTTAGGACATTTATAAAATGCTTCGCTTCCAATTTCCTTTATTGTTGATGGGAGAGTTACCTCCTCAAGAGATGAACAACTGCAGAAAGCTCCCTGATCAAGTGTATCAACGCCCTCAGGAATAACAACACTTTTTATATCTTCATTTTCGTAAAATGCGTAGTAACCTATCGCCTTGACAGGATAGCCATCTATTTGAGACGGAATAACGATATCTGTTTTGTCGCCATTATAATCTGTTATAACTGCTCCGCCGTCTTCTCGGCTATATGTGTTGTATTCATAATTGAATTCTTCCCCACCCGCAGCTTCTTCAGCGGTGAATGCTTCATAATAGGTTGCACCCGGAGTGTCTATACTGATTTCATGCACTCCAACTTCAGCCGAAGGCACATCACCCGAAGGTAATTCATCTGCAAACGCCTCAAACGGTAGCGCAGAAATTGCTGATATTATCATTAATAATGATAAAATAATTGATAAAGCTTTTTTCATCGTTTTTCTCCTTTTTATCATTTCTTAGTAGTAACAGTCTTTGAAGTGCTCCAAGCTGAATAATACTTTGTTCCGCTCACAGTTTTATATGTTCTGATTCTAACATAGTACTTTTTATTGCCCTTAAGCTTCTTAACGGTTACACTTGTTTTCTTAGCTCCCTTAACTGTCTTTTTCTTAGAAGTTTTTTTGGTAAAGCTTTTTGATGTTGAATACTGAATCTGATAGCCTGCAACGCTACTTTTTTTGTTCCATGTAGCTTTAAAGCTCTTTTTGCCTTTTGTAACCTTTTTTAGTGAAGTGAAGGTTGGAGCGTTGTAATGCGCCTTAACCTTTGTCAGCGGGTCATTGTTTCCCAAAGCATAAACCGCAAAATCAACAACGCCCTTCCACTGAGCTTTTGTTCCGCCGTAGTAAACATCTTTTAATGCAGTGCATCCAGCAAAAGCGCAGGCATTAATCGGACAATCCTGTTTATCATTTACGCTTTTCGGAATAGATATCGTTTTCAGCTTACTGCAGTTTCCAAAAGTCCAATGTCCTATGTAATTAACGCCGTTTGGTATAACAACATTCACTATTTTTTTGTTATTTTGAAAAGCAAAATCGCCAATTGAGTTGACTTTATAATCTCCTATTTTTTCCGGAATAACAACAAAGGTATCGCTGCCTGTATATCCCGTTATTGAGGCACTTTTTCCTTTGGTTTCATACTTAAAACCATTGCTGCTTTTTGCACTTGCAGTGATAGATATCCCTGCTGCCATTGTTAATACAAGTGCGATTGATAATAAAACTGATAGAACTTTTTTCATAGCTTTTACTCCTTATGTTATAATTATGTTATTAGTATAATATATTATTATAACAAAAGTCAAGTTATACTATTGTTAGGGTGATACTGTGAAAGAAAAACTGATTATTCAAAAAAAGCCACTCAGAGGCGACGACGGATATAAAACCTTTTCAATAAGAATAAAAGATTCAACGGTTGAAAAACTTGATGATTTAACCTTGAAAACAAACAGGTCGAGAAACGAGCTTATAAACATTTTACTTGACTGGGCAATAGATAACTGCGAAATTCAGTAAAAAAGACTGCTTCACGCAAATGAAGCAGTCTTTTTTAAGTTTCGAGTTGTCGGGTGACACATTCACATTTGATTATTTTTTCGACGAACAACACATACCGTCAAATCAATGGGGACACACCTCTGAGCGTTGTCGTTGCAAAACGCATTCTGTGGAGGAATGTCCCCATTGATTCGAGGGAATGCACCACGCATAACGCCCCACGCGTCACTTATTGTCTGAGCGCTTGCGCGAGTAACCAACAACTCCGACCAACGGTTCCCAAAATTTGTTTTCGGCTTGGAGCTCGTCAATTCAAACTCCGTGATTGAAACATTTTGAAAGCAAAATGCTATTAATCACTCCGATTGTATTTCCTCTTCAAATCAAAATTCGGCAATGCCTGCTTTTTGATTTGGTTGTTGACCATTCGGCAGTTCTTCGTCCAAAGATAATCCGCGATTGGAGCATATCGTGTTTAACGATATGCTAATAATCGCTCCATACCTTTCTCCTCTCAAATCAAAATGTTTTGCATTTTGATTTGTTTACCGATGCGGATACTTGTACCGCATCGGAGAGGAAAAACATCCGCAGTTATTATTATATGTTGCTCAAATTAAATAACTAAGAGCAATATATTTCAATCACGCAGGATGTTTTGACGAGGGAGCGGTCGCAAACGAACCAGCGCTCGGGGCTCGCAACTCTACTTAGTATATATCGCCGAGGTAACTGCAAGAGGCATCTCCTCGCCGTCAAGCTTTCCCCAAAGTTCTGCCCTGTACCAACTATTCGGTTTAAGGTTTAGCTTTATTTCTTTTTCGTTAATTTGTGCTTTATAAATACACTCGCTTCTATTGGTTACAATCTGTATATCAGAATACGAAATATTGCTTTTTTCATTTCTTCTTGCGTAAACATCGCAGAAGATATTTATTTTAGCTTCGCCCAATTTTGCTGTTTCGCCGAGAGTGAATTTTTTGCCTTTCTGCTCAATTTCAAAAAAGAGCTTTGCGCCTGATGATGCAACGGTTTTTCCGCTTTTTATCGCATTTAAAGCTTTTTCGGCTGTCGGTTTTCCTTCTATATCAACATATGTGCAGCCGAAAATGCCTTCGGGCTTGTGAGAGTGCCAGTCGCGTCCGTAGGCTGCCGCAATATGATACCCTTCATCAAGCAGGCTGCTCCAAAATTTCAACGCCTTTTCATTTTCTCCGTTATCACTTGAAAAGCCCTCGTGAAAAACCTCGATGTAATCAACATTTTCATAGTTTTTTATATCAAATTCATATCTTCCGCCTGTGCAAAACGGTGAGCCAAGCTGAAAAGGATGCGCAATTCCGATAACGCCCTCGCTTTTCCTCACCTCGCTGAGCTTTTCATCAATATTTTTAGGCGTTGCATCGCGCCAGTCAACAAAGCTCTTTGCACCGAGAACAAGAATATGACCGTAGTATGCGGTCCATTCAATTCCCGAAATCGCAGGGATAATGCTCTCATCAAGCTCACTGCATCCGCTGAAAGTGTTGTGGTCGGTCAGGGCGATGAGTGAAAGTCCGTTTTCTTTTGCGGCATTTTGAAGCTCATTTACCGAAAAACCGCCGTCGCTGTGGTTGGTGTGGCAATGAAGCTCGCAGGGTAAATAGCTCATATCTGTTCCTCCTCGATTTCAATGCTGTATTCAACCTCGCAGCCCGCAAAATGAACATTCAAAACGGCGTTCCACTCTCCGCTTTCAATTTCTTTGTTGATAATTCCGGGTGTGCTGTTTTCGTTTGAAATAGTTATTTTCTGTTCATTCGGATGACGGTGGCAAGCGCCACGGTATTTTTTATTTTCATCAAATGAAAGAGTTAAAAGATTTCTTATCGGAAGAAAATCAGAGGGGTTTTCGCTTTCGGTTTTATATTTTTTCAACCCTTTTTCAATCAGTTCAAGGCTGTTGCTTTCGTTTTCAACATTTTTCGGACTATATGAAAATTCAACAACAAGCCTTTTTGCGCTTTTTGAAACATTGAATTTATGGTCAATATTGGTTTTGCTGTCTTTTTCAGTTACTTTTCCTGCTGCGGATAAAACTTTCATCATATTCACCAAATTTTTTATTTATTGATATAATAATGCGCTTTATCTTGAATAATGTCAATAAAAATGCTATAATTTTGTAAGCAAATACAAGGTGATACATATGAGCATTAATTTAACAAACTGGATGAAGGATATTGATTCCGATAAAAAACTGTTTTCTCTTAACATTCCCGGAACGCATGATGCCGCTGCGCGCTATGTTCAATATGCGCATATTGCAAAATGCCAGGATTTGAGCATATACGATCAGCTTTGCATCGGCGTTCGTGCTCTTGATATAAGAGTTATGGCAGAGGAAAACAGGCTTTTGATGATTCACTCTATTGCAAAGGTTTTCTGCACGGCGCGCCAGCCCAAGCTCCATATGGATTTAGAATATGTTTTAACTCAAATATATGCTTTTCTTGATGAAAACCCGAGCGAAGCAGTAATTTTTCAGTTTAAAAACGATTCGGGCAAGGATTTTGAAAAGAGCTTCGATAATCTTTTCAACACATATATCAAGCCCAACCAAAAAAGATGGTATCTGAAAAACGAATGCCCGACACTTGGCGAGGCAAGAGGTAAAATTGTTTTAATCCGCCGCTGTCTTATGGATGAAAACAACGAGGAATACACCGACGAAACCAGCGGAATTGATTTTTCCTCCTGGGTTGAGCAAACTGAAATGATTCCCGATCCTCTGATCCTGAAAACAGGTGGTAAGGACAGCGCTGAGTTTATTATTCAGGATAGATTCAAATATAAAGCTGAGGATAAGTGGGCTGCCTGCATAAAACCTTTTATTCAGAATCTCAAACCTTTTGAAAAGCAATATGTTATCTGCTATTTTTCAACCTCGGGCGGACTTGCAGGACCTAAGAAGAATGCTCAGCTTCTTAATAATGCTTTTATCAATTTCCCTATTCAAAGGGGAATTAATCTCGGAACAGTTTATCTTGATTTTCCAAGTAAAAGAATAACAACAAAGATTATAGAGAGTAATAGATTATGAAAATGAATATGATTATCGGTCAATCCGGCGGACCGACCTCGGTTATCAATTCAAGCCTTGCGGGTGCGATCGAATACGCAATAAACAGCGAGATTATCGGAAATGTTTATGGAATGATAAACGGTATTGAGGGACTTTTGGAGGATAATGTTATTTGCTTATCCGATATGTTTTCCCAGATGCCCCAGGAAATTCACCGCCTTAAGCATTCTCCTGCGATGTTCCTTGGCTCGTGCAGATATAAACTCAGCCATACCGAAGAGGAATACGACAGACTTTTTGAAATACTCAATAAATACCATATCGGATATTTTGTTTATATCGGCGGAAACGATTCAATGGATACTGTTGAAAAGCTTTCGCGCTACACAGAGGAAAACGGTATTGATATAAAAATTGTCGGTATTCCGAAAACCATTGATAACGATTTAGTCGGAATAGACCACTCACCGGGCTTTGGCTCAGCTGCAAAATATATTGCAACCTGCGTTCGTGAGGTTGCGTATGATACGAGCATCTATTCAATCAAGAGCGTTCATATTATTGAGGCAATGGGAAGGAATGCCGGCTGGCTCACCGCTGCATCGGTTCTTGCGAGAGCTGAATATATGCCTGCGCCCCACCTCATCTATCTTCCCGAAGTTCCATTTTCAGTTGAGCAGTTTATCTCTGATGTTAAAAAGAAGCTCGAGGAATATAACTCGGTTATCGTTGTTGTCAGCGAAGGTATCAGGGATAAAAACGGAGAATATATCTCTGCCAACAGCGCAACTGATGCCGATCAGTTCGGACATGCAAGATTAAGCGGTGCTGCTGCATATCTTAAAACTGTTGTTGAAGAGGAAATCGGATGTAAGGTGCGCGCGCTTGAGCCGAGCGTTCTTCAGAGAAGCGCAGGGCATATTATTTCTCAGACGGATGTCAACGAAGCATTCAACCTCGGAACAGTTGCCGCAAGAGCTGCTGAAGAAGGAAAAACAGGCGTTTTTGCAACGCTCAAAAGAACTTCAAATAAGCCTTATACCGTTCAGTATGGGGTTGAGGATGTTAAGGTTATTGCCAATCAGGAAAATAAGGTTCCAAGAGATTTTATCAGCAAAGAAGGTAACGATGTTACTCAAAAAATGATAACCTATCTCAGACCGCTTATTCGAGGAGTTGCCCAAACTCCTTTCAGAAACGGACTTCCCGATTACATAGATATCCGCCATCTTGATGTCAGAGAACAGAAGTACAGAAACTAAGGTGAATTTATGTTTTACAGAATTGATGAAAAAATCACTCCTGTTAAATTTGAAGATATTGATGAAAGCTTCATAACGGCGGGCTTTGTCAGTCCGCAGGAGCTAATGGATATCGGAGAGAGCCTCGGATTTTCCAAAGCAACAATTGATTCCTGCCAGAAGGCTAACAAGTATTTCAGAAGTGAGGTTCAGATTCACGATAGCTATCTTTTCACGGAGCTGAGAATCGCAAACCCAAACAGGATCAATGAGTATGATTTCTTTGCATTATATGTCAAAAAGAATCTTGTTATCGTTGTTGATGTTGAAGACTATGATTCTTCAACAAAAAACAAATTCCTCGACGCGCTTAAAAAGTATCCGATAACCGGTCTTTCATCCGAAAAACTGATTTCATCATTTATTGACACGCTTGTTGCAAATGATTTCAGATATATTGAGAAAAAAGGAATAGAAATAACTCAGCTTGAAGAAGAGGTTATTAAGGATAATGTTGAGGATGATTTCTCATTGGAGCTTCTGCAGCTTAAAAAGGAGCTTCAGACAATGCACAACTATTATGAACAGCTTCTTGATATAACCGATGCAATTGAGGAAAACGAAAACGAGCTTTTCAACGAAGATAATCTGATTTATATAACAAATGTTGTAAACAAGATTTCGCGTTTGAGAGAGGATATTGATTCGCTGAGAGATTCAATTAATCATCTTCAGGATGCGTATTCCTCATCGCTTGATATCAAACTCAATAATGTTATGAAGCGCTTCACTGTTATAACAAGCATTTTCTTCCCGCTGACTCTTATTGTCGGATGGTATGGAATGAATTTTCAGTCGATGCCTGAATTTGCATGGAAATACGGATATGTGTTTGTTATTACACTATCGGTTATAATCGTTTTATTGCTTATGATAATCGGCAAAAAGAAAAAATGGTATTGATAATGACTAAAGAAAACTACCGGCTTATTGAGGGCTATATGCTCTCGTGTATGGATAACAACGCCCATGATAAAGAGCATATTTACAGGGTTTTATATACTGCTCTTGAAATTGCACAAAGCGAAAGAGAGGCAAATGCTGATATTTTGATTGCTGCGTGCCTTCTCCACGATATAGGGCGACGGGAGCAGTTTGAAAATCCGGAGATTTGCCATGCAAAAATCGGCGCAAAAAAGGCATTTTCTTTTCTTATCGCAAACGGATTTAATGAGGAATTTTCAACTAAGGTTGCTTCCTGCATAAATTCGCACAGATTCAGGGGCGATAACGCGCCCGACAGCATTGAAGCAAAAATCCTTTTTGATGCGGATAAAATTGATGCTTGCGGAACAATGGGAATTGCAAGAACGCTTTATTATAATTCCTTCCTCGGCGAACCTCTTTATAACCTTGATGAAGACGGAAATGTTATTAATGGCGAAAAAGATAAAAATGCCTCTTTCTTTCAGGAATATAAATTCAAGCTTGAAAAGGTTTATTCAAAGCTATACACAAAAAAGGGCAGAGAAATTGCCGAATCGAGAAAGCAATCGGCAGTTGATTTTTATGAAAATATGCTTTTTGAAACAACAAAAACATATGAAGCAAGGCACTATTTAAAAAACTGCATTGAATAAATATATATTATTGACCGAAATTTTCGGTTTTGATATAATAACTCAAAATTATTAAAGAAACTATTAAATTCAAGGAGGGAAATCAATGAACAGCAATGTCAGACCCGAAACAATGGAAAGAATAACAACTCCCGAGCTTGCAAATGCTTTTATCGATGAGCAAATCAAGGAGATAAAAGAGCAGGTCGGAGATAAGAAAGTTTTGCTCGCTTTATCAGGCGGCGTTGATTCATCAGTTGTTGCTGCTCTTCTTATCAAAGCAATTGGAAAGCAGCTCGTATGCGTTCACGTTAACCACGGTTTACTCAGAAAGGGTGAGCCTGAGCAGGTTGTTGAGGTTTTCAGAAATCAGATGGATGCAAACCTCATTTATGTTGACGCAGTTGACCGTTTTCTCGATAAGCTTGCAGGTGTTGCAGAGCCTGAAAAAAAGAGAAAGATTATCGGCGCTGAATTTATCAGAGTTTTTGAAGAAGAAGCAAGAAAGCTCGACGGAATTGAATTTCTCGCTCAGGGAACTATTTATCCCGATATTCTTGAAAGCGACGGCGTTAAAGCTCACCACAATGTTGGCGGACTTCCCGAGGACCTTCAGTTTGAACTTGTTGAACCTGTTAAGCTCCTCTTTAAAGATGAAGTCAGAGTTGTCGGCAAAGCGCTTGGACTTCCCGATAATATGGTATATCGTCAGCCATTCCCGGGACCGGGTCTCGGAGTAAGATGCCTCGGCGCAATAACAAGGGACAGACTTGAGGCAGTAAGAGAAAGCGATGCAATTCTAAGAGAAGAATTTGCTAAAAACGGACTCGAAGGAAAGGTTTGGCAATATTTCACCGCAGTTCCCGATTTTAAATCAGTTGGAATTAAAGACGGAAAGCGCACCTTCGCTTATCCCGTTATCATCAGAGCTGTCAATACAACCGATGCTATGAGCGCAACAGTTGAAAATGTTCCTTTCGTCCTCCTTGAGCATATAACAAACAGAATTACAACAGAGGTTGAAAACGTTAACCGCGTACTCTTCGACTTAACCCCAAAAGCTCCGGCAACAATCGAGTGGGAGTGAGAAGACCGCCTTGTCCGGTTTTCGAGAGAC
The DNA here is from genome assembly GCA_017445905.1 of Eubacterium sp. GTDB lineage: Bacteria > Bacillota > Clostridia > Oscillospirales > Acutalibacteraceae > Eubacterium_R. The sequence continues at coordinate 65,716 of JAFSRX010000052.1, forward strand.
GAGCTCCAAATCTTTGATTTGGTAAGAAACAGTCCAGTGGACTGTTTCGTCGCGAGTGAAAACTAAATTGCTTAGTAGTTTTCGAGAGACGAGCTCCAAATCTTTTAAACCTATTGATTAGTTGATGATGAAACATGCAAAACACTTTTGAAAAGATTTATGAGGTTGTAAAACGAATACCTTATGGAAAGGTTGCAACCTACGGTCAGGTTGCTATGC
>JAFSRX010000053.1 GCA_017445905.1 Eubacterium sp.
GCCGTCAGGTAATTTCTTTATCATACCGAACTGTATTTTCAAAGAAAACCTGAAAGCAAGGGACCTTGCTGTTTACAATTATCTGATGTACTGTGCAGACCGAACCACCTTTGATTGCTATCCTGCAAGAAAGACTATCGCCGAAGCTTGCTCAATGACTATGCCAACGGTCGACGAAGCAACTAGAGTTCTTGTGGATAAGGGACTGATAAACGTAACGCGCAGATGCGATTTACAAGGCAATCGCACCTCACATCTGTACACCATTAATAACATTTGGGATTAAAAAAACTTTATAAAAACGAATAAAAAGCCCCTTACAGCGAAAGCAAATTCTGCAGATTTCTTGTTAATTCAATATTTTCGAAGAAATTATTGCAAGCAGGTAAAAGTGAGGCGTATGCCCTGCACGCCTCACCTGACACATCCGACGGCAGAGCCGACGGTTTTGGAAATGTTTTACAGGGGTATGCTCAAATTCAAGAAACAGGAGATGATTACAATCGAAAAGAAGGATAAATATTCATACTGGCAGCTGCCGAGTCAGGTGGAACAGATGGATAAAGTGCTGCCTTTATCCAACTGCGTCAACCGAAGTGACTTCGTCCGCACGGCGATTGATTTCTATATCGGCTATCTTTTGCAAAAGGAAAATGTTGATTATCTCTCGCCGATGATAACTTCCGTCATCAAAAATGAGATACAGCATACGGAAAAAGGACTGTGTGAAATGCTCTTTAAGATGGCAGTTGAGCTCGGAAAATTCAATCGTCTTGCGGCGGCTTATCACGACTATACAGGCGTTGACTGGCAGGTGCTTAACAAGGTAGTTAAAGAAGAAGTTGCCTATACTAACGGGTATATTTCTCTCGAAACTGCTGACGAACTTATCAACGGTAAACGCTGATGGCGAAGATAATTGTATCGAGCAGATTCATCAAAAATCCGTCTGCGCAGAACGCCGGTAAACTCGTTAAGTATATGGGAACGCGCGAAGGTGTTGAGAAGATTCCGAAAGGAAAAGACGGTAAGATTGCAACGCAGCAGCAGTTCACTTTAATCAACCGTATCACAAAACACTTCCCCGAAACGAAAAAGTATATTGAGTTTGATGACTTTATGATGAAGCCGTCAAAGGCAAATGCAACAGAGTTTATCAATGCGGTTGCCGAGCGTGAAGCGGACCGTACCAATGAACTGAAAAGCCTTGTTTCATATATTGCCGAGCGCCCCGGCGTTGAAAAACTCGGCTCGCACGGGCTCTTTTCTGCAACGGATGAAGCGATTGATCTGGACGATGTTGCAGACAAAGTATCTGCTCATGAAGGCGTTGTCTGGACGCACGTTATCAGCTTGCGCCGTGAAGATGCGGAGCGGCTCGGTTACAACAATGCTGACGCCTGGAAACAATGCGTGTGCCGCAATATGAACGAGCTTGCCGAAGCGCATAAGCTCAAGCCGAGCGATATGGAGTGGTACGCCGCCTTCCATAACACGACGCACCATCCGCACATTCATCTGATAGTCTTATCAAAAAGCGGTCAGGGCTATCTGACGAAGAAGGGAATGGAGAAAATGCGCAGTGCCTTCGGTAACGATATATTCCGCAACGAGCAGTACAAGTTGTTCAGAGAGCAGACGGCTATTCGTGATGAACTGAAAGCGGAAATGGAAAAAGTTCTTGAAGGAATTTCCAAAAGAATATTTCCGATTACAGACGAAACAGCAGAGCTCATTAAGCAGCTGCAAAATGAGCTTGCAAACTGCAAAGGCAAGAAGGTTTACGGTTATCTTCCGAAAAATGTCAAGCATACGGTAGATGAATTACTCAGGCATATTGTAAACGAAAACCGTCCGCTTCAATATATGTATGCAAGATGGAATGAGGTCAACCGCTTGAAACTTGCTCTCTACTATGACAGCGAGAACGACAAGGACATACCGATTGAAACCAACAAGGAATTCCGTTCCCTTAAGAATATGCTGATAAAAGCGGTACAGGAATCGCTCATCTTCGGAACGGATAACGGCTGGAAGAATATCAGCAAGAACACGAATATTTACAACAGCCTGCTTCAATCTATTGCCTCACTGTTCAACAGCAAGGCGGCTGACCGCATCAACGAAATCAACGCGCAAAAGCGGCAGCAGACGGACAGCAAGGAACTCACCAAAGAGCAGCAGAAACGCCTTGCGCACGGCGAGCGTTCAATCGGCGGTGAATACACGAAGGTAGAGAAGGACGAAGAAGACAGCCGCAGGGCAGCCGAAAACGCAGAAGCGTTACTCAACATCGGCACAGGCATTATTGACTTCGTCCTCCGCCGTGCAACCCAACAGAAAGAACAACAATATGATAATTACAACAACGATGAAGTTGACAACACCGATGACTTTGATGAAGACGAAGGCTTCGGTCAGTCGATGTAGGGGGTGAAAAACCAATGAGTATTCAGGACAATATTAATAAGGTAGAAGTCTATTACAACGGCGATGAAAAGGCGTTTGACTGCTTCCTGGAATCCGCTGTAAAAGGCTATATTTCTCAGGATCCGATTGCGCCGATAGACGAAGAAGATGACAATGATGAAATTTATGACGAAGAAGAAAATTTTAGTCTGGCTATTTAGTATTCTTTGTGATATTTTGTGTTTGAAAAAACACAGAAAGGAGTACTGAGTATGAGAGTATGGCTATATTCCAGACTATCCCGTGACGAAGATGCTGAACTGAATTCACTGACAAATCAGCAAAAAATCCTGCTTGAATATGCAGAGAATAACGGCTACGAAATTGTCGGCGAATCTGCAGATGACAACATCAGCGGTATGCACTTTAACCGTGAAGGCATTAACGAAATCTACAACGCAGTTGAGAATAAGAAAATTGACGCCGTAATCGTTAAAGACTTATCCCGTCTCGGACGACACAGAACGCAGACTGCCTTGTTCATAGACTATCTGCGTGAAAACGATGTCCGTGTACTGTCCGTAACAGAGAACATTGATACAAGCAATGAAGACGATGATCTTATGGTCGGCTTTAAAGGCGTTTTCAACGATATGTACGCCCGTGACATCAGCAAGAAAATCCGTGCAGGTTACAAGCAAAAACAAAAAGCAGGTATCATACTGATACCTCCGATGGGTTACTACAAGGATAAGAACACCGGCGAAGTGGTCGTCCTTGATGAAGCGGCTGAAATAGTAAAGCGGATTTACAGGATGTTCCTTAACGGATACGGAATGAAGAACATTGCCCACATTCTGAATTCAGAAGGAATAAAATCAGCAGGGTATTATCAGAATCAGACTATCGGCAAAAAGCACGGCTATAACAAGCCTGAAATCGCACACCGATATCTATGGAACTCATCAGGTATAAAGCGGATACTGACAAATGAATTCTATATAGGAACTCTTGTGTGCCACAAGTCCTACACAAGCAAAATAAATCACATCAGAAAAGAAGTTCCCGAAGAAGAACGGTTTGTCCACGAAAACTTTGTTCCTGCCATCATATCAAAGGAAACATTTGACAAGGTACAAAAACTAATTGAAAACAAAAAGCGTACCAATGTCAGGGCAAGTTCGGGCAATCCATACCACAGATACACCGGTTTGCTGAAGTGCGCAGACTGCGGTTCCGTATTCGTATGTAAAATCCGCAAAAAGAATTCTCCCGACAGATATTACGAATATATCTGCAACGGTTATCACCGATACGGCAAAGAACATTGTACCTCCCATATGATAAGAGAATCAGACCTTGATAAGATTATCTATGATGAACTTCAGAATATCAGAGAGATAGCCCAGGAAAACTGCAGAAAAATTGACGCGGACTTCAGACGTTGGAAAGACAACAGAGGCACCACACAACGCCGTATTTCAGAGCTTAAGGCGAAGTTAGAACAACGACAGCAGGATCAGCAGGATATCCTTCTTGAACGCATCAGGGACAAAAGCAGAGCCTTTGTATACACGCAAATGTTTGAAGCCTGCGAATCAGATATTAAAAAGATAACTAAAGAAATTGAAAATCTCAAGGATATCGAAGCAACCGTCAACGCAAGAAAAAAGGAAATTAAAAGCAGCATAGAGGCGCTTGAACAGATTGCGAAAGACGGAACAATCAGCGATTCGGATTTACGGTTACTGGTTGAAAAAATTGAGATTGCCGAAAAAGACGGCAAACTTGACATTACGGTAATTCTCAACGGCAACTTCAGGCAGCATATTGACTTATACAAGGACGGAAAGCTCAATGAACGCTATATTGAAAGTTGGTATCAGGCATCGTAAAACAACCAAAAACAGCGAGCTGTAAAGCTCGCTGTTTGGTGGTGCAGGAGATGGGACTTGAACCCACACTGCGTGAACAACAGGTACCTGAAACCTGCGCGTCTGCCTATTCCGCCACTCCTGCAACTATGAAATTTTGCCTCTGATTTTTTCACGGTGAGACAACCGAGGTGGAGTTTACTTTTCATTTAAAAATCTACTTGTTCAACTAAGTCCGCAAATATAATAACAGCAATGGCTGAAATTATCAATAGTAAAAACGGTGCGAAATCGGAAAGGTGATATATCAGCTTTCCGATTTCCTCGCATGAAGGGTGCGAGGAAATCGCGAATTTTTTAAAGGTATAAGAAGTTACACAGAGGAGTTGCGACCTGAATCTAGCGCGTCTGCCATTCCGCCACTCCTGCAGATATTCAATTTTGTCTCTGATTTTTACACGGTGAGACAACCGAGGCGGAGTTGAAAACCAACTTAATCCGCAATTATAATAACAGCAAATGCTGAAATCATTTTTTCTTTTTTTCTGCTTCCTTGCGCAATGTCTTTAATAATTTGTCACTTCTTGTGTCTCGACCATTAGAATTACGGAAGGTCCCTGGAGCAACACCTAATTTCTTCTCAAGGTTGCCGATTTTTATATCCCCTCGTATTTTTCTAGCCATAATAAATCTTCCTTTTTTACAGAGTTAGCGTGACCTGAATCTAGAGCGGCTGCCATTCCACTCGTCCAAAGTCATTTCGGGATTGAAGCATTTTGCGAGCAAAACGCTATTAATTCCTTCATAACTTTCTCCTCTCAAATGCGGTACAAGTATCCGCATTTGTTTTTTATTGTCTGAGCGAAGCGAGTAACCGAAAACTCGGAACTCGGCACTCGCAACTCGAAACTTATAAATTAACCTTTTGAGGTGCTCCGCCGTTTTCCATAGATTTATCGGCAAGATAAACGCAGAGGTGACCTGCGATTGAATCGAAAACAGATGTGCATGCAAGGCTTGGTTTTCCACCTCTTATGAACATAACGAAGTCCTCGGCGAGTCTTTCATCTCCGCCGCCGTGTCCGCCGTATGCGCCAACCATATCGCCTGTAACTCTTAAATCAACCTCTTCCACATCACATTCTTCGTGGTGTGCATCAGGGGAGGGGTTAATTTTTAAAACAGTGAATTTTGATTCTTCAAAGTTTCCGAAAATCTCGCCCTTTGTTCCGATTATATGAATATATCTTCTCGGCTCAGAGGAACCGCCAACCATATTGTGAGTTCCTGTTGCGCCTGATTTGAAGTTAACAAGAACTGACTGATGGTCAACAACATTATTATCGCATTTATAAATACATCTTGCATACTGATTATCGCTCTTCATAAGCTCAATTTTCTGCTCGATAGTCGGATTCTCAATATGCTCAAGCGCATCCCAGACATAGAAAGACCAGCGGTCAGGATGATCTATATAAAGTCTTTTTGTTGAGAAATCACAAGTGTCAACATGGGGACAGTCTTTCATACAAACCGATCCTGCGCCTTCGGGAGCATTTTCCTCTTTAAACTGATACTTGCTTCCGAAAGAACAAATCTGTGACGGCTTTGTGTCGCTCATAAGCCACATCATAATGTCGAGGTCGTGACAGCATTTTGCAAGAAGCATACTTGTGTGACACTTATCGGAATTAGCCCATTTTCCTCTTATATATGATGTTGAAAGATGGTGATACGAAACGTGTTCGCTTGTTTGAATATTGATAATATCGCCGATTTCACCGCTTGCAACTCTTTCTTTGATTGAATAATAGAAAGGAGTATAGCGAAGAACGTGGCATATCATAACCTTTGAATTGTTTTTCTTAGCGCATTCAACTATCTGCCACATCTCATCTTCATTAACTGCGAACGGCTTTTCAAGGAGCATATCGTATCCTGCGTTAAGAAGGGGAAGAGTTGTTTCAAGATGAAGCTCGTCCATAGTACCGTTGATAACGGTATCTGCAAGTTTGCCGTGACGGGCAAGCTCCTGAGCGCTTTCAAAGCACATATCTTCGCCGAAACCGAAGTATTCCATAGCTTTCTGTCGTCTTACAGGATTAGGGTCTGCTACGCCGACAATTTTTAAAAGCTCCGGGTTAGTTTTTGCTAGTTCGCTATAAACAAATGCTCTGTGGCCAGCGCCGACAATTATAGCTGTAACCGGTTTCTGTTCCATAGAAAATACCTCTTCTTCTCAAATAACATTATGATTATATCATATTTATTATTTTTTTCAATAGTTATTTTATATAAGTTTTTATAAGGCAGTTTTGATAAAGCGTTTTTACTCTTGACAAAATAGGATTTTCAAGCTATTTTATTTAAAGAATATTAAAAAGAGGATTAGAATTATGGTTTGTAATACAATTCTTGATGCAATCGGTCATACTCCGATGATAAGATTGAATAAGCTCCCTGACGAAAACTCTGCTCAGATTTTTGTTAAGTATGAGGGAGTTAATATCGGCGGCTCTATAAAAACACGAACAGCATATAATATGCTCAAAACTGCTGCCGAAAAGGGAAGAATCAACGAAAACTCAATAATTGTTGAACCAACAAGCGGAAACCAGGGAATAGGTATTGCTCTTGTTGGTGCTGTTATGGGATACAAGGTTAAAATTATTATGCCTGATTCGGTATCTGAAGAGAGAAGAAAGCTTATCAAGAACTACGGTGCAGAGGTTATTCTTGTTCACGATGCTGGCGACATTGGCGAGTGTATTGCTCAGTGCATTGCTCTTTCAGAAAAAATGAGAGATGAAGATTCGAATGTTTTCATTCCTTCCCAGTTTGATAATCCCGATAATCCAAAGGCACATATATACTACACTGCAACCGAGATTTTAGAGCAGGTAAACTGTGATATAGACGGTTTTTGCTCAGGAGTCGGAACGGGTGGAACAATCAGCGGAATAGGCGAGGTTTTAAAACGCCAAAATCCTTCAATAAAAATATGGGCTGTTGAGCCTTCAAATGCGGCAATTCTCAGCGGCGGCTCTGTTGGAACACACCTTCAAATGGGTATCGGCGACGGACTTATTCCGGAAAATCTCAACACGAAGATTTATGATAATATCTGCGTTGTTTCAGACAACGAGGCTATAGAAACTGCACGCCGTCTTGCAAGCGAAGAGGGAATTATGTGCGGAATTTCAAGTGGCTCAAATGTTGCAGCTGCTTTAAGACTCGCAAAAAGGCTTGGAAAAGGCAAAACTGTTGTAACTGTTCTTCCTGATACAGGCGAAAGATATTTCAGCACAGTGCTGTTTGATTAATTACGAATTACGAATTACGAATTTTTGGTGGGCGTTGCCCACACCCAATTATAATTAAACGGGAGGGTTTTGCCCTCCCGTTTATTATTGATTGACTTATTTTTTTAATAATATATAATATACTTATAAAACTTTCGGATGTGCTATATGAAAAAACTTTTGATTTATCTTAAAAACTATAAATTGCAATGTGTTCTTGCTCCGCTTTTTAAAATGCTGGAAGCGAGCTTTGAGCTGATTGTTCCGCTCGTTGTTGCTTCAATAATTGACAACGGTATCAAAAGCGGGAATATGAGAGTTGTTTATTCGAGAACCGGAATACTTGTTTTGCTTGCTCTGGTCGGAATGACAGCGGCCATCAGCGCTCAGTATTTCGCAGCAAAAGCGGCAACGGGTTTTGCAACTCAACTAAGACTTTCGCTGTTTAAAAAGATACAGTCGTTTTCATTTTCTGAAATTGATAAGGCGGGAACGTCAACTCTGATAAATCGCCTTACAACCGATGTTAACCAGGCTCAAAGCGGCGTAAATATGGTTTTAAGACTGTTTTTGCGTTCTCCTTTCATTGTTGCAGGAGCAATAGTTATGGCTCTGTTTATTGATGTTAAAGCAGGGCTTATATTCCTTTTTGTAGTTATATTTTTGACTCTTGTTATAGTCTTAATAATGAAAATAACTGTTCCGAAATACAGGGAAATTCAGAAAACGCTTGATAATGTAACTCTTCTGACACGAGAAAACCTTAAAGGCGCAAGAGTCATAAGAGCTTTTAATAATGAAGATGCTGAATTAAAAAAATTTGAAGAGAAAAATGAGCTTTTAGCTCATCTCCAAAGGGTTGCAGGAAGGATTTCAGCTATTATGAATCCTGCAACATATGTTATTATTAATATAGGTATTGTTGCGCTTATTCAGTACGGTGCAATAAGGGTTAATTCCTCCCGGCTTTCCCAGGGCAGTGTTGTTGCGCTTTATAACTATATGAGTCAGATATTAATTGAACTTGTTAAATTTGCAAATCTTATTGTAACGGTAACAAAGGGCTTTGCCTCATCATCAAGACTTGCCGCTCTTCTTGAAACAGAAAACACTCTTGAGAAGAATAATAACAGTGATATTAAAAACTCATATGCTGTATGCTTTGAAAATGTTTCGCTAACATATAAAGGCGCAGGTGATGAGAGCTTAAAGGATATAAGCTTTTATGCAAAAAAAGGAGAAACTATCGGTATTATCGGGTCAACAGGTAGCGGTAAATCCTCATTGGTAAATCTTATTCCGCATTATTATGATGCAACAAGTGGCTGCGTTTATGTTGAGGGAAGGGATGTTAAATCCTTAAATGTCAAAGAACTCAGAAAAAAGATAGGCTTTGCAGAGCAGAAGCCTGTATTGTTCAGCGGAAGCGTCAGAGATAATATGCGCTGGGGCAAGAATGATGCAAGCGATGATGAAATAAATGAGGCACTTAAAATTGCACAGATATATGATGCAGTATATGAAAAAGAAGGACTTGAAACCGAAATTGAACAGGGCGGAGCAAATCTTTCAGGCGGTCAGAAGCAAAGGCTTTGTGTTGCAAGAGCAATAGTTAAAAAACCGGAAATAATTATTCTTGATGACAGCGCCTCCGCTCTTGATTTTGCCACTGAAAGAGCTATGAGAGAAGCAATACTCTCCCTTGATTATAATCCTACTTTATTCATTGTATCCCAGCGTTGTTCTTCAATTCTAAACGCAGACAGAATTATTGTTCTTGATGACGGAAAATGCGTTGGAATTGGCTGTAATTCAGAGCTTTTATCCTCCTGTGAGGTATATAAAGAGATATACTATTCTCAGTTCGAAAAGGAGGAAAACAATGAGCAATAAAGAAGTTATCAAAAGAGTTTCCTCCTACATCGGAAGATATAAATACCATCTTGTTTTATCAATGCTTCTCGCTTTAATCAGCACTGCCGGAATTCTCTATATTCCGATATTAATAGGTCGTGCTATAGATAAAATAATCGGTCCTGCAAATGTTGATTTCAAAGCGATAGGAGCAATACTTCTTGAGATTGGCATAATTATCGGAATCTGCGCTATTTCGCAGTGGATTATGAATTCGCTGAATAATAAGATAACCTATAATGTTGTCAGAGATATGAGAGCAAGAGCGTTTTCAAAGATTGAAAGTCTTCCGATATCATATATTGATTCTCATTCAACAGGTGATATCGTATCCCGTGTTATTTCGGATGTTGACCAGTTTGCAGACGGTCTTCTTATGGGATTTGCGCAGTTTTTTACAGGCGTTGTAACAATTATTATAACTCTTGCATTTATGCTATCAATAAATGTCTGGATTTCAATAGTTGTTGTTATAGTTACTCCGCTTTCATTTCTGATAGCAGCTTTTGTTGCTAAAAAAACTCATAAAATGTTCACTCTTCAAAGTAAAACAAGGGGTGAACAGACAGCGTTTATTGATGAAATGATAGGAAATCAGAAAATTGTTGATGCCTATTCAATGCAGGAAAAAAACATTGAACGATTTGAAGAGATTAATCAGAGGCTCGGTAAATATTCGCTCAAGGCTATTTTCTATTCATCAATAACCAATCCTGCAACAAGGTTTGTTAACAGCATTGTTTATGCCTCGGTTGCATTTTTCGGAGCGCTTCTTGCAGTCAAAACTCAGCAGGGGGCTATAACAGTAGGTGTTCTTGCAAGTTTTCTTGCCTATGCAAATCAATATACAAAGCCGTTTAATGAAATCAGCGGAGTTATCACCGAACTACAAAATGCATTTGCCTGTGCGGCAAGACTTTTTGAATTGCTTGAAGAAAAAAGCGTTGCGCCGGATAGAAACGGCGCCCTTGAGATTAAAGATGTTGACGGTAAACTTGAAATAAAGAATGTTTGCTTTTCATATACCGAAAACAAAAAACTTATTGAAGATTTTAATCTTTCAGTCGCTCCGGGACAGAAAATCGCCATTGTCGGCCCCACAGGATGCGGCAAAACAACGCTGATTAATCTTCTTATGCGCTTTTATGATGTTAACAGCGGTAAAATAATTCTCGATGATAAGGATTATGAGAACATAACAAGAAAATCCCTCAGAAATAACTACGGAATGGTTCTTCAGGATACATGGCTTAAATCGGGAACTATTAAAGAAAACATAATGGTTGGCTATGAGAATGCAAGCAATGAAGAAATAATTGATGCTGCAAAGAAAGCGCATGCTCATTCGTTTATCAAAAGACTTGAAAGAGGATATGAAACTGAAATCGGTGAAGACGGAGGCTCACTTTCTCAGGGACAAAAACAGCTTCTCTGTATTGCAAGGCTTATGCTTAAACCGCCGCCGATGCTGATATTGGATGAGGCAACCTCTTCTATCGACACGAGAACAGAAATAAAAATACAAAAAGCCTTTTCAGAGCTTATGCAGGGAAGAACAACATTTATTGTTGCTCACCGCCTTGCAACGATAAAAGAGGCGGATGTTATTCTTGTTATGAATGACGGAAAAATAATTGAACAGGGCAACCATAAAGAATTGCTCGAAAAACAAGGCTTTTATTACGAACTCTATAATTCTCAGTTTATAAAACAAAAATAAAATTTTTATTAAAAAATATACAAATTCATCATATGTTATTGAGAAAAATAAAAATATGTGTTATAATCTTAAAACTGTTAAAGTTTTAACAAAGTTTAACGAGGATTTTAGCAAAGAAATTAGGAGATGAATATTAATGAATCAGCTGGATTCGCCCTGCGCAATTAAGACCAAGAAAAAACTTGCAGCGGCGCTGAAGGAATTAATGAAAAACTCAACGTTTGACAAAATAACCGTTTCGGATATAACCGAAAAATGTAATGTGCACCGTCAGACTTTCTACTATCATTTCCAGGATAGATATGAACTGCTTGACTGGATATTCTATAATGAGATTATTGAACCGTTTACTGACAATGTCAGTTCTGAAAACATTCAGGAAAAGTTTTTTAACCTCTTCGAAACGATGTCAAGCAACAAAAAATTCTATCAGAATGCACTTAAAACAAATGGCGACGATTTAACAAGATACATAAGCAAGGTCGCCTCCGATCAGTTTACCGATATCTTCAGAAATCTTTCAAAAGAGAGCGGAATAAACGCGTCAGGGGATGACGAAGATGTTTTAATGGCAGAATTTTTCGGATACGGTATCTGCGGAGTTGTTATGAACTGGGCTATCAGGGGAATGAAAGAATCTCCTGAATCAATAACCAGAAGAATAGAGCATTTCTTTGAAAATTGCAAAAAACTTAAAGACTAAATAAAAAGGGGCTGTCTCACTTTTTTCGTGAGACAGCCCCTTTTTCTATATTTTAGTATTATATGCCATTACTTTAGAATCAACTATATCAATTATTCCATAGCTGTAGTCGCAAACTGCGCCGGGATTCATATAATATATTCCGTCGTCAATTTCAGTTATGGGGAAATGAGTGTGTCCGAAAAGACATATATCGGCTTTAACGCTTTTTGCTTTCTGTTTGAGAACTTCATATCCGTGTTTAACGTAAAAAGGATGCCCGTGAGTTATGAAAACCTGCTTTCCTGCGCAATTAAGAAGTTTAGTCAGTGGATAAGTGCTTGAAAAATCGCAGTTACCGGCAACACATTCGATTTTTAAATCAGGATAAACCATCAACAATTCTTCAATTTCGTTTGCACTGTCGCCGAGATTGATAAATAAATCGGCATTATCAATATGTCTTTCAACAATATCAAAAAGCGCAGAAGTCCGTTTGTGAACATCGGAAGTAACAACTAATCTCATTCATAAATCCCCCTGAAAAAGCATATAAATAATTATACTATAGGGAGATGAAATATTCAATGAAAAAAGAAAACAGTATTAATATGAACGAACTTAAAAATGCAGCTCAAAACGGAACTGTTGACGATTTTATCAATAAAAACCTTTCAAACGATGCAGCAAAAAAGGTTAAAGCCGTTCTGAGCGACCAAAACACGATGGAAAAAATGCTTTCAACACCTGAGGCAAAAGCTTTGCTTAAAAAATTCACTGAAAAATAATGGGGTATAAAAATGGACAATATAAATGAAATAATATCTTCGCTTTCAAGTGAGGATATTGAAATGCTCAAAGGTGTTGCAAGTTCAATTCTCGGCGAAGAAAACAAAACTGAGAAAACTGAGACTCTTCCGGTTTCAACTTCATCAAATCCGCTGACAAATCTCGGACTCAATTCCTCTGATTTTCAGATGATGATGAGAGCAAAAGCAATATTCGATAAAATGAATTCCGCCTCATCAAAAAATGCTGATTTAATTAATGCACTTAAACCCCATCTTTCTCCTGAATCCCAGAAGAAAGCGGATAATGCTATAAGAATTATGAAACTGTTTGAAGTGCTGCCATATCTTAAGGACTTGTTTTAATGAGTGATTTTTCAACAAACGATATCAATGAAGCGAAAAGAAGAGTTAAAGAAATGCAGGACAGAGCCAGGAGCTATACTGAGCAAAGCGCTCCTGTAACCGAACAAAAAGCAGAAAACGAAAGTAAAACAAACGATAATAATGTTTCAGGAAAAAGCGCAGATTCATCTCCTTTTTCGCTGTTTGATATTTTAGGTGATTTAACAAGCGGCGATGATTCTTCAAAAGGAATAATCTTAGCGCTTATTCTGATTTTAGCAAGAGAAAAGGCGGATAATATGCTGATTTTAGCACTTTTATATATTTTGTTATAATAAAATATGGAAATTTTATAAATAATATGTTATAGTTAGAAATTAGTAATATTATATTTGGTGATAAAGTGAAGGATTTTGAAAAGATAAATATTAATGACGGCGTAGATATTATATCCGTCAGCGCAGACAGGTTTAAAACAAATGAAATAGCTTTAAGCTTTATTGTTCCGCTTAAAGAAGAAACGGCAGCGTCAAATGCGCTTCTTGCTTATTTGATTTCGCAAACAACAAAAAGTTGCCCTGAGCTTTCGGACTTTAATAAAAAGCTTGCAATGCTTTACGGAGCAAGTATTAATGCGTTTGTATCAAAGCTCGGTGAAAACCAGTGCATAACTATTGAAGCATCGGGGCTTGACGATAGATTTGCAATCGGTGATGAAGTAATCAGTGAACAGTTGTTTGATTTTCTTTGCAAACTTGTTTTTGATGCAAAACTTGATGATAATGGAGATTTTTTTGAAGAGGATATTCTTCGCGAAAAAAGACTTCTCATTGAAAGAATAGAGAGCGAAGAAAACGATAAAAGAGTTTTTGCATTACGCCGCCTTGAAAGCCTTATGTTCGAAAAAGAGCCATATTCGATTAATAAATACGGCGACAAAGAGAGCATTGAAAAAGTTAGCTCATCTTCTCTGAAAAGCTCACTTGATTATCTGATTAATTCATCAAAAATCCAGATAACGGTTGTCGGAGATGCAGAGATAAACGGTATATGTGAAACAGCAAAGAAATATTTCGGAGGGTTAAACCGAAAATATGTTGCGCCTGTGAGCAGTGTGTTTATCGATAAGGCAAATGATGTTAAAACTGTTACAGAGAGAATGGAGGTTAAACAGGGCAAGCTCGTTTTAGGTTTCAGAGTTAATAATCAAAGCGAGTTTGAAGGCAACCCTGAAATGCGCCTGTTTAGCGATATTTTTGGCGGAGGACCTTATTCAAAGCTCTTCAATAATGTTAGAGAGAAATTATCACTTTGCTATTATTGTAGCGCAAGATATGACAGAAGAAAGAGCAGTGTTATTATCCAGTGCGGCTGTGAAGAAGAGAATATGGACAAGGCTGTTGAAGAAATCCTTCATCAACTTGAGGATATCAGAAAAGGAAATATCGACGAAGAACTCAGCGCAGGAAAAATGGCGCTCAGCGATGCCATTAACAACGTTTCGGATGATTCAATTTCTCTTCTCAGTTGGTATGCAAATCAAATCTGCGATAAAACGATAATTTCGCCGACTCAGTCAGTAAAAGCAAATCAGAAAGTAACAAAAGAAGACATTGTTGAGTGTGCAGGGCTTCTCAGTCTTGATACAATATATAAACTTGTTTCAAAAAAGGAGGGTGAATAATGGATATTAAGGAAGTTAAATCCGAAATCCTCAGTGAAAGATATTTCGAAATAAACCACCCTTCAGGACTTAAGATATTCGTTATGCCGAAGGAAAACTATTCTTCAACATATGCGATTTTCGGAACAAACTATGGCTCGATTGACACTCGTTTTAAGCGTTCAGACAGTGAGGAGTGGACCGAAGTTCCCGAGGGAATTGCTCATTTTCTTGAACATAAGCTTTTTGAAAGTGAAGAGCTTGGTGCATTCGAAAGATATGCAAAAACGGGAGCAAGCGCAAATGCCTATACCTCTTTTGATAAAACCTGTTATCTTTTTCAGTGCAGCGATAATTTCAAAGAAAGTCTTAAAATTCTTCTTGATTTCGTTCAGAATCCGTATTTTACTGCTCAAACAGTCGAAAAAGAGCAGGGGATTATTGCTCAGGAAATAAGAATGTATCTTGATGAAGCAGGATGGATGAGTATGTTCAATCTTCTTAGATGCTTCTATCATAACCATCCTGTTAAAATTGATATTGCGGGAACAGTTGAGTCCATTGCTCAGATAACGGACAAGCTGCTTTACAGCTGTTATAATACCTTCTATAATCTTCATAATATGGCTCTCGTTGTTGTTGGTAATGTTGAAACAAGCGATGTTCTTGAAGTGTGTGATGAGTATTTGAAACCGTCTGAAGAACTTTCAATCGAAAAATCCTTTGAAGATGAACCGAGGGAGATTGTTCAGAACTATATGGAACATAATCTTGAGCTTTCTGTTCCTGTTTTCAGTTTTGGATATAAGGAAGCCTGCGTAAAGCCGATACCGAGTTTTAAAGATTATATTGAAACAACAATTCTTCTTGAAGTTATTGCGGGAAAGACCTCTCCTCTTTACACTAAACTCTTTGAAAAAGGATTGATTAATTCTTCGTTTTCAAAGGAATATTTCACAGGCTACGGCTTTGAAGCAATAATTTTTGAAGGCGAAAGCGAAAAGCCGGAAGATGTTGCAAAAGCAATTAAAGAGGAAATTGCAAGAATTAAAAAAGAGGGAATTGACCCCGAACTTTTTGAAAGCGTCAGAAGAACGCTTTACGGAAAAGAGATAATGTCGTTTAACGATATTGATAATATTGCAAATTCTATGATCGCCTGCGAATTTAATAAATGGAATGTTTTTGATGCGGTTAATATCTATCGCGATATAACATCAGCCGATATTGAAAACCGACTTTCTTCAATGATGGACGAGCAGTATAGCGCACTTTCGGTTGTAAAGAAATCAAATTGAAAATAATTGTCTGAGCGAAGCGAGTAACCGAGAACTCGGAACTCGGCACTCGAAACTCGCTGCTTATTAAGGAGAAAAATAAATGTCTGACTTCACCCATGTATATTTCGACGGACTTGGAATTGATTTCAATCTTCCTTCCGTTGCATTCACCCTTTTCGACCATCAGTTTCACTGGTATGGAATAATCATTGCCTTTGGCTTTGCTCTTGCGGTTCTATACGGCGGAAGGGGAGCATATAAGTGGAAAATGAGCCTTGACGGAATGACCGATGTTCTTTTGTGGGGAACAATTTTCGGAATTGTTGGCGCAAGAGCATATTATGTTGCTTTTGAATGGGATTACTATGCAAAGCATTTAAACGAAATCCCTGCTATATGGAATGGCGGAATTGCAATATACGGCGGAATAATCGGTGCGCTTATCGGTGCGGCAATAGGTTGTAAGATAGGAAAAATCAACTTTCTGAATCTTCTCGATTTAGGTGCTCTCGGACTTCTTATCGGTCAGGGTATCGGAAGATGGGGCAATTTCTTCAATCAGGAAGCCTTCGGAACAAATACAACTACTGCGCTTTTCAGAATGTGGTCTCCGAAAATTAAAGATACTCTTGAAACAACTGCCGAGGCACTTTCGGCAAAGGGAATTGAGGTTGACCCTGCTTTGCCCGTTCATCCAACTTTTCTCTATGAAAGTGTATGGTGTCTGCTGAGCTTTCTAATTCTTCATATAATCGTTAACAAATACAGAAAATTCAGAGGCGAAATCTTTATGCTCTACAGCGTTTTATACGGAGCAGAGAGAATGATTGTTGAGGGAATGAGAACGGATTCGCTCTATATAGGCAATTCAACTATAAGAGTATCTCAGCTTCTTTCACTGATTATTGTTATTATTGCTCTTGCATTTTTCATATACTTTATGATAAGAGCAAAAAAAGGAACGCTTCCATATAAAATGCTTCCAATTATTGAAAAAATAAGCGAAGAAGATAATAAAGACGAACTATCGGAGATAGTTGTTGATGTTAAAAATATAGATGAAAAAAGCGAGGAAAAAGAAAATGCAGATAATTGACGGAAAAGCTGTATCAGCAAGTGTTAAAGCTCAGGTTAAAGCTGAATGTGAACAGCTCAAAAAGCAGGGAATAACCCCTGGGCTTGCAGTTATTATTGTCGGCGATGATTCTGCTTCTCAGGTCTATGTTCGAAATAAGGAAAAAGCCTGCGAGGAATGCGGTTTTTACAGCAAAAAATATGCCCTTCCAAAAGAAACAACCCAGGAAGAGCTTAACAATCTTGTTAAAGAGCTAAATAACGATAAGAGCATAAACGGAATACTCTGTCAGCTTCCTCTTCCTTCCCATCTTGATGATAAAGAGGTTATTAATCTCATTGACCCGATTAAGGATGTTGATGCTTTTCATCCCGAAAATGTCGGAAAAATAATGATAGGCGATTATAGCTTTCTTCCCTGCACACCAGCGGGAATTGTTGAGCTTATTAAGTCAACAGGCGTTGATATCAGCGGTAAAAAGGCAGTTGTTATCGGAAGAAGCAATATTGTCGGAAAGCCGATGGCAATGCTTCTTCTTCATGAAAATGCAACCGTTGAAATAACTCATTCAAGAACAAAGAATCTTGAAGAGGCTTCAGCAAGCGCGGATATTCTTGTTGTTGCAATAGGAAAAGCAAAGTTTGTTAAAAGAAATATGGTAAAAGAGGGCGCAGTTGTTATCGATGTCGGTATGGACAGAGATGAAAACGGCAAGCTCTGCGGCGATGTTGATTTCGAAAATGTTAAGGATAAATGCTCCTTCATAACTCCTGTTCCGGGCGGAGTAGGACCGATGACAATTTCAATGCTTATGAAAAACACCCTAACCGCTGCCAAAATTCAAAACGGAATTAAATAATGATAGGAAAAATAATTTTATTAGTTGTTCTGATATTTTTAAACGCAGTTTTTGCAAGCGCTGAAATAGCTGTTATTTCAATGAATGATGCAAAGCTGCGCCAGCTCACATCAGAGGGAAACAAAAAGGCAATTCGCCTTACAAAACTTATTGAACAGCCTTCACGATTTCTTGCAACAATTCAGGTTGCAATAACTCTTGCAGGGCTTTTGAGTTCTGCCTTTGCAGCCGATAGCTTTGCTCAGCCGATTGTTAAAGTGCTTATAAATTCGGGTGTTAATATTAACGAAAAAACGCTCAGTAATATAACCATTATCGTTATAACCCTCATTCTTGCATACTTCAATCTTGTTTTCGGCGAGCTTGTTCCTAAGAGAATAGCTATGAAAAAAGCTGAAAGCATGGCGCTTGGAATGAGCGGAATGCTTTATGGCGTTTCAATTATTTTTAAGCCCCTTGTTTTCATTCTCAGCGTTTCAACAAACCTCATTTTAAGAATTTTCGGTATAAATCCGAATGAAAATGATGATAAGGTTACAGAAGAGGAAATCAGAATGCTTCTTTCTCAGGGAAGCGAGCAGGGAACAATCAACGATTATGAAAACGAGATAATTCAGAATGTTTTTGAGTTCAACGATATGTCGATAGAGCAGATTTGCACCCACAGAATTGATGTTGATTTAATTGATGCTGACGACAGTATTGAGGAGTGGAATAAAACAATTTTTGAAACAAGACATACATATTATCCTGTTTTCAGGGATAATAATGAAAATATTATCGGAATTCTTGATACAAAGGATTATTTCAGACTTTCAAGGAAATCAAAGCACCAGATTTTTCTCAATGCCGTTGACGAGCCATTTTATGCTCCCGAGGGTATGAAGGCAAATGTTCTCTTTAAGCAGATGAAAAGCAAAAGAGTATATTTTGCGGTTATTATTGATGAATACGGCGGATTTGAGGGAATAATAACTCTGCATGATTTAATGGAAGCGCTCGTTGGCGATATGTATGATGTTGAAGAGGGAAAGGTGCTTTCTGATATTCAGCTTTTAACTGAGGGAAGCTGGAGAATAAGAGGAAGCGCGGATATCCACGAGGTTTCTCAGGAGCTCGGAATTGATTTAACCGATGAGGATATGTATGACACATTTAACGGATATGTCTGTTCGGCTATTCAGCGCGTTCCCAATGACGGTGAAGTTTTTATGACTGAAACGGATGAACTCATAATCAGCGTCAGACAAGTTGAAAATCATATGATTCAGAGCGCAACAGTTACTAAAAAAGAAAATGATAAGGAATGATAAAATGGCACTCGAAGAACAGCTTGTTGATTTATTGCTTGAAAAGAAATATCATATCTCCTTTGCCGAAAGCTGCACAGGGGGACTTTGCTCGGCAACCCTTGTTAACGTAACAAACGCCTCAAAGGTTCTTGATATGAGCTTTGTAACCTATGCAAATGAAGCAAAAATCGAGCTGCTTGGAGTTAAAGCTGAAACAATCCTTTCAAATGGCGTTGTATCAGAGGAAGTTGCAAAAGAAATGGCGCAGGGCGTTGCTAAAAAAGCAAAAAGTGAAATCGGAGTCGGCGTAACAGGCGTTGCAGGACCCGGCGGCGGAACAGCAAAAAAGCCAATAGGAATGGTATGCTTTGGCTTTTGCATAAACGGAGAAACAAAAACCTTTACAAAGCAATTCGGTGAAATCGGAAGAAATCAGGTCAGAAAATCCTCGGTTGAATTTGTTTATCAGACTTTGATTGAACTATTAAAATAACTCTTGATTTTATATCTGTTTTAATGTAGAATATCAAAAGTAAGTTGTTGGTATGGCTCTCGTCGAAACATATTACCTGATTGAAGCATATCGCAAGCGATATACTAACAATCAATCCATATGTTTCTCCTCTCAAATCAAAATTCGGCTTAGCCTTCATTTTGATTTGAATAATTTAATAAAGTGCTGGTATGGCTCAGTTGGGCGAAGAGGTGTTCCGCTGTCGGTGGCAGATGAAGGCACAGCGCTGAGGTGAAAAAACAACGAGCAATGCGAAGCGCTCCAAGCGAGCAGTGCGACTATGTTTTTGAGAGAAGAGCAGCGCAGTTTCGTAAACGGAAGGTCATAGCAGCAAAAACGTTAAAAATAAATAATTCGCTACTGTGGCTCAGTTGGTAGAGCAGCGCATTCGTAAACGGAAGGTCATAGCAGCAAAAACGCAAAAATTAAATAACACGCTACTGTGGCTCAGTTGGTAGAGCAGCGC
>JAFSRX010000054.1 GCA_017445905.1 Eubacterium sp.
GTTTCAGAAAAAGAATACTGTTTATATTTGCCGCTTAATTGCAAAAAAATTTGCAGATTAGGGCAAGCTTGCCCTAATCTGCGTCTAATCTTTTACTATTTCGTCTTTATTGGGTTTACCCCAACATTTGACATTGAACCTATTTGTATACATATTATTTTAGTCTTTTTTGTTGTTTCTGTGGTGATGATGATTTCTTCCGTCTCTTTTTGGCTTTCGGTTTTCTTCTTCATCAAGGTCGTTTTCAGGAGTCATTCCCTCAAGCTCGATTAAAGCATCTCTCCTTGAAAGATTGATTCTTCCCTGGTCGTCGATTTCAATGCACTTAACGATGATAGAATCGCCGACATTAACAACATCTTCAACCTTTTCAGTTCTCTTAACATCAAGGCGGGATACGTGAACAAGACCTTCTTTACCCGGAGCAATTTCAACGAATGCGCCGAAGTTCATTATTCTTGTTACAACGCCGTTATAGAATGCGCCAACCTCTGGGTCGGTTGCAATAAGACGAACAACCTCTGCTGCGCCGTTACATTTATCAGCATCAAGACCCGAAACATAAACTCTTCCGTCTTCCTCGATGTTGATTTTAACTTCGTATTCTTCCTGGATTTCCTGAATAACCTTTCCGCCCTTGCCGATAACATCGCCGATTTTATCGGGATTGATGGTAAGAGTAACCATCTTCGGAGCATAGGGAGAAAGCTCTTTTCTGGGCTCGCTGATAACGGGAAGCATAATTTCATCAAGGATGTAATTTCTTGCCTTATGTGTTTTAGCAAAAGCCTCTTTAATAATATCAAAGGTAAGACCGTGTACCTTGAGGTCCATCTGAATTGCAGTGATACCCTTCTTTGTTCCTGCAACCTTGAAGTCCATATCTCCGTAGAAGTCTTCAAGTCCCTGAATATCAACCATTGTCATAAAGTCGCCATAAACGCCTTCATCACCTGTGATAAGTCCGCAGCTGATACCTGCAACAGGAGCTTTAATCGGAACACCTGCAGCCATAAGTGCAAGAGTTGAGCCGCAGATTGAGCCCTGTGAGGTTGAGCCGTTTGATGAAAGAACTTCTGATACAACTCTTATTGCATACGGAAAATCATCAATGCTCGGAAGAACGGGAACAAGTGCCTTTTCAGCAAGTGCGCCGTGACCGATTTCTCTTCTTCCGGGTCCTCTTGAAGGCTTTGTTTCGCCAACTGAGTATGAGGGGAAGTTGTAGTGATGAATATATCTCTTTTCAGTCTGTTCATCAAGACCGTCAAGCTGCTGAGCGTCGTTCATAGGACCGAGTGTTGCAATAGAAAGAACCTGGGTCTGACCTCTGGTGAACATACCTGAGCCGTGAACTCTTGCAAGAAGGTCAACTTCTGCATTAAGAGGACGGATTTCATCAATTCCTCTTCCATCTACTCTCTTATGCTCATCCTTGAGCCAAGCACGAACAATGTGCTTTTGAACAAGATACATAATCTCATCGATTTTAGCTGTATTATCCTCGAAACGCTCATCGAATTTCTCGTGAGCTGCTTCATAAATCGGAAGAAGTGCAGCGTCGCGAACAGTCTTATCGTCTGTGTCGAGAGCCTTTTTAACATCCTCCATACAGAACTCTTCGATTTCTGCCATAATCTCCGGATCCGGATCTGAGGATTCATATTCAAACTTCGGTTTGCCTACTTCGGCAACGATGCCGTTTATAAATTCAACAATCTTTTTGTTTTCATTGTGAGCGGCTTCGATAGCGCTGAGCATTGTGTCGTCGTCAACTTCGTTTGCGCCTGCTTCAATCATAGCAACAAGGTCGGCAGTTGAAGCAACTGTTAAAACGAGATCGCTCTTTGCTCTCTGCTCAAGGTTGGGGTTGATAACAATTTCGCCGTCAACAAGACCAACGTTAACGCCTGAAATCGGTCCGTCCCATGGGATATCCGAAATAGCAATAGCAGCTGAAACGCCAATCATTGCTGTAACCTCGGGTGAACAGTCGGGGTCAACTGACATAACTGTTGCAACAACCGAGCAATCGTTTCTTAAATCCTTCGGGAAAAGGGGACGGATAGGACGGTCAATACAACGTGAAGTTAATATTGCCTTTTCACTCGGCCTGCTCTCTCTTCTCTGGAAGGAGCCGGGAATTCTTCCCACTGAATACATTTTCTCTTCGTAGTCAACTGAAAGCGGGAAAAAGTCAACGCCCTCTCTCGGCTTTGCAGATGCGGTTACGTTACAAAGAACTTCTGTTTCGCCGTAGCGAGCTAAAACAGATGCGTTTGCAAGCCCTGCCATCTTGCCTGTTTCAAGAGTGAGTTTTCTTCCTGCGAGTTCAGTTTCCCATACTTTAAAATTCTTGAAAAACATTTTTTTACCTCTTTTAAAATTTTTTATCTTAAAGGAGGGCAATAGTAATAAATTCAATGCGTTTTTTTCAAAATGCACTCAATTTACTACTATTGTCTGCTCCTCCTTTATGAACAATTAAAACAACTAAGCAGACGATACAAGGAGTATCGTCTGCTGTTTTTTACTCTTCAGCTTCAGCTTTAACTTCAACTTCAGCGTCTGCAGTATTTCTTTCGATTGTGTTACGAATGCCGAGCTTTGCGATAAGGCTACGATACTCGTTAACATCATTCTTATAGATATAAGAAAGAAGATTTCTTCTGTGACCAACCATCTTAAGAAGTCCGCGACGTGAGTGATGGTCCTTCTTGTGAACCTTGAGGTGCTCTGTAAGCTCGTTGATTCTGTATGTTAAAACAGCAACCTGAACCTGAGCTGAGCCTGTATCACCTTCATGAATAGCATATTCCTTGATGATTTCCTGCTTTTTTTCCTGAGTCATTCTCTTTTCCACCTTTCATAATATTTGCCTTTGCGAACAACACAGAAACGGGAAGGTGACCCCCGAAACCGAGTAATTCGTTTTCAGCGAATGGAATTATAACATATAAATTATTATTTGTAAAGCATTTTTTTAGTTGCGAGTTTCGCGTTCCGAGTTCCGAGTTCCCGGTTACTCGGCTTCGCCTCAAACAATTAGCAGATTTTGTGGTTGAACATTATGCAAAACACATTATATCTGATGAATAAATTTTTCCTTGACAAATGCTTTTTATATGCTATAATTTATAAGCCGCATATTATAGGCTGTAAGTCACTGCGTGACAATTAAGAATTAAAAATGAAGAATGAAGAATTTCGGGCGGGACACCCGCACCCGATTATAATTGTTCGAGCAAAGCGAGTAACCGCAATTCTTAACTCTTAATTCTTAATTGTTTTTGCTCCGCAAAAACCAGTGCGCCTATCGTAGCGAGTCTTATGAAAGGTAGAAAATACTATGTACGCAGTTATTGAAACAGGCGGAAAGCAGTATAAGGTTTCTGAGGGCGACGTTCTCTATATCGAAAAGCTCGGTGTTGACGAAAGCGCTGAAGTAACCTTCGACAAGGTTCTTGCAGTAAGCACAGATAAGGGCTTCAAGGCAGGAGCAGATTGTGCAAAGGCTTCCGTAAACGCAAAAGTTCTCAAGAACGGCAAGGGCAAGAAAATCACTGTTTTCACCTATAAGCCAAAGAAGAACGAAAAGCGCAAGATGGGTCATCGTCAGCCATACACAAAGGTTGAGATAACATCAATCAAAGCATAATGATAAGAATTAAATTTTTCAAGAGCGGTGATTTATTAAAAGGCTTCGAATGTAAGGGGCATTCAATGAGTGCTCCGAGCGGACAGGATATCATCTGTGCATTTGTTTCAAGTGCTTGCTATATGACGGCAAACACAGTGACCGAAATAATCGGTCTTGAAGCGCAAACGGCAGTTGATGACGGCTATATGAGGCTTGAAATCACAGGCTCAGCTGAATCGGCTCAGGATATACTAAGCGGAATGAAGCTTCATTTAACCGAGCTTCAGAAGGATTATCCTGAGAACATAAAAGTGATTATAACGGAGGTGTAAGAATGCTTAAGTTAAACATACAGCTTTTTGCTCATAAAAAAGGTATGGGTTCAACTAAGAACGGAAGAGATTCTGAATCAAAGAGACTCGGCGCTAAGAGAGCTGACGGTCAGTTCGTTCTCGCAGGCAACATTCTCTATCGCCAGAGAGGAACCCACATTCATCCGGGCAACAATGTTGGAAAAGGCTCTGATGACACTCTCTTTGCTCTTATCGACGGAACAGTTAAATTCGAAAGAATGGGCAAGGGAAGAAAAAAGGTTTCTGTTTACCCTGTTGAACAGTAATATTACAAATCTTAAAAGCTGTCTGGCTATTTAGGTCAGACAGCTTATTTTTTGACTTCAAAATATTGTTATGTTATTATTAATATATATAGTAAAAAGGAGAGCTTGTTATGGCAAAGAGAATATCTGATAAAATATTGGCAATAGTTATGGCGTTAAGTATAGTTTTAACTATGTTCTCAGTGGTAGCAACAAAGCCCGTTATTGCTCAGGCAAAGGAGGTAACTTGTACACATTGCGGAGGCAGAGGTGTACAAACTTGCACCATTTGCGGAGGTCTTGGATACGAATATATGATGACTATATCTGGTTATGAATGGAAAACTTGTGTAAGATGCCACGGTAGAGGAGAATATAATTGTAATTACTGCAATGGCTTTGGATGGGTATATGTTTCTGACAGTACAGATAGCAGTTCAAGTTCCTCATCAAGCAGCAAAAAGCCGAGCAAAACCTCAATAACAAAGCTTACGGCAAAGAAAAAAGGCTTCAAGGTAACCTGGAAAAAGAGAACAAAGAAAACATCAGGTTATCAGGTTCAGTATTCAACAAGCAGTAAGTTTAAAAAGAGTAGCCGAAAGACAAAAACCGTTAAAGGTAAAAGCAAGACCTTTTTAACCGTTAATGGTCTTAAGGGAAACAAGAAATACTATGTTCGTATTCGTGCCTACAGAAAGCTAAATGGCAAGAGATACTATTCCAAGTGGTCAAAGGGAAAGAGCGTTGTTACCGAACCTATTATAAAGCCGGATAAAGTTTCAATAAAAAAGCTCACTTCATTAAAAGGCGGGTTTATAATAGGTTGGAAAAAGCATACAAAAAACACATCGGGATTTCAGATACAGTACGCAACAAATAGCAAGTTCACTAAAAATAAAAAAACAAAAACCGTTAAGGGCAACAAAAAGACAAATATTAAGATAAACAGTTTGCAGGGGAAAAAGAAGTATTATGTTCGTGTTCGGGCATACAGAATTGCCAATGGTAAGAAGTATTATTCTGCGTGGACAAAAACAAAAAAGGTTGTTGCCAAAAAGAGCGATTATGATGCGTCAACAAAGCCGTTGCCAACAAGTTTCAGGATAAACACAACCCGTTTGAGCGGTTGGTCAAGAATTTACTTCAAACATGTTAAAAACTGTACAGGATACCAACTCCAGATGGCGGATTACTCAAGTTATTATTTTGAAACCGGAGACGATTATTATGTCTGCACATATACCTGTCCTTATAATAACGGTGACTTAAGCGGAAACAAAAGCACATACACTGTTAAAGGTTGGGAATGGAATTTGAAAAAAGACGAATACGACGAATACTATATTGAGAGATGGTTTGATACCGGAGTATCCCATACTTGTTATCTGAGAATGAGAACATACAGTAAAATCAACGGAAAAAAATATTACAGCAAATGGACCGAAATTCAATCGGTATTAATAAATTAATATTTGTTAATCTATAAAGAACTAAAATAATTTCAAATTCTGCCTCGCAATGCGGGGCAGAAATTTTTTTCATTTTTCTATTGACAAATTGAAAATGTTGTGCTATGTTCTAAGTGTACTAATCGTATTAATACACTTGCAAGTGAGTATTAACGAAAGGGGCGATTAAATGATTTCAATTAATTATCGCGATCCCCGTCCTCTTTACGAACAGATTAAGGAAAGCATAATCAAGCTGATTATGACGAAGTCGCTTAAGGAAAATGAGCAGCTTCCCTCTGTTCGTGAACTGGCGGTTGAGCTTGCGATTAATTCAAACACGATTCAGCGAGCTTACCGCGAACTTGAAAACGAGGGCTATATCTATAAGATAACGGGCAAAGGAACCTTTGTTTCCCCTCAGGAGCATTTCAAGCCAAACACCGAAGAGCTTATGGAGAACTTCAGGGAGGCTGTTGCAAAGCTTCTTTTTGCAGGCGAAAGCGCCGAATCGCTAAAAAAAGAAATTGAAAAAATTCAAAAGGAGGTCGGAAATAATGATTGAAGTTAAAAATGTTGTTAAAAGCTTTGGTGATTTCAATGCGCTCGACGGCGTTAATATGCATATCTCCGACGGAAGCATTTACGGTCTTGTCGGTCCTAACGGAGCGGGAAAAACAACGCTTATGAACACTCTTTGCGGAATATATAAAACCGCAGGCGGTCAAATAACTGTTGACGGGGCTGCTGTTTTTGAAAACAACGAAATTAAAAAGAGAATTGTTTATATTTCCGATGATGTTTTTTATTTTCATAATTCAACAACACGCAGCTTAAAGGATTTTTATAAGGGGATATACAGCAATTTTGATGAAAACAAATTTCAGAAATATGCAAAATATTTTCCTAGCATTGATCAGGGAATGAATATCCGCCGTCTTTCAAAGGGAATGAAAAAGCAGGTTGCCTTTTGGATTGCAATTTGCTGCAAGCCCGATATTCTTGTTCTTGATGAGCCTGTTGACGGACTCGACCCGATGATGCGCCATCAGATTTGGGGACTTATTATCAATGAGGTTTCCGAAAGGGAAATGACTGTTTTAATTTCCTCGCATAACCTTCGCGAGCTTGAGGATGTTTGCGACACGGTTGGAATTATGAATAAGGGAAAAATTTTCCTTGAAGCCTCTCTTGATGACCTTAAAACCCAGCTTTCAAAAATTCAGGTTTCCTTTGAAAACGAGCTTGAAATCAAAGACCTTGGCATAAACATTCTCAAGGAAAAGAAAACCGGCAGGGTTTATGAGCTTATTGTAAGCGGCGATAAAACGGAAGTTATGAAAAAAATTGAAGAGAAAAATCCTTTATTTGTTGAGGCTCTGCCCTTAACTCTTGAGGAAATATTTATCTATGAATTGGGGGAAGTTGACAATGAAATCAAACAAATCCTTATTTAACAGAGCCCTTTTTAAATCAAATATAAAACGCTTTCTTCCGTTTTCAATTCTTCTTTTAATAATTGAATTTATAATCTATCCGCTTATTATTTACACGAATTATAATCCAAAAGAAAGATTAGTTTTTGATACCCTTGTGACAATGGGTATTGCATCGGATGTTTTTGTTTTCGGCTTTGCAGGAGTTTTTGCAATTCTTGTTTTCGGATATCTTTTCTCAGCAAACAAATGCAATGCTCTCCACGCCTTCCCGATAGGAAGAAGGGCGCTCTTTACAACTAATTTGCTAAGTGCTTATGCCCTTTTAGTTGTTCCGCAGTTAATCGGATTTCTTTTGGGACTACCCGGAATACTTATGTTTATGGGAACTGCAAAGGCAACACTGGCGTCAATTTTAATGCCGCTTGCATCAATTTTCCTGTTTTCATTCATAGTTCTTTCAATCGCAGTTCTTTCAATGATGCTATCGGGAAATGCATTTTCGGGCGCTGTCATTTATTTCATTCTCAATTTTCTGTATTCCGCACTTGTTTGCATTGTCAGCTATTCAACTGCAATTTTTGGAACAGGACTTTCTGATGATATTTTCATTAATGATAGCAGCTATCTTTTTTCACCCGTTGTCAACATTATTATCAAGCTTCTTGATTATGATTTGAAAACAAAACTGTTTGTTCCCGATTTCTTTAAAGCATTAGTTGTTTATTTTGTTGTAAGCATCGGTATTTGCGCTATTGCCTTTCTGCTTTATAAACTCAGAGAGCTTGAGGTTGCAGGCGAAATGGCTGCCTTTGAAATTGAGCTTCCGTTTATCAGAATCATTGTTTCAATAATCGGAGCATTCGTTATTTCATTGTTCATCGGCTCAATGCTTTCTTTCGGAAAGTTCGGTTTCCTTGCGCTTTATATAATTTTCTCCTTCATAGTTTATTTCGCAACGCAGATGATTCTGAAAAAGAAATTCAATATCTTTTCGGCAAAGCTCATTATAAGATGGGTTATCTGCTGTGCAGTAAGCGTTGGAATTGTTATTGCTCTTGCAACATACGAAACAAATTATATTCCCGCTGTGAAAGATATTGAAAGCTCAAAAATCAATATTTCATATAATATTGAAAGCAAAGAGGAAGAAAACATCAAGCTTGTCACAGAGCTTCAAAAAGAGCTTATCGAATATGCTAAAAAGGATAAGTCAAACCGCTTCACTCCGTTTGAGGTTGTTGAAGAAAATGTTGAATATGATAATTATTACGCTATTCAATTTACTCATTACCTCAAAAACGGAAAAGAGATTGAAAGGGAATATGATTACAGGCTTGGCGACAAAAAGATTGATTCCCTGATTGAAGCTATCGAAGGCAAAAACGAATATAAAAACATCTTTGAATATCTTGATAACAACGGCGTTAAATATGATATAATCAATATCAGTATAACAGATTATTCAAACGACGGTTTCACAACCGGAATTGATGAAAAGGATTTTGAAACTTTCACTAAGCTCTGCCGTGAGGATGTTGAAAAGCTCACTGAGAATTATAGCACGGTTAATAAATTAATAAACGGCAATGGCGAGTATAATTCGGATGACACGGCGTTTGAGATCTGGTTTGAATGTCGCGTTTCAAAGAGCGATATCAAAACACTGAAAAATATTGAAATAAATGAGAGCAATCAGTTTGCAGAAGGTTATTTCAATCTTTACGATGCGGAAAACGGCAAGGATTATGAACTCAGCATTTATATAACCGAGCTCCCGAAGGATTCAAAAGTTCTCAATTTTGTTAAGAATTACGAATCTTCCCTATAAAAAGCAAAATGCTCTCCTAAAAGAGAGCATTTATTTATTGACCGAGCGAAGCCGAGAAACCGAAAACTCGGCACTCGGCACTCAGAACTATTTAATGGCTTTAACCTCTTCAAAGGCTTCAACAACTTCATCTTCCGGCTTCTTTGTTATGAGCGAAACAACTATATTAACAACAAGTCCTACTATGAAAGCGGGAAGAAGTTCATAAATATCCCAAACTCCGCCGAGAGGTCTTATTGCGAATTTCCAGATGAAAATCATTGCTCCGCCTGCAAACATTCCGCAGATTGCGCCGAATTTGTTTGACCTCTTCCAGAAGAGAGCAAGAAGCATTGTAGGTCCGAAGGCTGCGCCGAAGCCCGCCCAAGCGAAGGAAACGATTTTGAAAACGTTTGAATTTGAATCCCATGCAAGAACAACGCCGATAACCGAAATAACTATAAGGGTTACTCTTGCAACAACCATCTGAGCGGTTTCGCCCAGCTTGAGCTTGAAAAGTCCGCCCATAATGTTTTCGCTCATAGATGATGAAGCGGCAAGAAGCTGGCTGTCCGCAGTGCTCATTGTGCTTGCAAGAATACCTGCGAGAATAACACCTGCAACAAGAGCAAAGATAAAGCCCTTTGTTGAAAGCAGATTTGCAATCTGAACGATGATTGTTTCGCTGTCTGCAAGCGCCTCAAAGCCGTTGCCCTGCTTAGCAACCATACCAAGACCAACAACGCCGATGAAAACTGCAACTGCCATTGAAAGAACAACCCATACTGTTGCAACTCTTCTTGAGAGCTTGATTTTGTTCGGGTCCTCAATAGCCATAAATCTTAGAAGAATATGGGGCATTCCGAAATAGCCAAGTCCCCAGGCAAGAGTTGAAAAAATTGTTAATGCGCTGTAGCTTCCCGCAGCGGAAGTTTCGGGATTATATGATTTAAACATGCTGAGATATCCCTCAAGTCCTTTTGCGTTTTCTGCAACAGCATTAATTCCGCCCGCCTGTGAAACGCCGAAAATAAGAACAATAACAAGCGCAATGCTCATAATTATCGACTGAATGAAGTCGGTTGTTGAAGCTGCATTAAAGCCTCCGAGTGAGGTATAGCCAACAATAACAATGGCGGAAACAACCATTGCAATATGATAATCAATTCCGAAAAGTGTTCCGAAAAGCTTTCCGCAGGCAGCAAAGCCTGAAGCGGTGTAGGGAACAAAGAAAATGATAATAACAAGCGCCGAAAGTCCGAGAAGGATATTACTTGTATCCTTATATCTTTTTGAGAAGAAATCGGGAACTGTTATCGCGCCGATATTTGCCGAATAGTTACGAAGCTTTTTTGCAACTATAAGCCAGTTGAAATATGTTCCAACGGCAAGTCCTATAGCTGTCCAGCCTGCATCGGCAATGCCTGTTAAGTAAGCAACTCCCGGAAGTCCCATCAAAAGCCACGAGCTCATATCGCTTGCCTCTGCGCTCATTGCAGTAACAAGGGGTCCGAGCTTTCTTCCGCCAAGATAAAAATCGCCGACATTTTTTGTTCTTTTTGAATAAATTACTCCTATGATAACAACTATTGAAAGATATAAAACAATTGAAATCATAATTCCTATCTGAGCACTATTCATAATAACCCTCCTTATATATCTGCTTGAAATACTTTAACATAATAGCACATTAAAGCGATAAATGCAACAATAAATTCAAAAGGCGTGGCCGTTCTCTCTTCAGCACACGGGGACAAAACAATTAAGAATTAAGATTTAAGAATGAAGAATTTCGGGTCGCTGCGCTCCGAATTATAATACAAATCAAAATGCAAAACATTTTGATTTGAGAGGAGAAACATATGAAGGGATTATTAGGATTTTGCTCGCAAAATGCTTCAATCCCGAAATATGTTTGAACGAGGCGAACTAAAGCCTCACACCTTCCCCTTGAGGGGAAGGGGGACCGCTTGCGGTGGATGAGGTGTTTTCCCTCTTTACTTCAGTTTAGAAGCTCGATAATTTAACTTTGTTAAAAAACATCATTGTTCGGGTGAAATATTTTGTACAATCTGTTAAACTTATATTTTTTTCTTGATTATTGGATATAAATGGTATAAAATAATATTGCTAAAAAATAAACAATAATAATTTATTAAATGGAGGTAATTCCAATGGTTAAAGTTGCTATTAACGGTTTCGGCCGTATCGGACGTCTTGCTTTCCGTCAGATGTTTGACGCTGAGGGTTATGAGGTTGTTGCTATCAACGATCTTACTGATCCTAAGATGCTCGCTCATCTCCTTAAGTATGACACAGCTCAGAGAGGCTACGCAGGTGTTATCGGTGAAGGTAAACACACTGTTGAGGCTACTGAGAATTCAATCATCGTAGATGGTAAGGAAATCACAATCTATGCTAAGCCAAACGCAGCTGAGCTTCCTTGGGGCGAGCTTGATGTTGACGTTGTTCTTGAGTGCACAGGTTTCTATTGCTCAAAGGATAAGGCTCAGGCTCATATTGATGCCGGCGCTAAGAAAGTTGTTATTTCTGCTCCTGCAGGAAACGACCTTCCGACAGTTGTTTTCAATGTTAACCATGAAACTCTTACAGCTGATGACAAAATCATCTCTGCTGCATCTTGCACAACTAACTGTCTTGCTCCTATGGCAAAGGCTCTCAACGACTATGCTGAGATTCAGAGCGGTATTATGTGCACAATCCACGCTTATACCGGTGACCAGATGATTCTTGACGGTCCTCACAGAAAGGGCGACCTCAGAAGAGCAAGAGCAGGCGCTGCAAACATCGTTCCTAACTCAACAGGCGCTGCAAAGGCAATCGGTCTTGTTATTCCTGAGCTCAACGGCAAACTTATCGGCGCTGCTCAGAGAGTTCCCACTCCAACAGGTTCAACAACTATCCTTACAGCTGTTGTTAAGGGCGACGACGTTACTGTTGATGGAATCAACGCTGCTATGAAGGCTGCTTCAAACGAGAGCTTCGGCTACAATACTGATCCTATCGTTTCAATGGATATCGTTGGTATGAGATATGGCTCACTCTTTGACGCTACTCAGACAATGGTTCTTCCTATCGGCGACGGCAAATATGAAGTTCAGGTTGTTTCTTGGTATGATAACGAGAATTCATACACCTCACAGATGGTTAGAACAATCAAGTACTTCGCAGAGCTTGGCTAAACAAAAAAATAAGGTTCAATGTCAAATGTTGGGGTAAACCCAATAAAGACGAAATAGTAAAAGATTAGACGCAGATTAGGGCAAGCTTGCCCTAATCTGCAAATTTTTTTGCAATTAAGCGGCAAATATAAACAGTATTCTTTTTCTGAAA
>JAFSRX010000055.1 GCA_017445905.1 Eubacterium sp.
CTATGGCAATTATTATATATTCACGCATAAAAACACCCCTTTAAAATCAATGACAATATTCTACTATATTTTGTGTGCTAATGCAAATCAAAAATCAAAATAAAGTACTTTTTATTGTACAAAGCTGTAAAAAAAATTGAAATTCCGACAAAAAACCGCCCTTTGGGGTGTATTCCATAAGGATGGTACACCCCAAGCGGTAGATTTGACAGTATAGCTTATACTATGCTGTCTTTTTTTCTTTTATCAATTCTGTGGTGAGCTGTGGTCTGTGGATTTCTCCGTTTAAATATTTGGTAGCAAATTCATCAGGCGTCATCTTATCAATTATCCCGATTCCGTTATAGTAGATATCAAGGTGTTGATGTCTTTTACCGTTTATCTTTTCGGGTTTTGAAACAACGATTTTGTCAATAAATTCGTGTACCAATTCATTTGTTAATTCCGTTGGCTCACTTAATTTCTTAACCTTGTCAATAAACTGCTGAACGTTTTCGGTTTTATCCGTTTCTTCTTTTAGCTCTGCTTCCATATCAGGAACGGACTCCTTTAGTTCACGCTGCTCTTTTTCAAGTGACAAGGATAAGGTTGCAAAGCGTTCGTCAGAGAGCTTTCCTGTTGCATTATCCTCATACGATTTCTGAATCAGCATATCAATTTCTTCAATTCGGTGCTTGCTTTTTTGAAGCTCTTTTTGCTTTGAGGATAGTTCCTTTTTCTTTTGATAACGCTCTTCGCTGAGAACTCCTCTGGCAAAATCCTCTTCGTAATCAGAAATGTACTGAAAAACCTTTTGGATATCTTGCAGCACTGCCTGATAGATAACTTTCTCACGGATAAAATGCATTGAGCAATCAGAGGTGTCCTTCCTGAAGCTTGAGCATACAAAGCTTGGCGTTTCGTGCTTCCTGTTTGCAACATAATATAGCTTTGCTCCGCAGTCGGCACAATACATTAATCCAGAAAACATACTTATCGTGCCCTTGCGGTTAGGTCGCCTTTTGTTTTGCCTCAGCTTTTGCACAAGCAGGAAATCCTCTTCGCTGATAATCGCAGGGTGAGTATCTTTGAATATTACCCACTCATCCTTTGGATTGTCAATCTTTTTCTTGTTCTTAAAGGATTTCCTTTTTGAACGAAAGTTGACAGTATCACCGATATACTCCTGACGATCTAATATTTTGCCAACGCTTGTTGCACACCAGTTACACGGCTTTGATGGGAAGCGTCCTCCTATTCTGCCATGTGTAGCCCAATACTCAACAGGTGTCATAATCTTTTCTTCTCTGAAAAGTTTAGCTATTTGTGTAGGTCCGTAGCCTTCAATGCATAATTTAAAGATGCGCTTGACCACCTCTGCAGCTTCTTCATCAATTATCCACTTGTCGCCGTCCTCCAGACTTTTCATATATCCGTATGGCGGATTAGTTGTTACGGGTTTGCCTGACATACCTTTATTTCTAAAAACATTACGTACCTTCTGGCTCGTGTTTTTAGCGTGCCACTCGTTGAATAAATCCTGCATTGGAACTAGGTCGC
>JAFSRX010000056.1 GCA_017445905.1 Eubacterium sp.
AAGGGGAAGGTGTGAGGCTTTAGTTCGCCTCGTCCAAACATATTACGGGATTAAAGAATTTTGCGAGCAAAATCCTAACAATCCCTTCATATGTTTCTCCTCTCAAATCAAAATGTTTTGCATTTTGATTTGTATTATAATTCGGAGCGAAGCACCCGAAATTCTCAATTCTTCATTCTTAATTCTTAATTACAGGTACAGGGGACGATTCTCTGCAGGTACAGGGGACGGTTCTCTGTACCTGTAATTGATAATTCACTATTGAAAAAAACGAAACAATTTCAAAAACTATTGATTTTTTGAAATTTCTATCATATAATTCAATTATAATTTTCATTTTGAGGTGATAGAATTGAAAAACAGAGCCGGAAAACTTGTGAGCAATTTATCGGGCGAAGCAGAGTATAACTCCTTCTGCCCTAATCCGTTGCCGCCGGTTCCAACTATTGAAACAGACAATGAAATGGAAAGTTTGCTGATTGAAGCAAATAAAAAAGTTGCTCTGTTAGATGGACTTTCTTCAAGAATTCCAAATATGGAATTATTTGTTTCTATGTATATCCGCAAGGAGGCGCTTGTATCCTCGCAAATGGAGGGAACGCAATGCACGCTGGATGACGTGCTTGACCCAAACATAGACGAGAATACAAACATTGACGTAAGCGACGTTATTAATTATATCAAGGCGTTTGAATACGCTGTTAAACGTTTAAATGAATTGCCGCTTTGCAACAGATTGCTTAAGGAAATTCACGCCGTACTTATGCAGGGTGTCAGAGGCGGTGACAAAACTCCCGGCGAATTCCGCAACTCTCAAAACTGGATTGGCGGTGCTGGAAGCACGATTAAAAATGCGCGGTATATTCCACCAAATCCTGCTGATATGCTTGACGCAATGTCTGACCTTGAAAAATATATGAACAGTGAAGATGAGTTTGACGTGTTAATAAGAGCAGCGCTGATACATTATCAGTTTGAAACAATTCATCCGTTCCTTGACGGTAACGGCAGAGTCGGTAGATTACTCATTATTCTGTATTTAATTCAGGAAAAGCTGTTATCCTCCCCTGTTCTTTACATCTCGTGTCTGCTTAAAATAAATCAGGTTGAGTACTACGACAGAATGACGGAAATAAGAAATAAAGGCAACTTTGAGCAATGGATAAAATTCTTTTTAACCGTTGTTGCACAGACTGCCGACGACGCTATAGAAACAATCGACAAGCTTACTGCATTGCATACGGGAGCAGTTAACGGATTTAATGATATATTGCCCCGTTCAAGAGCGAAGGTTGAACAGTTGTTTGCATATATTGAAAAGAATCCGATTATTGATACACAAAAAACTGCAACGGCGCTCGGATTTTCGTATAACACAACTGCAAAATATATAGATCTGCTTTGCGAAAAAGGTATTTTAAAACTAACTGCAAAGGCGGGAAAAGCAAAAGTATATTCTTATGAAAAATACCTGAACATTTTAAGAAAAGACACATAATTTTTCAGCCGAATTGTATTTATGACAACGCAGGTACAGGTGACGGTTCTCTGTACCTGTTTTTTCGTCTATCACCAACTGATGTAAAGAGGGAAAACACCTCATCCACCGCAAGCGGTCCCCCTTCCCCTCAAGGGGAAGGTGTGAGGCTTTAGTTCGCCGAAAATATAATAGCCGACCGCAGGTCCCTCAATTCTTCATTCTTAATTCTTAATTCTTAATTAAATGCAAAAGTAGTGCCTTCCGATAACCTTAACCACTGTTCTTGTTCTAATCCACTTATTGCTTGTTTTTTCGGGGTTATAGTAGTAAACTGCGCCTCCCGACGGGTCCCATCCGTTTATGGCATCCTGGGCTGCTCTTTTGGCAGAATCCGTAACAGGCTGATACCAGTTTGAATCATTAACGCAGGAAAAGGCGCCGTTCTGATAAACAACTCCGCTTATTGTATCGGGAAAGCTCGGATGAGCAACTCTGTTTAAAACAACAGCACCAACGGCAACCTGACCCTCATAGCTTTCCCCTCTTGCCTCGGCAGAAATAACCTTCGCAAGGAGATTAACATCCTGAGTTGAATAACCGCCCGATCCTCCGTCTGAAAGTCCGAGATATAAAAGGGTTTTCGGTCCACATATTCCGTCGGCAGTCAAAGCGCAGTCCCTTTGAAACGAGGTTACTGCTTTTTTTGTTTTTGTTCCGTATATTCCGTCAACTGTGCCGTTATAATAGCCTAAATTTTTTAGAACTTTTTGTATCTTTTTAACCTCGCTGCCTGTTGAGCCGAGGCGGGAAAGCGCATAAACGCTATCCTCTTTAAATGTTATATTATAAATCCCATAGCTTCCTGCGCCAACAGCTACTGCAAGAAGTAGAATAAGAAAAACTCTCAGTGCTTTCTTCATTGTTAATCCCCCTATTTAATTATCCCCGAGATGATGAAAGTCAGCGCACAGCCTGCGCCAAGACCGAGGAACATAAAAAGTCCCGTTGAAAAAAACTGCATGAAGCTTTTCTTTTCCCTTGGCGGTTTTTTCATCTTGTGAGAGAGCTTTTCAGCTTCCTCCTGGAGCTTGCTTTCGCTTATTTTTGAAGATGTTGGGCGCACAAAAAATATAATTTTTTCAAAATACGGCGACTCAGTATTTGTTACCTCTAAAATCTGTTTGTTAATTCCTTTTATCATTCTTTCATCTCCTGATTTTTGTTATATAATCTGTTATCTAAATTATACAAATAGTGTTTGTTTTTAAGTGGCAATTATTCAAATTTTTCCTTATTGATTTTTGGTTAAAATGAGCAATAATTTTTACTTGACAAACGCATTTGATAACACTTAGTAATATCTTCTTTTTATCAGTCATTGTGGAAAACTATGTGGAAAATGTTAAAAACTCCACCCAAAAACGCCTATAATAGCGGGTTTTCTGCCTGTTGAAAACCTACTCTCTCCGAAAAGATTAAACCTTTTTAACAATTTACACATAGTTTTCAACATTACAAAATAGTAATAATTTTTTGTGAATTTTGCCGTTTTTTAATTTGACTCTTGACAAATTGATGTTATAATTATTTGTATAATTTTGACGAAGAGAGCAGAAATATGACAATTAAAAAAATAAACAATTCCGTCGTTGTTTCAGACGTTGAATGCCTCGACCTCGACTTAACTCTTGACTGCGGTCAGGCGTTCAGATGGGAGAGAGGAGAAGACGGCTCGTACTGCGGAGTTGCGGGCGGACGTTTTCTTAAAATCAGAAAAGAAAATAATAATATAATCTTTGAAAACACTGATATGGAGGTTTTTAATGCCTTCTGGAGGCATTATTTTGATTTAGACAGGGATTATAAAGCGATTTGCGATAAGCTCAAGGAGGATGAGCTTTTATCATCAACTATTGATGAATACTACGGCATAAGAATTCTCAATCAGGAGCCATGGGAGGCGCTTTGCTCTTTTGTTATCAGCCAGCAAAACAATATAAAAAGAATAAAGCTGATAATTTCACGCCTTTGCAAGGCATACGGAGACGATTTAGGAAACGGATATTATTCCTTTCCCTCTCCTCAGAGACTTTCTCAGCTCAGCGTTTCTGATTTTGAGGCGCTCGGCTTAGGATACAGAGCAAAATACCTTGAAAAACTATCAAAAGAGGTTGCCGGCGGAAATATTGACTTGCAAAAAATAAAAGCCCTCTCCCTTGACGATGCAAGAAAAGAGCTTCTCGGTATTTACGGAGTAGGAATAAAGGTTGCAAACTGTGCGCTTCTTTTCGGATTTGAATTTTACAGCGCATTTCCGGTTGACGTTTGGATGAAGAGAGTTATGGAATATTACCCAAACGGACTTCCCGAATGCTTCAACGGAATTGAGGGAATAGCTCAGCAATACCTTTTTCACTGGGCAAGGAATAATCTAAAATAGCTCTTTGCATTTGCAAAGAGCTATTTTATATTAATTAAGAGTTAAGAGTTAAGAATTAAAAATTGTGGGTGCTGCGCACAGCTATTATAAATCGGGTGAGGGCGGCGCCCTCCCTCAATTCTTGATTCTTAATTCTTCATTCTAAATTCTTCGTTATAAGCATTATTGCAGAAAGAGCTATTTTATATTAATTAAGAGTTAAGAATTAAAAATTGTGGGTGCTGCGCACAGCTATTATAAATCGGGTGAGGGCAGCGCCCTCCCTCAATTCTTGATTCTTAATTCTTCATTCTAAATTCTTCGTTATAAGCATTATTGCAGAAAGACCTATTTTATATTAATTAAGAGTTAAGAGTTAAGAATTAAAAATTGTGGGTGCTGCGCACAGCTATTATAAATCGGGTGAGGGCAGCGCCCTCCCTCAATTCTTGATTCTTATTCTTCATTCTAAATTCTTCGTTATAAGCATTATCGCCGTCAGTGCTGCAACGGGTGCGGTCTGAGTTCTCAGGATTCTTTTTCCGAGTGTTGCCGCTGCCCCGCCGTTTGAAACGATTAAATCGACCTCTTCTTTTTCGAATCCGCCTTCGGGTCCGATATAAATTGAAACGCTTTTTATTTCGTTTTCAACAAGGTTTTTCAGAGGCTCTCCCCCTCCCTCATAGAAAACGATTTTAACCTCGCTGTCATCCTCTTTAACTGCTTGTTTTAGCGAAAGGAGATTATTTATCTTCGGAACAATTCCTCTTCCGCTTTGCTGAGCGGCTTCGAGAGCAATTTTATTATATCTTTCGGTTTTTTTCTTTGCGCTTTTTTCATCGGGACGGCTTACGCACCGCTTTGTTAAAACAGGGGTAATCTCAAAAACTCCGAGTTCAACGCATTTCTGAATAATATCCTCAAGTTTGCTTCCCTTAGGGTTTGCCTGATATATTTTTACCTTACAGGTCGGCTCGCTGTCGCTTGCTTGCTTATAGCATACCGAAAGCCTGACTGTATCTTTTGTTATCTCTTCAATCAAACAGCCGAAATCACTTCCGTTTGAGTCGTTTACCGTCAGCATATCGCCTTTTTTCATTCTGAGCGACTTTGCTATATGGCGGGCTTGCTCGCCGTCGAGAATTATTTCATTTTCAGGAGTATAATCAATAAATAATTTCTGCATAACTACTTTATTCTGAGACTTCTTAATGAATTGAGTATGGCTATTATGGATATTCCGACATCGCTGAACGCTGCAAGCCACATCGGAAGCTCTTTATTGAGAAAAACAGCC
The DNA here is from genome assembly GCA_017445905.1 of Eubacterium sp. Classification (GTDB taxonomy): domain Bacteria; phylum Bacillota; class Clostridia; order Oscillospirales; family Acutalibacteraceae; genus Eubacterium_R. The sequence goes on from JAFSRX010000056.1 coordinate 5,197, forward strand.
ATAACAAGAACAACTAATTTAACCGCTATTGCAAAAGCGATATTCTCTCTTGCTATAATAACCGCTTTTTTTGCTGCTTTTTTAACAAAAGAAAGTTTTTCATCGCTTTTGTTTTCAATGAATATTCCGTCGTTTACATCACCGCTTTTATAAAGCTTTTCAAGTGCATTTGTATGATAAACATATATGCCCTTTCTCGTGCAGGAATCAATAGCACAGGAAAAGCTCAGTGGAACGGAAATAACTATCGCGCAGGGGCATCCAATAACTAAAACCGATAAACCTCTGTATATCCATTCTCTCCAACTCTGAGACATAAATATCGGAGGAATTAAAACAACAAGAATTGCAATAATGCAGATAATCGGAGTATAAACCTTTGCAAATGCTGCAATAAAGCTTTCGTTTTCACTGGATTCATGAACGTGGGGTTTTCCGCTTTCGTTTTCAATCCTGCGAATGGCTTTTTTGCTCTTGCTTATTGCCGCGCCGTGAATAAACTCGCCTATTGAATAAAGAAGCATAACGGCAACGCCCTCACTGTATTCGCCAATGGCAAACGCACCCAGTGAGGCAACGCTCATCAAAAAGCATTCGTTGAAAATATTCCACTCAAATATATCATGAACAGCGTCTTTAACAACTTCAAAGCCGACGCAGATATATGAAACAGCAAAACATATAAGATAAACGAAATGCGGCGCAGAAAGAATTTCTTCAGTTATGTAGCCTGCTGCAAAAAGGGCTATACTGATGAGTATTTTTATTATTGCCGCTTTTTTTGAATGCTCAAAGTTTTCATGATTATGGGAGTGGTCGTGTTCGTGGGTATGTTCTGACATAATTTATTCCTCAATATGCTCAATCGCACTGTTCATAATGATTTTAACATGTTCATCGGCAAGGGAATAAAACATATTTTTTCCCTCTCTTCTGCAGCGCACAAGATGGCTCTGCTTCAAAGACCGAAGCTGATGGGAAGCGGCAGTCTGAGAAACGCCGATTCTTTCAACTATCTGAGAAACATTTAGCTCCTCTTCAAAAAGCGCAAGAAGAATTTTAACTCTTGTTGAATCCGAAAAGGCTTTGAAAAATTCTGCTAAATCAAAAATTTCCTGTTCGTCCATTATGTAATCTCCTGTATATTAATCTGTTTTTAACTGATGTAAAGAGGGAGCGTCTATTCGTACGCCTCGTCTATCCTTAACTGATGTAAAGAGGGAAAACACCTCATCCACCGCAAGCGTCATCCTTTTGTCTCGCAAGCTCGACATTTCCCTTATCAAGGGAATAACTCTTTTGCTAGCGCAGACGCTCCCCTCTGTCAGCGCGAGCGCTGACAT
>JAFSRX010000057.1 GCA_017445905.1 Eubacterium sp.
AAGGGGAAGGTGTGAGGCTTTAGTTCGCCTCGTCCAAACATATTACGGGATTAAAGAATTTTGCGAGCAAAATCCTAACAATCCCTTCATATGTTTCTCCTCTCAAATCAAAATGTTTTGCATTTTGATTTGTATTATAATCGTCGCTTGCGACCCGAAATTCTTAATTCTTAATTTTTAATTCTCAATTCAAAAAAGGGGTGATATTCGTGGAAATGGAAGAAATGATTGAAGAGCTTATTGAAACGATAAAAGAACACTATGAGAAGCGGGAATTTCAACAGATAAAAACAGTATTCAGTGAGCTTAACCCTGCGGATATCGCTGTTCTGATTGAAGAATTTCCCGAAAACCAAAGACTTTTGCTTTTCAGGCTTCTTTCAAAAGAGGATGCTGCTGATACCTTTGTTGAGCTTGATGCAGATACTCAGGAATCGCTTATTCACGGAATTACCGATACCGAGCTTCGTGAAGTGCTCGATGAGCTTTATCTCGACGATACGGTTGATATCATCGAGGAAATGCCGGCAACTCTTGTTAAACGTATTTTAAGAAATACAGATGCTGAAACAAGAAAGTCAATCAACGCGCTTTTAAAATATCCCGAGGATTCAGCAGGCTCGCTTATGACTCCTGAGTTTGTTGACCTTAAAAAGGATATGTCTGTTGAAGACGCCTTTAAACGAATAAGAAGAACAGGCGTTGATAAGGAAACAATCTACACCTGTTATGTGACCGACGCTCAGCGCCATCTTTTAGGAGTTACAACTGTTAAGGAGCTGCTTTTGCGCGATTCCGAAGACCTCATTGAAGAGTTTATGGAAACAAATGTTATCTATGTTAACACTCTCGATGACCAGGAACTCGCAGCCCAGCAGCTTAGCAAATATAACTTCCTTGCTCTCCCCGTTGTTGATATGGAAGAAAGACTTGTTGGAATTATCACCATCGACGACGCTATGGACGTTATGCAGGAGGAAAACACCGAGGATATCCAGAAGATGAACGCTATGCTCCCAACGGAGAAAACCTATCTTAAAACCTCGGTTTTTGAAACCTGGCGCAGTCGCTTCCCCTGGCTTTTGCTCCTCATGGTTTCAGCAACCTTTACAGGCTCAATTATAACTGCTTTCGAGGATAAGCTCGCAGCGCTGACAATACTGACTGCGTTCATTCCAATGCTTATGGATACGGGCGGTAACTCGGGCGGTCAGGCAAGCGTTACGGTTATTCGCGCAATGAGTCTCGGCGAGGTTAATTTCAAAGACTATTTCAAAGTAGTCTGGAAAGAGCTAAGAGTCGGTTTCGTCTGCGGAGTTACTCTTGCGGCGGTTAACTTCCTTAAAATCTGGTTTATCGACAGAATGGCTTTTCAGAATACCGAAATAACGCTTATTATCGACCTTGCAATATGCCTGACTCTTGTTGTTGAAATAGTTTTCGCAAAGTTCATAGGCTGTTCACTGCCGATGCTTGCAAAGAAAATAGGCTTTGACCCAGCAGTTATGAGCTCACCATTCATAACAACAATCGTTGATGCGGTTTCTCTCCTCGTTTTCTTCGGAATTTCATCAGCGGTTATACCTCAACTAAGATAAAAAGGATTTCCAAATCGGAAATCCTTTTTATCTTAGGATTATTCGTTTGCCTCGTCTATCCTTAACTGATGTAAAGAGGGAAAACACCTCATCCACCGCAAGCGGTCCCCCTTTTGCTAGCGCAGACGCTCCCCTCTGTCAGCGCGAGCGCTGACATCTCCCCGTTAAGCGGGGAGTACCTCAAGGGGAAGGTG
>JAFSRX010000058.1 GCA_017445905.1 Eubacterium sp.
AAAGAGGGAAAACACCTCATCCACCGCAAGCGGTCCCCCTTTTGCTAGCGCAGACGCTCCCCTCTGTCAGCGCGAGCGCTGACATCTCCCCGTTAAGCGGGGAGTACCTCAAGGGGAAGGTGTGAGGCTTTAGTTCGCCGATAATATAATCGTCGCATGCGACCCGACAACGCGCAACGTGAATCGGGAAGCGCGCAACTTTTAACCTAAAAGCGTTAAAAGAATACCCGCTGCAACGGCTGAGCCGATAACGCCTGAAACGTTCGGTCCCATTGCGTGCATAAGAAGGAAGTTTGAAGGATTTTCCTTCTGTCCTTCTTTCTGGGATACACGAGCCGCCATAGGAACTGCAGAAACACCCGCTGAGCCGATAAGCGGATTTACCTTGCCCTTTGTTAAAACATACATAAGTTTTCCGAAGAGCGTTCCGCCGGCTGTTCCGAAGGCAAATGCAACAAGTCCGAGAGCAACGATTTTTATTGTATTCCAGTTGAGGAATGCCTGAGCTGAGGTTGTTGCGCCTACTGATAATCCAAGAAGAATTGTTACGATATTCATAAGCTCATTCTGAGCCGCTTTTGCAATTCTTTCCGTTCTTCCGTTTTCTTTGAGAAGATTTCCAAGCATAAGCATTCCAACAAGGGTTGCCGCATCGGGTAGGAAGAGCGAAACAATAACAGTTACCATAATCGGAAACAGTATTTTTTCAAGCTTTGAAACAGGACGAAGGTTTTCCATAACAACGCTTCGTTCTTTTTTAGTTGTAAGCATTCTCATAATCGGGGGCTGAATAACGGGAACGAGCGCCATATATGAATATGCTGCAACGGCAATAGGTCCTAACATATGGGGCGCAAGCCGCGAGGTTACGAAAATCGCTGTAGGTCCGTCTGCACCGCCTATAATGGCTATTGAGCCAGCCTCGTTGGGCAGGAATTTAAGAACGATGGCAATTATATATGCAACAAAAATACCAAGCTGAGCAGCAGCGCCGAGAATGAGTGAGCTCGGTCGGGCAATAAGTGATGTAAAATCAGTCATTGCGCCAATTCCAAGGAAGATAAGCGGAGGATATATTCCCGCCTTAACTCCGAAATACAGAAAGTCCATAAGTCCCGGAGTTAAAACCTTTCCGCTCGGGTCGGTAAGTCTTCCTGCAAGTAAATCAATAAATCCATGCAAATCGTGGTACTGAACAGCAAGATTTGCTCCGGGCAGATTTGCAAGCAGCATTCCGAAAGCAATCGGAATCATCAAAAGAGGCTCAAAGCCCTTCTTTATTCCAAGCCAGAGGAAGAAGAACGCAAACAAAATCATAACTAAATTCTTCCAGCCCTCGCCTGTGAAGAAAAAAGCATAACCGCTATTTAACCATATGCTTTTTAAAACTTCAAAAACGCCTTGTAACACTTCCATTTAAAAAGTCCTCCTAAAATGGCTTTGTGTTTTGAATAATTGCAGCCATAGCCCAGGGATTTCGGGTTTTAATCGGATTCTGACGAAGAGGCGTTATGCTTTTAACAACTGCTCCCTCGCCTTCCATCATATATACAGCCGCAGAAATAGCCGCAACAATTTCTTCGCTGACTCCCTGAGTTTTAACAGGTTGCTGAACAGGCGCTGATACAGGAGGCGCCTTAACATCGGCAAATGGAGAAACGACCTTTAAATCCTGAGTCATAATAACCTTCTCTTCTTTCTTTTTACCTTTTTTCGTTTGAGTTTTTGAAACTACTTTAGAAAAAATGCTGAAAACAATAATTAGTATCGCCAGAAGAAGCAGAACTCCGAAAAAGCCTGCAATAACAAGCGTTGTTGTAAATCCCGGCGAGCTATCCGCCTCAATGGCGGTTGCAAGTGTAATTAATTCCATATCAAAACTACCCCATTTTAGAATAATTTTATATATTATAAAACAATCCACTGCATTTTTCAACAAAAATAAAAATATTTTTTCTATTGATTTATTACTGTTATATGTTTATAATATAAATAGTAATTAATTTAGTAAAGGAGGAATCATATGAGCAAGGAAGCAATGATTATTGCAATTTTAGTTGCGCTGATAATTCTTTGGTTTACCGAAACGCTCGGAATGCACAAAACCTCCCGTATTCTTTCAGGAGCAATTGATTTAGGATTTGCAATCTTACGATAGCTAAAGCGGATGTGAAATCACATCCGCTTTAATTTTTTTATTGTTTTATAAGGCAAAGTTTCAGTGCTTTTTCTTTAACCGAGAAATCAACCTCATTATAATCAAACAATTCTCCGTCGCAGTTACCCGGAAGAGGTGAGCCGTCAACGCTCTTAACTTTTCCGGATTTTATATATCCCGTATGGAATATTTCTCCGCAGGTTTCCTCATTTGCATTTCCCGCAGAATACTTTGGTATCATCGGAAGCGCTTTAAAAAGAGGAATTCCGTCAACTAAAGCGAAATCGAGAAGTCCGTCATCAAGAACTGAATCGGGTGCAGGACAAAATCCTCCGCCGTAGTAGCTCGCATTACAGATTGCAAAAAGAGCATAGTCCTTATTTTCTTCCTGCATTTTATATTCTTCGCCGGTTTTTTTATCGACACAGTTTATATCGAAGCTGATATTATAGTGAAGCCCCTTCATAAGAATTGGCGCAACGGCGAGATTATACGCCTGATGACCGAGGAAGTTTGCCTTATCGGCTATTTTTTTACCGAGAGCGGCAACAAGTGAATCAAGTCCGAAGGACATAACGTTTATGCAGATTTCGCCGTTATAATCAATCAGATCTATCTCCTTGATTTCATACTCCGGCTTCCCCTCGAAAACGCCGAAGCGCGTTATAATATCTTTGAGGTCAACTTTTTTAGTATTATATATCTTCTTTGCAAAATCATTTCCTGTTCCGAAGGGAAGAATCATCAGCGGCGTCTCTGAAAAGGCAAGTCCGCCCGCAACCTCATGAACAGTTCCATCTCCTCCGCAGGCAACAACAACACAGTCATTCCCATATTTTTTCGCATATTTTTCGGCAATGTTCTTAGCGTCGCCGCTTGAATGAGTTTCCTCAATTATCATTTCATTTTCGCCGCCGCGAAATGCCGATTTTATTTTCGACATAATCTTAGCCTTGTCATCATTACCCGCAATGGGATTGATAATAAATATGTATTTCAATTTAAAATATTCTCCTCAAATTACAAATCCAAACCCGTCTTAAATAACCTGGGTTCCGCCGACAGGACGAATGATTAAAACATAGCAGTGGCCTTCGCCGAAAATATCTTCCATAGCTTTTTTATATGTATCAAGTAAATCATTCGGAACAAACGCCTGAATTGTTCCGGCAAATCCGCCGCCGTGAACTCTCCACGCGCCCTTGCCCTTGAGAATTTCTTCGCTTACTGCAAGCGCAAGAGAAAGCTTTTGTTCGGTTGGATTTTTCGGAGTGAAAACATTCTGATTAAGTGTGAAGGAGGATAATCCGCTTTCAATAATTATATCCTTAAAGCCTTCGAAGTCGCCGTTTTCAAGACATTCAACAGCGGCGTCAACTCTTCTGTTTTCATTATAGAAATGAATTGCACGAAGAAGCGCTCTATCGTTAACCTTGCCAACAAGAGTTGGGATTGCTGCCATAAAATCCTCATAGGCAATTTCTCTTAAAACATTCTTGCCCATTGCCTTTGCAACAGCTTCCATCTCGCCTCTTACAGCGGCATAATCATCGGTTAAATCAGAATGATTTCCGCCCGTATCAACAATGCAGAGGCTATGTCCTGATTTAGAGAAATCAAAGCCTACCTTCTTGATTACAGGCTCCTTAGTAGATTTGAAATCTATTGTTACAAAGGTTCCAACAGAAGAAGCCATCTGGTCAAGAAGTCCGCAGGGCTTACCGAAGAAAACGTTTTCAGCAAACTGAGCAACCTTTGCAATATCAACCTCGCTGACCTTTCCTTCGTTGAAGAGATATGAAATAACTGTTCCTATAAGAACCTCATATGCTGCCGAGGAGGAAAGACCCGAGCCGCCCATAACGTCGCTCGTTGTGCAGGCGTCGAAGCCCTTAACCTCGAAGCCGAGATTCTTTATTCCTGCTGCAACACCCTGAACAAGAGTTGTTGAATCGCCGTATCTTTTTTCATCGGGAGTTAAGTCGCTAAGATCAACAACATTCATCTTATGTCCCTTTGATTTAACTCTGATGATATTATCGTCGTTTTTGCTGACAACTGCTATCGCATCAAGATTAATCGAAGCGGCAAGAACCTTTCCGTTATTATGGTCGGTATGATTACCGCATACCTCAGTTCTTCCGGGAGCGCTCATAATGAAAACATCTCTCTCAAAGCCGAAAAGCTCGCCGAAGGTGTTAAGCGTTTCGATATATCTTGGCTTCTGAGCCTCAACAGCCTCATCCAAAACATAAACCGCTTTAAGATTTTCATCAAATTCATTTGCGCTGATTGCGCTTATCAGTTCTTTAACTTTCATTTGCTTTTACCTCTATAAAACAATTCTGTATTTTTCCTTTGTGCTGTAAATCAACAGCGTTTGATTCATCTGTCTTGACTTAATACCGTAGAAAATATTGAAGAAAAGACTGGTGAAGCCGGTAAAACCGACTATTATCATAAGCAACACAATAAACTGCGTTGAAAATGGATTTGTGAACGCAGCGCCGAGCTTTGTATAAACATAAAGCCTCGGAGCAAAGCCTAAAAGCGAGAGCAATGAATAATAAACAAAATCATACTTCATTGAGCCGTAGTACTTTGAAACCATACCCAGCGGAATAACCGGAATAAGCCTTGTTACCGATAGAAAGTAGGGATTTCCGTTGCCGTTGAACTGAATCCAGTCGCGAATAAATTTAATTTTCTTTATATTCAGTATCATTCCTGCCCAGCCGCCGCCGATAAACATTCCTTCAAAATATTTAACTGTGAAGAAAAACAGAATGAACACGGCGTTGATTAGCAGCGCTTTATCAAGCGGAAAAACGAGTCCCGATATAGCGCACAAAAAACTCATCGGAATCGGAAGCTGGCATTTTGCAATATACAAAGCAAATATGCAAATCAGTATTTCCCTTTCGGTTTCAAGTTTTGCAACCGCTGTATCAATATTTGTCAAGAGAAGAATAATCGCATTAAATCTTGATTCAAGTTCAGTATGATGTGCAAGAACAATCGAAAGAAAAACAAGAATTCCGATTGTTATAAGTGCAATAATCATTGATATTAAATTTGTTTGGTGGCGCTTAGCTTTCTTCATACGCCTTCCCTCCCAAACATCTTATTTTTCTGTGCAAATTTCGTGGTAATTTCCGAGGAATGTAAACTCATCAAGCTCATCAGAGAGAGCACACAGCAAATCTATCGTTTCATCATCGTTAACATTTCCGAGAATATCAACATAAAACAGATAGTCGAATTTTCCGTTTGCAACAGGACGGGATTCGAGCTTTGTTAAGTTCAGTCCTGACATTGAAAATCTTCCGAGAACTCTGTAAAGCGAGCCGGTTGTATGGGGCGCTGAGAAAATCAGAGAAATTTTCTGGGCGTCCTCGTCAATAACCAATTCCTTAGAAATAACTATGAAACGGGTTGTGTTATTAGTAATATTCTGAATACTTTTTCTGAGAATTTTCAGTCCGTATTTTTTGGCTGCCGCTTCGGAGCAGATTGCAGCGATATTATTCTTATCACTTTTTGCAACAAATTCAGCTGCAGCAGCGGTATTGGAATAGTTTATTCCCGTAAAATCAAAATTCTTTATAAATGCGCTGCACTGCGAGAGCGCCTGGGGATGGGAATAAACATTTTCAATGTTCTCATACTTCGTATCGGGTTTTGCGCAAAGGCAGTGTTCAACCTTTAAATTATACGACCCAACAACATAGAAGCGGTATTTCATAATGAGGTCATATGCCTCGTGAACTGAGCCGGCAGTTGAGTTTTCAACGGGAATAATTCCGAATTTCGCCTTGCGCTGATTAACCGCTTCAAAAACATTTTCAAACTGCTTATAAAACTGTATCGGCGAGTCGGGAAAAATCGCTCTTCCCGCAGTTTCACTGTATGCGCCCTCAACACCCTGACAGGCAATAGGCGCACCGTTTGCCGTTATTCTCAGTTTCTTGTTTCTTTCAGCTCCCTCAACAGCGCTTCTCAATTCACTTCCGCCGCCGATTATCTTATGCTGGAGCGCTCTTGAAGCGTCCATCGTTGCGCTGTAAATGGTTTTAATAGTATTACCGTATTTTCCGCATTTTGCTTCAACCTTATCAAGAATTTCCTGCTCTCTTGAGGCATTTAAAACGGGAATATTGTTTTCAACCTTATATTCTGCAACATTCTCGGCAACCTTCATTCGCTTGATAAGAAGCGGAATGAGCTGTTCATCTATTTCATCTATCTCTTTTCTGAGCTGTGATAAATCCATTAAATATTATTATCCTTTTTGCATTTATAAAATTATATCAAGAATTGCAAGCGCCGCAGCCGCTTCAATAACAGGAACTGCTCTTACTGCAACACAGGGGTCATGCCTACCCTTGATAACAAGCTCTTCATTTTCCATTGTCTGAAGATTAACGCTTTTCTGAGGAATTGAAATTGAAGGGGTTGGCTTCATTGCAACCGAGAAAACTATCGGCGCGCCATTTGTCATTCCCCCTAAAACTCCGCCGTTATTATTTGAAAGCAGCGCAATTTTGCCGTCTTTAATCCCATATTCATCGTTAACCGCTGCTCCGTTTTGTTCAGCAAAGCCAAAGCCGAGACCGAACTGAATTCCCTTAACAGCAGGAACTCCGAAAATAAAAGAAGAAATTCTGCCCTCAACAGTATCAAAAATATTTCCTCCAACACCGACGGGAAGCCCGATTACCGCGCATTCAATCTCACCGCCGACGCTGTTTCCCTCAAGGCGGTATTTTTCAATTTCGCCCCTCATCTTTTCTTCCGATTTTTCATTTATAACAGAAAAGTTCTTTGAGCTAAGACCCAAAAGAAGTTCTTTGCTTATATCGTTAAAATCAAAGCCTTCATCACAGGCTGAGCCGATTTTCTTTATATGAGCGCCGACAGTAATTCCTTTTTCCCTTAAAATCTGTTTTGCAATGGCGCCTGCGAAAACAATAGGAGCAGTCAGCCTTGCGCTGAAATGTCCGCCGCCTCTTACATCGTTATTTCCTTTGAATTTAACAAATGCGGGATAATCGCTGTGACTTGGGCGAGGAACTTTCATAAGGTTTTCATAGTCGCCGCTTTTTGTATTATTATTTCTTATAACAGCTGCAAGAGGAGCGCCCGTTGTTTTTCCGTTTAAAACGCCTGTGAGAATTTCGGGGATATCGTCCTCTTTTCTCGGAGTTGAAGATTTATCCCTTCCCGGTGCGCGCCTTTGCATTTCTTTATTTATTCCATCAAAATCAAGCTCTATTCCTGCAGGAAGTCCGTCTATAACACAGCCAACAGCAGTGCCGTGGCTCTCGCCGAAAACGGAAAGCTTTATATTATTTCCTATCACTGATGACATTGGCAACACCTCCTAAGGAATTATAATCTTTGAAAAATTCGGGATATGATTTATTTATACTTTCAGCGCAGGTTATAATGGTTTTTTCTCTCGAATTAAGAGCAAAAACCGAAAACGCCATAACAATTCTGTGGTCATTAAAGCCGCAAAGCTCTGCGCCGAAATACTCTGATCCCTCAATTATTATCGAATTATCGTTTGAAACAGCATTTATTCCTGCTCTTTTCAGGTTTAAAACTATGCTTTCAACTCTGTCCGACTCCTTGATTCTGAGCCTTCTTGTATTATTTATAACTGTTTTTCCCTTTGCGTTTGCTGCAACAACGGATAGCGCAGGCACCATATCGGGAATATTTTTTGCGTCTATTTCAATTCCGTTAAGCTCGGATTTTTCAGCTCGGACATAATCGTCTCCGATTTCAATTTTCGCGCCGAAACGCCTTAAGATTTCAACTATTTCTTTATCGCCCTGGGTTGAATTCATATCAAGCCCTTTAACCTTAACATCACCGCCGATAGCTCCTGCGGCAAGGAAAAACGCAGCCTGCGACCAGTCGCCCTCAACGGTATAATTACGGGGAATATACTTCTGATTACCCTCAACTATATACCCGCTTTCGGTTTCGATTATTTCAACGCCGAAGTCCTTTAAGACCTTTATCGTCATATCAACATAGGGCTTGCTTTGAAGAGGAGAGGTTAAAATTATTTCGCTTTTATCGTTCAAAAGCGGAAGAGCAAGCAAAAGTCCCGTTACATACTGGGAGCTGATATCGCCCCTGAGTTCAAATCTTCCCGCTTCAAGTTTTCCTTCAATTTCAAGAGGCAGACAACCGTTCGAAACGCACCTGACGGAATGTTCTTCAATCAGGCTTATATACTCGCCTATCGGTCTTTCAGGAAGTCTTCCCGAACCTGTAAAACGAACATTTTTTCCGAGCGCTGCGGCAATAGGAATAATAAATCTCAGAGTTGAGCCCGATTCAATGCAGTCAATTATCTTTTCGCCGTTTTTTAGTGAATTCAGCGCGCCGATAGTTGCTTTCATATCGGAGGAATCAATTATTCCGCCAACCTTACCGCCGCCCGCTAAAAACGAGCAGATAAGCGCCCTGTGGGCAGCAGATTTAGACGGAGGAATATTGACCTCACCCTTTAATATGGAGTTTTCAATTTCAACAATACTCATACTCCGAAAAATCTTTCTATATTCTTATACTCAATCGGCTTTATAAAACCGTTTCCGATTTCGCTTATGAAAACAAATTTTATTGCTTTGCCCGTTCTTTTTTTATCGGCATTCATTGATTTAACAATATTTTCGAGTGAATCGGGAGCGCTTATCGGCAAATCATACTGCTTTAAAACAGCTTCAATTCTCTTTCTTGTTCCCTTCTCCGTTAAGCCGTTTTCTTCGCCCGCTTTACAGATAATCAGCATTCCTATTCCGACTGCTTCGCCATGGGAAATACCGCTGAAATTATGTAGCTTTTCAATGGAATGACCTGCTGTGTGACCGAAATTCAGAAGCGCTCTTTCGCCTTTTTCTTTTTCATCACGTTCAACAACGCCCGCTTTAAGAGCAACGCATTCATAAATTATATCTATTAAATCCTCTTTAAGATTTCCTTTTTCTATTTTCTCAAAAAGTGATGAGCTTTTAATACAGCCCATTTTTATTGCCTCAGCCATTCCGTCTGAAAAGAAGTGAGTGCTGAGTGTTTTAAGCGCCGCAGGGTCGATTAAAACCAATATCGGCTGAAGAAATGCACCACAGAGATTTTTACCCTGTGGCAAATCAACGGCGGTTTTTCCGCCGACAGATGAATCAACCTGAGCAAGAAGCGAGGTTGGAAGCTGAACAAAATCAATTCCCCTAAGATATACCGAAGATGCAAAGCCCGCCATATCTCCGCAAACGCCTCCGCCAAGAGCAACAACAAAATCCTCCCTTGTCATTTCGTTTTCAGCCATAAATTCAACCATTGAAATAACGGTTTTTGTTGTTTTTGACTCTTCGCCCGCAGGAAATACAAATTCAATAACCTCAAATCCGTTTTTTTGAAGGGATTGTCTTACTGTTTTTCCGTACAGCTTATATACATTTGTATCACTTATAAGACAAACTTTTTTTGCGCTTTTAACTTTTTTGATATAATCGCCGCAGTTATCCAGTATTCCCTCTTCAATCAGAATATCGTAACCCTTCCCTGCGTTAACTCTGAGCGTTTTCATTATCCGATTTCTTCCTTAATCTTATTTCCTTTTTTCATAAGCACTCTTAAAGCATCTCCGTCGCCGTTTACAATGTTATACTTAAATCGCATAAGGTTTGAAACCAAGTCATCAATCTCTCTTACAAGGGGCTCTTTATTATCAAGAAAAAGCTCGGTCCACATATCCGCATTAATTCTCGCAACCCTGCTGACATCCCTATATGAGCCCGCTGAGTAGCCCGCATGCATCGGAGCTAAAGGGGATAAAACATATGAACATGCAAGAACATGGGCAATCTGAGAAGTAAAAGCAATCATCTCATCATGGTGTTCGCAGGTTGTTACAACCGTTCTTGCAAAGCCCATATCCTGAGCCAGTCCAACAAGAGCGTCGGTTTTATTTCTCGGAGTTTCGTCATAGGGAGTGCAGATAAAAATTGCGTTATCAAAAAGATTATCGAGGCTGTTATCATATCCGCCAACCTCACGACCTGCCATCGGATGAGCGCCGATGAAATAAAAATCAATTTCCTGATTTTTCATTTCGTTGCAGATTTTTGTTTTTATTCCGCAGGAATCGGTTACTATCGAATCTTTTTTAAAGCTGTTTTTATGTTCAAGAATAAAAGGAACAATCGCCTCGGGATAAAAATTGATAAAAGTTACATCCGCCATCTTTATCAACTCGTCAATATCGCCGCTTTCATCAATAACGCCGTCTCTGAGCGCCTTTTCGGTTACTGAGGGAGTTCTGTTCCATCCGAGAACAGTATGCTCGGTATTCTTTTTTAAAGCTTTTGCAAGGCTTGCGCCAATCAAGCCGAGACCGCAAATTAAAACATTCATTTTTCTGCCCCATATATTAATTTATATAAAAACTCAATTTATATAATAATATATAAATTATAATAAGTCAAACCAATTATCTTTATTGTTATATTTTTTTAACCAAAACGAAAAAAGGGTTCTATAATAAATGTTGGGGTAGGAAAACCTCAACATTTATTTTTTTAAAAAAAACGAGACATATTCCGAAAAAACCATTACAATAAAGTCGACCAAAACCAATAGGAATGGAGTGAAGAATATGTCTCAACAAGATAT
>JAFSRX010000059.1 GCA_017445905.1 Eubacterium sp.
GAAAAATATGAAAAAATTTGAATATAAAGAGCCTGAATTTAAGGTTGTTTCAACAAACGCACAGGATGTTTTAACCGCCTCACTTGATATCGTTTCAGATGCTTGGGACACAGGTTCAAACAATCACGGCGGCGGAATCGCCTTCGGAATTTAACAAAAAAACAGGATGCGAAAGCATCCTGTTTTTTTGTTAATTAGGAATTAGGAGTTAGGAATGAGGAATTTCGGGACCTGCGGTCGGCGGTTATAATATTATCGGCGAACGATAAACCTCACACCTTCCCCTTGAGGGGAAGGGGGACCGCCTGCGGTGGATGAGGTGTTTCGCCTTTTCCCATCAGTTCAGTAATACCAACCGTCAAATCAAGGGGACACACCTCTACGCAATTCTGACATAAGCGGTTCGTCAAGGGCGAGGAATGTCCCCGTGTGCTGTGGAGGGAACACCCAAACCTATTATATTCTTGACATAAAAATTGGCTTATGATAATATCTTAGCTATGAAAAAGAGCAGTGAAATTAAAGAAAACACATTTTTAAAGGGAATAGTTGACGGAATTCCGATTTGCCTTGGCTACTTTTCGGTTGCCTTTGCTTTCGGAATTTTCACTGTTTCAAACGGACTGACCTCACTTGAAGCGCTTTTGATTTCAATGACGAATGTTACTTCGGCGGGTCAGCTTGCAGCCGTTCCGATTATTGTTTCAGGCGGAACACTTTTTGAACTTGCGGCAAGCCAGTTTGTTATCAATCTCAGATATGCGCTGATGAGTATAACGCTCTCGCAAAAGCTTGATGAGAGCATTTCTCTTTTCGATAGATTAATTATCGCCTTTGTTAACACCGATGAGGTTTTTGCCGTTGCATCCTCAAAAAACGAAGTCGGCAAAAAATATATGTTCGGACTTATTCTAACTCCCTGGCTCGGCTGGAGCGCAGGAACAATTGTTGGCGCAGTCGCAGGAAACATACTTCCTCCTCTTTTGATTTCAGCTCTCGGAGTTGCAATTTACGGAATGTTTATCGCAATAGTTATTCCGCCTGCAAAAGAGGATAAACACGTTCTTTTCTGCGTTATTATTGCAATAATTCTTAGCTGCATTTTCAGATTCGTTCCCCTCCTTTCAAAGATTCAGAGCGGATTTGTTATTATAATCTGCGGCGTTCTTGCAAGCGCCCTTGCTGCAGCCCTATTTCCGATTGAAGCAGAAAAGGAGGAGCAAAATGAAATTTAATCTCTTCCTTCCCTATCTTATAACAATGGCAGTTGTAACATACCTTGTCAGGGCAATTCCGCTTGTTCTTATGAAAAAGAAGATTGAAAATAAATTTCTTCTGTCTTTTCTTCACTATATGCCCTATGCGGTCTTAACAGTTATGACAATTCCTGCTGTATTCTTTGCAACCGACCATATAGCCTCCGCCATAATTGGAGTAGGCGTTGCGCTGATACTCGCATATTTCAAAAAAGGACTTTTAACCGTTGCCCTCGGAGCCTCAACAGGAGTTTTTATAACTGAACTTATAATTAAATATCTTATTTAATCAAAATAAATAAGAGCCACAAGGAAAACAATCCCTGTGGCTCTTTTTATTGATGTTTGAATAGGCTGAGGAAAAAAGATGCACAATTCCGTTTTCTTGCGAATGGGAGCTGTACAAAAGTACCGCCCCGAGCAAAAAACTGAAAACGCCAAAAATCCCGATGATTCGATGTCATCGGGATTTTTCTTTTATTAGAAAACAATTATAAATGATAAGAATTGTAAGAACATATTGATAATCGGCGTGTCTATGCGCTTTTTAACCAGCCTGATTAATATAATTGCACGCTGCCAGGGCTGCGATAGTTCCATCCGCTGCTGCAGTTGTTATCTGGCGGATTTGCTTGCTTCTGCAGTCGCCTGCAACAAAAACGCCGGGTGTTTTTGTTAAACAGCTTTCGTTAGAATCAAAATATCCGTAATCGTTGAGCTCTGCTAAGTCCTTAAACGGCTCGTTTTCGGGAACTAGACCAATTGCAACAAAAAGACCGTCAGCGTCAATTCTCTTTGTTTCGCCCTCGGTATTCTTGATTTCAACTCCGCAAAACTCATTGTTTTCGGTTAAGAGCTTTTCAATCTTAACGCCTGTATGAGCTTCAACATTATCCCTTGCGAAAAGAACGTCCTGAAGCCTTTGTTCTCCTGTGAAATAGGGCATATCCTGAAGCATAATAACCTTCGAGCATTTAT
The DNA here is from genome assembly GCA_017445905.1 of Eubacterium sp. Classification (GTDB taxonomy): domain Bacteria; phylum Bacillota; class Clostridia; order Oscillospirales; family Acutalibacteraceae; genus Eubacterium_R. The sequence continues at coordinate 2,235 of JAFSRX010000059.1, forward strand.
CTGAAAGAAGAATTGCTTCCTGAAGTGCTGAGTTTCCGCCGCCTGCAACACAGACAACCTTGTTTTTATAAAAATCGCCGTCGCAAACCGCACAGAAGGATATTCCCTCTCCAACAAGTTCGTTTTCGCCTTCAAGACCGAGCATTCTATGTTTAACGCCGGTTGCAATAATAACGGCTTTACCTTCAAATTTGCTTCCCTCTTCGGTTGAAACAACTTTATAGCTGCCCTTATCCTCGATTGAAGAAACGGTTTCAATTTCAAATTCTGCGCCCTGTTCAAGAATCTGAGAAAACAATTCATCCGCAAATTCATTTCCGCTCATAGTCAGCCTTGAGGGAAAATTTTCAACCTTGGGCGAATGGGTTATCTGACCGCCGAAGCCTGCTTTTTCTATTACAAGAGCACTTTTGCCGTTTCTCTGTGCGTAGAGCGCCGCTGTCATTCCTGCAGGACCTCCGCCAACAACAATTATATCGTACATATTTTTCTCCGTTCATATTAAATATGGGCGGATATAACCGCCCATATTTTAACCTATTTGGCTTCCCCTTGAGGGGAAGCTGTCACGAAGTGACTGATGAGGTGGGTATATTTTATGAGTGTTTTCGGTGAATAGGTTTAAGTATGTTGTTAAGGCAACACACCTCATCCACCGCAAGCGGTCCCCCTTCCTCTCAAGGGGAAGGTTTGAGGTACTTACTGATTCATTAACCAGCCCTTGATGTCTGAAACGCCTCTGAATTTCTCGAAAGAATCATCTCCGTTCATAACAATAAGAGTTGGCGCCTGCTTAACTCCGAACTTTGCAACAAGCTCTGCCTGCTCATCAGCATTGAGCGCTGTATATTGAACGCCTGCTTTATCAAGGAGTGCGCCTGCTGCCTTACAGTTGGGGCAGGTTGCAGTTTTGAAGAGGATGATGTTTGCATCAACATTTTCCTCAGCTGCAGCTGCAACGTCATTTGCAACAGCTTCAGGCTCAACATAATCAACAGGAGCAGGATTAGGTCCTGTATGAGTGAGCTTTGATCTTCCGATATTATAAACCTTACGGTCCTTATACTCCTGAGCTTTACCGTCGTTCCAGTTCTGAATAGGACGATAGTAGCCTGTAATTCTTGAGTTAACCTCTGTTTTAGCTCCGCAGATCGGGCAGGTATATTGCTCGCCTGTTAAGTAGCCATGGTCCTTACATACTGAATATGTTGGTGACATTGTATAATAAGGAAGTTTATAGTTTTCTGCAATCTTGCGAACAAGATTTGCTGCTGCCTTCCAATCGGGAAGCTTTTCGCCGAGGAAAGCGTGGAAAACAGTACCTGAGGTGTAGAGAGTCTGAAGGTCGTCCTGAATATCAAGAGCAGAGAAGATATCCTCTGTATAGCCAACAGGAAGATGTGAGGAGTTTGTATAATAAGGAGTTCCATTCATATTAGCTGTTATGATATCGGGGAAGTCCTCTTTATCGTGTTTAGCAAAACGGTAGGTTGTTGATTCAGCAGGTGTTGCCTCGAGGTTATAGAGATCGCCGTATTCTTCCTGATAGTCTGATAGGCGCTCTCTCATATGATTGAGAACATCTCTTGCAAATCTCTGAACTTTTGGATCAGTAAGGTCTGCTTTAAGCCAGTTTGCATTAAGACCAACTTCGTTCATACCGATAAGACCGATTGTTGAGAAGTGGTTTGAGAAGGTTCCGAGATATCTCTTTGTATATGGATAGAGTCCCTGGTCAAGAAGAGTTGTTATAACAGTTCTCTTTGTCTTGAGTGAACGGGCAGCGATATCCATAAGTTTATCAAGGCGCTCATAGAAATCTTTTTCATCAGTTGCCTGATAAGCAATTCTCGGAAGGTTGATTGTTACAACGCCGATTGAGCCTGTTGATTCACCTGAACCGAAGAATCCGCCGCTCTTCTTGCGAAGCTCACGAAGGTCAAGACGAAGACGGCAGCACATTGAACGAACATCGCTCGGCTCCATATCGGAATTGATATAGTTTGAGAAATACGGAGTTCCGTATTTAGCTGTCATTTCAAATAAGAGCTTGTTGTTCTCGGTTTCGCTCCAGTCGAAATCACGTGTTATTGAATATGTTGGAATAGGATACTGGAAGCCTCTTCCGTTTGCGTCTCCCTCAATCATAATTTCGATGAAGGCTTTATTAACCATATCCATTTCCTTCTGGCAATCGCCATAGGTGAAATCCATTTCCTTTCCGCCGATAATAGCAGGAAGGTTTTTAAGGTCGTTCGGAACAACCCAGTCAAGAGTTATGTTTGAAAACGGTGCCTGTGTTCCCCAACGGCTCGGAGTATTAACGCCATAGACGAAGGACTGAACGCACTGCTTAACCTCTTTCTGAGAAAGATTGTCAACCTTAACGAACGGAGCAAGATATGTATCAAATGAAGAGAATGCCTGAGCGCCTGCCCATTCATTCTGCATAATTCCGAGGAAGTTAACCATCTGGTTGCAGAGAGTTGAGAGATGGTTTGCAGGTGAAGATGTAATCTTTCCTGTTACGCCGCCGAGTCCTTCCTGAATGAGCTGCTTTAAGCTCCAGCCTGCGCAGTAGCCTGAAAGCATTGAGAGGTCGTGAATATGAATATCTGCATTTCTGTGGGCATTAGCGGTTTCGTCATCATAAACCTCGCTGAGCCAGTAGTTAGCTGTTATTGCCCCTGAGTTTGAAAGAATAAGTCCGCCTACTGAATATGTTACAGTTGCGTTTTCCTTAACTCTCCAGTCATTGATTTTAAGATAATTATCAACAATATCTTTATAGTTGAGAAGAGCAGAGTTAACGTTTCTTATCTTTTCTCTCTGGCGTCTGTAAAGAATATATGCCTTTGCAACATCGGCATATCCTGATTCTGAGAGAACCTTTTCAACGCTGTCCTGAATAGCCTCAACTGAAATTTTTTCATCCTTGATTTTATTTTCGAAATCTGCTGTGACGTGAAGAGCAATTAAATCAATAATGCTCTGGTGGTAGTTTCTGTTTTGCGAATCAAATGCTTTTGCGATAGCAGAGCTGATTTTGCTTATATCAAAATCTGCAACACTGCCATCTCTTTTGATAACCTGATACATAATAAACCTCTCTTCGTGATATTTTTTCTCGTCATACATATTTTTTTGACTGCGAAAATCATTCTATCATCAAGAGAGGCTTTTGTCAATATGTTTTTACAATATATTCTAAAAATTTTTCGTATTTTTTATCCGACCCACTATATGTAGTTGTTTAGTCAACTCCGCGTAAATTCGAATTTTCAACATATTTCTTTGCAATTTCAGCAAAACGGCGCATTTCATCGGGATGTGGCGAAGTCAGATTGCCATACGGAACAGAATCTCTGTCGGTAAATCTCTGCAAATAATATGCCTTTGCGCCCCGTATCATTTCCCCTATCTTGTGGAAATCGCTCGTCTCGTGAAATTCCTTGATAACTGTTGTTCGAAATTCATAGTTTATATTCGAATTCATAAGGATTGAAATGCTCTTTTTTATCGGAGTCATATCAATTTCATCAAGTCCGCAGGTTAAGGCATACTTATCCTCACTGTTTTTTATATCCATTGCAACGTATTCAACAAGCCCTTCATCAATAAGCTCTTTCAAAAGCTCGGGATGATTTCCGTTTGTATCAAGCTTAACGGGATATCCCGCATTTCTTATCTTAATGATAAGCTCTTTAAGGTCTTTATGAAGGCAGGGCTCGCCCCCCGTTATTGCAACTCCGTCAAGCAGAGCTTTTCTTCCCTCAAGGAAGCTGATAAGCTCACTATCATCCATTATCGGCTTTTCAGTTCCATCTACAAGTTCAAAATTATGACAGAACGGACAGCGAAAATCGCAGCCGCCGAGAAAAACCGTGCATGCAACATGCCCGGGGAAGTCGAGAAGCGTCATTTTTTGTAATCCATGAATTTTCATATGTTTTTCCTTTATATATTAATACCAATTATATACATCAATTTAATTATTGACCGAGCGCAGCGAGAAACCGACAACTCGGAACTTGAAACTATTTATATCGCTGCTAAAATATGCAGATTTCTGATTTCTGAATCTGCAATTTTATCATTAACGGAATATGCGTGTTTTTCAAGGTCGCCGCAGATTGCGCTTGTTAATTCCTGCTCAACAAGTTCATCAATAACATCCGCTGCAATGCCCTCTATTGAATAGTATTTTTCCTCAGCCATTTCACCGTCATTTGAGCTTGTTAAAAGAAATTCCATTATCTCTGCATCAATCGAGAGTTTCGGCAGTTCCCTGAGTGCACGAAAGCTCCACTTATAATAGGGCTGATAGGAATTATTCAGAAGGAATATTACCTGCATTGCGCTTTTAACAAATTCAAAAACAGCCAGCTGAGCGGCTGCGCTTTCTCCATGATCTATGCAGCGCTTATAGTTATACTGACCCGACTGCGCCATTAAAAGCAGATTGCCTGCAAGTTTTTTCAGTCTTATATCATCGGGATAGCTTTTAAGGCTTTCCCTGATTTTTGAAACCTCGCCGAAGTTATCAAAAAACATTTCTCCGTTAGTTGCCTCAGCAAGCGCCTGTTCGGGAAGACTCAGCCACTCAAATTTATCAAGCTCGCCTGTTTTGCTTCCGATTTTCTCTTCAAAAAACTCGCTTGTTCTTAAAACACCGTGACGTGCTCCGCCAACGGGACTCATAAGTGAGCGCCTGTAGCCCATAAACTCCTTCGGGAGCTTTGCATATGCTCTTTCAAGCTGAAAAGCAACTTTCCTGTCGATAATTTCCTCATCGGGAAGAAAGATACAGAAGCCCGGCTCAAAATCGTGATCTCTTGAAACCTCGTCATCAAAGCCGAAGCACTCCGACCCGCTTCCGAAAATTCCGACTGCAAGATATTTCAGAATATCGGAAAACTCGTTTTCAAGCATCGGTTTTCCGTATTCCTCATAAAACGCTTTTGAAAGCTCAATCCCTTTCATATATTTCCTCCGCAGTTTTCTTTAAATTATTTGCAACAAGAAAATATCCGTAGTATTCAAAACTCGGCGCGCATTTTTCACAGACGAACGCATAGTATCCGTCGCGAGGAACACTCGGTGTTTCAAGAAGCTCCTGCGCCTTATCAAGATAATCAAAAACAATGCTTTCAGCCTCTTCACTTCCGAGCATAACCTCTTTTAAATCCGCCATATTGAGATAGGTTATTGCCTGCTCAAGCTCACCGTTTTGAACATTTTCCATAACCTTTAGCGCCTTTTCATATAGCTTGAATGCCTCATCGTATTTTTCAAGCGCAGTATAGGTCAGCGCCATATTGTTATAAAGTCCGCCGAGGAGCTCGGGTGCAGTTCTCTTGTTGCTCTCATAAACCGCCTTTGCCTTTTTAAAAAGCTCTATTGATTTTTCGTTCTCATCAAAGGCATTATATGCAGTTGCAATATTCGTATAGGTTGTTCCTGCGGAAACATTCTCTTCAAAATCAAGCTCTTTAAGAAGTCTTAAAGCCTCTTTTGCGCTTTCAAATGCGCCCTCTTTGTTGGATGTTTTGCGAAAATGACCGACAAGCTCATTATGAATGAGAAGCTCTCCCCTCTTATCAAAGCCGAGTTTTGCCTCTTCAAGCCAGTATTTTAAATGCCTTTCAGCCCCTGCATAATCCCTGCGGCTCATATAGTCGTTCATTTTCTGAATTATTCTCTGCTGGGGAACACTCTTAACCTCGGGCGTTACTCCATACGGCTCATCACAGAGCAAACATCTCGGCTCTGCATAATCCTCAGGGGTTAAATATCCTTTATCGTCTTTCATGTTCTTCTCCGTTATTTCTTTGTTGTCACTTTTTTCGATGACCAGTCGGAATAATACTTTTTACCGCCAACGGTTTTATAGCATCTTATTCTGACATAGTAGGTCTTTTTAGCTTTAAGTTTTTTAACAGTTTTGCTTGTTGTTTTTGATGATTTTACAACAACAGTTTTCTTGTTTTTTGTGAATTTGCTGTTCGTTGCATACTGAATTTCATATCCCGAACAGCTTGCCTTTTTCCAGGTTGCTTTAAATCCTTTTGAAAGCGGTGTAACCTTCTTGAGCGAAACCTTTTTCGGATTAATTCTGAACGAAAGAGTTTTAGTTCCTTTATAAAGGTCTTTAAAAGTTACCTTAACCTTTGCAGTTCCTACTTTTTTGTTTTCTGAATACTTAACAGTATAGAATCTGCTTTGTATTGTTTTGCCCTTTGAATCCTTAACTGTTACAACTGGCTTTTTCTCCTTGCCGTCATAGGTATATGATGTATTTAAAAGAGTTACAGTATTGATTTTATAAATTGTTTCTTTAACATTTTTTCTGTAACCGCATTCAATGCAAACCTTTTCACTTTCAATTTTTCCGTTTGAAGTTAAGGTTGCAGGAGTACAGTTCGGCGGTCCTGTCTGGAAATCGTGGTTTACACTTGCCCTTCCGGGAATATATTGAGCTTTTTCACCGTTATAGCTCAACTTTGTAACGGTTACTGTATCAATTTCCGGAGCGGTTGAATTAACAAGATTGCTGAACTGATAGGAATTATCATTATAAATCTTTATAGTGTTTTCTCCCTCTTTAAGTTCAAGCTGAACATCAAGGGTTTTAAACGCATCCCAGCTAAGTGTGTTTTTGAAATATACTGTTTCAGCCTCGCCGCCGTTAACAATAATCTGAGCATATCTTTCAACAAGATCGATATTATAGGGATGAATATAGGTTGAGCCGTCTGCTTTTTCCATTATCGGAGCAGGCTCGTTGTTTGAATAGCGGATTGCAAAATTATATGTTCCCTCGCTCGGTGCCTTAACAGTGAAGGTTGAATAGTTTTTATCAGCGCTTTCGTTGTTAACAGGCTTCTGACCAATGCCGAGCTCACTGATAACATAACCGCTGTTTGCATATGAGTTCTTTTTCAGAGTCGGATTAGTTCCGTGAATAGTTATCTCAGAAGCCTTAACAGTTGTTGAAGCATTTTTAGTTTTTTCTTCTTCATAAGTGAAAGTGAGCTTAGTTGCATTGCCAAAAACAACTAATGTGTTTGCGCCCTTTGCAAGATAGAACGTTTTTTCTGAAGGAACATCATAAACGCTGCACTCAGAGAAAGACTTTGCATCCTTTGCATAGTCAACACACTGCTTTTTGAGTTCAAACTCACCGTCAGCGCTGACAGTATAATAACCCGGCTCAGGAGCTACTGCAGTAACTCTGTATGTTTCTCCGTCTTTAAAATTGCTCATTTCGTCAAGACAGATTTCAAAATTATTTTCGTCTTCTCTTTCTTTTTGGAGAGTTAGTTTATCAAGCGCCGCAACAAGCTGTAAATTGCCTTTGCTGCCCTCGTTACCATTTATATGTTTATATGTTATTATATGCTGACCCTTGGTTAAATAAAGTTTTGTGTCGCAATGGTTTTTATATGCCCATGTGACTGTTGATTCAAGAACAATATTTGAAAGCTTTTTGCCATCAAGCTCCATACCGTAAGGAAGCGATTTTCCTATTCCCCTGTTCTGTCCGTTTTCCTGGGGCACAAGAGTTTTCGGATTTACAAAAGGCGCCTGAAGTGAATAGAAAATTGAAGCGTTATAATATCCTGTTTCGGGAACATCAACAGTGAAACAAACGCCGTCGCCGTTATTGTTTATGTTTCCAACATTCATTCTTCCGCTTGTTGCAAAATCAGTCCATCCGCCCTTTGGATATGCCTGCGCCGAGCCGAGAAGCTGAGCGTTTTCAGCCTCATAGTTGAGATATGGGTATTCAAGGTTTTCGGCATCGGATATTTCTGCGCCATCCTCAGGCTTTGTTAAAACAGCAAAATATGCTTCCATTTCATCCGTATTATTAATACGGATTTTCAGTGAATTATCCTCTGCTTTGATATTGCCTTCAAATACAAGTTCGGGTTTATAATTTGCGCCAAGCTGTCCTGAAAAGCTTACTCCGTAGAGCTTTACATGGGTTAAATCGCTGCTGTTTGCTAAATCTGTTTTATCAAAATTATCAAGATATACTGTTTCTTTTCCGTTTTCGTTTTCATTTCCGCCGAAAAGAACATATCCCATATTTATATCTTCATCATACGATGTTAAGCCATAGAATTTTGTATCTTCAAAATTCGGTGAAACAAGAGGACACTGCTTGCCCGTCATCTGAGCATACCAGTGGTAAACCCACCAGGTTGAAGCGGGTGAATTCTGGTCGGCTGCCATTTCGTTTAGTGTGTTTGCCATTGCCCAATATGCCATGCATCCCGACATATCCTTATCCTCAAACATTGCAAGCCATTTAACAAGTCCGCCAACGGAGCCGATATCATAATGCCTTGCGTATTCATTTACAAGAAGCTCGGGTTTTTCGGTATAATACTTATCAACCATTTCCTGGATTTCATCATAATGCTTAAAATAATCAGTTAATGAAATATCTCCTAGCTCGTGCCAGGTTATAAGCTCCGGAAGGCAGTCGTTATCATAACAGAATTTAAGGAAGGAATCATAGCTTTCCTTTGTATATCCTGCAAAATTCGGTCCTGAACAGCGTGCATCGGGGTCTATTGCGTGAACTGCTTCATATATTTTCTTCCAGGCATTTTTAAGTCCGTCAAGATTATTCCAATACCAAATCTGATCAGGCTCGTTGAAAAGAACATAGCTATAATGCTTTCCGTTTCCATTTAGCTTATAATAGTTTCCGTCGCTGCCTTTAAATGCACCTTCATCACTCTTATCCGCCTTGTCGCAAATCATCTTATAGAGTATTCCCTCAACAGTTTTCTGATAAGCATCAAGGTCGATTGACCCGTCTTTATACGGTGCGTCATACGGCCATTCAAGATAATTGTCCTGAAGATAAATCTGCATATCCCTGACGCCTGAGGCAAGAAGCGCAGATCCTGTTCTTATTGCGTCGCCCGTCGGGTGCTGTTTTCCTGCGTAAGCCTTCTGCACCATAGTATCGGGCTTGAGTCCATACAGCAAATCTATTGACGGAACATTGATTTCCGCCGCACCGTAAAGAAAGCCCGTTGAGCCTTTAAAAAGAGTTTCTCTTTTAGACATATCAAAATGGAGCTCCGGCTCTTTAACAGCCTTCAGATATAATTTTCCGTTTTTGTTTTCAAGACAGAAGTTATCATTAGTAACCTTTATATTTGAAACATCCGAGTCCGATGAAACAGTTCCTATCTGTTTTGCAATCGGTTTGTCAAAAGTCATTTCAAAGCTGTCTGAAAATCCGTTTTTGAAATTAATACTGCAGAAATTACTCGACACTCTAACCTTTGAAAATGAGGTTGTTCCGCTGATATCAACGCTTGCAGTATCAAGAATTTGCAAATCATAGGAAGAATTATTTGTAAACTCAGTATCCTTGAGAGTGAGTTTGGTTGAATTGGCAGCTGCAATAGCGCTAAAGCGGTTTGTTGTTATATCAAAATTCCTTACCGTACAGCCCGAAAAAGTCATATTGCCCGCACCGAGCCATATTCCGACATCTTCCTTCCTCTGACCAGTTATAACAACATCGCTAAAAGAGGAAACAGCCCAATCATTCTGGAAAAACATTGAATCAGCGCCGCTGCCGCTGCATTTCATTTCCTTGCCGTTACCTTTTATACTGAGATTTTTAGTTATTCCCTCTTTATAAATCATAAACGGGATTGATGAAGCGGCGCTGAGTTCATAATCTCCGCCGTTTTGGAAAGCAGCAGAAAGCTCAGTTCCTCGTGAAATTACTTTTGTTGCAGCACTTGCGCTGAAAGCAAAAGTTAAACTTGAAAATGTTAAAACCAACGCAAGTATTATGGATGTTATTTTTTTCATAAATAATTCCTCCGATATTTTCTTAAATTAATTATAGCAAAAGAAAGCAAAAAAGCAAAACATATTTTATATATTTATGTATATAATTATTGAAATAAAAAATTTATTGTGCTATATTTAAAAGGATAAAATATAAGAAGGTGAAAATATGGTATCCGAAATGCTCAGTTCCGTTTTGAAGAAGGAAGAGGAAACCTCTCAAAAGGAAAAACTCTCAAAAACTGAGGCGGATAAGATTATCAGCGACGCTAAAGAAAAAGCAAACGAAATAATCGAAAACGCCAGGGCAAAAGCATCAGAATCATATGAAAAAGCTGTTCAAAGCGCAAAAAGCGATGCCAACAGGTTAACCGAATCTGCCGAAAAGGAAGCCGCAAGCCTCTCATCTGAATTAAAAGAGAAGAGCGCTTCACGTCAGAATCAGGCAACAAACAAGGTTAAAGAAATAATACTAAAATAAACAACAATCCACACTTGGAAACGAGGTGAGGAATTACGGCAAAAGTTAATATGCTGAAAATTGAACTGATATCCATGTTCAAAAGCAGCAAAGATATTATCGATTTTCTCCAGCGAAAGGGAGTTGTTGAAATAACCGCTCACGAAGAGCTTGAAAATATGACCCATCTTGATACAGAGATGAATATTTCACAGCTTGAGAAAATGAGAATAAAAGCTCAAAAGGCTCGCGAAACCGTTGGCTTTTATGCTCCTCAGAAAAGTTCGATTATCGACTCCTTCCGACCGGCGGGAGAAATATCGCTCAAAGAATATCTTGAAAAAGAAAGCATTTGCGATAAAACCTTCAGTATCTGTAATATAATTTCGGAAGCGGATAAAAAAATAACCGATTCAAAAGCCGAAATAATCAGACTTGAAACATCAAGCTCTTCAATGTCAATCTGGGAAAATCTCGATGTTCCGATGAAGGTTAAACCAACTAAATATACAACTCTTTTAATCGGCTCTTTCCCGAATCTTCAAAGCGAAAGTTCAGTTAAAGAAAAGCTCGCCGAAACTGCTCCGAATATAGAGGCATACGACGCTGAAATTATTTATTCAAGCGAAATGCTCACCTGCATTGCAGTTCTCTGTTTGAAAACTCAGAAACAGGAAATGCTTGATGCGCTGAGAAGTTTCGGATTCTCTGCACCGAGCGAGCAATTTGATATAACTGCAAAGGAAGCTATCAAAAAGAACAGCGAAAGAATTGAAAAGCTGAAAAAAGATATTGAAAGCTATGAAGAGGAAATTAAAAAGTATTCCGAAAACGCAAAGGATATTGACTTCTTTATTGATTATCTTTCAATGAAGATTGATAAATACGAGGCTCTCAAAAAGCTTTCAATGACGAATAACATTTTCTATCTTTCGGGATATGTTCCTCAAAAGCACAGCGAAAAAATCGCAAAAATTCTTGAAGAGGAATATTCGGCGGCAGTCAGTCTCAGCCCGCCGGATGAAAATGAGGATGTTCCCGTTCTTCTTGAAAACAATTCCTTCGCTTCTCCCGTTGAGGGAATAACCGAAATGTATTCGCTCCCCGGAAAGAACGATATCGACCCGAATGCAATAATGGGATTTTTCTATTATGTATTCTTCGGAATGATGTTTTCAGATGCGGGCTACGGTCTTTTAATGGTTATTGCAACACTTCTGGTTTTGATAAAAGCAAAGCCCGAGGGAGAAAAGCGAAAAACCGTTTTAATGTATCTCTACTGCGGAATATCAACAACCTTCTGGGGAATAATGTTTGGCTCGTTCTTCGGCGATGTTATCAATATAATTCGTGTTAATTATCTACATCTCCCCGAAATGCGCCTTTACGTCTGGCTCAATCCCCAGGGCGATGACCTTATGACAACAATGCTCTTCTGTTTCCTTTTCGGAATTATCCATCTCTTTGTCGGACTTGCTATAAAGGGATATATGAACTGGAGACAGGGCGATAAATTCGGCGCATTTGCTGACACGATTCCAACTTATATGGCAGTCGGAGGAGCTGCTCCGATTTGCGCGGGGATGATTATTGAAATTCCCGAAAGCATAACAAGCGTTGCAAAATATATTGCCCTTGCAGGAGTTATTCTGATAATTCTCACCGCGGGCAGAAGTTCAAAGAGCATTATCGGAAAGCTCGGCGGAGGATTATATGCGCTTTATAACACCGTTTCGGGTTATCTTTCGGATATTCTTTCATATTCAAGACTGCTTGCTCTCGGACTTGTAACGGGTATCATCGGCTCGGTTGTTAATATGATGGGAACTCTCCCGCAGAATATGGTTGTTAAAACGATACTATTTGTTATCGTATTTATATTCGGACATACTGTTAATTTCGGAATTAATATTATCGGCGCATATGTTCACACAAACCGTTTACAGTATGTTGAATTCTTCTCAAGATTTTATGAGGGAGGCGGAAACGCCTTCAACCCTCTTAAAGTAAATTCCAAAACATTTAAGTTCAAGGAGGAAAAAAATAATGGCTAATTTAGGTTTAGCACTTGCAATTATTGGCGCTGCGCTCGCTGCTCTTCTCAGCGGAATGGGCTCAGCAAGAGGCGTAGGTATCGTTGGTGAGGCTGCTGCAGGTCTTATCTCCGAGGATCCTTCAAAATTCACAAAGGTTCTTATTCTTCAGATTCTCCCGGGTACTCAGGGACTTTACGGATTCATTACCGCTATTATGGTTATGATTAAAATCCAGCTTCTCTCAGGCGCTCCGGTTGCACTTACAACAGCTCAGGGCTTTCAGGTTTTAGCAGCTTGTCTGCCAATGGCTATTGTTGGCTATTTCTCAGCTATTGCACAGGCAAGAGTTGCTGCATCAGGCGTATCCGTTGTTGCAAAGAAGCCCGAGCAGCAGTCAAAGGCAATGGTTCTTTCAGCAATGGTTGAAACCTATGCCGTTCTTGCACTTCTTATTTCTCTTCTCATAATCTTAAGATTAAATTTCTGATGGTGATGCTATATGTCAGGTCTTGAAAAAATTATTTCACAAATTGAATATGAATCAGATGACCGTTGTCGCAGCATTATCGAAGAAGCAAATAAAAAAGCGCAGAGCATAATTGAAGAGGCAGAAAAAAACGCTTCAGAAATCCTTTTAGAAAACGAAATCAAAACTGCAAAAAAGATTGAAAGCATGGAGCAGATTGCTCAGTCCTCATCGGAATTTGCAAAAAGCAAAATTCTTCTTACATCAAAGCTTGAAATCATTGATGAAATGCTGAAAAAATCGCTTGATGAAATCAAAAATCTTCCCGATGAAGAATACTTTGAAATCATCAAAGCTCTTATAATCGGCAATTCAAGAAGCGGAGAAGGAGCTCTTTGCCTTTCTGAAAAAGATAAAAAACGACTCCCAAAAGGCTTTATTGAGGATATCAACAAAGAGCTGGACGGCAAGAAAATCACTCTTGGCGAAACAATCAATATTGACGGCGGTTTTGTTCTTGTTTATGAGGATATTGATATCAACTGCTCATTTGATGCAATCGCCTCATCAAAGCTCGATGAACTCAGAGATGCGCTCAACACAGTTTTGTTTGACTGAGGGAGGCAATTAAATTGAAAGACAATAATTATCTTTTTGCCGTTGCCTCTGTTCGTGCAAAGGAAAACTCTCTGCTCTCACAAAGTGATTTAGAACAGCTTATTAATGCCCAAAGCTATAAAAGAGCATCTGCCCTTCTCGCTGAAAAAGGCTATGATATCAACGAAAAAAGCGATTATTCAGCAGTTCTTGACGAAGAGCTTAAAGAGGTCTGGAACAGCATTCACGAAGCGGCGGATAAGGCGGATGCGCTAAATGCTTTTATTGTTAAAAACGATTTTCAGAATCTCAAAGCAATTTTAAAAGCAGAGGTTATGAATTACGATGCAAAAAGCTATCTTGTTCAGCCGAGCGTTATCAATCCCGATAAGCTCTTTGAAGCGGTAAGCAAGCGGGATTTTTCATCTCTTCCCGATTTTATCGGCGAAACTGCAAAAGAGGCGCTTGAGCAGATAACAAAAACAGGAAACGCTCAGCTTTGCGATGCTCTTATAGACAGAAAAACGCTTGAAACAATACTCGCTTTTTCAAAAAACAGTGGCGACGAGCTTTTAACTGAATATGCAAATTCATACTGCCTTGCTGCCGATATCAAAACAGCATACAGAGCTATAAAAACGAAAAAAAGCTCCGTTTTTCTGAACACAGCTATTGCAGAAAATGATTTGATAAATAAAGAGAGCTTTATTGAAGCGGCTTTATCAGGCGAGGAGGAATTTTTCGAATATCTTTCTAGTGCTGGTTTTTCGGACTACAAAGACGCACTATCAGAAAGCTCCTCTGCATTTGAAAAATACTGCGATGATAAACTTCTGACTCTGATAAAAAAAGCAAAAATGACCGCTTTCGGACTCAGCCCGCTTGCTGCATATTTTGTTGCAAAGGAAACTGAAATCAAATGTCTGAGAATAATCCTTTCTGCAAAGCAGAGTCATATTTCAAGCGATATCATCAGGGAAAGGATGCGTGAAGTTTATGTATAAAATTGCGGCAATGGGCGATAAAAACAGCATTTACGGCTTCGCATCGCTCGGAATTGCTATTTTCCCTGTTGATGAAAGCACTCAGGCAATAAAAACACTTAGAAATCTTGCCCAAACAGGCTACGGTGTTATTTTTATAACAGAAAACATCGCTTCTCAGATTAAAAATGAGATAAGCAGATATAATGATGAGCCAACCCCTGCTATTATTCCAATTCCTGGTGTTTTCGGAAATACCGGAATGGGAATGGAACAGGTAAGCTCCTTTGTTGAAAGAGCAGTCGGCTCAGACATAGTTAACTAACTATATAATACGGGTGGTACACATATGAGTAAAGGTACAATTTTAAAGGTATCGGGACCCCTTGTTGTTGCAAAGGATATGAGGGACGCCAATATGTTCGACGTTGTTCGTGTCAGCGAACACAGACTTATCGGCGAAATCATTGAAATGCACGGTGACAAGGCTTCAATTCAGGTTTATGAGGATACTTCGGGACTCGGAACGGGCGAAGAGGTTGAATCAACAAATGAACCGCTGAGCGTTGAGCTCGGTCCCGGTCTTATCAAGGGAATTTTCGACGGAATTCAGAGACCGCTTGAAAAGATTATGGAACTTTCCGGAAATAATCTTGAAAGAGGTATTGAGGTTCCCTCGCTATCAAGAGATACAAAATGGCATTTCTTCCCGACTGCTAAAGTCGGAGATAAGGTTGCCTCCGGCGATGAGCTCGGATATGTTCAGGAAACAGATATAGTTAAGCATAAAATTATGGTTCCTCCAAGAATGCGCGGAACAGTTAAGGCTATATCCGAGGGCGACTTTACTGTAACAGATAAAGTTGTTGAACTTGAGGGAGAAAACGGCGAAAACTTCGAATTAACATTAATGCAGAAATGGCCCGTTCGTCAGGGCAGACCGTATAAGAAAAAACTCTCCCCCGATATGCCCCTCATAACAGGACAGAGAGTTGTTGATACGCTCTTCCCGATTGCAAAGGGCGGCGTTGCAGCTATTCCCGGTCCCTTCGGAAGCGGAAAAACAGTAACTCAGCATCAGCTTGCTAAATGGGCTGAGGCGGATATCGTTGTTTATATCGGCTGCGGTGAGCGCGGTAACGAAATGACCGACGTTTTAAACGAGTTCCCCGAGCTGATTGACCCGCATACAGGCAAATCACTTATGGAGAGAACTGTTCTTATAGCAAACACCTCGGATATGCCCGTTGCAGCTCGTGAGGCTTCAATATATACAGGTATAACAATCGCTGAATATTTCAGAGATATGGGTTATTCCGTTGCCCTTATGGCAGACTCAACCTCCCGTTGGGCAGAGGCGCTTCGTGAAATGAGCGGACGTCTTGAAGAAATGCCCGGTGAAGAGGGTTATCCCGCATATCTCGGATCCCGTCTTGCTCAGTTCTATGAAAGAGCAGGAAGGGTTGAGGTTCTCGGCAGCGATGAGAAGGAAGGCTCGCTTTCTGTTATCGGCGCTGTTTCTCCTCCGGGCGGTGATATTTCAGAGCCTGTTTCACAGGCAACACTGAGAATAGTTAAGGTTTTCTGGGGACTCGACAGCGCTCTTGCATATAAGCGCCACTTCCCCGCTATCAACTGGCTGACTTCATATTCCCTTTATGCAGATAATCTTGGAAGATGGTTTAACAGCAATGTCAACGCTCAGTGGACAACTTTAAGAACAAGAATTATGGGACTTCTCTCAGATGAAGCCTCTCTTGAAGAAATTGTTAAGCTCGTAGGTATGGACGCACTCTCTGCAACCGACAGACTTAAAATGGAGGCTGCAAGAAGTATTCGTGAGGACTTTCTTCATCAGCTTGCCTTCCACGAGGTTGACACATATACATCCCTTAAAAAACAGTTTTATATGATGAGCCTTGTGCTTGAATTCTATGATAAAGCGCTTGCCGCTCTTGATTTGAATGCAAATATTGAAAAACTTGTTTCAATTCCCTCAAGAGAAGCAATAGGAAGATTCAAGTACGTTAAGGAAGAAGATATCGACAGCGAATTTGATAAAACACGCTCACTTCTCAGCAGCGATATCAATGAAGTAATCAATGCAAAGGAGGAATACTGATGCCAAAAGAATACAGAACGGTTGAAGAAGTAGCAGGTCCTCTTATGCTTGTAAGAAAGGTTGAAAATGTTAAGTTTGACGAGCTTGGTGAAATCGAGCTTGCAAACGGCGAAACAAGAAGATGCCGCGTTCTTGAAATAAACGGAAGCGATGCTCTTGTTCAGCTTTTTGAGCCTTCAACAGGTATTAACCTTTCAAACAGTAAAGTCAGATTTTTAGGCAGAATGATGGAACTCGGCGTTTCTGAAGATATGCTCGGAAGAGTATTCGACGGACTCGGCAGACCCATTGACGGCGGTCCTGAAATCATTCCCGAAAAGAGAATGAACGTTAACGGACTTCCGATGAATCCTGCTGCAAGAGCATATCCCCAGGAGTTTATTCAGACAGGTGTTTCCGCTATAGACGGACTTAACACCCTTGTAAGAGGTCAGAAGCTTCCGATTTTCTCGGCTTCGGGTCTTCCCCATGCTCAGCTTGCCGCTCAGATTGCCCGTCAGGCAAAGGTCAGAGGCAAGGATGAAAAATTCGCGGTTGTTTTTGCCGCAATGGGTATAACCTTTGAAGAATCTGATTTCTTCATTCAGTCTTTCAGAGAAACAGGCGCAATAGAAAGAACAGTTATGTTCTCAAACCTTGCAAACGACCCTGCTATCGAAAGAATTGCAACTCCTAAAATGGCTTTAACAGCAGCAGAATACCTTGCTTTTGACAAGGGAATGCATGTTCTTGTTATTATGACGGATATAACCAACTATGCCGATGCGCTTCGTGAGGTTTCAGCTGCACGAAAGGAAGTGCCCGGCAGGCGAGGATATCCCGGATATATGTACACCGACCTTGCTTCAATCTATGAACGAGCAGGAAGACAGAAGGGAAAAGACGGCTCAATCACAATGATTCCGATTCTCTCAATGCCCGAGGATGACAAAACCCACCCGATTCCCGACTTAACGGGATATATTACCGAGGGTCAGATTATCTTGTCACGTGATTTATACCGCAGAGGAATTCTTCCCCCGATTGATGTTCTTCCCTCACTTTCAAGACTTAAGGATAAGGGTATCGGCGAAGGTAAAACAAGAAAAGACCATTCAAACACAATGAATCAGCTTTTCTCTGCATATGCAAGAGGTAAGGACGCAAAAGAGCTTATGGTTGTTTTAGGTGAAGCTGCGCTTACTGATATGGATAAGCTCTATGCTAAATTTGCTGATGAATTTGAAAACGAATATATCAATCAGAGCTTTTCTTCCGACAGAACTATCGAGGAAACGCTTGATATCGGCTGGAAGCTTCTGAAAATCTTCCCGAGAAGCGAGCTCAAGCGTATCAGCGATGAGCTTCTTGATGAATACTATGATTAATTAAAACCTCACACCTTCCCCTTGAGGGGAAGGCAAATAGGTTAGGTGATTTAAATGGCAGTAATGAATGTAAATCCAACCCGAATGGAGCTCACTAATCTTAAAAGAAAGCTTGCCACTGCACGCAGGGGACATAAGCTTCTTAAAGATAAGCGAGATGAGCTTATGCGCCGTTTTCTTGAACTCGTAAGAGAAAACAAGGAACTGCGCCGTCAGGTTGAAGAAGGTGTTAATGAAGCTAATAAGCATATCGCAGTTGCGCGCTCTGTTATGAGCGACGCGGCTTTGGATGTTGCGCTTATGATGCCCTCACAGGAAATGAACCTTGAAATCACCGAAAAAAATGTTATGAGCGTTATTCTTCCCGTTTTCGATGCAAAGCTGAAAACTGCCGATGAAAACGATATTTATTCATACGGCTATGCTTTTACCTCTTCCGACCTCGACGATGCGGTTAAATCCCTTTCGGATATTATGCCGCTTATGCTACGGCTTGCAGAGGTTGAAAAATCCTGCGCCCTGATGAGCGCCGAAATAGAGAAAACGAGAAGACGAGTTAACGCACTCGAGCATGTTATGATTCCGAGATATGAGGAAACAATCAAGTATATAACAATGAAACTCGATGAAAACGAAAGAAGCTCAACAACAAGACTTATGAAGGTTAAATCAATGATGCTTGAGGAAGCAAGACAAAAAGCTCTTGCCCACGACGCAGAAGTCGGATAAAAAACAAAAAGCTATCCCACTCGGATAGCTTTTATTAATTATAATCGTTGTATGCGACTCTGTTCTTTGCTCATTGCGTCATACATTATGCATTTCTTCTTCGGGCAACTTCTTTTGCTTCGCCTGAATAATAATCGATTCAATAGCAGCAATATTTGAAACGGCGCAGATAACGCCAATCCAGATTAAAACTTTGAAAAACCTCATTGCAAACGGCAAAACGAACATTGAAGTTCCCATAATTTTTCCGAAAAACGAATGAACAAAATAAAAATTTCCGCTTTTAATTTTAGATATAGTTGCCGAAATTAAAAACATTATAACAGCCAGGCCCTCCCATAAATAAAACCAAAACGGAAGCAAATTCTGAACTATAAGAACCTTTGCAAGGGCAAGATAAGTTAAAACGTCGCCCGCCGTATCCATTATCGAGCCGAAAACACTTTCGCTATCAAGTTTTCTCGCAATGGGACCGTCAATAAAATCCGTAAAGCCGCAATAAACATATATAGTAAGAAAAGCGTTTGTTATTTCACTGAAGAAAAACAAAAAAACAGCGGCAATTATCCTTGAAAAAGAAATAATATTCGCAATATACTTTTTCAATTAATCACCGCCTTTTCATATATGTGTCAAAATACACTATAATTATAAATGAGCGTGCAATATTTGTCAAACCGTGAATATCTTATAATAATGTTTTTAATATAGATACACTACTGAGGTAAGAAAACTGTAAATACTCACAAAAATCTTTCAACATATATGGTCAAAATAAACAAAAGAAAAAAGGTTGGGGCGCTCATTTATCATAAATAAATAGAAAAAGATTAAAAAATGGTGTCAATCTCAAATTATTGTTGAAATTTGGGATTCGTTTTATTATTATATTGGTGTATCAAATATCGGCGGTGTATCTTATGGAATTACTGAAACAGAAGATATTAAACGAGGGTGAGGTCTATGAAGGCAACATCCTTAAAGTGGACAGTTTTCTGAACCATCAGATAGACTGCGTTTTTTTGCAGGAAATAGCAAAAGAATTTCATAGGTTATTTAAAGACGAGGGCGTTAACAAAGTACTTACTATAGAAGCATCGGGCATAGCCATAGGTGCGTTAGTAGCACGGGAGTTTGAATGCCCTCTTGTTTTTGCTAAAAAATCAAAAACAAAGAATAACGACGGAAATGTTTTAACAAGTGAGGTTGAAAGCTTTACCCACGGAGTTACAAACAATGTTCTTGTTTCAAAAAAATATATAAACAAAGAAGATAAAATTCTTATTATCGATGATTTTCTTGCAATGGGAAATGCGCTTTGCGGTTTGATTGATATTGTTAATCAGGGCGGCGCCGGGCTCGCAGGCTGTGGAATAGTTATTGAAAAAGGCTATCAGCACGGCGGCGATAAGCTCAGAGAAAAGGGAATCAAGGTTGAATCTCTTGCAATTGTTGAGAGTATGAACCACGAAACAGGAGAGATTGAATTCAGAGACTAACAAAAAGGTTATAATGCCGAACGGCTTATAATATATAAAAGGAAAAATAATATTGGAGGAAAATCAAATGAAACTTTCAAAGAAAATTGTTGCAGTTCTCCTCGCAGTTGTTCTTGCAGTAGCAGGCGCGTTTGTTGCTTGCTCAAAGGGCGGCGAGAAAACAGACGACACAACAGCTGCTTCAGACACAGCTAAAGATGTTAAGGTTGGATTCATCTTCTTACATGATGAAAACTCAACTTACGACCTTAACTTCATCAACGCTGCAAAAGAAGCTTGCAAAGAGCTCGGCGTAGAGTACGTTCTCAAAACAAACATTCCCGAGGGTAACGAGTGCTACGAAGCTGCTGCTGACCTTGTTGACCAGGGTTGTAACATCGTTTTTGCTGACTCATTCGGCCACGAAGATTATCTCATCAAGGCTGCAAAAGAGTTCGCAGATGTTGAGTTCTGCCACGCAACAGGAACAAAGGCTCACACTGAAAACCTTGCTAACTACCACAATGCTTTCGCTTCAATATATGAGGGAAGATATCTTGCAGGTGTTGCTGCAGGTCTCAAACTCAACGAGATTAAAGAGGCTGGCAAGCTCAAGGGCAAAACTCCTAAGATGGGTTATGTTGGCGCATACACATATGCAGAGGTTATCAGCGGTTACACATCATTCTATCTTGGCGCAAAGAGCGTTTGCGAAGATGTTGTAATGGATGTTAAGTTCACAGGTTCATGGTATGATGAGACTGCAGAGAAAGAAGCTGCTCAGGCTCTTATCGAGGGCGGCGCAGACCTCATTTCTCAGCACGCTGACTCAATGGGCGCTCCAACAGCTTGCGAAAACGCAGGTATCCCCGACGTTTCATACAACGGTTCAACTGTTGACGCTTGCCCCAACACCTTCATCGTATCTTCAAGAATCAACTGGGCTCCTTACTTCAAGTACATGGTTGAATGCGTTCAGAAGGGCGAAGCTATCGACGCTGACTGGACAGGAACAATGGCTACAGGTTCTGTTGAGCTTACAGAGGTAAACGAAAAAGCTGCTGCAAAGGGCACTCAGGAAAAACTCGACGCAGTTAAAGCTGACCTTGAGGCTGGCAAGATTCATGTATTCGACACTGCTTCATTCACAGTAACTAAGGACGAAAAGAACAAGGTAAATCTCCACGCAACAGTTGATGACAAGGGTGTTCTTACCGGTTATATGGCTGACGTTGATACAGACGAAGCGTTCACAGGCGACACAGAAGTTGTTAAAGACGGATACTTCCACGAGTCTGAATTCAGATCAGCTCCTTACTTCGATGTTAATCTTGACGGCATCACTCTTCTTAACACCGCTTTCTAAGAAAGTTTAAAAGAAGAAGCAATATAAATAAACGGCCGTGGCTGTATTAAACAGTCACGGCTATAATCACTTAATATTAGTTAATCAAAAAGCTTACTTTATCACCTGCGGAGGTACATATGAGCGAAAAAGTTGCACTCGAATTACAAGGCATTACAAAAGCCTTCGGTACTAAAGTAGTAGCAAATAAAAATGTTGACCTTAAGGTCTTTAAAGGCGAAATACTCGCAATTCTCGGCGAGAACGGAAGCGGTAAAACAACCCTTATGAATATGGTTTCGGGAATTTACTATCCCGATGAAGGAAAGATTTTTGTAGATGGTAAAGAGGTTGTTATTTCTTCACCGAAAGACGCTTTCAACTACAGAATTGGAATGATACATCAGCATTTCAAACTTGTTGATATCTTTTCTGCTGCCGAAAATATCGTTCTCGGAATTGATGACGGCAAAAAATTCAACCTGAAAAAAGCAAAACAGGATATTAAAAAAATCATTGACCAATACGGTTTTATTCTTGATCTCGATAAAAAAATCTATGAAATGTCTGTTTCTGAAAAACAGACCGTTGAAATTATCAAGGTGCTTTACAGAGGGGCTGATATTCTTATTCTTGATGAGCCCACAGCTGTTTTAACGCCTCAGGAAACAAGTAAATTATTTGACGTTCTCCGCAATATGAAAGCGGATAATAAGTCGATTATCATAATAACTCACAAACTCCACGAAGTGCTTGACATCTCTGACAGAGTTGCAACTCTCAGAAAGGGAGAAAATGTTGGCACTGTTCTTACAAAGGATGCAACCGAATCCTCGCTCACTGAAATGATGGTTGGCGAAAAGGTTGACCTCAATATTGAACGAAAAGACCCCAAAAATCCTGAACCGAGACTCGTTGTTAAAAAGCTCAATGTTAAGAATCACGACGGCTCAAATGCTCTTACTGATGTTAACTTCACAGTTAACAGCGGCGAAATACTTGGTATTGCAGGTATTTCGGGCTCAGGTCAGAAAGAACTTCTTGAATCCATTGCAGGACTTCAGAAAACAGAAAAAGGCTCTTCAATCCTTTTCACCGATACAGATGAAGTTGAACAGCAGCTTGTCGGCAAAACTCCGAGAGAGATAAGAAGACTCGGCGTTGCAATGAGTTTCGTTCCCGAAGACAGACTTGGAATGGGACTTGTTGGCAATATGGATATAACCGATAATATGATGCTGCGTTCCTACAAAAACGGTAAGGGCGAATTCTTAAACAGAAAACAGCCCAAAAAGCTCGCAGAGGATATTATTGATGAGCTTGAGGTTGTAACACCATCTACAACAACTCCTGTTCGAAGACTTTCGGGCGGTAATGTTCAGAAGGTTCTCGTTGGACGAGAGATTGCACTTGAACCGAGAGTTCTTATGGTTGCGTATCCCGTAAGAGGACTTGATATCAACTCATCATATATGATTTATAACCTTCTCAACAAGCAGAAGGAAGAGGGCGTTTCCATAATCTTCGTTGGCGAGGACCTCGATGTTCTTATTGCCCTTTGCGATAGAATTATGGTTATAAACTCAGGAAACATAACAGGTATAGTTGACGGAAAAACAGCTAAAAAAGAAGACCTTGGCCTTCTTATGACAAAGAGTCTTGATGCAAAGGAGGATGGCGATAATGAGCAGTAATTCAAAAGCAAAAAAGCGCGAGCCCCTCTTCCACGTTGCAAAGCGCGAGGGATTATCCCCTGTTAAAGCAACTCTTATCAGAATAGGCTCGGTTGTTGCAGCGCTTATCGTTTGCGCAATAGTTACAATGGCGCTCACAGGTGAAAACCCGATAAGAGTTTATGCAACTATGATAGACGGCGCATTCGGAACATCAAGAAGAATCTGGAATCTTCTTCAGAGCTTATCAATGCTGCTGTGCGTTTCGCTTGCCGTTACTCCCGCATTTAAAATGCGATTCTGGAACATCGGTGCTGAAGGTCAGGTATTGATGGGCGGACTTGCAAGCGCAGCTTGTATGATACTTTTCGGAAACAAGCTTCCGAACTTTGTTCTTATCTTAACAATGATTATTGCAAGTATTGTTGCAGGCGCAATCTGGGCATTAATCCCCGCAGTGTTCAAAGCAACACTCGATACAAATGAAACCCTCTTTACCCTTATGATGAACTATGTTGCAATTCAACTTGTTGCATATTTCTCAAGAGTTTGGGAAAATCCGAAGGGCTCGGGTTCCATCGGTATTATCAACCCTGATACTCAGGCAGGATGGCTTCCTGTTATTGCAAATCAGAAATATCTTTTAAACATCTTAGTTGTTCTTGCGCTTACAATATTTATGTATGTTTATCTTAAATACAGTAAGCACGGATATGAAATATCAGTTGTCGGCGAATCTCAGAATACAGCCCGCTACATCGGACTCAATGTTAAAAAGGTTATCCTTAGAACAATGATTCTTTCAGGTGCCATCTGCGGTATTGCAGGACTCCTTCTTGTCAGCGGAACAAGCCAGACAATAACAACTGAAACAGCGGGCGGACGAGGCTTTACCGCTATTATGGTAAGCTGGCTTGCTAAATTCAATCCGATTGTTATGATTTTAACCGCACTTCTTCTTTCCTTCCTCGAAGCAGGCGCAGGTCAGATATCAACCGATTTCGGACTTAACAAATCCTTCTCCGATATCTTAACAGGAATTATTCTTTTCTTCATTATCGGTTGTGAATTCTTTGTTAACTATGAAATCAAATTCAACAAAAGCAGTAAGGAGGTAAAGTAATATGGCTTTCGTAAGTACATTAGCTTCTTTGTTCCCCCGTGCTGTTATGCAGGGAATTCCGATTCTTTACGGCGCAACAGGCGAAATTATGACTGAAAAGAGCGGTAACTTAAACCTCGGTATTCCCGGAATTATGTACATCGGCGGTATC
Organism: Eubacterium sp.; assembly: GCA_017445905.1. Taxonomy (GTDB): domain Bacteria; phylum Bacillota; class Clostridia; order Oscillospirales; family Acutalibacteraceae; genus Eubacterium_R. Next base: position 26,596 of record JAFSRX010000059.1, read on the forward strand.
AGCGGAGTTATCGGCGCATTTCTTTATGAAAACTCAGTCGGAAGCGGAAATCCGCTCAACGGTTTTCTTGCAATCTTTATTCCGCTTATCTGCACAATTATCGGCTCGCTCTTTGCAGGACTTATCTACTGCTTCTTAACCGTTACTTTAAGAGCAAACCAGAATGTAACAGGTCTTGCATTAACAACCTTCGGCGTTGGCTTCGGTAACTTCTTCGGAGCTTCACTCATTAAACTTGTAGATAGCGATGTTCCTTCAGTTGCTCTTTCAAGAACAAGCGCTTTCTTTTCAACAAAACTTCCTTTTGCCTCAACAACAGGATGGTTTGGAAAGCTCTTCTTCTCATACGGATTTCTTGCATATGCTGCAATAATTATTGCAATTATATGCGGATTCTTCCTCAATAAAACAAGGGGCGGACTTCATCTCAGAGCAGTCGGCGAAAATCCTGCAACAGCCGACGCAGCAGGTATCAGCGTTACAAAATCAAAGTATCTTGCAACCTGCATTGGCTCGGTTATCGCAGGTCTCGGCGGTCTCTACTATGTTATGGACTATGCAAACGGCGTTTGGTCAAACGAAGGCTTCGGCGACAGAGGATGGCTCGCAATCGCACTCGTTATTTTCGCAATCTGGAGACCAAACCTCGGAATTTTTGCTTCAATAATTTTCGGCGGACTTTATATCGTTTATCTTTTCGTTCCCGGACTCTCGCTCAAGGCACAGGAGCTTTTCAAAATGCTTCCCTATGTTGTAACAATCATTGTTCTTGTTGCAGTTTCCGCAAGAAAGAAAAAGGAAAATCAACCGCCTGCGTCCCTCGGACTGTCTTACTTCAGAGAGGACAGATAATTCAAAAAACTCGCCCCTTGAAAAAGGGGCGGGAGTTATTATAGGAGAAAACCCATGCATAAAGATATTGAAAAAATCCTCATAAGCGATGAGGAGCTCAGAGAAATTAACAAACGCCTCGGAGAACAGATAACAAAGGATTTTGAAGGAAAAAACCTTATGGTTGTTGGTATCCTTAAAGGCTCAATATATTTTATGGCAGATTTAACAAGAGAAATCAAGCTTCCTTTAAAACTCGATTTTCTTGCTGTTTCAAGCTACGGAAGTTCAACCCGTTCTTCCGGCTCTGTAAGAATTCTCAAGGATATCGATATGGATATTTCAGGATACGATATTCTTCTTATCGAGGATATTCTCGACTCAGGAAGAACTCTTAAATATGTTTCCGATATGCTCAAATCAAGGGGCGCAAGCTCAATAACTATCTGCACCCTTCTTGATAAACCGGCAAGAAGAGTTGTTGACCTTAAAGCAGACTATGTCGGCTGCTCAGTTCCCGATGAATTTGTTGTAGGCTACGGTCTTGATTACGACCAGCATTATAGAAATCTCCCCTTCATCGGATCGCTGAAAAGAGAAGTTTATGAATAAAAAGCTGAGAATTTCAAAAGAGCTTACATTTGTTCTTGCAATAATAATTATGCCGCTGTCTATAGCTATTATGGCAAAGGCAAACTTCGGACTTTCAATGATTGCCGCGCCAACATATATAATCAGCGAAAAGGTTAGCTTTTTAACCTACGGTCAGACTGAATATATCTTTCAGACCTTGGTTTTAATTCTGATGTGTTTTGCAGTCGGCAAATTCAAGCTCACATATTTAACTTCATTTGCAAGTGCAATAATCTACGGCTCAATTCTTGATTTTTTTATTTGGTGTTTTAAAAACTGGCAGGTTGACGCGTTGTGGATGAGAGTTGTTCTTTTCGTTTTCGGAATGGTTTTAACCTCGCTCGGCGTTGCGCTTTTTATGAACACATATCTTGCTCCCTGCGCATATGATTATTTTGTAAGAACAGTTGTTGAAGAGAAAAACCTCGATTTAAGAAAATTCAAAATCGGCTTTGATAGTGCATTTCTTATATTAAGCATTGCATTAACACTGATTCTTTTCCATAAATTTATCGGCGTAACCTGGGGAACAATAATTATTGTTCTTTGCAACGGAAATATTATTGCATTTTTTAATAAGCAAATGCAAAAGCATATTGAATTTTTTTCAAGATTTGAAAAGTTAGAAAAGCTGTTTTAAAAAAGTTTATCCCTCCGACGGCTACGCCGCCACCTCCCTTTAGCAAGGGAGGCAAATAGGATAGGAGATTTATATTATGATTAAACACATAGTTTGTTTTAAACTCAAAGATAACAGCGAAGAGGAAGTTAAAAAAGCTGCGGATATTCTTCTTTCAATGCAGGGAAATGTTCCGCTTTTAAGAGGAATAGAGGTTGGATGCGATTTTCTTCACTCAAATCGCTCATATGACATAATTCTTCAGGTGCTTCTTGATGATGAAAAGGCGCTTGATGATTATCAAAATGATGAATATCACTGCTCCGTTGTTAAAAAGCATATGCATTCAGTTGCAGAAAGCTCGGTAGCTATTGACTATTACTTATAAAAAGAAGCGCTTCAAAATCTGAAGCGCTATTTTTATTTTATTTCCTGTTCCAAATCATCAAAAATTTGAGAATCAAAAAAGTCGCGGATATTTATATCAAGCCCGTCACAAATTTTCTTTATAGTTGATATAGTTGTGCTGTTATTTCGTCCGCTCATTATGTTGTTCAATGTGGATTGAGTTATTCCACTCATTGTTGCTAACTTATTTACTGTAATGGATTTCTCTGCGCATAGCTCAAGTATTCTTTTTTGAACTGCTGTTCCAATCATCATAACGATCAACTCCTTGCGTTACTATAAGCATAACCAAATACAGATTAAAAAATTACCTCATTTGAGTTGACACTATGCTGATTCGATGATATAATTAACTCAAATGAGTTATTATAAGGAATTGCTATGAATACAATAGAATATGCTGAATACTTCAAAGAATACTTAAAAATTGAAAAAGTAAAATTTGCCGAGCGGCAAGAAATGGGTAGTTTCTACTTTTATATAATGATTGATAATCCTAAAACAGGAATACGAATAACAAACATTCCCCATATACAGCTTGAATTCATTATCGAAGCTCAAAACAAGAAAACCTTGTTTACTCTGAACGCCTTTTTATATCAGATATACAGCGAGGATGATTATACAAAACACATTAAGGCGCTTAATATCGTTAATGAACTAAACAAAAACTCGCAACTATATGAGAAATTTCACCTCTCTGAAAGCGGAAGAGTTATCAGAAACCTGTCTTTTTATTTATCTGATAAAAAAGAAATGTTGCTTAGCCTGAAGGAAATAAATGAAAAATGTTTAAGCGGAGAATATTTAAACACATTTAGCATTTAGGTATTGAGGATTCTTCATAACAATACAATCTGTGTTAATCGAAACTCCTGAAAATTCGTAATTATAAAAATAGCCTCGATAGATAATCTATCGAGGTTGATTTTATTTATTCCAGTTATCAATTTGTTTTCTCAGCCAGTTAAACCAGTTTTCCATTCCCTCGCCTGTTTTTGCAGAGATAAAATAGATTTCAGCTTTCGGGTTGAGCTTTTTAATTCTTTCAACAACTGCTTCATCATCAAAATCAAAAACGCTCTTCGTGTCGATTTTATTAATTAAAACGCAGTCGCAGATTGAAAACATAAGAGGGTATTTAAGCGGCTTATCGTCGCCCTCCGGAACTGATAAAAGCATTGCGTTTTTGCTTGCGCCCGTATCAAATTCAGCGGGACAAACGAGATTGCCAACATTTTCGAGAACAACAAAATCAAATTCATCAGCCTCAATGCTCTCAAGCCCCTGCTGAGTCATTCCTGCATCGAGGTGACACATTCCGCCTGTATGAAGCTGAATTGCTTTAACGCCTGTTTGAGAAATTATTTTTGCGTCAACCTCGCTGTCGATATCAGCTTCCATAACACCGATTTTATATTCATCCTTCAGCGCTGCAATAGTTCTGCCCAGCGTTGTTGTTTTTCCGCTTCCGGGAGAAGACATAAGGTTTAAGAGAAAGGTTTTGTTTTCCTTTAACTTTTCGCGAAGCTTATCCGCTTCTCTGTCGTTATTTTCAAAAACAGATTTTTTAATTTCAATAACTTTATAATCGCTCATATTTTTCCTCGCTTTTAATTAATTATCAAAATACATTGCATATTTTATATTGCTCGCCATTGAAAGCGCATCGTTTTCGCCGACTATTATATGGTCGTTAACATTAACCTTAACCTTTCGGCAGAGATTAATTATTTCAATGGTAAAATCAACATCCTCCGTCGAAGGTTCAACCTTTCCCTGCGGATGATTATGTGCAATAATTATATTTGCTGCATTATCTTTAAAAATGCACTCCATAATTTTATACGGCTCAACGCTTGCATAATTTGCAGCACCGTGCGAAACATTATTAACTGATATAATATTTAAACTATTATCAAGAGTTATAATAAGAATTTCTTCTTTTTTATGATTAATAAGCTCGTTTTTAACAAATTCAAGTGCTTTGTCGGATGAATTAAGCTTTCTGACTGCTCGGTTTTTGTTTTTTTCAAGCCTTAAATCAATATTTTTGAATAGATTAATCAGAATAGCAGTGTTCTCGCCAACTCCTTTAACCTTAACCAATTCCTTTATATCGGCATTAAAAACGCCTTCAAGAGATCCAAATCGGTTAAGCAGAGCATACGAGATTTCTTTAACATCTTTTCTCGGGATAGCGTAAAACAGCAGAAGTTCAAGAACACTTGAATCGCTCATTGATTCAAATGAGTTTTTCAGATATGCCGCTCTGACTCTTTCTCTGTGTTTTTCCCTGCTGATTTCAGCCATTGATTCCCTCTTTATTTAAAACTATTTGTTTCTTCGTCATATTCAAAACCCGCATTTTTCAGGTTTTTCTCGATTTCTTCCCTGCTTTCGTTCATATCCTCGCAAAGCTCATCAAGAGATTTATATGAATCTCTGAGCTTCATATTGATAACGCTGAGCAGAATAAATGGGTCTTTGGGTAAATTCATAATAACCTCTATATTTAGTTACGAGTTCCGAGTTGTCGGGTCGCTTCGCTCCGAAATTCGTAATTATATCATAAGTATATCATTATTTCTTGCATAATTCAATAATAACTATTATTATATAAATATGTTTAACGGCAAATGGATTGCTCCCGAGGAGCTATGGGATAATCTTCATATTGTTTTTTCAAAATCTTTAGTTCTTGAAGAGTTTGAAAATGCAAAAATAAGAATATCCGCGGACGATTACTATAAATTATATATCAATGATAACTTTGTCGGTCAGGGTCCTGCTCCGTCTTATTGCTTTGCGCAGAATTTTAACGAATACGATATAAGCCGTTATCTTAAATACGGAAAAAACGATATTAAAGTTCTTGTTTTTTATCAGGGACTTAATAATCGGGTATGGGTCAGCAACGATGCAAGAGTAGGTTTAATCTGCGATTTGTTTATTGATGATAAACTCTTTGTTTCAACCGATAAAAGCTGGAAATATCAGATTGATGAAAGTTTCCTTGAGAGCCAAACAGTCGGTTATGATACTGCATTTCTTGAAAACAGGGATATGAGAATACATCTCTCAAAGCAAAAAACAGCAAAAGAAATAGAGGGCGAATATATTTTTAAAGACGAGCCCTTCCCTGCGCTTCAGATAACATCAAAAAGGGTTAAGCCGATAATTAGCAAAAACACATATTTTTATGATTTCAATCAGGAATATGTCTGCAACATTAAAATTAAGGCAAATTCAGATAAAAGCGGAAGAAAAATTATAATTCACTGCACTGAGGAGCTTGATGAAAACAAAAAGCTCAGGTTTGATATGCGCTGCGGTTGCAGATATGAAGAATACTGCATTTTAAAAGAGGGTGAAAACATCATTGAGCAATTTGATTATAAAGCGCTCAGATACCTTGAAATAACTGCTGATGACGGCGTTCAAATTGAAGCTGAAATACTGAATCGTCACTACCCCTTTAATGATTTTGAGTTCAGTCTTGAAAATAAAAAGCTGAGCGAGGTTTTAAATCTCTGCAAAAACACTGTTCTGCTCGGCGCTCAGGAGGCTTTCGTTGACTGTCCTACAAGGGAAAAGGGGCAGTATCTCGGCGATGTTTACATTTCGGGCTTTGCACATTACTATCTTACAAAGGATTTCAGACTTCTGAAAAAAGCTATATGCGATTTTGCCGATTCAATCAGATTTTCGGGCAGATTCCTTTCTGTTGCACCCTGTTCTTATAAGCAGGAAATAGCGGATTATTCTCTTTTGTTTTCGAATATGGTTTATAAATACTATACCTTAACAAAGGATGCGCCCTTTCTCAAAAAAATGCTTCCCATATGTTCATATATCAATGATTATTTTTCTGAATTTGAGGACGAAAGCGGACTGCTGATTAATGCAGATGAGCAGTGGAATCTTATTGACTGGCCGGAGGGCGCAAGAGATAACTATGAAATTTCACAAAAGCATAATGTTTTAAATGCTTATTATTTTAATTCCGTTAAAAACGAAGAAAAAATAAAAACAGCGCTTGGCATTGATTATAAAAACAAATCAAAAAAGATAAAAACAAGCTTTAACAATGCCTTTTTCAGTGAAGACAAAGGACTTTATATTGATAATCAAAACAGCAATCATTCATCAGTTCATTCAAACCTTCTTCCGCTGACTTTCGATATATGCGAAGAAAAGCATAAAAATATCATTGCCGATTATCTTATAAAAAGAGGAATGAGCTGTTCTGTTTTTATGTCATATTTCTATCTTAAAGCGCTCTGCAATTCAGGCAGAAAAGAAGAAGCGCTGAAATTCATCACCTCAAATGGCAAACACAGTTGGATAAATATGATAAACGAGGGAGCAACAACTCTTTTTGAAGCCTGGAGCAAGGAAGAAAAATGGAACACAAGCCTTTTTCATCCCTGGGGCTCAGCTCCAATTCTGATATATTATGAATATCTTGAAAATGATATGAATATATGATATAATTTACTCGCAGCAAACGGAATTGGGTCAGAATCCCAAGCAACAGCCATTACCGTATCTGACGAAAAGAATCTATTATGCCATTGGGAGAGCTTTCCTGAGAAGGCAGATTCGTTAGCATGTGCCTATATATCACAAGCCGGGAGACGCGCTGCAAAATCAATTCAAACCTTGGGCAATGAAGGCGGCGGATTGCATGGCATATTGGTATGCCTTATTTCTGTGCGCCAACTCTTCCCAAGGGAAGAGTTTTTTATTTGGAGGAAGATATGAAAAAGATTTTATCATTATTTTTAGCGCTTACTCTTGCAGTATCAGGTCTTGGAACCGGCATAACTGTTTTTGCAGAAAATGAGGCAATCAATGCTCAGTTCAGCGTTTATGACGGCGAGTTTGTTAAAGAACCAACAACAATTAAAGTTACAGCGGATTTATCCGACAAATATGGCTTTACCGATAATGAAAGCAAGCCAACAATTCTTGATGCAACAGTTGCAGCGCATCTTGAAATGTTCGGCAATACCGACGGACTCAGCATATCCGAAAGCGGCTGGACAACAAGTGTATTTGGCAAAGACGCATCAACGTTTTCATACAGACTCAGCGGGAACTTTGCAAACGGTATGAGTGACAAAATATCTGACGGTGATTATATTGAATATATGTTTTTCAGCGACACTGTCGGATGGAGCGATACATACACATTTTTTGACGCCAGAAATAAAGATGCATTCAGAAACGAAAGCATAACCCTCACTCTTTCAAAAGAGGGCTATGATGAAAACTGGGCACCCGTTATTGTTCCTGCTGCAAATGCAGATATAACCGTTAACGGAATTGAATTCGGCAAAACGGATAGTAACGGGAATATAACCCTTTCCTTTGATAAAGTCGGAACATATAATATCAGCGCAAAAAATAATATTGACTCAACTCCGATTTTTGCACCATGGTGCACTGTTAATGTTTCAAACACAAAGCTTTTTAACTATGTTGAAAAAGAAACAAAGGGCGCCGCAGCGTATCTTTTAAAAGATGTTAAAGCTCTTGATGTCAACAGCGCTGTTGACTATTTAAAATATCTTAAATCAGGCTATGATATGAGCAAATATAACAATGCTTTTCTTGCAAGCGTTAAAGCAAACCTTGATGAAAACAGCGGAAAGCTCAGCACTGCCCCTGTCAGTGGATATAAAAGTGAAATGGGAAATTACGGCGCAGTTATTCAGATTTTAAATATTCTTGGAGAGAATGCAGAAGATTTTGAAGGATATAATCTTTATGAAGCGCTTAAAAATATTGATTTAAATGAATCATATCACCCCTACTATTATAGGGTTGCTATCGAAGCTGCTGACGAAGCTTTTGCAAAAACTCTTTGCGATAATCTCATTTCAAAATACTATGTTAAGGGCAGCGGTCTTAACTACTGGGGCTTTTCCTGCGACAACACAGCGCATTTCTTAACTTCAATTTCAAAGTATAAGGATGCCTACAAGGAATATGTTGATGATGCAAAAAAAGTTATAAAAACATATACAAAAGAAAACGGCGCGTATGCAGATAATACATATGTTCCCTATGTTAACCCCGATTCAACAGCGCTTGCAATGATGGCTTTTGCATCAGTCGGCGATGTTGAAACTGCTTTCACATATTATAAAAATCTTGTTGAAAGCTTTGAAGGCAAAACAGGCATTATATTATATAACGGAGAAGAAAATCTCATTGCAACAAAGGATGCGCTCCTCTCACTTGAATATTTCAAAAATGAGATTGAAGCAAAGGGCTTTGAGCATCCCGAGGATGTTATTAAAACAACAACCGTTAAAGCAACAACAAAGAAAAGCGGCAGTATAACAAAGACCTGCGTTATCTGCGGTAAATCAACCAAAACAACAATTTATTACCCGAAAACAGTAACCCTTTCAACAACTACTTATACTTATAACGGAAATGAAAAGAAGCCTTCCGTAACCGTTAAAAACAGCAAGGGGAAAACAATTTCAAAAAGCAACTACACTGTTAAATATTCAAATAACAAAAAGGTTGGAAAAGCAACCGTTAAATTAACCTTCAAAGGCAATTACAGCGGCAACATAACAAAAACCTTTGTTATTAAACCAAAGAAAACAAAGCTCACTTCCGTTAAGGCAGGCAAAAAAAGCATAACTGTAAAATGGAACAAGCAAACAAATCAGACAAACGGCTATCAGCTTCAGCTTGCAACAAATAAAAGCTTCACAAAGAATAAGAAATTAATAAACATTTCAAAAAATAAAACCTCAAGCAAGAAAATCAGCTCGCTTAAGGCAAAGAAAAAATACTATGTCAGAATAAGAACATATAAAACCGTTGACGGCAAAAAATACTATTCCTCCTGGAGCAGTTATAAAGCAGTTACAACAAAGAAATAATTAAAAAACGCTTGGTTTTCCAAGCGTTTTTTAGTTGCGAGCCCCGAGTTGTCGGGTCGCTGCTCTCCGAAACTCCACTCTCTACTCTCCGCTCTTTTAACAGTCGGAGCGCAGCGACCCGAAATTCATCATTCTTCATTCTTAATTCTTCATTATAAAAAACTGCCCAAGGGGCAGTTTTTTATCTGTGTGTTCCATAGAAGAAGAGGGCAACAACTCCGGGACCTGTATGTCCTCCGATAACGGGGCCAACATAGTTTATTTTAACCTCTTTAAAGCCAACCTCTTTTTTAATCAGCTTTGCAAATTCCTTAACCTCGTCCTCGCAGTCACCGTGGCTGATATAGATTGTTTGCTCCTTCGGGTTGATTGCGGTTTCTTTCATATGCTCAAGGAGTGCATGAAGAGATGCTTTTCTTCCCCTTGCCTTGCCGACATTGATGAGTCTTCCCTCATCATCCATATGCATAACGGGTTTAACATTAAGCGCTGTTCCTGCAATAGCGGTTGTTGCGCTTATTCTTCCGCCTCTTTTAAGGTGCATAAGATCGGTTACGGTAAACCAATGGCAGATATGAAGCTTCGTTTCTTCTGCATACTGAGCAACCTCTTCAATACTGCCGCCCTTTTGCTTTTCATCAAAAACATATTTAATGAAAAGTCCCTGACCCATTGACGCTGCAAGAGAATCAACAACAATAATCTTAGCGTCGCTATGTTTCTCGCAGAGCTCCTCGGCAACAATTTTTGCGTTCTGGGTTGTTGCGCTCAGAGCAGATGAGAAGCCTAAATAAAGAATATCTTTTCCGTCTTTAAGAATATCTTCAAATGCCTCTCTGAAAGCATCGGGGCTTGGGCATGAGGTTTTTATCTCTGCCTTTGCTCTTGAATAATCATAGAATTCCTTGAAACCGATTTCTCTTCCGTCAAGGTAGTTTTTATAGTCTTTTCCGTTAACGCTTACAACAAGCTCAACAACGCTGAGTTCGAATTTATCAACAAGCTCCTGGGGTAAATCACAGGAGGAATCAGTAGCTAAAACAAAATCTCTCATATGTATTCTCCTTTTTATTTTCGTTTAATTATATTATACGTTTGTCAGTTTTTCAACGAATAATCAATTTTTTTAGATTTATTTTATATAAAAACTTTATAAAAATACTCAAAACTACTTAACTATTCAGTTAAACTCTGCTATAATTCATTTATTAATATGAACGGGTGATATTTATGAGAACAATTATTTTGCTTTTAATCAGTGCAGTATTTTCATATCTTATCGGAAGTTTGAATGCTTCAATAATTATGAGCAAGGTTTTAAAAAAGGATGATATCAGAAATTCAGGAAGCGGTAATGCAGGCGCAACAAATATGGTTCGAACCTATGGCAAGGCATATGGCGTTATGGCGTTCATTCTTGACTTTTTAAAGGTTGTTCTTGCATATTTAATCGTTTATCTTATATTCAGCCATGTTGATGCTGATATTTTCACAAAGTATCAATACTTTTTTAAAGTGGTCTGCGGTTTCTTCTGTTTTATCGGCCACATTTACCCCTGTTTCTTCGGCTTCAAGGGCGGCAAGGGAGTAACAGTTTGCGCAGCAATGATATGCATTCTCGACTGGAGAATGTTTGTTCTCGGATTTATTCTGTTCTTCGCTATTGTTTTCATAACAAAATATATCTCGTTTTCATCAATTCTTTTCGCAGTCGTTTACCCGATATGCACCTTCATTCTCTTTGATAAGGATTACAGCTTCATTCATCACTATATAACCCCGAAAAACACCTTCGGCGAAGATGAAATGATCTACAGACTTATTGCCCTTGCAATATCAATCGTTTTCTCTGTAATAGTTCTTATCAAGCATAAAGACAATATCAAACGCCTTTTAAAAGGTGAGGAAAACAAAATCGGTCATAAAAAGGACACCAAATGATAAACAAAGAAAAAACAACAATAAGAAAGCTCCGTTTTAAAAAAACAGAGAGCATATATCTGATAATAAGAGGTCTTGAGGTGGGTATCGCCTCAGGACTTATTTGCGTTTTATACAGATATGTTCTTGAAATTGCAGAAAACTCTCTTATGAGCGTTCTGGGTTTCGTTAAGGGCTCCCCTTCAAAAATTGCGCTCTGGCTTTTGCTTGCGGCAATACTCGGAGTTATTGTTGCATATATCAATAAATTCGAGCCCGATGCTGCAGGCTCGGGAATCCCACAGGTTTCAGGTGAAATAAGGGGATATTTCTCACTCAACTGGTGGAAAGTTATTCTCGCAAAATTCATCGGCGGAACAACTTCGGTTTTCTGCGGTCTTTCGCTTGGAAGAGAGGGACCGAGTGTTCAACTTGGAGGAATGGCTGCAAAGGGCGTTTCAAGGCTGACAAAAAGCGATAAAACAACCGAGCTGAGAATGATATCCTGCGGTGCGGGCGCAGGTATGGCAGCAGCATTTAATGCGCCCATTGCCGGAACAATGTTTGTTTTAGAGGAGCTTCATCATTCCTTTGATAAAGCGCTCTTAACAATGGGAATTGTTTCGGCTATAACAGCTGACTACATATCAAAAATATTTTTCGGACAGAATACAATTTTTAAATATGACACCTCAACCATTGCCCTGAGGCACTACTGGTATCTTGTTATTATGGGAGTTATTCTCGGCATATCGGGAGTTTCCTATAACGTTATAATGGTTAAAGCGCAGAAGCTCTTTAAAATGATAAAGCTCCCCTCACCTGTTAAACTCGCAGGAGTGTTTTTAATCAGCGGTGTTATCGGGCTTTATTTTCCTCAGATTCTATGCGGCGGTCACAGTATGGCTAATATACTTATAACTCAGCGCCCCGAGCTTAAAACGCTCATCATTCTGCTTTTTGCAAAATTCATCTTCGGCGCATTTTCATTTTCATCGGGTGCTCCGGGCGGAACACTTTATCCGCTATGTATTCTCGGCGCTTATTTAGGCGCGATTTTCGGAAATATCGCAATCGGACCTCTTGATATGAAGGACGCGCTTTTTGAGGAATTTGTTATAATCGGAATGGCAGGACTTTTTTCTTCAATCGTTCGAGCTCCTCTGACGGGAATAATTCTTGTTTTTGAATTAACAGGAGATATGAATTCCCTTCTTCCGATTGCAACGGTTTCCTTCATTTCATATGCTGTTGCAAACACAATCGGAACGGCGCCGTTTTATTCAATTCTCTTTGAAAAAGCAGTTGAAAACACCGATTCCCCAACTCTTGACACCTCATCAAACGAAAAAGTTCTTCAGACCTTTACAATCCCTGTAGGAAGCTCTGTCAACGGCAAAAAAATTGCCGATATCGAGTGGGGAAAGCACTGCATTATTGTTTCAATAGAAAGAAACGAAGTCCCGATAACTCCCAAGGGTGATACGGTTTTAAAAGAGGGCGATACTCTTGTTATGCTGATTTCACAGCGAAGATTTTCACAGGATTTGAAGAGAATCGAGGAACTGATTGATGATTAAGCTGCGCTGCGCTCCGCGAATTAGGAATGAGGAATGAGGAATGAGGAATTTCGGGGAGCTACGCTCCGACAATAAATTGCGTGAACCGTGGTTCGTGGTTCGTGGTTCGTATTTCGTGGTTTGCCGATAGAGATGCGTTCCCTCAAATCAATGGGGACATTCCTCTGAAAGAGGTGTGTCCCCTTGATTTGACGGTTGGGCTACCCAACTGATGGGTGGAGGCAAAACACCTCATCCGTCACTTCGTGACACCTTCCCCTCAAGGGGAAGGTGTGAGGCTTTTCTACCGCCGATAATACAATCGGGTGCGGGTGTCCCGCCCGAAATTCGTAATTCGTAACTCGTAATTCGTAATTAATCAAAAAAACAGAAGGCTTTGCCCACCTGTTCTAAAGGAGGTCAAGGTTTAAATCGCCTGCTTTCACTCATCTTGGCGATTAAAAATCGCCTGAATACGCGAGTATGCAGACAATTTTGTAATCACCAACCTGAATAAAATCAAACGATTAAAACTGCA
>JAFSRX010000060.1 GCA_017445905.1 Eubacterium sp.
CCGCAAGCGTCATCCTTTTGTCTCGCAAGCTCGACATTTCCCTTATCAAGGGAATAACTCTTTTGCTAGCGCAGACGCTCCCCTCTGTCAGCGCGAGCGCTGACATCTCCCCGTTAAGCGGGGAGTACCTCAAGGGGAAGGCGTGAGGCTTTAGTTCTCCGAAAATACAATCGCCGTGCGCAGCACCCGAAATTCTTCATTCTTAAATCTTAATTCTTAATTGTTTTGTCCCCGTGTGCAGTTGAGGCAACGACCAACGCAATACTTATTTTTCTTTATATGGCTTCTTTTTTCTGACCCAGCCTTCTTTGTTAACCTGTTTTGCTCTTGCGATTGAAAGCGCTTCTTCGGGGATGTTGTCGGTTATTGTTGAGCCTGCTGCAATATAAGCCTTGTCGCCAACCTCGACGGGCGCAATAAGATTTGTGTTACAGCCGATGAAAGCTCCGTCACCGATTTTGCAGCGGGTTTTGTTCTTTCCGTCGTAGTTACAGGTAACTGTTCCGCAGCCGAAGTTAACATCACTTCCAACATCACTGTCGCCGATATATGTTAAATGAGCAGATTTTGTTCCCTCGCCGACTATGGAGTTTTTAACCTCAACAAAGTTTCCGATATGAACGCCTTTTTTAAGAACTGAATCAGCTCTTACCTTAACAAACGGACCGCAGTCAACGCCGTCTTCTATTGTTGAATCAAGAATTTTGCAGTTATCAAGAATAACGCCCTTCCCGATTTTTGAATCCTTAATATAGCAGTTAGGTCCGATAACGCAGTTCTCGCCGATTTCAGTTTCACCGATAATAATTGTATTCGGAAGAATCTGAGCAGAATTGCCGATTTTAACCTTTTTGCCTATCATAACGCCGTCTGTGCAGGGAATATCAACACCGCTTAACATATGTGCATTATTGATGTTTCTGCGCATAATGGTGTTTAAATCCATAAGCTGAATCCTGTCGTTAGCGCCGAGAACAGCCTCACTGTTTTCGCAAACATAAGCGCCCTTATTTCTTCCTCTTTTAATGAGAATTTCAAGCGCGTCAGTTAAATAGTATTCCTTCTGGGCGTTTTCGTTTTTAATATTGTTTATTGCATAGAGAAGCTCTTCGCCCTTGAACCAGTAAACGCCGGCGTTTGCTTCCATAATCTTCTTTTCATCCTCTGTTGCGTCTTTATCCTCAACGATTTTAAGAAGAGTTCCGTTTTTATCCCTCTTGATATGGCCGATACCATGGGTGTCGTCAACAACTGCGCTGATAAGGGTTATTGCATTGTTGTTGTCCTTATGATATTGGTATGCCTTGTTAACGGTGTCTGCATCCATAAGAGGACCGTCGCCGTTTAAAATGAGGATATCATCCTCCATATGACCCGATATAAACTCCCTTGCCTGCATAACAGCGTGACCCGTTCCGAGCTGGGGCTCCTGAAGAGCGGTTTTGATATTTGAATCGAGCTTTTCAAGATAATTTTCAACAACCTCATGTTTATATCCTGTTATAACGCAGATATCCTCAACGCCTGCTTCCTTAACTGCGGATACAACGTAGCTTATCATGGGTTCAAAGATAACCTCACACATAACCTTCGGGCTGTCGCTCTTCATTCTTGTTCCCTTGCCGCCTGCAAGGATTATAGCAGCTTTCATAATCTTATCTCCTTATAAGTTTGGAGTGTGGAGAGTGAAGAGTGGAATTTCGGGTGCTGCGCACGGCGATTATAATCGGGTGCGGGCGTCCCGCCAAAAACTCCTGATTCCTAACTCCTAATTCCTAATTTATATAATTATGCACCAAAAACAAAAATTTTTCAACATATTTTAATTAAGAATGCTAAAAATATCAAAAAATGTTTGATATTTACAGGGCTGTGTGTTATCATATATACGCATTAAAATGTTATGCGCTTTCGGGGGCGTAACCAATTAATTAGTAATTATTTTTTTAGGGGGTAATTCCAATGGCTAAAAAATATTGTTACCTGTTCTCAGAGGGTAACGCTAACATGAGAGAGCTTCTCGGCGGTAAGGGCGCAAACCTCGCTGAGATGACAAACATCGGTCTTCCCGTTCCTCAGGGCTTCACAATCACAACTGAAGCTTGTACTAAGTATTATGAGGACGGCAGACAGATCAATCCTTCTATCATGGCAGAGATTGAAGAGTATATCGTTAAGATGGAAGAAATCAACGGCAAGAAGTTCGGCGATAAAGAGAATCCGCTTCTCGTATCTGTTCGTTCAGGTGCCCGCGCTTCAATGCCCGGTATGATGGATACAATCCTCAACCTTGGTCTTAATGAAGAGGTTGTTGAGGTTATGGCTGAGAAATCAGGCAATCCTCGTTGGGCTTATGACTGCTACAGAAGATTCATCCAGATGTATTCAGACGTAGTTATGGAAGTTGGTAAGAAGTACTTTGAGCAGCTTATCGACGAAATGAAAGAAGCAAGAGGCGTAACTCAGGATGTTGAGCTTTCCGCTGACGACTTAAAGGAGCTTGCTTATCAGTTTAAGGAAGAATACAAGTCAAAAATCGGCGTAGACTTCCCGACAGATCCTAAGGAACAGCTTATGGGCGCAGTTAAGGCTGTATTCCGTTCATGGGATAACCCGAGAGCTAACGTATATCGCCGTGATAACGATATTCCTTATTCATGGGGTACTGCAGTAAACGTTCAGGCAATGGCATTCGGTAATATGGGTGACGATTGCGGAACAGGTGTTGCATTTACCCGTGACCCTGCAACAGGTGCAAAGGGACTCTTCGGTGAGTTCTTAACAAACGCTCAGGGTGAAGACGTTGTTGCCGGTGTTCGTACACCTATGCACATCTCCGAGATGGAGCAGAAATTCCCCGAAGCATTTGCTGAATTTACAAAGGTTTGCTCAATTCTTGAGAACCACTACAGAGATATGCAGGACATGGAGTTCACTGTTGAACACGGTAAGCTCTACATGCTCCAGACAAGAAACGGTAAGAGAACAGCTCAGGCAGCTCTTCAGATCGCATGTGACCTTGTTGACGAGGGCATGAGAACAGAAGAAGAAGCAGTTGCTATGATTGATCCTCGTAACCTTGATACACTTCTTCATCCTCAGTTCGACGCTGCTGCTCTTAAGGCTGCAACTCCTATGGGCAAAGGTCTCGGAGCTTCTCCGGGTGCTGCTTGCGGTAAGATTGTTTTCACAGCTGAAGATGCAGAGGCTTGGAACGCAAGAGGCGAAAAGGTTGTTCTTGTTCGTCTTGAAACTTCACCTGAAGATATTACAGGTATGAAGGCTTCTCAGGGTATCCTTACTGTTCGTGGCGGTATGACCTCTCACGCAGCCGTTGTTGCTCGTGGTATGGGAACTTGCTGCGTATCAGGTTGCTCAGACATCGTTATGGATGAGGATAACAAAGTATTCACACTCGCTGGTAAAGAATTCCACGAGGGCGACTATATTTCAATCGACGGCTCAACAGGTAATATCTATGATGGCATCATCGCTACTAAGGATGCTGAAATCGCAGGCACATTCGGAAGAATTATGGCTTGGGCAGATAAGTTCAGAACTCTCAAGGTTAGAACTAATGCTGATACTCCTGCTGACGCTAAGAAGGCAAGAGAGCTTGGTGCTGAAGGTATTGGTCTTTGCCGTACAGAGCATATGTTCTTCGAGGAAGACAGAATTGCTGCATTCCGTGAAATGATTTGCTCAGATACAGTTGAAGAGAGAGAAGAAGCTCTCGATAAGATTCTTCCTTATCAGCAGGGCGACTTTGAAAAGCTTTATGAAGCGCTTGAAGGCTGCCCCGTAACAATCAGATTCCTTGATCCTCCGCTCCACGAGTTCGTTCCTACCGAAGAGGCTGACATTGAGAAGCTTGCTAAGGCTAAGAACAAGAGCGTTGCTGAAATCAAGGGTATTATTCAGGGTCTCCACGAGTTCAACCCGATGATGGGTCACAGAGGACTTCGTCTTGCTGTAACATATCCTGAGATTGCTAAGATGCAGACAAAGGCTGTTATCCGTGCTGCAATCAATGTTAAGAAGGCTCATCCTGATTGGGATATGGTTCCTGAGATTATGATTCCTCTTTCATGCGATACTAAGGAACTTAAATATGTTAAGGATATCGTTGTTGCAACTGCTGATGCAGAAATCGAAGCTGCAGGCTCAGATATGAAGTACGAAGTTGGTACTATGATCGAGATTCCTCGTGCTGCTCTTACTGCAAAAGACATTGCTAAGGAAGCTGAATTCTTCTGCTTCGGCACAAACGACCTTACTCAGATGACTTACGGTTTCAGCCGTGACGACGCAGGTAAGTTCCTTGATGCATACTATGATGCAAAGATTTTCGAAAACGATCCGTTTGCTAAGCTCGACCAGACAGGTGTTGGCCAGCTTATGGAAATGGCAGTTAAAAACGGTAAGGCAACAAGACCTGATCTTCACTGCGGTATCTGCGGTGAGCATGGCGGCGACCCAAGCTCAGTTGAGTTCTGCCACAAGATTGGTCTTGACTATGTATCTTGCTCACCTTTCCGTGTTCCGATTGCTCGCCTTGCTGCTGCTCAGGCTGCAATAGCTGAGAAACAGGAAAAAGTTGACTCAGAGAATGCAGAATATGAAGCAACTATCGCTGCTGCAAAAGAAACATTAGCTAAGATTCAGGAAGCTGCTGCTGACGCAACAGAGGAATTCAAAGAGGCCATTTCAAAAGGCTTAAAGAGCCTCAAGGCTGGCTGGGAAGAAGCTAAGAAAACATATGACGCTGAATAATTTCAGACTTTGTAAAAAGGGCGTAA
This sequence comes from Eubacterium sp., assembly GCA_017445905.1. Lineage (GTDB taxonomy): Bacteria > Bacillota > Clostridia > Oscillospirales > Acutalibacteraceae > Eubacterium_R. The sequence goes on from JAFSRX010000060.1 coordinate 4,800, forward strand.
ACGCGCTGAGGGTTCAATAATTATTTGAAATCAAAAGTGCGTTAATATCCAAAAAGAATAAAAATCCCGAGGGCATCGAGCCTTCGGGATTTTTGCGCTTTCCGTTTTTTGCTCGGGGGCAGTACCTTTGTACAGCACCCCTCCCAAGAAAACGGAATTCTGCACCTTTTTCCAAAGTCTGACAAAAAAATCCCCGAGAAATCGGGGATTTTTTATCGTGGTTTTATAATAAATGTGAAAGATAGTCTGTTCTGCCGTCGAGAATGCGAATAATTTCAATAACGTCATCAGTAATTTCATAAAAAACAAGTTGTTTATTTACGATAATATACTGATAATTGCAAGCTGTTAAATCAAATTTATTGGAAAGCATATTTCCCATATTTGGGTTATCCTTAAGAAGAGAAATACTGTACAGTATTTTTCCGTTTCAAAGTCAATAATTGTAGCAACATTGTAGCCACAAAGCCAACCGCTTGTTATTGCAATTCAACACTTTGTCGCTCAGCCGTGAAGCCCCTGCCTCGAACTTCCTTGATTTTTGTAACCGTAACAAATGCTTCGGGGTCAATGCTTCTGATAAGCTCGTTTGCGGCATAAAGGTTTCTCGGGTGGATAACGCAGATAACGCCCTTGCTCTCTTCTCTTAGCGCACCGGTCTGGATATAGCTCATTGTAACTCCTGCATTGAGGTCGCTGAGAAGCTTAACTCTTATTTCTTCATATTTCTGAGATATAACAAACAGCTCTATCTGTGACTGACCGAAAACCATTGTTTGCTCAAGAATAAGCGATTCGAGAACAAGAACAACAATTCCCATCAATATGCTTTCGGAATCCGAAACAACCGCCTGAGCTGCAACAACGATTATATCGGTTACATAAACATATATTGCAACCGATTTGTGAGTCCATTTTGCAAGAATGAGATTTGCTATATCCATACCCCCGGTTGATGAGCCGACCCGCATAACAAGACCGAGAGAAAGGCCCATTAAAACTCCTGCAAAAAGCGAGGCTAAAAGAGTGTCGTCAGTAAGGTTTTCAATATTCGGAATTTTCTGCATTAATGAGAGAAAAATGGGATATAAAAATGTGCTTGCAACACTGGTGAAAAAGAGCTTTTTTCCGATTATAATAAGCCCCAAAATCAAGAGAATAGCATTTAATATGAAAACAACAAGCGCAGTATTAAAGGGTAAAAATTTACCCAGTACAAGCGCAATTCCCGTTGTTCCTCCCATAATAATATTATGGGGAATGATGAATGCTGCAACAAGAAATGCTAAAAGGGCGTTTCCGATAATAATCATAAACGCTGTTTTTGCGTACTCCTTTGCTTCTTTTTTAACTTTTGCCATAGTATCACTTCCTGATAAAGTTTATATCCAACATATCTTAGTAAAACGCAGCCAAAAAATCAAGAGGAATTTTGAATAAATATGCAAAAAACGAATAAAAGCTGTTAATTGTATAGTTTTGTGGTAGTATTATCTTATTAAAAATTAAGGCAGGACGAATATGCTTATACTCAGCTCAATGGATTTTGCAAACGAAAATTCAAAAGAAAAAATAATTAATAATCTCCCGAAAGATATAAAAGAGTGCAGAATCCTTTATTTTGTAAACGAAAAATTTACCCATGAAAACCTTGAAAAGCGTGCATATCGCGACAGGTTGAAAAAATGCGGATTTGCAAAAAAGAATATTTTTGTTTTTGATTATGATAGCCCCGAGGACTTTGATAACCCTGATATAGACTGCATTTTCATCGGCGGCGGAAACACCTTCAAAACCTTAAAAAAGCTAAGAGAAACGGGCGCCGACAAGCTGATTGAGGATTATGTTTTAAACAAGGGCGTAACCTATATCGGAGGAAGCGCGGGCGCTCATATAGCAAGCAAAAATATTGAGCACGTTAAAAATTTCGATGAATGCCCAGAGGACTTTTCAGATTTTAACGGTATCGGTTTTTTTGACGGAATTCTTATCTGTCATTATTCCCCTGAACGTGAGCCTTATGCAAAACAGGCACGAGAAGAGGGAAAATATAAAGTTTTCACATTAAGTGACGAACAGGTTATAATAACTGACTGATTAAGCCCCACTTGTCATAAGGATGTTACGCCACAATAATCAACTCTTTTGCACAATTAGTTCGTTAAAATAAACGGCAAGGCGCCAGCCTTACCGTTTATTTATGCCTGCTACTTGCACAAAATAATTGATTTTGAGGTGCAAAGCAGTTTAAGTTGTTTGGTTTTATTCAGATTGGTGATTACAAAATTGTCTGCATACTCGCGTATTCAGGCGATTTTTAATCGCCAAGATGGGTGAAAGCGGACAACTTAAACCGTGAC
>JAFSRX010000061.1 GCA_017445905.1 Eubacterium sp.
AATTCCTAATTCCTACTTCCTAACTCCTAATTCCTAACTAAAAAAAGGATGCCCCGCATCCTTTTTTAGTTAGTTTTAACTGTTTTAGTTTTACTCCATTTGCTGTAGTAGTTTTTGCCGCTCACTGTTCGATAAGTTCTGATTCGAACATAGTAGTTTTTATTTGCTTTAAGATTTTTCACTGTTTTTGAAACGGTTGAATTCTTTGAAATCAAAACACTTTTTGTTGTTTTAAAGCTCTTTGAGGTTGAATACTGAAGCTGATATCCTTTCACACCCGAAACTTTATTCCAGCTTGCCTTAAAGCTCTTTTTCAGCGCCTTAACTGTTTTCAGCTCGGCTGGATTGCAATAGTACTTTCTTCTGAAATCCTGCCATTCTTTATTTGTTTTAATCTCTGGGGATTTTCCTGTAAAGGCTTTTGCAGCAGTTTTATTTCCGCTTAGCTTATAAGCAAACCATGCAATCATATAAGGATGGGTCTGATAAATGCTGTTTGCATGCTCAACATCCTTCATACGTGCGGCAATAACATCGCTTTTGATTTTATTATATGCGGGAATCATGCTTGTTTCAAGCGGTGAAATGAAGGCGTTATCCGTTGTTCCCGTTCCTGAAACAAGAAGAGTCGGAATACCTACAAGCGAAGCATTATACGGACAGTTCTGAAGCTCCTCGATTGCGTTTGTCGGAAGCGAGCATGAAAAAATCGCCTTGAAATACTTTCTGTTTTTATATTTGCCTTTGCTTGCAAGATTAACGCAGCAGGTTGCTCCCTGAGAATGACCCCCAAGCCCCACTTTATATAGATTGAGCTTATTATAAAACTTGTGGGATTTATTGCTGTTATACTTTATCAGCGCATTCATACCTTTGTTCATACTTGTTCCGACACCTGTGTTTTCATCAGTATTTGTCATAACAACAAAACCGTGTGAAGCAGCCTTTTTAAGATACTTAACAGTATCGGGCGTTTTAATATAGTTTGAGCCTGTTCCGTTGCAATAAAGAATAATCGGGCGCTTGCTCATATTTTTGATGTTTTTCGGATACCAGACCTTATAAGTGAAATCATTTTCCGATACCTTAAAGGTAAACGAGCTTACGCTATAGCTTCCGTTTTTTGAATACTTATCCCAAACTGGTGTGCTGCTTTTTGCAAGTGCCTCAATCGGAACAATAACGCTTATCAGCATAACTGCAACAAGCAAAAACGATGCAATTCTTATTTTCATAATCATTACTCCCCTTCTTTTTTCTATTATAACGCATTGTTATATAAAAATAAAGGTTTTTTAGACAATTATATATTTTTCAATAAAACGCTTCACGCCACACTAAAAAAGGATGCCCGCATCCTTTTTTAGTTTATTTTCCAATAATATTTTCTTTTAGATTCAGGAAAATCATTCATAATTCCGTGCTCGGGGTCGAAGAATGTTCCATTATAGTAAAGCGACCAATGCCAGCAACGTGGGGTTTCAAGACTAAGAAGGCAGACTTTCGGAAGTTCACTTTTGTTTTCAGTCTGCTTTCTCTCATCCGAAATCTGAATACCTTTTGAGCGAAGAAAATCTTTCATCTCTTTTAAATTCGTTTCTCTGTCGTTATTCAGCTCGCTGACTATTTTTTCTGTTGGAATTCCTGTCAGCATAGCTAAAACCGCCTGACCGCATTGAAGGTCGGTTGGCTCGTGGATATACTTAATTTCTCTTTTCATTTAAACTACTTTCTGATAAATTTCTCGTCCGCTTCATATTCCTCCGATATATAACGCTCAAATCTCATATGCAAATCATATTTCTCTCTGAGCTGAGCAATTTCCTTCATCATCGGCGAGGCGTGATGTTTGTCTATCGCTTCCTGATTTTCCCAGCTGTCGATAAGCAAAACCGTTTCGCTGTCATCAAGAGGAACGAAATATTCATATCTCAAATTGCCCTCTTCTTCTCTTATCCTCTTTGCAACGCCCGTTTCTTCCATTTCTCTTGCAAAATCAAGAGCGCTGCCGTTTTTACCCGTATAATAAAGATTTACCGTTATGCTCATACTGACTCCTTTTTTTCAAAATAAACTGTTTGATTTATTATACCACATACCAAGTCAAAAGAAAAGCAAGGAACGCTTCTCACTCCTTGCCCATTTATTTTGTAGTTTGTTCTATAAATCAGAAGTTGTCTTATTAGCAGATCAAATTATAGCACCATAAACAATGTTCCTGCACCTATCAGGATGCAGCCTATTACGGATTTCACCGTAAATTCCTCATGTAAAAATACAAACGCAAGAATAAGCGTTACAACAACGCTCAGTTTGTCAATAGGTACAACCTTTGAAACATCCCCAAGCTGTATTGCCTTATAATAGCAAAGCCATGAAGCCCCTGTTGCAATGCCTGACAGAATCAGGAATATCCAGCTTTTTCTGCTGATTTGGGATAAGCCCGACTGTGTGTTGGTAATAAATACCATAGCCCACGCCATAATAACGACTACAATGGTTCGTACCGCCGTTGCCAGATTTGAATCCACACCCTCGATTCCGACCTTTGCAAGAATAGATGTCAGCGCAGCAAAAACAGCGGACAGTATTGCAAATATAATCCACATATTCATTTTTTACCTCCACAAATCCCGATTTGTCGGGTTCAATTTTTTGTCACAACCGCACCGACAGGACACACGGATTGACAGTTTCCGCAGTGAAGGCAGTTGCTCTGACTGATAACGGCAGGGATATTGCTGAAATCAATGCAGCTTTGCGGGCATACCGTGCCGCAGGTCTGACAGCCGATACAACTGTCGTTAATGAAGTATCCCTCCTGCGTTTGCTCGGCACCGCCAAAGGTTAAACTTGCTCTATCAATCGGTTTCTTTGAAAGGTCAAACCATTCACCTTCTCCCTCGTAGAGCTTAAAAACGGTCAGCGCTTGTCTTGATTCCTCCGTCGGATAAATCTCAAGCATATACGGATTTTTTTCAAGGAGAGCAGGCAGTCTGTCGCTGCCGATTTCCTTTACCCTTCCTCTGACGGATACGGCAACGCTTGTCATCGTGCTTTCACCTTTGAGTGCCGTCAAGGAAAGATAACCGCTTTGCACCAATCGTTTATAAAAGCTTTTGCCCTTTGCCGTAAGAAAATATATGCCGTTTTCGTCCTCATCCATCATATCCACGGCGCAGGTAACGGGCAAGCCGTTTTCATCCACGGTTGCTACTATGGTTGAGTGTATTTCATTTACAAGGTATTCAAGATAGTTCATTTTTGTAAATCCTCGAGTACGGTATTTATATCGCCGTCAATGCAGATTGACTGCTTTTTGATTTCCGTCGGTGCGTCCGCTTCGCCTAAGTTAATGCAAACATAGGTGGCGTTTTCATTCTGTGCCGTCCATTTCCAAAACGGATATTTGATGATAACAGGTGTGTTGTAGCCTACGCCAAGTTCAAGATAAACGACTTTCATTCCTTCGTGTCTGCGGATAAAATCCTCATACTGATTGTAGGCTATGTACCAACCCTCATCCTGTACAAAGGTGTCGTCACAGCGAAGATTCGTTGTCATCGGCTTGCCGCAGACGGGGCATTTCGGCACTAATTCCGTCGGGATTTTCATATCCTGTTCGGCGGCATACATCTTTTTGACAATTTCTTCATTATCATAGGTCTGCTGATGGCAGGGCTCGCTGCACTGAAACAGCCCGTAATCGCCCTGCGTATAAAATAAGCGCTTCTTATCAAAGCCCGCGCGCTGGAAGCAGTGGTCCACATTGGTGGTAAGAACGAAATAGTCCTTGTCCTTCACAAGCTCAAACAGCTTTTGATAGGTATCCTTCGGAATCGGCATATAACGGTTGATATAAATGTTTCTTGCCCAAAAAGCCCAAAGCTCCTCGGGACTGTA
>JAFSRX010000062.1 GCA_017445905.1 Eubacterium sp.
AATGATTGAAAGCGGCTTCGGCGAAGAATAAGAAATGAAAAAGGGCGGAGAAATCCGCCCTCTATGAGGTGATTTTATGTTACAGGGTATAGGCGCTTCTCAGGGCTATGGCATAGGAAAAGCAGTCATAATTGAAGATATAAGCCTTGACTATTCTGCTGTGAAATATACTACTGCAGACGAAGAAAAAGCTCGCCTTAATAAAGCGGTTGAAGCCTTCACTGCCGAAACAAGAGAAATGGCAGAAGCGCTGAAAGCAAGCGCAGGCGAAAAAGAGGCTGAAATTCTTGAAGGTCATTTAACAATGCTTGCCGACCCGTTTATGCTTTCCCAGATGAATGATAACATTGACGGCGGCGCAGTTGCCGAAGCAGCAGTTGATACTGTTTGCACAATGTTCTACGATATGTTCGCAGGCGTTGAAGATGAAATGATGCGCCAGCGTGCTTCGGATGTCAAGGATATTAAAGACAGCCTTATCAGAATTCTTCTCGGCGTTAAAAGTGTTGATATTGCAGCTGTTCCAAAGGGCTCAATTCTGATTGCAAAGGACTTCACTCCTTCAATGACAAGCCAGATAAACAAGGAAAATGTCAGCGCTATCGTAACCGAGGTTGGCGGTGTTACAAGTCACGGCGCAATTCTTGCCCGTGCAATGGGAATACCTGCTGCACTTTCCGTTATCAATGTTACTCAGATTGTTGAAAACGGCGATATGCTGATTGTAGATGGTTTCAAGGGCAAGGTTTTTACAAAACCCAATGATGCTGAAATTGCTGAATACACAGGCAAGCAAAAGGCATACCTTGAAGAAAAAGAGGGACTGAAGATCTATTTCAATAAGCCGACTGTTACAAAGAGCGGAGCTAAAAAGAAGGTTTACGGAAATATCGGAAAAGCTGAAGACGCTCAGAATGTAATTCAGAATGGCGGCGAGGGAATAGGACTTTTTAGAACGGAATTTTTGTTTATGGACAGAGACCGCGAGCCAACTGAAGAAGAGCAGTTTGAAGCGTATTCAACCGTTGCAAAGGCAATGGACGGCAAAGAGGTTATAATTAGAACTCTTGATATCGGAGGCGACAAGGCTATTGATTATCTTAAAATTGAAAAAGAGGAAAACCCGTTTCTCGGCTTCCGTGCGATTCGCTATTGCCTGAAAAACACAGAGCTTTATAAAAAGCAAATCCGTGCGCTTCTCAGAGCGGCATATTTCGGAGATATAAAGATTATGCTTCCGCTTGTTACTTCGCTCGATGAGGTTAAAGCGGCAAAGGCACTGATTGATGAATGTGCCGCAGAGCTTGAAAGCGAAGGCTTATCCTATCGAATGGCTCCTTTGGGAGTTATGATTGAAACTCCTTCAGCTGCGCTGATTTCAGATATGCTTGCAAAAGAGGTTTCATTCTTCTCAATCGGAACAAACGACTTAACAGGCTATACTATGGCTGTTGACCGAGGCAACGCAAATGTCAGCCATTTGTATGACACCTTCCAGCCCGCTGTTCTTCGTGCGATTGAGATGACAATAAAAAATGCAAAGGCAGCAGGAATTATGGTTGGTATGTGCGGCGAAGCTGCGGCTGACGAACGTTTAATTCCAAAACTTGTTGAATGGGGACTTGATGAGTTTTCCGTAACTCCTTCATCAATTCTCCAGACAAGAAGAAATATTTGCCAGTGCGAATAATAAACATTTTTTAAAGCAGGGAAAATTTTCCCTGCTTTATTAATATAATTTGAATATGAAAATAATCAGTCCGTAAAGGAATGCGCTCGAAATTCCATAAACAATAACGGGACCCGCTATTGAAAACATTTGTGCAGCTGTTCCGAGAATAAATCCCTCGTGCTGAAATTCAAGGGCGGGGGAAACAACTGCATTAGCAAAGCCCGAAATCGGAACAACTGTTCCTGCTCCTGCATGGCGGGCGATTTTATCATAAACTCCGATACCCGTTAATATTGCGGTTATAATAATTATAATGCTCGGCGTTGCTAATTTTATATCGTCCTCTTTGAGTCCTGCGCTTTGAAAAATGAAATTCAAAATCTGGGAAAAAGCGCAGATTCCTCCACCAAAAAGAAATGCTTTTATGCAGTTTTTAATAATTGGAGAATTCGGACTTGCTTTGTCGGTCATTTTTGAATAATCGCTGTTTGAAATGCTCATTTTAATCCTTCCTTAAACTATAATTCAGTCATATTATTTGTGAAAGCGATATTAATATTCTGCTTTTTTCTTGACAATATTATTTTGCTTTAGTAAAATTGTTTTAATAAATGATAAGAGGGTGTTAATGTGCATCTGATAGACGTTAGAAATGTTTATAAAATATATAATCCGGGCGAAAACCAGGTAAATGCGCTTGACGGCGTTTCAATAACTATTGATGAGGGCGAGTTTGTTGCAATCATCGGTCAGTCGGGATCGGGTAAATCAACGCTGATGAATATGCTCGGTTTGCTTGATACTCCTACAGAGGGTGAATACTATATCAACGGAAAGCTTGTTGATGATTTAACCGATGACCAGATGAGCGTTATCAGAAATGAACAGATAGGCTTTATTTTCCAGGGCTTTAACCTTATTCCGTCGCTTTCGGCAGTTGAAAATGTTGAGCTTCCTTTGGTTTATAGAGGAATGCACAGAGAAGAAAGACGAAAGGTTTCAATCGCGGCACTTGAAAAAGTCGGACTTGCAGACAGAATGGATCATCTTCCAAATGAAATGTCGGGCGGTCAGCAGCAGAGGGTTGCTGTTGCAAGGGCTATTGCCGCAGCGCCACCTGTTATTCTTGCCGATGAGCCGACCGGTAACCTCGATACCCGCTCAACAAGGGATGTTATGAATATTCTTCATACTCTTAAAGATGAGGGAAGAACTGTTGTTGTTATAACCCACGATAACGAAATTGCAATGGAAGCTGAAAGAGTTATAAGAATCCGTGACGGAAAAGTTGTTGAGGATTATATTAACCCCGGCTTTGAAGAAAAATACGGAAGAAAAGCAAAAGAGAATAACGAAAATCCGATTGATTTGGGTTAGGCAGAGAAAGATGAATCCGAACCGCCTGAAATGCAGTATTTAAGCGAACTTCGGCATTTTCATTCTTGCTTTGCGCCAGCAAAGCTGCGCCCTCAAATACCAAATTTCATCTTAACTCCAAGCATTTCAGGTGCTTTGCAGTTTAAAATGTGCAGATTTGGTTTAGGTCAAGGCAAAAAACGCAGGAATACTTTCGTATTCCGAGTATTTTTAACACAGAGATAAGGCGAATCTGCCATTTTAAACCGTGTTCGGATTCATCTTTCTCTGCCTAAACAAGAATAAATCACCTGTTTTTGTAAAGAATACGAACAGGTGATTTTTTATGTTTTTAATGGTTTTAAAAGCTTTTTTAATCGGCGGTTTAATCTGTGTTATCGGTCAGATACTCATTGATATAACCAAGATGACTCCCGCAAAAATTCTTGTTTTGTTTGTATGCTCGGGCGTTCTGCTCGGCGCTTTGGGAATATATGATAAAATTGTTGACTTTGCAGGCGCAGGGGCAACAATTCCCATTGTCGGCTTCGGAAATACGCTGGCAAACGGAGTTCGTGATGCTGTAAAAGAGCAGGGCTTTGTCGGAGTTGTTACGGGACCTCTTTCAGCCTGCGCAGGCGGAGTAACTGTTGCAATCCTCAGCGGACTGATAACGGCGTTTGTAACTAAGCCGAAAGACAAGTAGAGTTGCCGGTAGCCGGTGTCCGGTGGTCAGAATTGAGGTCGTACCCTGCACAGCACACAGAAACAATGGTTTGACATCCATCCCTTCAAAAGCTATAATACTTTTGGAGGGGATATTATGCCATTAGCTAAAACATATACAAAAAAAGAAGCGGCTCTGTATCTGACCGGAATGTTCGGTCAGAATATGATTTATAACATCATTGCAACAGGGCTCTATTTTTATTTTCAGAATGTTATCTGTCTTCCTGCAATAGCTCTCGGATGGATTTTCGCTATTGCAAGAGTATGGGACGCAATAAACGACCCGATGATGGGCGCAATCGTTGATAAAACAAAAACAAAATGGGGCAAATGCAGACCCTATCTTCTTTTTGCGCCGCCCTTTATCTGCTTGATAACCTGCGTAACCTTCCTTAATGGAAATTATGCGGTTGCAAAGGAAAGCGGCAATAAAACAGCAATGTTTCTGATTGTTGCCTGGGCTGCTATATCATATATCCTCTGGGGTATGAGCTATACTGTCGGCGATATTCCTCTTTGGGGAATTATCAGCCGTATGAGTGAGGTTGAAAAAGACAGGGCAAAGCTTATTTCTCTTTCCCGAATTGTTGCTTCAATCGGTGCCGCCGCTGTAATAGTTTCAATCGTTGCGCTTTCTCAGGCTGCTAATGATGCTTTTGGCGAAAATACTAATGCTCAGAAGGGCTTTATTGTTGTTTCAATAGCAATGACGGTTGTTGCTTCTCTTATGTTTGAGTGCGCAGGTCTCGGAACAAAGGAAAGAGTTCCCGCAAGCGATGAGAGAAAAACAATGAAGGAGAGCATTGCGCTTATGTGGAAATGCCTTCCTTTCAGAAGGCTTCTTATAAGCGGAATTCTTCGTTCACCGATGCAGCTTATGATGATTGTTGTTTTAACCCTATTTACATATTATTACTGCGACGGAAATCTTCAGCTTGCATTTACTGAGCCGTCAAGACTTGTTATTCTTCTCATTGTCGGCGGCGGATATTTTGCAGGGCAGTTTATTGCAATGATTCTCTGTCCGTTCTTAATTGGAAAAATGAGCGTTAAAACTCTTTATAATTCAACCGCTTTAACCGCAATTCCCGTTGGACTGATTTTTGTAACCTATCTTATAGCACCTCAGAATTTGATGGATTTAAAATGGGTTATAATTGATGGAATACTCTTCCTGTTCTCAGGTGCAGGCTTCGGCGTTGTCAACGTTGCCCAGTCAATTATGATATCGGATTGCATTGATTATGAGGAATACCATAACGGCTACAGACCCGACGGTATTTTCTTCTCGGGTCAGAGCTTTATAACTAAGTTTTCAGCAGGAATTGCATCAATTATTTCAGCTTATGTTTATAACTATGTCGGCTACACCGATGTTAATATTGATAAAATGAACAAAGCCCTTGAAAACGGCGCAAGCTTTGCAAGGGACTATGCACAGTATTCAAAGGCTATGTGGTTTATTCTGACAATTCCCGCAGCAATAGCATACGCCATTGCAATTATTCCAACTATTAAGTATGAAATCTCAACAAAGGAGCACCAGAAAATGCTCGATGTTCTTGTTGAAAGACATTCCAAAATGAACAGCGGAGCCTCGGAGGAGAATTGATGAAACTCGAATTTAAGGATAATAAATTCAGAATACTTATGATTGCCGATACCCAGGAGGGAAAAAGGGTAAATGAAGATACTCTGAGACTAATCAACGCCTCCCTTGATGAAGCAATGCCCGATATGGTTGTATATAGCGGCGACCAGATATGGGGAAAACGCAATTTCAAAGGGAACGCAAGCGAGGTTGAAAGAGTTTTAAGAGAGCTTACAGAGCCTGTTTCAAAGAGAAATATTCCATTTGCAATATGCTTCGGAAATCACGACAGACAGGTTGGATTATCCAATGCCGAGCAGTTTGAAATATATAAAAAATTCCCTTGCTTCATAGGCGAAACAACACCCGATATAGACGGAACAGGTAATTTTTGTTACGAGATAAAAGACGGGGAAGAAGTTAAATATCTTCTCTATCTTTTCGACAGCCATTCCAGTCTGAAAATCGGTTATGATAATGTTCACGAAAACCAGATTGAGTGGTATAAAAAAACAAGGGACAGCTACATAGAAAAAAACGGCGAGCCGATTCCCTCAGTTGTTATTCAGCATATTCCCGTATGCGAGGTTTTCGAACTCTTAACAAGGGTTAAAAGAACAAAGAGGGGAGCAGTCAGAGGTTTCAGAACTCATGACGGCGAGTACTTTGTTCTCAATAAAGAAAGAGTCAACGAAACAGGCTTTATGAAGGAATCCCCTGCCGACCCTCAGGAAAACAGCGGAGAATTTGCAGCATTTACTGAAAAAGGAGACGTCAGAGGACTATATTTCGGACACGACCATAATAATTCCTTCAACGGCGATATTAACGGAATTGATGTCGGCTATACCCAGGGCGCAGGTTTCAATGTATATGGTCCCGGTAAAGACAGGGGAACAAGGGTTATTGATTTATATTCAGACGGAACGCTTAAAACCTTTGATTTAAGATATAAAAACATTGTCGGTAAAAGAGTTAAGAATAAAATCAAGTACGCAATAATGCAGCTCTGCCCAACGAATATGTTTGATGCAATATCAAGAGCAGCAAAGTTTTTCGTCTCAGTTGCAGCAATTCTCATAATTGCGCTTATAATAATAACATTTCTTAAATAAATTTCTTGACAAAACAACTATAATATTATAAAATATCAAAGCGTTCAAAAAGTGATACAGCAATTTGAACGCTGAGATAATTTTTCGAGGTGTAACTCAGTTTGGCTAGAGTGCTTGCTTTGGGAGCAAGATGCCGCAGGTTCAAGTCCTGTCACCTCGACCAACGGGACGGGTTTTTTAACCCGTCTTATTTTTATGCAAATCGCTCTAAATTGGCTTAAACAGGCATTATATGCAATATGCGTTTTTTTCAATGGCTGACTTGGGTTGCCATTAGTTGACTTGAGTTTGCCTGAACGCCAACCACTTGCCAACCGTTTAGCAACCGATTTTCGATAATAAAATTGCATATTTTCAGCAATTATGGTATTATCATTTATATCAGCAAATGGCGGTGAAAAAATGAATAAAGAGTTGTTTAAAACTATAGAATCATTTATGTTGGAATGCGTTAAGGAATCTGCTCATGATAAAGAGCATGTTTACAGAGTCCTTAATTATTGTTTGTTTTTTGCTGACGGCGAAAACAATGTCGATTATGATATTCTTATTACTGCAGCCCTTTTGCATGATATTGGAAGAGATGGTAAAAAGAAGAATCACGCTGTTGTTGGGGCAGAAATGTCATACAATTTTTTGAATAGCATCAGTTTCCCTAAAGATAAGATTGAAGCCGTATGCGATGCGATAAAATATCATAACAATAACAGTTATGGCAATCAAGAAACTATTGAAGCAAAAATACTATATGACGCTGATAAACTAGATGCTGTCGGCGTTATGGGGATAGCCAGAAGTTTAATAGGAATTGGTAATTATAACAATCCCATGTATGCTATTATTGATAACAAAATAGATTTAAACGAAAATGCTGACAGCGATACCTATATTAGATATTACCTATCTCATATTACCAAGAACTACGACAGGTTTTTCACTGGTAAAGCTAAAGATTTAGCAAACAAAATGAAAGCAGTTGATGAGTACTATATGCAGGAATTCGTTAAAACTGTAAATGATAATCAGTCTTACTCAAGACTACTTGATGATATAGTACATTAGAATAAACTTTGAAAAACGCTTATCGGTTTAAATACTTTGAAGTCAACTGTTTTTACAATTAATTATATTGAGGCAAGTTATGGAGATTTTGGATTCAATAATTGAAGTGCTATATAAAGAAGAGAATTATTGGAATATTTGCCGCCAGTGTCAGTGCAAGGGGTACTGTTGTATAGGAGCAAATGTCTTTGTAAATGCTGATGAGTGGTCAAAAATCAAAGAGAATATTCAGTATTTACTGCCTAATGAAAAGACGGAATTAAAAAATAACATTGATAAGAGAAAGCAATGCGTTTTTCACACGGATGAAAAATGCTTAATCCATAATATTCGACCCGAAAACTGTAGGTATACACCATATCAAGCAGTTGTGGGGCGTTTTAACATTTTAAAGTACTCCATGGTTAAGATTGATCCTTTAACAAAAACATGCAAATTTAAGACCGTAAGAAAAAAGATCAGCCAAGAAGAAGGACGTTTATTTGAACAGCAGTGTTTTGTATCGCTTCCGAATTATGATACATATACAAAATATGTTTCGTTAAATTGGTTAGCAAATTCCTGTCTTTCAAACAAAAAAATATTACACGTTTCTGAATGGTTAAAAAAGGAACCGCTGTTTAAGCTATATGAAAAATCTTAATTATATATGAAAGAGCCTCGGCATCGCCGAGGCTTTCGTTATACTTTTCTCGCTTTTATAATTAGAAATGTGGGTTTAATAAATTCTTTGCTCAATCCTTCTCGCTTTTTTAGTGCTTCTTCGCTTGGCAGAGGTTCTTCTACCGTTTCAATAATAAAGCCGCATTTTATAAGAGTATTAAAGATATAGCTAATTGTCCTGTGATATTTTTCAACTCCGTCAACAAACCACTTTTCTTTTCTGATACCCATATCGGCATAATTGTTGAGCAGATAGCCCTTAATGCTACCGTTGAGCTTTTTCACATAGTTATCGCCGTTATTCTTTACGGCGGTTACAATAGGATGTTCCTGCGAGAATAACAGAACTCCGTTTGTATTCAACTTATTATAGATTTTAGCAATCAGATTTTCAAAATCTTCTATATAGTGGAAAGCAAGCGAACTGTAAATGAGGTCGAATTGTTCGGTTATTTGGTCAATATCCGTCATACTCATATTTATATAAGTAATGTTCTCAAGCTTGTTATTCTCATTTGCTTGTGCAATCATTTTTTCGGACAAATCAATTCCGACTACGCTTTTAGCGCCTGCCTTTGCAAATTCTTTGCAGTTAAATCCAAAGCCACAACCTAAATCCGATACCGTCTTTCCGTTCAAATCGGGGAGCAAACTGTTTATCGCCGGTTGTTCCAACAGTTCGTTAAAGCTGTTTTTGCTAAACCGAACTTTTTTGTATTCATCAAAGAATTTTACATCATCATAAATGTTCTGCTGCATATGTATTCCTTTTCTTAATACTCATATTCCGTAAGCATTTCAAATTGCTCCGGCAAATCGTTAATTTTCTCCTTTATGAAAAGCGGATACAGATACTGCTCCTTTATCGTATCTATATCAAGCCATTCAAACACTTCGTGATTCCACGTTACGAGTCCTTCAAAGCGTTCGTGATTTATAAGGTCTGTATCGGACACATCAACCAAATAATAAATACAAAGCTCGTGAAACTTTTCTTTAATTTCATCTTCAATAAAAAAGCTCTGAACAAACCAAAGCGGTCGTACAATATCAGCGTCAATACCGAGTTCCTCTTTTAGTTCTCTTTTAATAGCAGTGTCGGCGTCTTCGTGCAAATCAACTCTTCCGCCGGGCAGAAAATAATATGGGGAATAGTCATTCTTCATAGCGAGCAGTTTGTTATTATACTTGATAATGGCGCACACTCTGTAATTAAAAACTCCGTTATCGGTTTTAAACGTAATATCCATAATTCCCTCCGAAATAATACAGACCTGCCACGTCGTGACAGGTCGATGTAACAGCATCTCTTATTGTAGATTATCAAGTCTTAACGCTGTGTTCGGAATGGGAACAGGTGTACCTGACTATTTGATTATATCAAAACAGATATGCAAAGTCAAATATTTCTATACTCTCCTTGACCTGCACCATAAAATGCGTGTACGGATTGTTGTACATATTGGGTTATTCATTTTTCCTTGATATTATCTCTCTGAAAAACCATTCAGAAAATAATTCAGCTATTAAAATAAACAGGCTATCACATAATTTGCGAAAGCCTGTTTGTTTTTAATCTTTGAGTATGTTTATCCAATCCCGTCTTGAAAAAAGAAAACGCAGAACAGTTATAGACTTGCTTTCTTCACGAACAACATAAAAAGCTGAATAGTTTGTTATATTTATCATTCTTATGCCTTGTGCAGCAAGAACGGCATCATTTACAACAGAATATCTTTCAGGCATATCCGATAGCGAATTAATCATATTTTCTGTTTCATCAAGCAAATTTTTTGCAGCGATTTTGTTTTTCAGCTTATTTGAAATATAGGATATTGCATCTCTCAAATCATTTTCGGCAGGATTAGTAATAACGATTTTATACATATTACTCTAACCCTTTCTTCAAATCGCTTACAACACTGTCAAACGACTTTAACTCTCCGTTTCTTTCTGCTTTAAGTCCTTCATTTAAAAGGTTATATAATTCGAATTTTCCGCAAAGCCTTTCATATTCTTCAATACTCATAACAGCAAGATCACCTTTACCGTTTTTTGTAATGAAAACAGGTTCGGAATACTGATGGCAAAAAGCAGAGATTTCGTTATAATTATTTCTTAAATCTGCACTGGGTCTGATTGTTGGCATATTAACACCTCTTGTATAATTATTATAGTCAAATTATATCATAATATTGATATGACGTCAATCTTCTTCATGAGTAAAGATATGGCAAAAGAATGATTTGATTTTGATATTAGTATATGTTATAATATGTTTAAACAATTGTTTAAATTCTTGCTAAGAAGGGTAGAAGAATTATGATAAAAAAGCTTAACAACCTGATTGATATTCTTAAAAAAATAACAGAGTTTTTAACCTATATAGCAACAGGATATGCAAAAACGGTGGAGGCTGCTGAAAAAATATCCCTTGTTTTTGTTAAGATATTCAGAATTATTATGTATTTTGTATTCGGCGGAATTACAGTGATAGTTGCTAATAAAATTATCAAAACTATAAAGAAAAAGAAAGAAGCTCAGTTAGCTTCTGCTGAAAAAGATGATAAGGATTAAAAAAAGCGTATCTTCGGATGCGCTATTTTAATTCATATAAACTGAAAAATATTATATGGTAAAATAGACATTTATCAATTTTTATGTTATAATACAGAGCATTAATTCTGATTTTAAATGAAAACATAGAAATGGGTGTTTTTATGAGTGATATGGATTTCCTTTTTTCAAAAATGATAGGTACGCTTGCCGTTATACTCCTCATTGCGGCATTTATCGGAAGCAACGATATCATTAATAAATGGATGGAAAAGCAAAAGAGTCAATGGATGTATTCCGTTTTTTCGGGTCTGATTGGCGGTATTTTTGGAATTTATGGTAATATATCAGGTTTTGAGCTTAACGGAGCAGTTATTTCTGTTCGTGATATTGGCCCGATGCTTTCAGGATTTCTCGGTGGTCCTCTTGGGGGAATTATTGCCGGTCTTATTGCAGGGCTTCACCGTTTATCGCTCGGAGGAATAACCGCTCAGGCATGTGTTGTTGCAACCTGCTGTATCGGTCTTATATGTGGAATTTTATCAAAGTTTGACCATAATCATATTACAAAGCCGCTTTGGGCATTGTTTATCAGTGCAGCAATGGAAGCGTTTCATTTAGGCGTTGTTCTTATTATGGTTAAGCCGTTTGAAACTGCGCTGGATATTGTAAAACAGATTGCTCTACCTTTTATTGCAATTAATTCTTTAGGCTTTGCTATGATGATAAGTATTATAAAATATACTGAACGTCAGCGAAATATTGTTCTTGAAAAGAAGCGTATGCAATCTGAACTTGAGGTTGCAAATGTTATTCAGAATTCACTATTGCCGAGTCTTACCGAAGAATACCCCGGACGAAGCGAGGTTGATGTCAGCGCATCAATGGACGCAGCTAAAGAGGTTGGCGGAGATTTTTATGATGTCTTTTTTGTTGATAAAGACAGAATTGCATTTGTAATCGGTGATGTTTCGGGTAAGGGAGTTCCTGCTGCGCTGTTTATGGCTAACTCGAAAATAACTCTTCAGAACTGCATCAGGGATATTCCGGAACTGTCAAATGCTGTTGAAATTGCAAACAATGCTCTTTGCGCAAGAAATGATGCAGAAATGTTTGTAACACTGTGGGTTGGCGTTTTAGATTTGCTTAGCGGTGAAATTACATATGTTAACGCGGGTCACAATCCTCCTGTTACAGTTATGGACGGTAAAACAGATTTTCTCAAGGCAAAAAGCGGCTTTATTCTCGCCGGAATGGAAGATATTCCATATAAAGAGCATATGTTGACTTTAAATAAGGGCGATATGGTTTATCTCTATACTGACGGTATTACAGAAGCAGAAAACAAAAATCATGAATTATTTGGAGAAGAGCGTTTGATTGAAGTCTTTGAAAATTCTAAAGATTGCAGCACTGAGCAGATTATTGAAAACGTTAAAAAATCAGTTGATGAATTTGTTAACGGATGCGATCAGTTTGACGATATGACAATGCTTTGTTTCAGATATCAGTAATAAATAACAACAAATCCTTCATATAATATGAGGGATTTGTTGTTATTAAGAGTGCAAAAATATAAAATCTTAAAAAAGTGTTGCATAAGGCTTTTAACTGTGCTAAAATACTTTCACAATTAAAAAGGTTGGGTGAAGCATACAGGAAAGGACTGTATTTTTACAGCGCCGAAGGCGTAACACGCTCAGGATAATGAACTGTTTGCTGACAAACCCCGGAGAATTCCATTTATGGGTGCCGAAGGTGCAAGCAGAGTTATCTGTGAATCTCTCAGGCAAAAGGACGGGGCATTTCTCAGATAGTTAATACTGTCTTTGGGTTTTTGGGTCAGCAAATTCTGCCGACCTTTTATTATTTCAAGGAGAGAAAACTATGTGGGAAAATTTGATCAATACGCTTGAAAAAATCAATAATACCGTTAACGGCATTGTCTGGGGATGGCCGGTTATCATCTTAATCCTCGGAACAGGAATTTTACTTACTGTTCGAACTAAAGGACTCCAGATAAAGCATTTCTCGGATTCGCTCAATACAACGATTATACCAACGTTAAAGGGCATGGGAAAGAAAAAAGAAAAGGATAACAGACTGCATTCTGTATCACAGTTCGAAGCCTTTTCAACCGCCATATCGGGAACAGTTGGAACGGGTAATATTGTTGGCGTTATATCGGCTATTCTTACGGGCGGACCGGGTGCAGTATTCTGGATGTGGGTTTCAGCCTTCTTCGGAATGGTGACTAATTACTCTGAAAATGTTCTCGGATTATATTTCAGAAAAAAGGATAAAGACGGTCATCTTTCCGGCGGTGCGTTTTATTATATCGCATACGGTCTTAAATGGAAGTGGCTCGGATATCTTGCGTCAATTTTCTGTATCTTTGCTGCTATAGGTATGAGCGGCGTTCAGACTAATAAAATATCAGGAACTCTCTCTGAGGCATATGCAAGAATGACAGCGTCCCAAAATACTCAGAATATACGATTGATTGTTGGTATTATTGTTGCTGTTATTACCGCTGTTGTTATTATCGGCGGAATTAAAAGAATCGGCAAGGTTGCTTCAATGTTAGTTCCGTTTATGTCGCTTCTTTTTATTATAATGGCTGTTATCGCTATTATTATGAACATTGAAAACCTTCCGAAAACATTTGTTTTAATCTTTTCAAAAGCCTTTAATTTCAAAGCAGCAGGCGGCGGAATACTCGGATATTCATTTGCACAGGTCATAAAAAAAGGTATGGCGCGTGGAGTTTTCTCAAATGAAGCAGGACTTGGCTCTTCTGTTATCGCTCATTCAGCATCTGAAACAAGAGAGCCTGTTAAACAGGGACTTTGGGGTGTTTTTGAGGTTTTCTTTGACAGTTTCATTATCTGCACCTTAACTGCGTTCATGTTCCTGACAACTTTTGATTTAACAACTCTTTCAGCCGATATGGAAGACAGCGTTATGTCGATGAATATGTTTTCAACTAATTTCGGCGCTTTCGGAACAGCAGTATTCTCAATTATATTGCCGCTCTTCGCATTTACAACGGTTATTGCCTGGTCATACTACGGTGAAAAAGCAGTTGAATTCTGCTTCAGCTGGCTCAAAGGCGGAAAACAGAAGTATGCTGTAACTGTTTTCAAAGTAATCTATGTTATTCTTATCGCAGCATCATCAACAATCCACAGTGAATTAATCTGGTCCATTGACGATACATTTAATGGACTTATGGCGGTTCCAAACTTAATTTGTCTTATCGCTCTCAACGGTCTTGTTGTTAAGATTACAAAGAACTATTTTGACAGAAAAAAAGGCAAGAAGGTTGAGCCGATGCTTTCAGCATATCCGGAAATGAACGAAGAATTCAAAGAGGATATTTTAACAGAAAACATAGAAATGCAGTAAGACTAAAACTAAAAAATTAAGATAGGTGTTAAACCTATCTTAATTTTTTATGTACTGTGTTTTTTTCTTTTTCGCTGTTGAAGGCTTCCTCTGTTGTTGCCTCTCTTACAACTAAAAACTCATCTCCGCCGAAACGATAAACATATTCTTCGCCGAAAACTTCGCTGAAAACCTTTGCGAAAGCCGCGATAACTTTGTCTCCTGCAATGTGACCTTTTCATTTGCCTTGGGAAAAACAGTTGAATGAATTTTTCTAACAAGGTCCTTCATTTTCTACACTCCAAACAATAATCAAATATAATTTTCAAAACACAAAAACTTGTGTAAAATAAAATACAATTTATTTATACTCTTTTTATTCAATACAAAAAGACAAATATTTATGACAATAATTCAAGTGTGTATTGATGTAGATTATCCTTTTAGTACTTCTTTAAGCCAGGAAACGCTGTCTGAAGTCCAATTTGGAGTTCTGCTACACATTTCAAGTGATGCCGAATTAACAGTTTCATCTGCAACAGAAAATCCGTGGGGCGCGTCGCTGTAAATATGGCATTCAAAATTAACGCCGTTTTTATTTAGCGCATCAATGAACTCAATAGTGTTTTCTACGGGAACGGTATTGTCATTTCTGCTTGCGAAAACAAAGCAGGGAGAGGTGTTTTTATCAACGCAGGCAACAACATCGGGCGCTTCTTCACTGTATTTATCAGCAGTTTTTCGGTTTAAAACAGGATAGGCGAGTATGGCTGCGTCAGGCTTGCAATTTGAAATAGTTGCAGTGCAACCTGCAAGATGGCCGCCTGCGGAAAAACCGATAACTGCAATTCTGTTTGTATCAATATTCCATTTGCTGCTGTTTTTACAAATCAGTTTATATGCCTTTTCATAATCATCAAGCGGATTGCGCCACTGTTTATACTCTCCAACGGAATATCTGAGAATAAATGTCTGAAATCCTGCTTTGAGATAAACAAATGCAATCGGGTCAGCTTCTCTGTCTGAGCAGAAATTATATCCTCCGCCCGGAAGAATAATAATTGCGGGGCGATTTTCAATGTTTGAGAATTCTCCGCCTGTTTTCTGAATATATGCAGTAAGGGTAACATTGCGTTTTTTATTAATTATCAGTTCTTTGGCTTTCATTTTATTTCTCCTTTTCAGAAATTTCAATCTATAATAATTATATCATTCTGAAACTGAAAAGTACAGATAACTTATAATGAAAAACTCTTTAGAATAATTACACTTGTGAATAATATAGTTTTTCAACTTTTTTGTGTATAAATTATTGACAAAGTATTAATATTATTATAATATTATTCTGTTATTGATTTGGAGGTACAAGAATATGAAAAAGACAGTTTTAGTTAAAAGTTTAAGCCTTTTTCTTTCATTCGTTCTGATGCTCAGCACCTTCGCTTCGTTTAGTGTTTTTGCTGATGAACTTAACGGATGGAATGAAGACCATACTATATATTATGAAAACAGCGTTGCTGTTACAGGCTTTAAAACAATCAACGGTTATGATTATTATTTCAGCCCTGAAACAACGATGGCTGTAACAGGTCTTAAAAAGATAGATAATGCTTACTATTATTTCAGTGAAAAAGGCATTATGCAGCATAACTGGAGAACTATATCCGGAGAAAGATACTATTTCTCACCTGAAAACGGTCAGGCTACAACAGGACTTACTAAAATCGACGGGGCTACTTATTTCTTTGGAACAAGCGGAAAGAGAAAAGAAGGTCTCAAGACAATAAACAGTAAAAAGTATTATTTCAGCAAGAATAACGGAAAAGCAGTTAAAGGCTTAAAGGTTATTGATGGTAACCGCTATTATTTCGGCAAGAATTATAAGGCTGTTAAAGGCTGGAAAACTGTTGGAAAGAAACGTTATTATTTCGACAAAAAAAGCTATAAAGCATATAAGGGACTCAAAAAAATAGGCAGCTATCGTTATTATTTCAACATAAAATCTGAAATGGTAACAGGCTGGAAAACAGTTAAGGCAGAAAAATACTATTTCAGTCCTAAAAAGAAAACACTTGGCAGAGCTGCAACAGGAACAGTTAAAATTAACGGAAAAACATATAAGTTTAATAAAAAAGGTCAGCTTATTTCTGCTAAGCAGATGATGAAGAGAAAAGCAAATAAGATAAGCAGTCCGACTAAATATTTAATCCTTGTAAATAAGAGCACCCACAAGGTTGGCGTTTTCAAAGGAAAAAAGGGCGACTGGAAACTTATTAACTATTGGACTTGTACAATCGGCGCTCCCGCAACACCGACTCCGTCAGGAACATTCCTTATGGGCCCTTCAGGCGGAAAGCCTTTCCATCAGGTTTATTTTGACTCAGCTCAGATTCGTTGCTGGTACGCATCAAGAATTACAGGAGGATATAACTTCCATTCTGTTTTATATTCACAGGCAAGCAAACCTGTCAGAGTAGTAAATCCGAGACTTGGCGCAAACCTTTCCCACGGATGTATCAGACTTAAAATTGAAAATGCAAAATGGATTTATAACAAGATTCCTAAGAATACAAAGTGCGTTATCTATAAATAATAAATATTAGTATTTCCTTAGCTAAGTTTTTGAGAGCTTAGCTAAGTTTTTTAGAAACAACGGGAGTAACACAATGAGATTAAAAATTTCAAGAATTTGTATTCTGACATTCTTGTTAGCAGTTCTGATTTTTCCTGCGTTTAATGCCAGTGCGTTAGACTCGTCAGAAAAAATTGTTTTAGATAAAGAAACTGCAACAATCGGAAAAGGCGAGGAAATCAACGTATATGATTTCATTGCCGATGAAAACAAATCCGATAATGTTTATACTTATGAATCAAAAAGCACATCAATTGCAACAGTTGATGAAAATGGTATTGTAACAGGTATGAAGAAGGGTAAAACCTCAATTATAATTACCCGTCATATCTTTGAAAATGAAGAAACGATTGATGAAGAAACAGGAGAAACAATCAACCGGGAAGTTGAATATACAATAAATAAACATTTCAGGGTTGAGGTTGATTCTGCGCCTTCGAAGGTTAAACTCAGCGCACATAATATTCTTATCGGCGTTAAAAAAACATATAATCTTGATTATGTAATAAGCGGTGGAACTGCAAATGAAAAGAGCTTCGTGTCATCGGATGATAAAATTGCAACAGTAAATGAAAACGGAGTTGTTAAAGGTAAGACATCGGGAGTTGTAACAATAACCTTTAAAACATATAACGGTGTTTCTGACAAATGCAAGGTTACTGTTTCAAAGAGCGCTCCGAGCTTAAAAATTGCAGACGCTAATACTAAAATTCAAAAAGGTTCAAATAACCATAAATTCAAAATTAGCTTTAAAGCGGGCAAATATGCCGACAAAACAGTAAGAATCCATACTTCCGATAAAAAAATTCTTTGGATTAAAGATAAAACTTATGCCGTTGGAGCAAAAAAAGGAACCGTTACTGTTTCGCTTACAACAAATTATGATAATATTAAAGCACAGAGAAAGTTTAAGGTTATCAATGAATCACTTTCTCTCAGCCGGAATTCATATCAGCTTTCTCTTGACAGAGATAATGTAAAACGTGTTAAGTATGGTAAATCAGTTAACGGACGTCCTCTTGAGGGATATATTATTACCAATGCAAAAACAGGAAAGTATAAAAAAACCCTGTTTATGGATTTTGCGGTTCACGGATTTGAGGACTTTTATGCAAAGGACGGCAAGAAGCTTGTTGCTGAGGCAAACAGACTGATTGAATATTTTGCAACTCATTCCTCTGAGCTTGGAAAATACAGATTAGTTATCGTTCCATGCGCTAACCCCGATGGAACGATTTCAGGAAGAAACAATCTTCGTGCATGCTCAAAGGCATACGGAAGATGTACTGCAAAGCATGTTGATATGAACCGTGATTTTGGGCCGTTTAAAGCGCTTGAGTCAAGAAAACTCAGAGATTTCATCAAAGAGTGCAAGCCGAATGTTTATCTCAATATGCATGGTTGGCTAAACGAAACACTCGGCTCGTATAATCTTTGCAGAATAATCAATAAAGCGCAGGGCTTCCATAAATATATCGGAAGTTTTGGTGCTGACAGTCATTATATAATAGCTTGGGTCAACAAAAACCTCGGCATTCCGAGTGCGCTTGTTGAATATAAGGGACCAAAAAGCATAAGCAAAAAAAGAGATATAAAGATGATAAAAAATATCATAAAAGCATATTAAAATAAAGCAGTCAGTTTCGCCTGAAACCGACTGCTTAATTTTTATAACTATTTCTGAATATCCGTGTATATTCCGTAGTGGTCACTGATGTAGCCCTCTCTTAAATCGTCGAGATAGCCGCAACCTTTTATTTTCATATTATCACTTATAAAAATGAAATCAATGGGAAGAAAGCCAGTATCTCTGTAGCCCCATTCCTGATAGGTTGCCTTAACTTCATTATTTATCATTTGTGAATTAATAAGCGTTTCAGCGATTGTTTTATACGCCTTATCTTCACTTGTCTGATTAAAATCACCTGTGAGAATGATTTTAATTTCTCTATATTGATTTTTTATTTCATCAATTCTACTTTTTATCAGCCCTGCTGAGAAATTTCTCGCCTCTTCACTTGAATTATCAAGGTGAGTATTTAGAAAAGCGTATTTATTGCTTTTGTTATCTTCAAGAATTGCATATGAACAAATTCTGTTGCAGCCCGCTTCCTCTTTTTTGCCGTTTTTATCGGTGAAGGTGAAGCGGCTTTCCTTTTCGGGAGTGGCTGATAGCCATATGGTGTTTGTTTCAAGGGCTTTGAAAACATTTTTGTTCCAGAATATTCCGTTCATTTCGCTTGTTCTTT
This sequence comes from Eubacterium sp., assembly GCA_017445905.1. GTDB lineage: Bacteria > Bacillota > Clostridia > Oscillospirales > Acutalibacteraceae > Eubacterium_R. Next base: position 19,013 of record JAFSRX010000062.1, read on the forward strand.
CATCACTGTCACCACCTCGTTTAACGGCATAGCTTTCGTAGTCGGGAAGAAGCTTTCCGAGTTTTTCAAGCCATTCGGAATTGAGCTCCTGAGTTCCGATTAAATCGGGGGAGGACGCTTCCATATAATCCGCAAAGCGAATAACTCTGTCCTCACTTGCCGTATCGTCAAAGCTGCTGCCCCAGGGGGCTGCAACATTGAAGGAAACAACACGAAGGGTGCTTTCGCTTTTATCAACGGTGCGAATTACCTGAGCATACGGATAAAAAATCGTTAAAGTTAAAGCCAATGTCAGAATAACTGACGCAACTGTGTATCTGAATTTTCTGCTGTTTTTATCTGTTTGACATAAATAATGCAGCATAAATTCAAACGCATAGATTAAGAGAGTTACAGCGTATCCGATTAAAACTCTTCCGTCGAAAAATCTTACAAGCTCGGAAAACATCACCAAAACAAATGCGTTAAAAGCGCTGAACATCATATTCCTCTTAAACCCGTTTTCAGTGCTTGAAAACAGGGAAGCAATGATAACGGCAAGTGAAAAAACAATAACGCCGATAATTGCAAGAACTGCAAAGAGATAGGATTTGTCCGCCGTCAGCGAAGCAAAATCAAAGCCGTGATTAACAATGCAGAGGATGAATGCAAGCAGCGAAACCTTTTTATGCCCTGCCCAAAACATCGGCAGAAGCATTGAAAGCAGGGGAGTGAAGAAAAGAATCAGCCTTATGATGTGCCACGGTGTTTTTATGGTTGAGGCTTTGAGCATATCGCCAAAGCGATTGACCGCGTCAACCTCCTTTTGCGCCTGCTTTGCGTCTGCTTCAAGGCGCTCGTCAAGCTTGTAATACATAAGGTTAACGCCGCATTTGGGGCAGGTTTGCTTCATATAGAAGGGGCTGAGCCTTTCGCCGCATTTGGGACATTTTGAATTATTCTTCATTTTCCGACACCTCCTTTGAAAGCTCGTGGCGTCTTTCTTTCATATCCGAGCGGATGATTTCAAGGCGCTCTCCTGTTAAATCGTAGAAGAAATATGGAATCAGCGAAAGCAGACCTAAGAGCCAGGGAACAAGGGTGAAAAGCGCCCAGATATATAAATCGGTTTTGTCGCCCTTGATGGTTGTTCTGTTGCCGAGGCTGTCGGTTTTAAACGAAAGACCTATAACAGGAAGAAGTGCAGTTCCCAAAGAGGTTGAAACCGAGCCTGAAAGTTTGCCGACAAAGGTTAAAACAGAAAACGAAACGCCCTCGTTTCTTTCGCCTGTTTTCCATTCCATATAGTCAACTGTGTCGCCAATCATTTCGGTTGGGATAACAGCATTGATTGTGTTGAAGAAGCTGAAAATGAAGTTCTGAAGCATAAGAAGAATTGATATAACAAGAATGGAATTGTTATAGAATTTCAGCCCTGCGAAAAATACAACTGTTCCAACAACACAGCGAACAATTATATTAAGCATAACAATCTGGCGGTTATCAAATTTCTTTTTCAGCTTAGGTATAAGAAGATAGGTTAAAAAGCCGAAAATTGTTCCGGGAAGGCTTATCCATAAGACCGCAGAATTGAGATTTAGAACCTCGGAGAAATAATAGGTTTGAAAAACGCCTGCAAGACCTGTTAAGGTTCCGATAACATTGCCGAGAATAATCATCATAAGCGGCTTGTTTTTAAGCATTATTTTAAATCCCTCTAAAACTGAGGGCTCTTTTATGCTTTGAACAACTCTTTCTTTTGTTTTTCTTCCTGCAAGCGAGAAAACAAAAATGAGCATAAACGCTGAAACAACTGCAAGAATTAAGAAATCCTGGGAAAGAGTTATGCTCCATTTGCCGTTATTTGATAAATCCATCATAATGACGAGGAAGGTTGTTGAAAGCCCTCCGAGAATGCTTGAAATAAAGCGGGCTGTTGAAATTGCCCTTGTTCTGTCGCTTGGAGAGGGTGATATAGCAGTGCTCATACCCCAAAACGGAACATCGCCGATGGTGTAGAAAAACTCCCATATGAAATATGAGATATACATATAAACTATTTTAATTGTTGTTGTTTTTGCATCGGCTAAGATTTCAGGACCCGCAAAAAGCATTATTGTTGCAACTGCAAGCGGAATGGGAACAATTAATAAATACGGTCTGAGTTTGCCGTATCGAGTTCTTGTTCTGTCGATAATTCCGCCCATGAGAGGGTCGTTGATTGTATCCCATATTCCGAGAATTAAAATCATTGTTGCAACGGCTTTTCCCGGTATTCCGAAAACCTTTGTGAAAAACAGGGAGAGATAGCCGCCCGCAACCATATTATAACCGAAAACCTGACCCGCGTTTGCAAAGCCGTAAGCCAGGTTTTCTTTTACACCAACATATCTGATGTCTTTATTATCGTTCATATTACTGTTCCTTAATTGACCGAACGAAGTGAGAAACCTAAATTCTTCATTCTCAACTCTCAATTTATAATTAAAGCAAAATTATATTTTGCTTTTTGCATTCTTCTCTCATTTCATCGCTCCAGATTGAACACTGAACCTCGCCGATATGCGCTTTCTGAAGAAGGAGCATACAAAGTCTTGACTGACCTATTCCGCCGCCGATGGTGAGGGGATAGGTGTTATCAAGAATACATTTATGAAAATCAAATTCTTCTCTTTCAAGAAGATTTTCTTCTTTAAGCTGAGCGTGGAGACTTTCAGCATCAACCCTTATTCCCATTGAACTTAGCTCAAAGGCGCATTCGAGTAAATCGTTCCAGACGAGAATATCGCCGTTGAGACTCCAGTCATCATAGTCGGGCGCTCTTCCGTCGTGCTTTTCGCCGCTTTTAAGCTTGCCGCCTATCTGCATAAGGAAAATAGTTTTATGCTCTTTTGTTATTTCGTTTTCTCTTTCCTTTGCAGTTAAGTCAGGATACATATCCTCAAGCTCCTGAGTTGTTATGAAGAAAACTTCTTCTTTCATATCAAAACTCAAAACAGGGTATTGCTCCCTGACTTTTTTATTTGATTCATAAATTGCGCCAACAATCTTTTGAACTGTTTCTTTTAAATATTCAATGTTTCTTTGTTCTTTGGTTATAACCTTGCACCAGTCCCACTGGTCAACAAACATCGAATGAAGATTATCAGTATCATCGTCGCGGCGAATTGCATTCATATCTGTATAGATGCCTTCGCCCGGCTTGTAGCCGTAGCGATAAAGCGCCTGCCTTTTCCACTTTGCAAGACTTTGAACAACTTCAGCTTCACCCGGAACATTCTTCATAGTGAAATGAACTTTTCGTTCAACGCCGTTGAGGTCATCGTTTATGCCGCTTGCTTTTGTAACGATTAAAGGCGCTGTAATTCTATCGAGCTCAAGTGTTTTTGCAAGAGTATTCTGAAAGGTATCTTTAACTGTTTTAATTGCTTTTTGAGTTTGCTTCTGACTTAATGAGGATTGATATCCCTTTGGATATACTGTCATACCTGATTCCTCCTTTTTGTTTTAATAACTATGCACTATGCCTTATGCCCTATGGCACTTATTTGATGTTTCCGACTGTTCTCGGATAGAGAATTACGTCGCGGATGTTTGCCATTCCTGTGCAGTACATAATAATTCTTTCAAATCCGAGGCCGAAACCTGAGTGGGGAACAGAGCCGTACTTTCTAAGGTCGAGATATGCCTCATAATCCTCAAGACCCATTCCTTTTTCTTTCATTGCGGCAATGAGTTTATCATAATCAGCTTCTCTTTCGCTTCCGCCGATTATCTCACCAACACCGGGAACAAGAAGGTCTGTTGCAGCAACGGTTTTTCCGTCGGGATTTTGCTTCATATAGAAGGACTTGATTCCCTTTGGATAGTTGATTAAGAAAACAGGCTTCTTATATACAACCTCGGTTATATATCTTTCGTGTTCACTCTGAAGGTCGCAGCCCCATTCAACGGGGAACTCAAACTTAACATCAGCCTTTTGAAGAATATCAATAGCGTCTGTGTAGTCAACTATTGCGAAATCACTGTTTACAACCGAAAGGAGCTTTTCTGTTAAGCCCTTTTCAAAGCGGTCCTCGAAGAATTTAAGCTCTTCCGGGCATTTTTCCATATAGTCTTTAACAACATATTTAATCATTTCTTCTGCAATTTCGATTAAGTCCTCGAGTTCACAGAAGGCAATTTCGGGCTCAATATGCCAGAACTCTGCAACATGGCGCTGAGTGTTTGAGTTTTCAGCTCGGAATGACGGACCGAAGGTATAGATTTTACCAAGTCCCATTGCTGCTATTTCACCCTCAAGCTGACCTGAAACAGAAAGGCTTGTTTTCTTGCCGAAGAAATCGTTTGAATAATATTCCTCGGCGGTTTTGTATTCAGGATTGAAGCCTATTGTTGTAACCTGAAACATTTCGCCAGCGCCCTCAGCGTCCGAGCCTGTGATAAGAGGAGTGTTGATATAAACATACCCTCTCTCCTGGAAGAAACGATGAATAGCAGCAGCCATAACAGAACGAACTCTGAATACAGCGTTAAAGGTGTTTGTTCTAACCCTGATATGGGGCATTTCGCGGAGAGTTTCAAGCTTCTGGAATTTCTTCTGAAGCGGATAATCGCCGGGGCATTTGCCGAGAACGATAATCTCTTTTGCATTAACCTCATTTGTGTTGTTTCTTTCGTTTTTAACAACTGTTCCAATAACCTTTAATGATGCTCCGAGCTTTGTTGCCTCGGGATCAACATCAGAAAGAGTTGCTTTATCAATAACAATCTGAAGATGGTTTAATGAGCTTCCGTCATTGAGCGCAAGAAAGGCAACATTCTTGCTGTCTCTTGCAGTTCTTACCCATCCGCATACGGTAACTTCTTTACCGATAAATCCGTCTTTTTCAATAATGTCTTTAATGTCTGTGTGTTTCATAGTTTTTCTCCTTACATTGATTTTAGAGGAAACAAAAATCCCTCCACCGCAAGCGGTCCCCTCCCTTTGACAAGGGAGGCTAATATGTTATGATTTAAAATAAAAAATACAGCCGATATCGTCCTTACTATAGGACGAGCGACTGTACCCGTGGTGCCACCTATATTGCTTCTCAATGACTTCGTAATTAAAGTCTGCCACTATAACGCTTGGCTTGCGGCGTACTTACTCGTTTCCTTTCAGCTTGCAGCTCTTAAGTGTTCTTCATACGACTGACTCTGTTCGGCTCACACCGCCCCGAACTCGCTTTGAGAACTTTTTCGTACTACTTTTCTTAGTCATCGCTTTTGATGAGATAATTATATAGCCGTAAAAACTATTTGTCAAGTTTTTTATTCGTTCCCTCTACAGCACACGGGGACGTTCCTCCACCGACACTACTCTTATTTGAAGCGCGCTCGGAGGTGCGTCCCCATGGCGTACTAAATATATGAATTTTCAACGTTAACGGTAAATTCTATTGGTGAAAATTCTTTTTCAAGTGCCTTTGTTATCTCGTTTTTGATTTCTTCTTTTTTGATATTATCTTCAAACGGAATTGTTAAATCAAAGAAAATATGCTCCTTGCCGCTTTCTTCTCTGAGTCTGAAATCGTGGAGTGAATAATCAGAATTGAAGCTTTTAATTATTTCCTTTGATTTTTTCCTCATTGCGAATCTTCTGGAATCCTCAACTCTGATGGGGTCAATATGTATGCAGATTATTATATTCAGTTCTTCGAGTATTCTTCTTTCGGCTTTATCAATAACATCGTGAATTGCAAAAATATCCTCATCTGAGTTAACCTCAGCATCAGCGGAGGCAATAATTTTTCCTGCGCCATAAGAATGAACAATCAAATCGTGAACGCCGAGAACAATATCATCCTCAAGAATAATGCTTTTAATTTTCTCAGTAAGCTCCTTTGACGGCGCTTCTCCCAAAAGGGGAGAGATGACCTCTTTGAGTATCTGTATTCCTGAAATAAGAATGAAAACCGAAACGCCGAGTCCTATTATTCCGTCTGCTCTGTGAAAATGTAAAAATTTTGAAATGAGCAAAGCGGCTATTGTTGAAAGTGTTGCAATGCAGTCGTTTAAACTATCCTGCCTTAGCGCTTTCATATTAAGGTTATCGGTGAGTTTGAAAAGCTTTAAATTGAAAAACGCCATCCACAGTTTAACTATTATTGCCGCGCCGAGAGCTATTATATACCATATTGAAAACTGAACTGCGCTCGGATTGATTATTTTATTTATCGAGCTTTTGGCAAGTTCAAAGCTCATAACAAAAATGAAAAGTGAAACAATTAGCGCGCTTATGTATTCAATTCTTCCATGACCGAATGGATGTTCTTTGTCAACGGGCTTGTTTGAGAGCTTTGTTCCCGTTAAGCTGACAATATTTGACGCGCAGTCACTCAGATTGTTAATTGCATCAGCAGTTATTGAAAGCGCACCGCTTAAAGAGCCGATGACAATCTTTAAAAAGCCCAACAGAAGATTGCAGAATATGCAAACCCATCCGCTTAAATTTGATAGCGCTGTCCTTTGTTCAGCTACCTCTTTATTCTTTTTTGCAAAACCGATTAATAGTTTTGTCAATTAAATCACCCTGTTTAAATAGTTTCGAGTATCGAGTGCCGAGTTCCGAGTTTAAGGTGTCAGAAAAATGATGCAATCAGATATACTGCGCCCGATGCGAGCCAGGCAACAGTGCACTGTAAAACTATTATTCCTGCTGCCCATTTTCCGCCGAGCTCTCTTCTAACTGCTGATATCGTTGCAACGCAGGGAGTATAAAGCAAACAGAAAACAAGGAATGAAAGTGCAGAGCTGATAGTGAAATATGATGTCAGCGCCTTTGTTCCTCCAACTAAAACGGATAGAGTTGAAACAACGCTTTCCTTTGCCATAAAGCCTGTAATAAGAGAGGTTGTTATTTTCCAGTCGCCGAAGCCGAGCGGAGCAAATATCGGAGAGATGAAGCCCGCAATAACAGAAAGCATACTATCTTTTGAGCCGTCAACCATTTCGAGATGGAAGTTAAAGGTCTGCAAGAACCAGATAAGAATTGATGCGAGAAAGATAACTGTAAACGCTCTTGTTAAAAAGTCCTTTGACTTATCCCAAAGAAGCCTGACTGTATTTTTGAAGGATGGCATTCTGTAGTTAGGAAGCTCCATAACAAAGGGAACTGCCTCACCCTTGAAGGAGGTTGTTTTTGAAATCAGAGCAAGGAAAATTCCGATGATTATTCCGAGAATATAAAGTCCTGTCATAACGAGGGCAGCATATTTCGGGAAAAATGCTGCTGAAAACAGCGCATAAATCGGAAGTTTTGCAGAGCAGCTCATAAATGGAATGAGAACTATTGTCATTTTTCTGTCGCGCTGAGAGGGGAGTGTTCTTGCACTCATAACTCCCGGAACACTGCAGCCAAAGCCAATAAGAAGCGGAACAATGCTTCTTCCCGAAAGCCCGATTTTTCTGAGCAGTTTATCCATAACGAAAGCTACTCTTGCCATATAACCGGTATCTTCAAGAAGCGAGAGAAAGAAGAAAAGTATAACGATTATCGGAAGAAAAACAATAACGCTTCCAACGCCTGTTATAACACCTTTTGTTATCAGCGAGTGAACAACCTCGTTCGTGTGCCAGGCGGTCAGCCCTGAGTCAACTGCCTTTGTCAGCAAATCAACGCCCTGTTCCATAAGCTCCTGAAGATATTTTCCGATAACGCCGAAGGTCAGCCAGAAAATAAGAGCCATAATTGCTATGAAGGAGGGAATTGCAGTAAATTTGCCGGTTAAAACAGTATCTATCTTTCTGCTGATTTCGCGCTCCTTGCTCTCTTTCGGCTTAACAACGCATTTGTTAACGAGCTTCATTATGAATGAAAAACGCATATCAGCTATTGCAGCCGCTCTGTCAAGTCCGCGTTCCTGCTCCATCTGAACTATAATATGCTCAACAAATTCAGCCTCGTTTTTATCAAGATTCAGTGCGTCGAGAATGGTTTTATCGCCTTCAACAACCTTTGTTGCAGCAAAACGAACGGGAATTTTCGCAGCTTTTGCGTGGTCCTCAATTAAGTGCATTATTCCGTGAAGAGCTCGGTGAACTGCGCCGCCAAAATCATTTTCATCGCAGAAATCATATCTTTTAGGCTTTTCCTGATATTTTGCAATATGTACTGCGTGGCTGATCAATTCCTTAACGCCTTCATTTTTTGAAGCGGAAATCGGAACTACCGGTATTCCGAGAATTTCCTCCATTTCGTTAATACGAACTGAGCCGCCGTTTGAGCGAACCTCGTCCATCATATTCAGAGCAAGCACCATCGGAACTTCAAGTTCCATAAGCTGCATTGTAAGATAGAGGTTGCGTTCGATGTTTGTTGCATCAACAATATTGATTATTCCCGTTGGGTTTTCATCGAGAATATATCTTCTTGAAACAATTTCCTCACTTGTATAAGGAGATAGGGAATAGATACCCGGAAGGTCAACAACTTCGGTGTTTGGCTGGCCCTTTATCTGTCCGCTCTTTCTATCTACAGTAACGCCGGGAAAGTTGCCAACGTGCTGATTAGCCCCGGTTAGTTGGTTGAAAAGCGTTGTTTTTCCGCAGTTCTGATTTCCAGCAAGCGCAAAGGATAAAACTGTATCATCTGGCAGGGGATTTTCGTGAGTAGGGTCGTGGTATTTTCCGCCCTCACCAAGTCCCGGATGTTCTGTTTTAACAACGGGAGCTTTATTTGCTCTTCTGAGCTGAGGTTCGTTTTTATCTTCTTTTACAGAAGGAAGAATTGATATTTCTTTGGCGTCATTGAGCCTTAGCGTAAGCTCATATCCGTGAATACGGTATTCTGCGGGGTCTCCCATTGGGGCATACTTAACAAGTGTTATTTCACTTCCCGGAATAACACCCATATCAAGAAAATGCTGTCTTAGTGAGCCCTCGCCGCCGACTGTTTCAATTATTCCTGTTTTTCCTATTTCAAGTTCGTTTAATTTCATTGCCTTTTTCCATCTGTGCATATTAATATTTATGTACATTATAACAGTATTATAATTTTTTTCAATATAAATATATAAAAGCCTCGGAAGCCCAAGGCTTTTATATGTTTTTTATCCGTTGAGAATTTTGAAATTCTTTTTATTTGATTTATAAAGGCTTGTGAAAACCTTGAAGTTTCTGTCATAAACAGCTTTGTTTTCTTTGTTCGGATGATATGTAATTTTTGCAGGAATAAATTTTTTTACATCCTTAAGCTCGGGGATAATTCCAAGACCGACTGCAATACATGCTGCAGCTCCGACTGCTCCGATATTCTGAGGTGAATCAACAACCTCAACATTCCTTTGAAGAATATCGGCAAGAATCTGGCAGGTTGCAGAGCCTAAAGCGCCACCTCCACAGAAACGAACAGTATCTGAAATATGAACATCCTTTTTCATATTCTGTTTTTCAAGCATCCATCTCATATGGAAGGCAATACCTTCAACAACCGCCCTTATAAGCTCTGTTTTTCCTGTTTCAAGTTTAATGTTGAAAAACATTCCTGCTGCGTTCGGGTCTTCAAACGGACAGCGGTTTCCGTGGAGCCACGGAGTGAAAACAACTCCGCCTGCGCCCGGTTCCGCCTGTTCAACAACCTCTTCAAGAAAATCATAGAGGTTAACTGCAATATGTTCGTAATCTGAGTCCCCGGTCGGATGATGTGCGAGATAAACTCCGATTTCGTCAAGAGCAAGGTGGTCTTTAACCCAGCTTACGCATTTGTTTGAGGTTTCAAGCTCGCCGAAATAGTTATATGATTTCGGGTCTGCGCCGACTATTGAAGCCATAAGCGCACCTGCATCAACAACCTGTTTTTTAACAACTGTTCCAACCCATCCCGATGTTCCGGAATAAATATGGGTATCGCCGATTTCAACTGCGCCTGTTCCAACTCCTATGAGTGAAGCGTCTCCGCCGCCGCCGAATACAGCTGTTCCGGGAGCGAGTCCGAGTTCCTGAGCAGCTTTTTCGGTTATCTCGCCGACTTTATCAGTACACTTCATAATCTTAGGAAGATGCTCGGTGTTTACTCCGAACATATTGCAAAGAGGCTTACACCATCCCTCGTGTCCTTTTCTTGTATCATATATAAGCGTTGAAAAGGCTGAGTCAGTTGTCATAACAAATTCGCCGCTTGCACGGAGAATAAGGTATTCTTTAACATCAAGCCATTTATAAACCTTTTTGAAGTTTTCGGGCTCGTGAGCTTCAACCCACTTATATTTCCATACCGGGTCTTTAACCGAAAGGGGAGCGGCGCCTGTATGAATTAAACATTTTAAAAATTTGAAAACGTTTGCTCCTGCAATCTGCAATCCGTGAGCGATTCCTTTTTTAAGCTCCTCGGTTGCACGCTGGTCCATATATGTCATGGGTCTTCTTATGCAGTTGCCCTCTTTATCAACAAGAACAAGTCCCTGCATTGCAGAGCAGAAGCTTATTCCCTCAATCTGATCTTTCTTGATTTCGGGAGCTTTCTCAAAAACGGTTTTGGTTGTTTGGCACATTGCCTCCCACCATTCATCCGCCTCCTGCTCAGCACCGCCCTTAACGCCTGTTTCATCTTCAACATAAAGATTGTAGCCGTGAGTTGCGGAAGCGATAATTTTAATTTCGCTGCCGATTTCGATTAAACAGGTTTTAATGCCGGTCGTTCCTGTGTCATAAGTTATAACATATCTGCTCATTTTCAAAACTCCTTTGGAATAATACTTACTTAATTACTTTTCAAATGTGAATGCGCTTTCAATGAATTTGAGAAGCTGGGATACTATTGCCTCCTCATCCATTTCTTCAACATTCACCCCTGTGTATATCTCAAAACGCTCTTTATAGTAGTCGCAGGTGTAAGAAAAGCGGAGGGCTAAAAGAATATCGTCAAGGAAAAACGCAAAAAACCTCGGGTCAAGGTCCTGACGAACATCCCCGGTTTTAAGAGCGCTTGAAATTGAATAAACATATTTCTTTGAAATGCTGCTTTCAATCTCATTTGCAATAGTTTTAACAAGCAGGGGATTTCTCTCGCTTGTTATCTCATTATATAATCTAATATAATTTGCATTTTTCTTTGAATGGATGCAGGTTGTTCGAATAAGCTTTTCGGCTTTGATTAAAAGCTTATCATCACTCATCATAATTTCTTCAAGAGCGCAGTCGAGAATATTCATTCCATGCTGAACGCAGGTTATGAATAAATCCTCTTTGGTTGAAAAGTATTTATACATCAAACCAATGCTTATTCCCGCATTTTTTGCAATAACATTTATATTAGCTTTTTCATAGCCCTTTGAGGCGAATTCCTTTGTTGCAGTTTCAAGAATTAAATTCTTTCTTTCGTCGCTGGCCCTCTCAAAAGCATCCTTATATCTTTTTTCCGTCATATCCATTTTTGGCTGTTTGCACAAAGGCTAAACCTTTTCCTTGTGCAAATGGCACAAAATACCTCCGACTATCCGCTTTTGTATAACAACATACTATCATTTTTTATGGCAATTTGCAATAAAAATCACTAATTTTTCACAACTTATTAATTGACAAATTGTTAAAAAGTGATATACTTAATGTGTAAATATAGTGAATGGTTACTCACACCTAAAACGGTGAGTGACCGCTCACGGTAATACAATTATTTTTTCAAGGAGGTAAGAAAATGGATACAAGATTTGCTATTTCAGAGTATCCTGATGCATCAACCTTAACTGCTAAACTTGATGCACTCATCAAAAAACCTATTTATTCAATCAACAGAGCTGCTCTTAAAGAATACGAAGAAGAGTATTTTGAAAAGAAATGCGCTAAGTCAAAGGAAATGATTGCCGAGGCAAAAAATGTTATTCCCGGTGGCGTTCAGCATAACCTTGCATTTAACTATCCTTTCCCGATAGTTATGACAAAGGCTAAGGGCAACAAGCTCTATGATATCGACGGAAATGAATACTATGATTTCCTTCAGGCAGGCGGTCCGACAATTATCGGCTCAAACGATGATGTTGTTAAGGAAAAGGTTAAAGAGCTTCTTGATGACTGCGGTCCTTCAACCGGTCTTTTCCATCCTTATGAATATAAACTTGCTAAGAAAATCAGCGAGTGCGTTCCTTCAGTAGAAATGTTCCGTATGCTCGGTTCAGGTACTGAGGCTTGTATGTGCGCAGTTCGTGTTGCTCGTCTTGCAACAGGACATAAAAACATTATAAAGATGGGTGGAGCTTATCACGGCTGGTCTGATCAGCTTGCATGGGGTATGCGTGTTCCCGGAACTCTCAACCTCCAGTCACACGGTGTTCCGCTTTTCGTATTCAAACATACTCAGGAGTTCTTCCCGAACGACCTTAAATCACTTGAATTAAAACTTAAACTCAACAAATTCCGCGGCGGAACAGCTGCTGTATTCATTGAGCCTATCGGACCTGAATCAGCAACACGTCCTGTTGATAAGGATTTCCCGAAGGGTGTTCAGGCTCTTTGCCGTAAGTATGGCGCTCTTCTTGTTTGCGACGAAGTTGTATCAGGCTTCAGAATCGGTCTCAGCGGTGCTCAGGGTTACTACGGAATCGATCCCGATATCTCAATCTTCGGTAAGATTATTGCAGGCGGATATCCTGGTGCAGGCGGAATTGGCGGACACAGAGAAGTTATGAAGTATCTTGGCGCAGGTCTTGATAAGGCTGAGGGCAAGAAGATTCATAAGGCTATGTGCGGCGGAACAATGGCTGCAACTCCGATTTCATGCGTTGCAGGTTATACTGTAATTGAAGAAATTGAAAAGAGAAATGCTTGCCAGGTAGCAGGTCAGATGGCTGACAGACTTGTTAAGGGTATCAACGAAAGCATCAAGAAGTATGACCTTCCGTTCGTATGCTACAATATCGGTTCAGTTTGCCACCTTCACACTGTTGCAACAATGCACTTCAAGGTTGACTGGAAGAAGCCCTGGACAATTCCTGCAACTCTTAAAGAAACAGGTATTCGTCAGACAGAAATGCAGTATATGGGCGCAGCTTATATGGCTGAAGGACTTGTTACTCTTGCAGGTTCAAGACTCTATACTTCAAGCGCATACACTGAAGAGGACATTGATGAATGTATTGCTCGTTTCGACAAGGTTCTTTCAAAGTGCGAAAAGATTGATTATTAATTGATTAGTCATTTTAAGGGAGCGGGCAACTGCTCCCTTAATGCGATTAAGATAAGATAGGAGAAAATTTATGGCTTATGATATTCAGGAGGCTAAGGAATTAGTCGTTAAAGCCGGCAAAGAGCTTATTGAAAAAGGGCTTATTGCCAGAACCTGGGGTAATGTTTCTGCAAGAATAAGTGATACCCAGTTTGTTATAACTCCTTCGGGAAGAGCATATGAGGATTTAACACCCGAGGAAATCGTTGTTGTTAATATCGAGGATTGCTCATATGAAGGAGAAATTAAGCCTTCTTCGGAAAAGGGCGTTCATGCTGCCGCATACCGCCATCATCCGACAGTTGATTTCGTTATCCACACTCATCAGAAAGCTGCAACCATCGTTTCTATAACGGGAATGACAATAACTAATGTTTATGATGAGTTCAGAGATGTTCTCGGCGATACAGTTCCTTGTGCAGCATATGCTATGTCAACAACTGATTCACTTCGCAAGAAAGTTGAAATGAGCATAATGACAAATCCAAATGCGCGCGCAATTATGATGATGCATCACGGAACAATCTGTATGGGCGATGATTATGACCACGCTTTTGCACTTGCAGAAAACCTTGAAAAGTGCTGTGAAAAGGTTATTAAAGATAACTATCTTCGTCATTCATGGGCAAAAACTTATTCAGACGACGATAAGAGAGCATACTTCCTTAAAAAGAACGGCGCTCAGTTTATGCCCGATGAAATCTGCGATTTAGGTTCATCAATCAGAAACGGAAACACCTTCACATTAACAGTCGGCGGTAAAACAGTTGATATTGATGTTGAAACAGGCGTTGGCATAAACGGAATTGCTCCTAAGGTAGAAAAGATTCACAGAGCAATTTATAACACCGAGGATTGCACAATTATTAAACATCTTACATCTCCCGATATCGTTGCAGTTTCATGCACAGGGGATGATATGGTCCCAATGATTGATGACTTTGCTCAGATTGTTGGCGTTGACGTTAAGAATTGTCCGTGGATAGACGGCGATACCGATGATTGCGCTAAGGAAATCGGCAAGGCTATCGATAACAGAAATGCAGTTCTCATTCAGGGCAACGGCGCTCTTGTAACAGGTAATACAGACGGCGATATGCAAGCTCTTGATATTATTATGAACAAGGCTTGCGAGGCTGTTGTTGATGTTAATATCTTTAACAGAGCTCACTATGTTCCTAAGCTTGAATGCTTCCTTATGAGAACAGTTTATCTTGCAAAGTACAGCAAGAAGATAGACGAGAAATAAAAATACAAAGGGGTTGCTTCGGCAGCCCTTTTATTAATTCCTGATTTCTTAGAAACGCCCGGCAGGGTTGTTTCTTTATTTTTTATCCTTGTGAAAAATTTACAAAAAAAGGTGTTGACATATTGTTTTTCATGGTCTATAATGCTTATCACTATTATAATGGATATATATGCCTATTTGAGCATTTTAGTCGGCTTTTCAGTCACAAAAAGTTTACTTTTTCAGGGCGGAAAAACCGCTGAATATCCTGATTTTTAGGCGAAATTTTAAGGAAACGGAGTGAATACCTTTATGGTGAATGTGAAGGATGTTAAGCTCGGAACAACAACGCGTAAAAGCTTTGCGAAAATCAATGAGGTTATGCAGATGCCTAATCTTATTGAGGTGCAGAAGAAATCTTATCAGTGGTTTCTTGATGAAGGCTTGAAAGAGGTTTTTCGTGATATCGGTTCAATAACCGACTATACAGGAAATCTTGTGCTCGATTTCATTGATTATTCAATGGACGATGAGCCGAAGTATTCAATCGCTCAGTGTAAGGCGCGTGATGTTACTTATGCAAAACCTCTCAAGGTAAGAGCAAGACTTCAGAACAAGGAAACAGGCGAGGTTAAGGAAAACACAATCTATATGGGCGATTTCCCGCTTATGACGGATGCAGGAACATTCGTTATTAACGGCGCCGAAAGATGTATTGTATCTCAGCTCGTCAGATCTCCAGGCGTATATTATCATATGGAGCATGATAAAACAGGTAAGGAATTATATACCAACACTGTTATTCCTAACCGCGGTGCATGGCTCGAATATGAAACTGATGCAAACGATTTATTCTACGTCAGAATAGATAAAAACCGAAAAATATTTATAACAACTTTTCTTCGTTCTCTCGGTCTTTCAAGCGACGATGATATAAGAGAATTTTTCGGCGATGATGAAAGAATCGAAGCAACTATTGAAAAGGATACAACAAAGAATCAGGAAGAAGCGCTTCTTGAGGTTTATAAAAAGCTTCGTCCCGGTGAGCCGCCAACACTTGAAACTGCTCAGGCTCATCTTGACGCTCTCTTCTTTGATGCTCATAGATACGATCTTTCAAGAGTCGGCAGATATAAGTATAACAAAAAGCTCGGCATGACGGACAGACTTACAGGTCAGGTTCTTTCTCAGCCTGTTATTTCGCCTCAGGGTGAGCTCCTTGCAGATGCAGGAGATAAGATTGATGCTGCTAAAGCTGCCGAAATCGAAAATGCAGGTGTTATGTTTGCGTTTGTTCAGCTTGAAAGCGGAAAAGAAGTCAAGATCGTTTCAAACGGTATGGTTGATATGGAGGTTTACTGCCCCGATATCGATAAGAAGGCTTTTGCAATCAACGAAAAGGTTTCTTACAGAGTTTTAAGCGGAATTCTTGATAAATGCGGCGACGATAAAGATGCGCTTGAAGAAGAAATAAGAATCAAGCACGATGATCTTATTCCTAATCATATTATAGTTGACGATATTTTCGCAACTGTTTCATATCTTCTCAACGTTGCAAACGGCGTTGGAACAACGGATGATATCGACCATCTCGGAAACCGCCGTATCCGTGCAGTCGGCGAACTTCTTCAGAATCAGTTCAGAATCGGCTTCACAAGAATGGAAAGAGGCATTCGTGAGAGAATGACTCTTCAGGCTCAGGACGATGAGGAATCAATAACTCCTCAGGCACTTATCAACATCCGTCCTGTATTCGCTGCAATCAGAGAGTTCTTCGGTTCATCTCCACTTTCACAGTTTATGGACCAGAACAACCCGCTTGCAGAGCTTACTCATAAAAGACGTCTTTCAGCTCTCGGCCCCGGCGGACTTTCAAGAGACCGCGCAGGCTTCGAGGTTCGTGACGTTCACTATACTCACTACGGAAGAATGTGTCCTATCGAGACTCCTGAAGGACCAAACATCGGACTTATTTCTTATCTTGCTTGTTATTCAAGACTTAATGAATACGGCTTCATTGAAGCTCCGTACCGTAAGATAGATAAGGAAACAGGCGTTGTAACCGACGAGGTTGTTTATATGACAGCCGATATGGAGGACGAATATGTTGTTGCTCAGGCAAACGAGCCGCTTGATGAAAACGGAAGATTTGCCAACAGCAGAGTAACCTGCCGTTACAGAGATGAGTTCTTAACTCTTCCTCCCGACAGAGTTGACTATATGGACGTATCTCCTAAGATGGTTGTTTCGGTTGCAACCGCAATGATTC
The DNA here is from genome assembly GCA_017445905.1 of Eubacterium sp. Taxonomy (GTDB): domain Bacteria; phylum Bacillota; class Clostridia; order Oscillospirales; family Acutalibacteraceae; genus Eubacterium_R. The sequence continues at coordinate 35,687 of JAFSRX010000062.1, forward strand.
CGTTCCTTGAAAACGACGACGCAAACCGTGCTCTTATGGGTGCTAACATGCAGCGTCAGGCTGTACCGCTTCTTAAAACAGAGGCTCCCGTTGTTGGAACAGGTATGGAATACAAGGCTGCATATGACTCAGGCGTTGTTGTTCCCGCTAAGAGAGGCGGAACAGTTGTTGCGCTTGATGCAGATACTATTGAAATCAAAACAAAATCAGGCGAGATAGATAAATATGAACTTATCAAATTCGCCGGATCAAACCAGGGAACCTGCATTAACCAGAGACCTATCGTATCTCTTCATCAGGAAGTTGAGGATGGACAGGTTATCGCAGACGGACCTGCAACCCACGGCGGTGAGATTTCACTCGGTAAGAATGCTCTTATCGGATTTATGACCTGGGAAGGTTATAACTACGAGGACGCTGTTCTTATCAACGAAAAAATTGTTCGTGATGATGTTTATACATCAATCCATATTATAGAACACGATCAGGAAGCAAGAGATACCAAGCTCGGACCTGAGGAAATCACAAGAGATATTCCAAACGTTGGTGAAGATGCTCTTAAAGACCTTGATGAAGACGGAATTATCCGCATCGGCGCTGAGGTTAAGAGCGGAGACATCCTTGTCGGCAAGGTAACACCAAAGGGTGAAACCGAGCTTACAAGTGAGGAAAGACTCCTTCGTGCAATCTTTGGTGAGAAGGCAAGGGAAGTAAGAGATACATCTCTCAAGGTTCCCCACGGTGAATACGGTATCGTTGTTGACGTTAAGGTGTTCACAAGAGCAAATTCAGACGAGCTCAACCCAGGCGTAAACAAGGTTGTTCGTGTTTATATTGCTCAGAAGAGAAAGATTCAGGCGGGCGATAAGATGGCTGGTCGTCACGGAAACAAGGGTGTTGTTTCAAGAGTTCTTCCTCAGGAAGATATGCCCTTCCTTCCCGACGGCAGACCGCTTGATATTGTTCTTAATCCTCTTGGCGTACCATCACGTATGAATATCGGTCAGGTTCTTGAAGTTCATCTCGGCTATGCAGCTAAGGCTCTCGGCTGGAAGATGATGACTCCTGTATTCGACGGCGCTCACGAGGAAGATATCCGCGAATGCTTAAAACTTGCTGATATCGGATATTATATTGATGAAAACGGAAACAAGGTATTCGACGGTAAAACAAAACTTATCGACGGAAGAACAGGCGAGCCGTTTGATAACCGTATAACAGTTGGTTATATGTATTATCTCAAGCTCCATCACCTTGTTGATGATAAGATGCATGCCCGTTCAACAGGACCTTATTCTCTTGTTACCCAGCAGCCTCTCGGCGGTAAAGCGCAGTTCGGCGGACAGCGTTTCGGTGAGATGGAAGTTTGGGCGCTTGAAGCATACGGCGCTGCATATACTCTTCAGGAAATCATAACCGTTAAGTCGGATGATGTTGTCGGAAGAGTTAACACCTATGAATCAATTGTCAAGGGCGAGAACATTCCTCCTGCAGGAACTCCTGAGGCATTCAAGGTTCTTTATAAAGAGTTCCAGGCTCTCGGACTCGACACCACTCTTTATGACAGAAACGGTGAAGAGGTTGAGATTAAACAGGATCTCGATGATGATGGAATTCAGCCGCTTCCGGCTGATGATGAAGCTTTCCAGACGGTTAACGATGTTGAAGGCACAGAGGGCTGGGGCGTTGTTAATCCTGATGAAGAGCAACAGGAAGCAGATCAGAGCAGTTCAGACATTTTTGCAAGCTTTGCTGATGCACTTGCAAGCGCTGAGGATGACGATGATGATTTCATCGGCGATTTCGGTGCAGATAATGATGAAGAAGAGTTCTAACTCTTAGCTTTGAAAACTTACCTACCTAATTATATAGAAAAGGAGTGCTTCCATTAATGAATACTAATTCAACAAATGATTTCAGTTCAATCAGAATCGGACTTGCGTCACCCGAGCGTATCCGCGAATGGTCATACGGCGAGGTAACAAAGCCCGAAACTATAAACTACAGAACACTTAAACCCGAGCGCGACGGTCTTTTCTGCGAAAAAATCTTCGGTCCCATGAAGGACTGGGAATGCCACTGCGGAAAGTATAAGAGAGTTCGCTATAAGGGTAAGATTTGCGAGCGCTGCGGAGTTGAAATCACCCGTGCTAAAGTGCGCCGCGAACGTATGGGCCATATTGAGCTTGCGGCTCCCGTATCACATATCTGGTACTTCAAGGGAATCCCGAGCAGACTTGGTCTTGTTCTCGACATAAGCCCGAGATATCTTGAAAAGGTTCTCTATTTCGCTCTTTATATCGTAACCGATCCCGGTGATACTCCGCTTGAGAAAATGCAGATTCTCAACGAAAAAGAGTATGCCGAAATGCGCGAAAGATATGAGGATGACTTCGAGGCAGGAATGGGTGCAGAAGCTATCAAAAAGCTTCTTCAGGATATTGATGTTCCAACTCTTCGTGAAGAGCTTACCGCTGAGCTTGAAGGCGCAACAGGTCAGAAGAGAGTTAAACTCCTCAAGAGACTTGATGTTGTTGACGCTTTCTATAACAGCGGAAACAAGCTCGAGTGGATGATTCTCGACGTTATTCCGGTTATTCCTCCGGATATTCGTCCTATGGTACAGCTCGACGGCGGACGTTTTGCAACAAGCGACCTCAACGACCTCTACAGAAGAGTTATCAACAGAAATAACAGACTTAAAAGACTTATCGAGCTCAATGCTCCCGATATTATCGTAAGAAACGAAAAGAGAATGCTCCAGGAATCTGTTGACGCTCTTATTGATAACGGCAGACGCGGACGTCCTGTAACAGGACCGAATAACCGTCCTCTTAAATCTCTTTCGGATATGCTTAAAGGTAAGCAGGGACGTTTCCGTCAGAACCTTCTCGGAAAGCGTGTTGACTACTCAGGACGTTCGGTTATCGTTGTAGGACCTGAACTTAAAATGTATCAGTGCGGTCTTCCAAAGGAAATGGCTATTGAGCTCTTCAAGCCCTTCATTATGAAGAGACTTGTTGAAATCGGTAAGGCTTCAAATATCAAATCTGCAAGAAAGATGGTTGAAAAGGCTGAAAAGGCTGAGGTCTGGGATGCTCTTGAGGTTGTAATCAAGGATCACCCCGTTATGCTCAACCGTGCTCCCACTCTTCACAGACTCGGTATTCAGGCGTTTGAACCCGTTCTCGTTGAAGGAAGAGCAATCAAACTTCATCCCCTTGCTTGTACAGCGTTTAACGCCGACTTCGACGGTGACCAGATGGCTGTTCACGTTCCTCTTTCTGCGGAGGCTCAGGCAGAGGCAAGAATGCTTATGCTCGCTGCCAACAACCTCTTAAAGCCTTCAGATGGTAAGCCTGTTGCAGTTCCTACTCAGGATATGGTTATCGGTTCATACTACTTAACGATGGTTAAGGAAGGCGAGCCCGGCGCACCAACTGTTGAAACAATCGACGGCAAAGAGGTAACTAAATATAATATCTACCGCGACAAGGATGAGGCTATGATGGCATTCCAGGAAGGCTCACTCGGTCTTCACAGCGAATGCTTGATCCGCTTCTCAAAAGAGGTTGACGGTGAGATTAAATCAAAGCTTGTTAAAACAACAATCGGAAGAGTTATTTTCAATAATCCTGTTCCTCAGGATCTCGGATTTGTTGACAGAAGCGACCCGGATAATGAATTCAACCTTGAAATAGAATTCGTTGTAAAGAAGGGCGGACTCGGAAAAATTGTTGATAAGTGCATAAGAAAGCACGGCGTTTCTGTTGCATCAAGAATGCTTGATGAGCTTAAAGCTCAGGGCTATAAGTATTCAACAATTTCAGGAACAACCGTTGCCGTTATAGATGCTCTTATCCCTGAAAAGAAGAAGGACTACCTTGAAGAAGCTGAGGCAAAGGTTGATGAAATCACCATGCACTATAACTTCGGTGAAATTACCAACGAAGAGCGCAGCGAGGCTGTTATCAAGGCTTGGGAAGTTTGCACCAACAAGGTTTCAGACGAGCTTACCAACAACTTCGACGGAACACATAACCCAATTCATATGATGGTTGACTCCGGAGCCCGTGGTTCTATTTCACAGCTTCGTCAGCTCGCAGGTATGAGAGGTCTTATCGCTAATACCTCGGGTAAAACAATCGAGGTTCCGATCAGAGCTAACTACCGTGAAGGTCTTAATATTCTTGAATACTTCATTTCTTCCCGTGGTGCGCGTAAGGGATTAACCGATACCGCGCTTCGTACAGCTGACTCAGGTTATCTGACACGTCGTCTTGTAGATGTATCTCAGGATGTTATCATTCGTGATAATGACTGCGGTTGCCACGACGGTATTGAAGTTTACGCTATTATGGACGGTAAACGTGTTCTTGAAAGCGTTGAAGAAAGACTTGTCGGAAGATATGTTGTTGACCCTGTAGTTCATCCTGAAACAGGCGAAGTTCTTATGGGTAATGACAGAATTATGACAGAAGAGGATGCTAAGAGAATTGTTGATGCAGGCATCACTTCAGTTAAGATTCGCTCACTTATTACATGTAAGTCAAGAAACGGCGTATGTTGCAAGTGCTACGGTTCAAACCTTGCATTCAACGAGCCTGTTCAGGTTGGTGAGGCAGTCGGAACTATTGCTGCTCAGTCAATCGGTGAGCCCGGTACCCAGCTTACAATGCGTACCTTCCATACAGGTGGTGTCGCAGGAGGTGAGGATATCACTCAGGGCCTTCCAAGAGTCGAGGAACTCTTCGAGGCAAGAAAACCGAAGCAGCTTGCAATACTCTCTGAAATCGAGGGTGATATGCGTTTCGAGGAAATTAAAAAATCTCGCCACGTTGTTGTTTATAACACTGAAACAGGGGAAGAGAAGAAATATCTCATTCCTTACGGCGCAAGACTTCACGAAAACATTGTTGAAGGCGCACACATCGAAAAGGGTCAGGAAATCACCGTTGGTGCAAAGAATCCCCACGATGTTCTTGCAATTCTCGGTAAAGAGGCTGTTTATAACTATCTTATTAAAGAAGTTCAGTTCGCATACCGTACTCAGGGTGTTGATATCAACGATAAACACATTGAGGTTATTGTTCGTCAGATGCTCAAGAAGTGCACTGTTGATGATGCAGGAAGCACAGATCTTATCGCAGGAACAATGGTTGATGTATCTGATGTTGATGCTGCAAACGATAAGATTGAAGAAAGAATCAAAGCAGGCGAAGAGGGACTTGCATATGCAACATATATCCCGATTCTTATGGGTATCACCAAAGCTTCTCTTGCAACCGATTCCTTCCTTTCAGCAGCTTCCTTCCAGGAAACAACCCGTGTTCTTACCGACGCTGCTATCAGAGGAAAGAGCGACCAGCTTCTCGGTCTTAAAGAGAATGTTCTTATCGGTAAGCTCATCCCTGCAGGAACAGGTATGGAAGTATTTAAGGATGTTGATATTGTTCCGAGCTATTTCAGTGCAGAAGGCTCAGAAGAAATCCTCAACCTTGAACAGCTTCAGGAGCTTTTAACAAATAGTATGTCAGAATAAATAAAATCTTGACAAATGCTAATACCTGATGGTATAATATTAACTTGCATCGGCATGAGTTTAGCAAAATTGCATAAATTCAACCGATTCAATTTGTACAAATCGCTAATGGAGTGCACTTCGGTGCGCTCCATAGCGAGCGCATACAAAACAGCTTCGATTACAATTACGAATTACAAGTTACGAATTACAAATTGATGGTGGGCTCCGACCACACCCGATTATATAATCGGAGCGAAGCGACCCGACAACTCGGAACTCGGGGCTCGAAACTCGAAACTGTTTCGTATGCGCTTGCATAAATACTACAGAAAGGAGATAAACTATTGCCAACCTTTAATCAGCTCGTCAGAACAGGACGTAAGTCACTTGAAAAAAAGGCAAAGGCACCTGCGCTCTTAAAGGGTCTCAACACAAAGAAGAACGTTATGACTGATAACGCTTCTCCCCAGAAGCGCGGCGTTTGCACAGCTGTTAAAACCGCAACACCTAAGAAGCCTAACTCAGCACTTCGTAAGATTGCCAGAGTTCGTCTTACAAACGGTATGGAAGTTTCTGCTTACATTCCGGGTGTTGGCCATAACCTTCAGGAGCACTCCGTTGTTATGGTTCGCGGCGGCAGAGTTAAGGATCTTCCCGGTGTTCGTTACCACATCATCCGCGGAACTCTTGATACTCAGGGCGTAACAGGCAGAATGCAGAGCCGTTCAAAATACGGTGCTAAAAAGCCAAAAGCTAAGAAGTAATTAACAGCCGATTTCGCAAATTTAAAATGAGGTATAATTGCGAATTTGCCCGTTTTTTAATTTGATATACGACAGTATGCCTGCATTAAAGAAACGACCAAATTCATAAATTCTCCCAACATTTTATCTTTGCCAATTCAACTATTAATCACTTCAATAGTAACTAGAATTACAACTAAGGAAACCGACAATAGTTTATACCTATTATATATAGCGTAGGACCTGTTGTTGGCTCCACGGAAAAACCGAGTACCTATGAACTCATCAATATTAATGAAGGAGGGAAGCGAAGATGCCAAGAAGAGGTCAAATCGCTAAGCGTGACGTTTTACCGGATCCGCTTTATAACTCAAAGGTTGTAACTCGTCTTATCAATAATATTATGCTCGACGGTAAGAAGGGTGTTGCCCAGAAAATCGTTTACGGTGCATTCGATATTATCCAGGAAAAGACAGGTAAAGAACCCCTTGAAGTTTTTGAAGAGGCTATGGAACACGTTATGCCTGTTCTCGAGGTAAAGGCTCGTCGTATCGGCGGTGCAACTTACCAGGTTCCGCTTGAAGTTCGTCCTGAAAGAAGACAGACACTTGGTCTTAGATGGATAACTGCATTCGCTCGCGCAAGAAGCGAGAGAACAATGAAGGAACGTCTTGCAGCAGAGATTATGGACGCTGCAAACTCAACAGGCGGAGCAGTTAAGAAGTGTGATGATACACACAGAATGGCTGAAGCTAACAAGGCTTTTGCTCATTTCAGATATTAATATCTGTTTAAACAAACTATTCCTATTTTTTGAAACTTTAGAAAGGCTATGGATAAAGAAATGCCAAGAAAAGTATCACTTCAACAAACAAGAAATATTGGTATTATGGCGCACATTGATGCAGGTAAGACTACAACAACTGAGCGTATTCTTTTCTACACCGGTATTAACCATAAAATCGGTGAGACCCATGAGGGTGCTGCAACAATGGACTGGATGGAACAGGAGCAGGAAAGAGGTATAACAATTACCTCTGCGGCAACAACATGTTTCTGGAAAGACCATAGAATCAATATCATTGATACTCCGGGACACGTTGACTTTACAGTTGAAGTTCAGCGTTCACTCCGTGTGCTCGACGGTTCTGTAACTGTTTTATGTGCAAAGGGCGGCGTTGAGCCTCAGTCTGAAACAGTTTGGCGTCAGGCTGACGAATACAAGGTTCCCCGTATGATCTTCGTAAACAAGATGGATATTATGGGCGCTAATTTCTATAATGTTCTTGATATGGTATTAGACCGTTTCAAGTGCAATGCGCTCCCGATTCAGCTTCCGATTGGTCAGGAGGAAACCTTTGAAGGTATTATTGACCTTATCAATAATAACGAAATCGTTTATATTGATCCTGCAGGAAACAAGGGTCAGGTTTTCGAAGTAAGAGAAATCCGTGACGAGCTCAAGGACAAGGCTGCGCAGTACAGAACAAGCCTTATTGAGCATATTGTTGAGCAGGATGAAGAGCTTATGGAGAAGTATTTCGAAGAGGGTGAAGATGCAATCACCGTTGATGAAATCAAGAATATGATCCGTAAGTCAACTATCGCAGGCGAGATGGTTCCCGTATGCTGCGGAACAGCATACAGAAATATGGGAGTTCAGCCTCTCCTCGATGCAATCGTTGATTTTATGCCCGCACCAACTGACGTTGAGTCAATTAAGGGCGTTAATCCCGATACAGATGAAGAAGAAGACCGTCATTCATCAGATGATGAGCCGTTCTCAGCTCTTGCATTCAAGATTGCAACTGACCCGTATGTAGGAAAGATTTGCTATTTCCGTGTTTATTCGGGAACCGTTGAATCAGGCTCTGCTGTTTATAACTCTGTTAAGGGTCATAAAGAGAGAATGGGACGTATTCTTCAGATGCATGCAAACCACAGAGAAGATATCCCCATTTGCTATGCAGGTGATATTGCTGCTGCTGTTGGTCTTAAGAACACAACAACCGGTGATACACTCTGTGATGAAAATCATCCTGTAATCCTTGAATCAATGAACTTCCCGGATCCTGTTATCCGTGTTGCTATTGAGCCTAAGACTAAGGCAGGTCAGGAAAAGATGGGCGTTGCTCTTGCAAAGCTCGCTGAAGAAGACCCGACTTTCAAGGCATATACAGATGAAGAAACAGGTCAGACAATTATCGCCGGTATGGGTGAGCTTCATCTTGAGATTATCGTTGACCGTTTGCTTCGTGAATTCAAAGTTGAGGCAAATGTCGGCGCTCCCCAGGTAGCTTATAAAGAGACTGTTCAGGGAGAAAGCATGTCCGATCTTAAATATAAGAAACAGTCAGGTGGTTCAGGTCAGTACGGTCACGTTAAAATCAGACTCTTCCCGAATCTTGATGAAAACGGAATCGGAAAAGGCTATGAATTTGAAAACCAGATTGTCGGCGGTGCTATTCCTAAGGAATATATTCCTGCAGTTGATGCGGGAATCCAGGCTGCTATGAAGAGCGGTATTCTTGCAGGATATCCTGTTGTTGACGTTAGAATCGAGCTCTATGATGGATCTTATCATGAGGTTGACTCCTCTGAAATGGCATTCAAGATTGCCGGTTCAATGGCATTCAAGGATGCAGCAAAGAAGGCTAACCCGATTATCCTCGAGCCTATGATGAAGGTAATCGTTATCGTTCCCGAGGAATATATGGGCGACGTAATCGGCGACCTTAACTCACGTCGTGGACAGATTCAGGGCATGGAAGATAGAAACGGCGCTAAACAGATCAATTCAAGAGTTCCTCTTTCAGAGATGTTCGGCTACGTTAACGATCTTCGTTCAAAGACTCAGGGTCGTGGCCAGTACACAATGGAACCCGATGGATATGAGCCTGTTCCTAAGTCAATTTCTGAAGCGATCATCAATGAACGCTCAAAGAGAGACTAATTAAGTTTATTAAATTATAGCTAAATAAAAAAATACTTGATATTTTGCCACTAATTTGGTAAAATATCATTGCACAATTTTCTATTGTATATTTTAAGGAGGAATTTCCAATGGCAAAAGAACATTTTAACCGTACCAAACCCCATGTAAACATTGGTACAATCGGTCACGTTGACCATGGTAAGACAACTCTTACAGCTGCTATCACAAAGTATCTTGCTAATAAGGGCTATGCAAAGTTTGAGGACTATGCAGACATCGATAAGGCTCCTGAAGAAAGAGAACGTGGTATCACAATCAACACAGCTCACGTTGAGTACGAAACAGACGCTCGTCACTATGCTCACGTTGACTGCCCAGGCCACGCTGACTATATCAAAAACATGATTACTGGTGCTGCTCAGATGGATGGTGCTATCCTTGTTATCGCAGCAACAGACGGACCTATGGCTCAGACTAAGGAGCACCTTCTCCTTGCTCGTCAGGTTGGTGTACCGGCAATCATCGTATTCCTTAACAAGACTGACCAGGTTGACGACGAAGAGCTTCTTGAACTTGTTGAAATGGAAGTTCGTGATACTCTTGCTGAGTATGAGTTCGATGAGGACTGCCCGATCATCAAGGGTTCTGCTCTTCTTGCTCTTAACGCAACTTCAAATGACGATCCTGCTTGCGCTTGCATTGAGGAACTCATGAATGCAGTTGACGAGTACATTCCTACTCCTGACCGTAAGGCAGACCTTCCTTTCCTTATGCCTGTTGAGGACGTTTTCACAATCACCGGTCGTGGAACAGTTGCTACAGGTAGAGTTGAAAGAGGACAGCTTAAGACAAATGATACAGTAGAGATGGTTGGTCTTGAAGACGAAATCAAGTCAACAGTATGTACTGGTATCGAGATGTTCAGAAAGATTCTTGACTACGCTGAGGCTGGAGATAACATTGGTTGTCTTCTTCGTGGTGTTCAGAGAACAGAGATCAAGAGAGGCCAGGTTCTTGCTGCTCCCGGATCAATCAAACCTCACACCAAGTTCACAGGTCAGGTTTACGTTCTTTCTAAGGAAGAAGGCGGACGTCATACTCCTTTCTTCAACAACTACAGACCTCAGTTCTATTTCAGAACAACTGACGTTACAGGCGTTATCTCTCTTCCCGAAGGAACAGAGATGTGTATGCCTGGCGATAACGTTGATATGAACGTTGAACTTATCACTCCTATCGCTATCGAAAACGGACTTCGTTTCGCTATTCGTGAAGGTGGTAGAACAGTTGGTTCAGGCGTTGTTATCGCAATCGAAGAGTAATCTTTAACAAAATTAAGCAATCTGCTTTTGCAGGTTGCTTTTTTTGATGTTCTAAAAGCAATCATAGACAACTGTTGTACTTATTGCGATATATTTTATTATTGAATATATTGTAATTTATGATATAATAAAATCTATGGAAAATGAAGTTCTTGAAAAGTTAATAGGAACTGTTGAGGAGGTATCCTTCTATAATGAGGATACCGGGTTTTGTGTTGCCGAAATCAATACCGGAGAAGAAGGCGTAACAGTTGTTGGTGCCATTGGTGAGATAGCTGTTGGCGCCGAAGTTCGGTGCGAGGGAAAATGGGATATGCACCCCTCTTTTGGCAGACAGTTTCGTGCAAGCGTTGTTCATCAGACCTTGCCCGAGGATGTTTCGGGAATACTTCGCTATCTCTCCTCGGGAATTATCAGAGGAATAAGGCAGTCAACGGCGCAGAAGATTATTGAAGCCTTTGGGGCGGATGCGTTTAACGTTATTGAAAACGAGCCTGAACGCCTTGCATCAATTAAAGGAATAAGCATTTCTAAGGCAAGACAGATAAGCATCGATTTCAAGAGCAAATTTGCCTCTCGCGAAACCGTTGTTGCGCTGACCGCTTTAGGGCTTACTCAGCATCAGGCACTTAAAGCATATAAGCTCTTTAAGTCGGACGCCGTTGATTTAATCAAAGCCAATCCCTATTCGTTCATCGGAAGTACAATGGGAATAAGCTTTGATAAAGCGGATGAAATTGCAGCAAACCTTGATGAACAGCCCCCGTATAATTACAGAGCACAGGCGGCTGTTGTTCATATTGTTCGCCATAATCTTTCAAACGGCCACACCTGCATCCCGAGGGATAAGATATTTGCTCCTGCCTGTGATTTTCTTGGCTGTGAAGAGGATTATGTTGAAATTGCAATAGATAATGCTATTGAAGAAAAAGCACTTATTCAAAAGGAAATTGAAGGCAGAGAATTTCTTTTTATTCCTGAAATATATCATGCCGAAAGCGGGGTTGCGCAGCGAATTAATATAATGGTTCATTATCCGCCGAGAGAAAACGAAATATTCTCTTCTGAGGTTTATGCATTTGAAGAAGCAAATAACATCAGCTTTGATGAAAAACAGAGGCGAGCTATTGAAATAGCGGTTGAAAAGGGACTTTTAATTCTCACAGGCGGACCCGGAACAGGTAAAACAACAACCTTAAAGGGAATAATAAGTCTTATGAAAAACAGGGGACTTCGTGTTGCCCTGACAGCCCCGACAGGAAGAGCTGCTCAGCGAATGGAAGAGCTTTGCGGCTATGAAGCGAAAACAATTCATCGGCTTCTTGAGGTTGAATACAATGAGGACAGTGATGTTCCTGCGTTTGTTCACAACCTTAAAAACCCGCTTGATTTTGATGCCGTTATTGTTGACGAGCTTTCGATGGTTGATGTAACGCTGTTTTCGGCGCTTCTTGATGCGCTTCCTCTTCACTGCAGACTTATTATGGTCGGAGATAAAAATCAGCTTCCGCCCGTTGGTGCGGGTAATGTTCTGTCCGATCTGATAGAAAGCAAGCTGATTGATGTTATAACTCTTGATAAAATCTTCCGTCAGGCTATGGAGAGCAGAATTGTAACAAATGCCCACAGAGTTGTTAAGGGCGAAATGCCCGTTATTGATAATTCCCATGAATCCGATTTTTTCCTTCTCAAAGAGGACAGTCGATATAATGCGCCGAAAAAAATTCTTGATTTAGTAACTTCAAGGCTTCCTGCATCATATGGATTTGACCCTATGAGCGATATTCAGGTGCTGTGTCCGAGCAGGATGGGAGAATGCGGAACACAGAATATAAACGCAATTCTTCAGGCGAAGCTTAATCCGCCGTCTAAAAACAAGAAGGAAATCCGTTACAAGGGCTTTACTCTCCGTGAGGGCGACAGAGTTATGCAGATAAAGAATAACTACGATGTTCCGTGGTTCAAGGCAAATGATAACGGTCAGGGCGTTTTTAACGGCGATATCGGGATTTTAACAAAAATTGATCTCGGCAATGATATTATCAATGTAAAATTTGATGATAAAGAGGCAATGTATTCAATGGACAGCGTTAAAGAAATTGAACTTGCCTATGCAATGACTGTTCATAAGAGTCAGGGAAGTGAGTTCAACGCAGTTGTTATGCCCGTTCTTGCAACTCCTAAAAAGCTTGCTTACAGAAATCTTTTTTATACCGCATTAACAAGAGCCAAAGAGCTTATAGTTCTTGTCGGAAATGAAAGTTCAATAAAAAATATGGTCGAAAATGATAAAAAATCAAAAAGGTTAAGCGCACTTAAATTTTTTATTGAAACAGAAAGTGATATATAATATAATAAAACCAAGTTAAAGATTATTGGTGAAAATATGTTCGGATACGATTTAGGATTTGACTTAGGAACAAATAACGTTGTTATTTCCGTTCCCTCAAAGGGAGTGGTTTTAAACGAGCCATGTTATGTTGCCTATGATATTGAAACAGAAAAAATTCTCTATGCCGGAAGGCGCGCCTACTATCTTGAAGGAAGAGAGCCGAAGGGCGTTGCCGTTGTTCAGCCGGTTGAAAGGGGCGTTATAAGTAATTATGCGCTCACTCAGCAGATGCTAAGATTTTTTATAAACAGAGTTATAAAGAAAAATGTTTTCAGACCGAGGGTTGTTGCGAGCGTTCCCGCTCTTGCAACCGATGTTGAAAAAAGAACACTTGTATCTGTTATTATTTCAGCGGGCGCAAGGTCGGTTTGTCTTGTTGAATCAACGCTATGCGCCGCTTTCGGGTCAGGCGTTGACCCGCTCCAGCCAAACGGAGTTTTTGTTGTTGATATCGGCGCAGGAAGCTCGGATATGGCTGTTATCTCCCAGGGCTCAATGAACCAGATTGAAACAGTTAAAATCGGCGGAAATGATTTTGACCGCGAGATTATTAAGCTGTTTAAGGATAAATATAATCTTCTTATTGGAATCAGAACTGCCGAGGATATTAAGAAATTAATCGGTTGCGCTATTCACAGGGATGAACCTGTAACAATGAGCGCAAGAGGCAGGGATGCTGAAAACGGAATGCCCAAAACGGTTGATATTTCATCTGAAGAAATCTATGAATGCTTAAAACCTCTTTTTTCGGAAATAACTGCTGCCGCTCAGGCAATATTTGAAAGAACATCTCCTCAGCTTGCAGCTGACATAGTTTCGGGCGAGGTTTTGCTAACAGGCGGATCTGCTGAGCTTTATGGACTTGATAAGCTGCTGAGCGATGCGCTAAATCTCGGCGTTAAATTAGTTCCTCAGCCTGCGCTGTGCGTTTCAAAAGGCGCCCAGGTTGCGCTTAACAAAATGCATATTCTTGATAACTACGGTTATCAGTTCAAGACTAAAGAAGATGTTAGAATAAGATAAATTTCGGGGCTGTTAATCAGCCCCTATTAAAATTACGAATTACTAATTTCGGGCGGGAACCTTGGAGCGGGCGCCAGACCCTTTTGTCTCGCAAGCTCGACATTTCACCTAGCAGGGGAATAACCCGCACCCGATTATATAAGAGAGAGGAGGGGTTGTGTGAATAGGTTTTCAAAGCTGCATCCGATATTGCATCTGTTTTTTTATTTGTTTTCGTTGATGTTTGTTTTAGTTGTTTCAAATCCTTTTTATTCGCTGGTATCCCTCATCTGTGCGTTCTTATATAATGCAGTAATAGCTCATAAAAGAACACTGAAAAGTTTATCATTCGTTTTTTTCATAATCATTTTTGTTTCACTATTCAATATGCTTTTTGCCCACTATGGTAATGATGTTCTTTTCAGAATCGGATATACGGATTTTACCCTTGAAGCGCTTTTTTACGGCTTTAATCAGGGAATGGTTTTCGCCGCAGTTGTTATGTGGTTTTCTGCGCTGAGTTTTAATTCGGACGGCGACAGAGTTTTGTATTTATTCTCATTTGCGCCGAAGCTCTCGCTGATGTTTTCAATGATTCTCGGCTTTATTCCGAGATTTAATCAAAAACTAACTGAAATTCGCGATGCTCAGAAGGCGCTCAGGGGCGGCGAAAGTCCGAGGAGCATTAAAGATAAATTCAAAAATGCGATTAATAACCTTTCAGCGCTGATAACGTACAGTCTTGAAAGCAGTATCATAACCGCTGATTCAATGAACGCAAGGGGCTACAAAAGAGGCGCTCTGAGCGTTAAGAGATATAAACTGTGCGCAGAGGATATTATCTTTTTTGCTGTTATTGTTTTATCTGCGATATATTTGATTTATTCAAAGGCAGTCGGTAATATATCTTTTATATTTGAACCCGTTATTTATTCAAAATCATTCAGTATCAGCGCATTTATCGTATTTATTATTGCCGAGTTGATACCGTTTGTTGCAGAAATATGGGAGGAAATGCTATGGAAGCTGTCAAATTCAAAGGCATAAGCTTTACATATCCGAAAAGTGAAAAGCCTGCGCTGAGAGATATTTCTTTCTCTGTCGGCAAGGGAGAGCTTTGTATTGTTATGGGCAAATCCGCGTCCGGCAAATCCACTCTTTTAAAGCTGATGAAAGAAGAAATTGCGCCCCACGGTAATCTTGAGGGTGAAATTGAAATAAACGGAAAAACAGGTTATGTTGCTCAGAATGTTGAAGAGAGCATTATTTGCAACAAGGTCAGAGCGGAGCTTTCTTTTGCTCTTGCAAACGAAGGAAAAAGAGAGGATGAAATTGAACTTGCTGTTGCTGAAACCGCTTCATATTTCAATCTTGAGAGCAAGCTCGATTATGAAATATCATCGCTCTCAGGCGGCGAAAAACAGATTTTAAACCTTGCCGCTGTTATGATAATGAAACCCGATGTTCTTATTCTTGATGAGCCCGCCTCACGCCTTGATCCGATATGGGCACAGCGTTTTGCGGATATTATCAGAAAAATGCACAGCGATTTTTCAACAACTATTATTATTGCAGAGCATAATGCAGACGCCCTGTTTGATAGCGCAGAGAGTATTATTATTCTTGAAAATTCCAAGCTCCTTATTAAATCCGACTATGAAAGCGTTGCAAAATATCTTAAAGATACGAATAATGATATGCTCGGAGCAATTCCGCTTCGTATGAGCTTATTTGACGGAGCAAAAACAATTAATGAGTGCAGCGAGATATTCAGAACAAAGAGTATAAAAAAGCTCGACAGCGAGGATACACCTAAGGATATAGCCCTTGAGATAAAAAAGCTTTATTTTGCATATGAAAAGGGAAAGGATATTTTATCAGGGCTTGATTTAAAGGTGTATAAGGGCAAAATAAACGCTGTTTTAGGTGCAAATTCAAGCGGCAAAACAACTCTCTTAAAAGCGATTGCAGGCGTTCATAAGGCGTATAGAGGCAAAATTAAGGAGCAGGGAAAAATATCAATGCTTTCTCAGAATGCTTTTGATTTATTCACAAAGGAAACCTGCGGTGAAGAGGTTGACTTTAATAATATTGCCGAATTCCTTGAAATTGAGGATATTGAAAACCGTCATCCATACGACCTCTCGGGCGGACAGGCGCAGAGGCTTGCTCTGGCAATGGTGCTTGAGCAGAATGCCGATATAATTCTTCTCGACGAGCCGACTAAAGGCTTTGACTGTGTTTTGAAAGAAAAACTTTCAAAGATACTCAAAGAGCTTTGCGCTCAGGGTAAAACCGTTTTAATTGTTACCCACGATATTGAGTTTATTTCAAGATACTGCGATATCGCCTCATTTTTATCAAGGGGAAGGATTGTTGTAACAAAACCGAGAAGAGAGTTCTTTTCTTCCCTCAGCTTTTATACAAGCACAGTTGCTTCAATAACAAAAACTGACATTGTCAGCATTGATGATTTAAAGGAGTGCGGTGCATATGATTAAAAAAGCGTTGTTTCCTTCTTTAATTCTTTTAACTCTTGCGGCAATGGTTATCTGGCAGTGTTTTTTTGCCGAAAAGGTCAACTACTATATTATATCGGTTGCAATTCTCATTATCTCAATGCTTCCCTTTTTCATCTCGTTTGAAAAAAGAAAAAGCACTTCAAGAGAGATAACTCTGATATCGAGTTTAATCGCCCTTGCGGTTGTTTCAAGAGCGGCGTTTTATCTCATTCCCCAGGTTAAGCCAATAGCGGCGGTTGTTATCGCCTCGGCGGTCTGCCTCGGAGCCGAGAGGGGATATATTGTTGGCGCATTTTCAGCATTCATATCAAATTTTATCTTCTCCCAGGGAATATGGACTCCGTTTCAGATGACTGCTCTCGGACTTGTCGGCTTCTTTGCAGGATTGATATTCAGAAAAGATAGCTTTAACAGGTTCACTCTTGCGCTCTATGGATTTCTTTCGGCAACATTCCTCTATGGACTCATTGTTGACATTTCAACAATTCTTGTTTCCCTCGGTGATAATTTAACTATTTCGGGGATACTTTCAATCTATGCAGCAGGAATGCCGTTCAATCTTGTTTTCGGAGCAGCAACTGCAGTTTTTCTTTTCTTCTTCGGAGAAGGTTTTATTAAAAAGATTAATAGAATAGATATAAAATACAACATCTTGAAAGAATAGCAAACAGGTGTTATATTATAGATATAAAATACTCAGGCAGGTTTATTATGGTTAATGTTAACAGAATAATTGAAAATTTTAAATCAATAGTCTCTCTCGATAGCCCTTCCCACGATGAAAGGCTTGTTTGTGAGTACTTAAAAGATTATCTAAAAAAGCTCGGTATTGAAGCATATGAAGATAATTCGGGCGAAAAATCAGGCGGAACAACCGGCAATCTCTACGCTTTTATTGAGGGCAATAAAAATCTTGAGCCCTTTGTTTTTTCTTCTCATATGGATACTGTTGAGCCGTCAAAAAACAAATGCGCGATTATCCATGAAAACGGAAAAATCACCTCGAAGGGCGATACTGTTTTAGGCTCGGATGATGTTGCGGGAATTGTTTCAATTCTTGAAGCGCTGACGGTTATCAAAGAGAATAATTTATCCCACAGACCGATTGAGCTGCTTTTTACTGTCAGCGAGGAAACGCACTGCGGCGGAAGTTCATTTTTTGATTATTCAAAACTGAAATCAAAGCAGGCATTTGTTTTTGATATGGATGGAGAAGTTGGCGGTGCCGCTTCAAAAGCGCCGACTATTTTATCATATGAAGCAAAGTTCATCGGTCAGAGCGCACACGCTGCGTTTGCTGCAAAAGAGGGAATTCACGCAATAAAGGCGGCTGCGCTAGCGGTTTCAAAAATCCCCTGCGGTGCGATAGCCGAGGAAATGACTGCCAATATTGGCGTTATTGAAGGCGGAAAAGCAACTAATATTGTTCCGGATTTATGCACGATAAAAGGCGAAATAAGAAGCTTTGATGATTCAAAGGTTTTAGCTTCCTTTAAAGGGGTTGAAGAAATCTGTAAATCCTCAGCAGAAGAACTCGGAGCAAGAGTTGAAATAAAGCACGAAATTGCGGTTAAAGCATTTAATGTTGATGAAAACAGCGAGGTTGCGAAGGTCTTTAAAAAATGCTGTGCAGCTCTTGGACTTTCGGGCGAGCTTTTTGAAACCTTCGGCGGCTCGGATAACAATGTTTTTGCTGAGCACGGCGTTGAAGGGCTTGTTGTTGCAACAGGCATGAACAACTGCCATTCAGTTGATGAATACACGAGTGTTGACCAGCTTGAAACAGCGGCGAGATTGGCACTTGAGTTGATGCTTAGCTGAGTTTGGAGTGTGGAGAGTGGAGTGTGGAGTTTCGGGTCGCTTCACTCCGATTATAAATAAGAAAAAGGAGATATGAAAATGCGAAATCACGAAGTAGTAACAGCACATAAATTGCTTGATGAAAACGGAAAACTCATCGAGCCCGGCTGGAGCAGAACTCTTATTCAGGAATATTCAAGAAAAGATATAAAAAAGCGCAAAACAAGAATTAAGGAGTGGGATTATTACTATATTATGAGTAATAAAAACTCTCTTGCGCTATGTCTTACCGTATCTGATTTAGGATATATCGGAATGCACAGCGTCAGCCTTGTTGACCTGAAATCGGCAATGGAAAAAACCGAGTCGGTTATCATTCCTTTTCCTATGGGCAAAACAAAAATGCCGCCAACATCAAAAGAGGGCAATGTTATTTTTACTAATAACAAGCTAGGAATTGAGTTTTTGCATTTTGGAAAAGACAGAATTATTAAAATGAACTATCCCTCATTTAACGGCGGTAAGGGAATAAGATGCTATATAACTCTTAGCGACGAGCCGGAGGATTCAATGGTTATTGCAACTCCCTGGGATAACGATGAAACGGCATTTTATTATAATCAGAAAATAAACTGTTTCAGAGCATCGGGCAGAATTGAATACGACGGCGAAGTTTTCGAACTCGACCATGAGCAGGATTTTGCAGGACTTGACTGGGGACGCGGAGTCTGGACCTATGATAATTATTGGTACTGGGGCTCAGGCTCGGGTCAGGTTGACGGCGTACCCTTTGGCTTTAATATCGGCTATGGCTTTGGAAATACAAGCGCTGCCAGTGAAAATGTTATTTTCTATGACGGAAAAGCAAATAAGATTGATGATGTAACCTTTAATATCAGCGAAAACTATATTGACCCGTGGACCTTCACATCAAGCGATGGCAGATTTGAAATGGAATTTGTTCCGATAATCGACAGAGCGGCGGTTATAGATTTAAAAGCAATTATAACCGACCAACATCAGGTCTTCGGAAAAATGAGCGGATATGCAGTTCTTGATGACGGAAGAAAAATTGATATAAAGGATTTTCTGTGTTTTGCGGAGAAGGTGCATAATAAGTATTGATATGAAAATAAATAAGATTATTAATGAGAGGCTTGAAAACGAGCTTGATTTCGATTTCCACCTTGATAAAAGAAGAATAAATACACTTGAGGAATTGGAGAAAAATATTCTTGAACCGTATAATCAGGGTAAAAGAATTTTTTTCAGAGGAGAGAGGAAGGAGGATATAACCCGTCCTCTTCTCCCCTCAATTTTCAGAGATAAAGAATTTCTCTTTGAAAACAAAAACCGCGTTAATCTTGTAAACTCTCAGTTTCTATATTCCTTTTATTCAAAATTCGGTAATTTCACAGAGCTTTATGAGAAAATACTGGGAAGCGCAGACACAAACAATATGTATTCGTTTCTTGCGTTTTCACAGCATTATCTCGGAATAAGTCCGCTTATTGATTTTTCAAAAAGTCCCTATGCAGCGCTTTCGTTTGCGCTAAAAGACAGAGAAGAATACTCCGAGGATGTTTTGCTCTACACTCTTGAAATTAAAAACGACGAGGACTATACAAAATCGCTTGATGTTGCAAATTACTGGATAAAGAATTATTCAGTTCTTGTTTTCAGGGATGTTTCAAAAATTGATTTTCAAAAGCCGCTTGAAGCCTTTGAGGATTATAAAAAGATTGTTGAAAACAACAGGGGAAGGGGCAATCTCTTTGAAATGAATACTCCAAGCGCAAAGCTTATTGATGTTCCAACTAATGATTTAATGCGTTATCAGCAGGGCGTTTTTCTTCTTCTCGATGATTTTTCTCTTATGGGGAAAAGTTATCTTACCAAGAAAATCAGAGATGAGTTCATAGTTAAAAAATGGATAATCAATAAGGAAATATGCCCCAAAATTCTCGATATGCTCCTTGAAGAAAATCCCTACTATGCCTATAAATATATAACTAATCTTAACCTTATAGCAGAAAAAGTAAAAAAAGATATTTAAATTTGCGGGAGATATTCTGTTTCTCCCGCAATATTTTTTCTTGACAATTGACAAATATGGCTATATATTATATTTGAGGTAAATTGGCAAATTAAATTAAATACCTTATCTGAAAAAACGGAGAATTATATGAGTGTTGTTAATATAATCAATCTTCTTGGAGGTCTGGGTCTGTTTCTCTTCGGAATGAAATATATGAGCGAAGGTCTTAACCAGGTCGCAGGAAGCAAAATGAAAAATCTGCTTGAGAAGCTGACCAGAAATCGCTTTAAAGGCTTTTTGCTTGGCGTTTTAGTAACAGCAGTTATTCAGTCATCTTCGGCAACAACCGTTATGCTGATGGGATTTCTCAATGCAGGAATAATGGATCTTGCTCAGGCAACAGGAGTTATCATTGGTGCAAATATCGGAACAACTGTAACCGCTGTTCTTATTGCGATTGACGTATCGGCTATTGCGCCCATATGTATTGTTATCGGAGCCGGAATGGCGCTCTTTGCAAAAAAGCAAAAGCAGAAATACATAGGTCAAATAATTCTTGGTTTCGGTATTTTGTTCTTCGGGCTCAAATATATGAGCGGCGAAAATGCAATGGGAGTGCTTAAAACAAACGAAGCCTTCCAGAACTTTATAACAAGCTTCAATAATCCGCTTATTGGAATACTAATCGGAATGTTATTCTGTGCGATTTTGCAGTCTTCAAGCGCTGCAATCGGTGTTTTGCAGGTTCTTGCACTTAGCGGAGGAGTTCCGATCAACCTTGCGATATTTCTTATTATCGGTATTGAAATCGGTTCGGTAACGCCTCTCGTTCTATCCTCTCTCGGAGCAAAAACAAATGCAAAAAGAGCTGCTTTTGTTTATTTCGTTTTCAATGTAGTTCCCGTTATTTATCTTCCGCTTGCATATTGCGAACCGTTTTTGAATTTCATCAATAAAATCGGCGCAAACGGTTCAGTTGAGGTTGCAGCTTGCCATATTATATTTAAGATTGCAACAGCACTCATTCTTCTTCCGTTTGTTCCTCAGATTGTTAAGCTATCTGAATTTGTTGTTAAATCTAAGGAACACGAAAGCGTTCTTCGCTTTATGTTTATCGATAAAAGGATAACCGAAAACACAACGGCAACAGTTCTTCAGATAGGTTCCGAGGTTGAAAGAATGGCAAAAGTTGTTCGTAACAATTTCGTTCTTGCCTGTGAGGGATATCTCAGTAAATCACTTGAAAACGAGCAGGAGATAAGAGATAATGAAGAGCTGATAAACTGGCTTAATCATAATATCTCAGACTTTATGGTAACCGTTTGTTCGGGCGAAATAGCTGCTGAGGATTCTGAATATGTCGGAAAGCTCTTCCATGTTATAACCGACCTTGAAAGAATCGGTGACCATGCTGAAAACATACTTAACAGAACAAAGGTTATTCAGGAGAGCGAGCTTGATTTTTCTGAAGATAGTATGAAAGAAATTAAAAAGCTCTATGAAACTGTTCTTGAACTTCTTGATCGAGCTATAGGATGTTTTGTTAACAAAAAGTTCTCTGATTTCGAGGAACACGAACTTCATAATCTTGAAAATACTATTGATAAACTCACTCTTGAAGCTCAGGATAATCATGTTCAGCGTCTTAAAGAGAAAAAATGCCACACCTCGTCGGGTGTTGTTTATACAAAGCTTCTTCAGGACCTTGAACGAGTCGGCGACCATGCCTACAATATCGCCTGGGCAGCTAGAAAAGATAAAAACTTAATAAGACAAATATAAAAAAGACTGCATCGGGCGCTCGTCATAAAGAAGTTTTACAGACTGAAAGAGTATGTTCTCTTTCGGTCTGTTTTCATTTTACGGATTTGGCAGTACAAATCCTATGCTCGCTACAGTCTATGACATAGTTCTTGACTATCAATCGCATAAATGTTAGAATAATGTTGCCAAACCAATTTAATATTTTTCGATACCATGGGTACGCTATTTTTATCTATTAGATAAAAATGCATGCTCCTAAATTCTCGTACTTGTGGTATTGAGTAATTAAATTGGTTTGGCGACTGTTGGAGTTATGTGTTTTTTGTGCGTAGCTTCTGCTACGCATTTTTTATTTGAAGAAGGGACAATTGATGAAAAGAATAATTGCAGCAATAGTTTTTATATCTATATTTCTTTCTGTATCAGCCTGTACAAAAACAGAAACAAAGAACATTGGCAAAACTCTCACTACGACAGAAATCAATTCTTTAATTACTACCACTGAAACAACAACGCAAAAGTTTATAACAAAGTCAAAATATCTTATAGATAATGCAAATCTATTAACGGATAAAGAAAAACACTTAATAATAACAGATTTGGATGATATTCGAAGCAACATTCAGTTTGATACGGCTATTTTGACTACAGAATCATTTGACAGTAAAGTTGTCGACGACTATGCAGCGAATTACTTTGAAAAAGCGGGATATGGTTATGGTGAAAACAAAGACGGTTGTCTCTTGATAATTAATAAAACTGACAGAGAATGGTATCTCTATACAAACGGTTTTGGAACAACGGCAATCAGCGATGATTATGGTATTGACTATATTTCAGAGAAGTTTTTACCGCAACTAAAGAATAATAAATACGGTGACGCTATTCTTACATTTGTTAACTATGTGAAAGAATTTGTTACTCAAGCAAATTACGGAGAACCTTACAGCGACAGAAATCCATATAGTGATGTTAGAGAGGAAATAGAAACCCCGACAAAAGGCAGTAAGACAACAAATAGGGCAACTACTGCATATGTGGATAATTATGCCGGCATATATACTGATTTAGAAGCAAACGTTTGGTATCAATACAAACAGTATCCTTACCTTAAAATATATAATACTGTTGTAAAGGACTGTGATACCAATAGCTATAATAATTCTTGCAGTGTAACGCATTATCCTGTGTGCTGTGTTTGTCACATATCTTCTAATTATCCAAAGCATACTGCCGTGCAGTTTGATAGTACGGTTGAAGAAAAATATTATTGCTCTAACTGTGGCGCAACAACATATGTTGAATTAAAACTAAATGAATTATTATAATTTATGAAAGGATGATAAAATATGAAAAAGAAATTATGCATTTTTATTTCGGCGGTACTGATATTTGTTTCAATGCCCACTATAGCGTTTGCTGATGATTACAGCGATGCAACGCCCGTAGGTGACAAATACGCGTTTGCTGCAATGGCAGAAAATCCCAACGGTAACTATTACCTTACAGATGATATTATATTTACAGCAAACGATTTTAAATATAAAGGAGACTTTTTCAATGACGGCAACTATTTTAAAGCAATAGATACCTTCAGAGGAACGCTTGACGGGTGCGGTCACACAGTGAGCGGTCTAAAAGGTGATAGTGCCATAACTAAAACAAATTTCGGCACGGTTAAAAATATCTTACTGAAAAACTGTACTTTTTCTTCAGGTGCAATTTGCTATGAAAATAAGTATTCCATATCAAATTGCAAGCTTGAATCAAGCACATCAGTTAAATTAACAGAATTAAATTATGGAGATATTGAGTATTGCTTTTCAAACGATAATAATTGCGGAATATGTGGTACAAACTATGCGAATATTTCTTACTGCATTAACAACACCGACTTAACTGAGGGTGGCGGAATAGCAAACGACAATTACGGGAGTATCTCATACTGTATAAATAACGGAGATATTTTATCAAATTCGAGTGAAGTTGGCGGTATTTGCGGCAGTAATACAAGCCCTGATTACGGAGAAACCGGAAGCAGCGCAAGTGTTAATTACTGTATTAACAATGGCCAAATCAAAGGTGAAAGAGCTGTTGGTGGTATCTGCGGTGTGACATGGTACGGAAGTATTACAAATTGTCTGAATACTGCAACTGTATCAGCAACAACAGGGTTAAGCAATATTAGAGGTCCGCAATACTGGTCGTCCGGTATTTCTGAGTTACAATACAACGCCAAGACAATATGTTGTATTAATATCGGTTCGGTCAATTCGGGTAATGGGGCTGCAGTTTCACTTGTAAGAGATTATCAAACAGGCAGTATAAATGAAGGTTTTTATTTATCAAACACCGGCAAAGTAAGCGACAACACGACTTCTACAGCCGTTTCATCAAGTAATCTTTCAAACGAAAACTCCTTTCCAAGTTTAGATTTTGATAATGATTGGGAAATTTCCGATAGTAAGCCTACATTGAAATTTACTAAGCAAAAAATAATTGGCGCAAGCATTTATTCACAACCTATAAAACTATACTATGACATTGATGAATCGTTTGATTCTTCAGGCTTAAGTGTTATTGTATATGATAATTTAGGTAACTGGGAAAATAATGAAGAGTATGAAGTCAGCGGTTACACAGGTAAATTTGGGATAAATAAAATAAGCGTTACAGCACAAGGGTATAACAATAAGTTTAATGTATTTGTGCAGGACAAAATTGAAAACTGCACCATTGAACCACTTGCACCTATAACAGTAACAGGTAAAGCAATTGAGCCAATACCAAATATTATTTCACCAAGAGGTGATTTGCTTGAGTATGGGAAAGATTTCCTTCTTGATTATGAAAACAACAACAATATTGGGGTTGCAAAGATTATCATTAAAGGAATCGGATTATATAAAGGTTCTGCATATACTGAATTTTTGATTACACCTGAAAAGCGACTTGAAATAGTTAATGTGCCAGATAAGTATTACTATACATATGGCGATAAGGTTGACGCTACAGGACTTGTTGTCCGTAAATTTACCGATGATGGATTATGGCATATTATAGAAACCTATGAATTATCTGGCTATACGGGAGAACTTGGTAAAAATAATATAACAGTTTCAAGCGATGGATTTGAAAACCAGTTTGAAGTTTTTGTTCAGGAATATATTTATAATACCAACATAAAGCTTACTAAAGAGACTTTAGTTTCTAACGGCAAACAACTCGCTCCCGCTGTAATAGTTACTACCGATGACAAAGTGTATCTCGAACAGGGCAAGGACTATACATTGTCATATAATGACAATGTATATCCGGGTGTTGCAAGAGTAACAATCAGCGGAATAAACAATTATAAAGGCTCTGCCGTTAAAACTTTTATTATTACTCCGGCACAAACAACAGGATTATGTGCCAAAGACCGGAAAGAACAAAGCATAATGCTTGCGTGGAACAAGCAGGCAGGAGTTGACGGCTATTGCGTTGAAAAATATAATGAAAAAACTAAAAAGTACAGTTCATATAAAACAGTCACGACAAATTCGTTAACCGTTACAGCCTTGACTCCGGCAACTAACTACAAGTTCCGAGTACGCTCGTACAAGGTAATTGACGGCAAACTGTATTATGGTCAATATAGTAGTGTGCTTAGTACAAAGACCGCAGCTGTAAAAGTAAGTTCAACTTCTATTTCGTCAGTGAAAGCCAAGACTGCGGCATTTACTGCAAAGTGGAAAAAACAGTCGAGTGTTAACGGATATCAACTTCAGTATTCAACTTCAAGCAGTTTCAAATCAGCTAAAACATTAACCATATCTAAGAACGGATCCACAACTACTACTGTCAAAAAGTTAAAAGGCGGCAAGAAGTATTATGTTCGTATCCGTTGCTATAGAACTGTTGGCGGTAAAAAATACTACTCTTCATGGTCTAAGAAAAAAACCGTGAAGGTCAAAGCAAAGAATAAGTTTTAGCCAAAAAGAGATGACGACCTATAAATTGTAAGGAAATACTATTGCAGTAACCATTAAAACAAATAGAAAATTAAAAAACGAGCACGGCGACTTGCCGTGCTCTAACTTCTTTATGAAGGACTCCCCATTGCAGTCTTTTTTGTTGCCGGTAGCCGGTTGCCAGTCACGTACCACGTTTATTTTATAAGCTGAATTGTTTCAAGCGGTTTTATTCCGAGCTCGGCAATTTCCTTTTTCATTTTATCAAGGCGTTTTTTATCCTCGATAACCTTGGGATTATGAGCGTCAAGACCGATAACCGTTTTGATATCCTTTTCCTTAACCATTTTCCAGAATTCAGGATTTGGATAATGCCTCTTGTCAAAATAACCGTAGAAATTGTATTCAAGCGGAATATCAATCTTTTTAAGCTCGTCGAGAAGGAAGTTATATTTCTCGGAGTTTATTTTTTTATCCTTTTTGAATTTGATTAAATCGGGATGACAAACATAGGTGAAAAGTCCGCTTTTTGCACCCTCAAGAAGCTGAGAAATATATTTATCAACAGTTTCAATATTATCAGTAGGGTGGCCGCAGTACTCTCTGAAGGGCTCATATTCATTATCGGTGAAATGCTGAGCTAAAATCAGATAGTCGTAACCGATATCCTTTAAAAATCTTATATCATTTTCAATAAGCTCGGGATACCATTCCATTTCGTAACCGAGCTTAATATCAATATCATTCTTGTATTTTTCACGAAGATTATCAATGCTCCTTGCGTATTCCTCCGCCTCTTCGGGGAGCATTCTGCAGGTGCTGACATAATCATTCGGGAAGAAATGGGGAGCATGGTCCGAAAAGCCGAAAACATCATATCCGTTTTCGATTGCCTTTAAAACATATTCCTCATCCTCTCCCTGAGCATGATGACATCTTTTTGTATGAGTGTGTAGATTAAACATAGTATTCCTATCTTAAAAATTATGAATGATGAATTTCGGGTCACTGCGCGACGATTATAATTATGGCTACTGATTAAACACTTTCAGTAAATTTAATAAACTGCTCTTTTCCTTTTTCGCTTCTCTCGAAAACTCCGCACTGTTCAAGAATGGCAGTAAATACTTTTCCGATTTCAGCTTTGAGAATTTCTTCGCAGTTGTCTGCATTAATATCGTTGTTTGCTTTGATTTTTTCAGCCCAAGCCTTATGCTTTGCAATTCTTTCGTCTTTTTCGATATCTGCGCCGCTTAAAATTGCATCTTTGAGAATGCTCATTTCATTTTTAAGACGTGCAGGAAGAACTGCAAGACCCATAACCTCGATAAGACCGATATTTTCTTTTTTAATGTTATGGTATTCGGGGTGGGGGTGATAGAAGCCGAGAGGGCATTCATCAGTTGTAATATTGTTTCTGAGAACTAAATCAAGCTCATATTTGCCATTTCTGAAACGTGCAATAGGAGTTATTGTATTATGTGGCTCGCCATCTGTTTGGGCGAAAATAAACGCCTGCTCATCGGTGTATTTTCTCCAGGCGCCAAGAATTCTGTCTGCAAGAAGGCTGAGCCTTTCTTTATCTTTGCCTGAAATTCTGATAACGCTCATCGGCCATTTAACAATGCCTGCTTCAATATCATCAAATCCCATAAAACTGAGCTTTGTTTCAATAGGAGCCTTTGCCATAGCAAACTCATATCTTCCGCCCTGGAAATGCTCGTGAGTAAGAATAGAGCCGCCGACTATAGGAAGGTCTGCGTTTGAGCCGATGAAATAGTGGGGGAACTTTTCAACAAACGCAAGAAGCTTGTCGAAAGCCGATTTATTAATTACCATCGGAATATGCTGCTTGTTTAAAACTATGCAGTGCTCGTTATAATAAACATAGGGAGAATACTGCAAAAAGAATTCAGTTTCGCTTAAATTAATCGGAATAATTCTGTGATTTTGTCTTGCAGGGTGGTTAACTCTGCCCATATATCCCTCATTTTCTCTGCAGAGCTGACATTTCGGATATGCGCTTTGCTTCATTCTAAGAGCGGCTGCAATAGCCTTCGGGTCTTTTTCGGGCTTTGATAAATTGATGGTTATATCAATATCGCCGTACTCTGTTTTTGTAACCCATTTAACGTCGTTTTTAATTCGGTATTCTCTTATATAATCGGTTTTCTTTGAAAGATTATAATAATAATCTGTTGCCTTTTGAGGAGAGCTTTCGTAGTGAGCATTAAATGCTTTAATAACTTCACTCGGTCTCGGAGTTATAACGCCCATAACTTTTGTATCAAAAAGGTCTCTATATACAATGCTGTCCTCGCAGATGCCGTTTTCAACTGCATAATCAAGCATTGATTTGAGTATTTCTTCAAGCGGCGGAATTTCCTCAATATAGTAATCCTCAAAACTGTCGTGTTCAAGAACCTGACAAATTTGATTTATAATATAGTGAAAATCCTCTTTCTCTGTAAGTCCTTCTTTTTCTGCGTAAAGTGCGAGTGATTTTATTGCCTTGTTTATCTCCATTTTCTCACCTCAAATATTTTGCTGTAACTATTATATATATATTTGACTTGTTTTTCAATAAAATCTTATAAATTCTTTACTTAGTATAAAAAAAGTGATATTCTAATAGTATGTTAATATAACGTGAAAGGTTCTGATACTAATGGAAATATGTGTTTTCGGCGCTGCAAGTGTTATGATTGATGAAAAATATCTTGTTGAAGTTGAAAAAATGGGTGAGTTCCTTGCCAAAAGAGGACATAATCTTGTTTTTGGAGCAGGCGGAACAGGCTGTATGGGCGCAGCTTCAAGAGGC
This sequence comes from Eubacterium sp., assembly GCA_017445905.1. Taxonomy (GTDB): domain Bacteria; phylum Bacillota; class Clostridia; order Oscillospirales; family Acutalibacteraceae; genus Eubacterium_R. The sequence goes on from JAFSRX010000062.1 coordinate 64,503, forward strand.
TTTAAAAAAGGCGGCGGAACAATTCACGGCGTTGTTCCATCATTTTTCAAAGAGGATCTTGATGAGTTTGTAAACTGGGAATGCGATAAAATGACCCTGACCGAAACAATGCGCGAAAGAAAAGCGGTTATGGAGGATGAGGCAGATGCGTTTATCATAACTCCCGGCGGAATCGGAACTTTTGAAGAATTTTTTGAGGTTTTAACACTAAAACAGCTCGGACGCCATAGAAAGCCGATTGCCGTTTACAATGTTAATGAATATTATAACGATATTCATAATGCTATTGAGCATTCAATAAAAACGGGATTTATCAAGCCTATCTGCCGCAGTCTATATAAAACCTTTGATAATCTTGATGAAATGGCGCAATACCTTGAAAACGACACTTTGGGCGATTTAACCGTTAATGATTTTAAATAGGAGATAATTATGAAGGATTATATTATTTGCATCGGAAGACAGTATCTCAGCGGAGGAAAGGATATCGGAAAAATGCTTGCCGATAAGCTGGGGATTGATTTTTATGATTCAAAAATGCTCAGGGAAAAGGCAAAGGAAAACGGAATTGAAGAGGGAATCTTTGATATGTTTGATGAAAAGCCAACGAAAAGTTTTCTTTTCAATGCCGTTATGGACCCTTATTCAATTGACAGTGCAGTAAATGAGGGAAAAGTTATTGAAGCTCAGAGAAAAATTATTCTCGACGCTGCTTCAAAAGGTCCCTGTGTTATCGTTGGCAGAAGAGCCGATAAGATAATTGAAGAGGATGAAAGAGTTATAAGCATTTTCATCGGCGCTGATATTGAAGACAGAATTGCAAAATATCTTGAGGATAATAAGGTAACTCAAAGAAATGCAAGAAGAGCGGTTGAGAGAAAAGACAGAGAACGCGCTTCATATTATAACTATTTCGGAGACGGCGCATGGGGCAGAGCAAATAACTATACGATGTGCTTCTCCTCCTCAAAAATGAGCAAAGAAGAAATTGTTGAGATGATTTGCCACTATATTGACAAGAATGCTGACTAGCCATTTTTGATACGCGTCTCGCGACTAGCGTATCGAGAAACAAAAAACCGAGGAATTTTTCCTCGGTTTTTTGTTTCTTATTTAATGTATTTAATCATTTCAAGAGCAGCGTTTGTATCGCCTTCAACCTTGATTTTGCCCAATGTAAATCCAACAACGGGATCAAGCTTTCCGTTGATAAGTTTGATGAAGTTTGTTCCGTTCATAGTAAGGATTGCGTTTCTATCATAATATTCATAAGGCTCAACATTAACTTTGCCGTCTTTAATTTCAATGTAAAAGATTCCGTTAACAGCTTTGCCTTCGATATTAATCTGAAATGCCTTTGTTCCTTGAACAGATGAAACATCAGCGTTACAAAACTTTTCGCGTGCCGCATCAACGATTGATTCATAAGTCATTGCCATAGCATTTAACCTCCTATATTTTTTTGGTATTTTATCACAAATAAAACTCGATATCAAGCCTTTTTAGTCGAATTATTCGTATTATATCACAAAATTTATTAATTTTTAAGATATAAGCACTGTATATATTTGCATATTTTTTATAACTTTTATTGACAATGTAAAAAAATAGGACTAAAATATTCTTGCCAAAATTAATTTAATAAGGAGTGAAGGCATTGAACGAGTACATTGAAAGAGTAATCCAAACAGTTGAAAAGAGAGACAGTGAAAAATCCGAGTTTATTCAGACAGTTAAAGAGGTTTTAGGTTCTCTCGACAAAGTTGTTGCAGAGCATCCCGAATACGAGGAAGCAGATATTCTCGGCAGAATGGTTGAGCCGGAGAGATTCATAACTTTCCGTATTGCATGGGTTGATGATAACGGCAAAACTCAGGTAAACAGAGGTTTCCGTGTTCAGTTTAACTCTGCTATCGGTCCCTACAAAGGCGGACTTCGTTTCCATCCCACTGTAAATCCTTCTATTATGTATTTCCTCGGCTTTGAGCAGACCTTTAAGAATTCATTAACAGGTCTTCCGATGGGCGGCGGTAAAGGCGGCTCGGATTTCGACCCAAGAGGAAAGAGCAACGGCGAAATTATGCGTTTCTGCCAGGCATTTATGACAGAACTTTATCGCCATATCGGTCCTGATGTTGACGTTCCTGCCGGTGATATCGGCGTTGGCGGAAGAGAAATTGGCTATCTTTTCGGTCAGTATAAGAGAATAACTGATTCCTTCAGAAACGGTGTTTTAACAGGTAAGGGAAGAGCATACGGCGGCTCACTTATCAGACCTGAAGCAACAGGCTTCGGCGCAACATATTATGCATGCGAAGTATTTAAGCACGAAAATGATGATATTAAGGGCAAGACTTTCGCTCTTTCAGGCTTCGGTAATGTTGCATGGGGCGCTGCTAAGAAGATTGCTGAGCTCGGCGGCAAGGCTGTAACAATCTCCGGTCCCGACGGATATGTTTATGACCCCGACGGAATCGTAACAGATGAAAAGATTAATTATCTCCTTGAGATGCGCGCATCAGGAAGAGATAAGGCTCAGGATTATGCTGATAAGTTCGGCTGTGAATTCCACGCAGGCGAGAAGCCGTGGGGAGTTAAGGTTGACGTTGCAATGCCTTGTGCAACTCAGAACGAGGTTACTCTTGAGGAAGCTAAAAAGATTATTGCAAACGGAACTAAATACTATATCGAGGTTGCAAATATGCCAACAACTGAAGAAGCATTTGACCTCTTCAGAGAAACTGAAGGCGTTATCATTGCTCCTTCAAAGGCTGTTAACGCAGGCGGCGTTTGCGTATCAGGTCTTGAAATGAGCCAGAACAGCGCTCGTCTCAGCTGGACAGCTGAAGAAGTTGATTCAAGACTTCATCAGGCTATGATTGATATTCATAAGAATTCTATGGAAGCAGCTGAAAAATACGGACTTGGCTACGACCTTGTTGCAGGCGCAAATATCGCAGGCTTCGAGAAGGTTGCCCAGGCTATGCTCGAGCAGGGAATTTATTAAAGGTTGGTTAAAAAGTGCATAACCACGCCAACTTTTAATGATTAATGAATGTTCGTTTCATTTTTAATAATTGTTAAACTAAAGAAAACCGCCGTAGGCATCGAGCCTACGGCGGTTTTGGCGTTTTCCGTTTTTTGCGAACAAGCGGTACCATCGTACGGCAATGTTCGCAAGAAAACGGAATTCTGCATCTTTTTTCCTCAACCTTATTTAAACATAAGGCGATACCGTTTATTTTTTAGTGAAGAGTTAAAAGTGAAGAGTTTCGGTTGCTCGCGCAAGCGCTCGAACAATAAATTCTTCATTTTTGCTCAGTTTTTTATTGACATTTATCAATCATTTTATTGGTATAATTTCATTAAATACAGCTGTCATTCTTTTGCTGATGTTTAAATCCATATGAAGTGATCCGAAGTACCAATGACTGTATTGAACGCTCTGCATAAGCTCTTGAAGATAGGAGTTCAAAGACGTTAAATGCATTTCATTATGTGAATGAAGTCTTATGAAATCCTTTGCGATTGCGGGCGCTTCATAGGTTAAAACATAGTCAACCTGATATTTAGCATCCTTTAAATTCTGAGCGCCGTTTAAAAGCTCCTGAGAGCTTGGCATTTCTTCCTTCCACCAGGTTTCGCCCTCGCTTCTCATATAGGCGTCTTCACTTTCGCCGCCGCCCATACAGAAGAAAGTTTTTTTATCAAAGGTGAAAATCTCACCTCTTAAAAGGTGAAAGATATTGTCGGCAATTTTATTTGCGTTTCCGCCCTTGAAACGATATGGATTATAAGCCGAAAGCATATCGAAATTTTCGTGAGCGCCGTCTAAAAAACAAATTGTATATTTCTTCTTTTTCAGTGTTTCAAGCGCTTTTTTCTCTTTTTCGCTTCCATCCCAGAGAAATCCGAAATCACCGCAGATAATTAGAATATCGTCCTCGGTGAGCTTTTTTAATTGTGGGTTTTTAAAAAAATCTATATCGCCGTGAGTGTCGCCGGTTATATATACCATAATTTCTCCTCAAAAAGAATATTTTAACTCTTTACTTTTGTTGCCAATGTGATATTATTATAATATATTTAAAAACGGCAGGTGTCAAGTATATGAAAAGGCTTACGACTTTTTTTATTACTTTTGTTATAATTACAGTATCAATTTTTGCTCCGTTTTCTGTTTCGGCTAAAACTCAGGAAATGCAAAGCGAGGCAATGTATAAGGTCAACGAAAAGGTTTATGCGGATGCATATATGCTGATAAATCTTGATGACAGCTCGTTGCCTGTAATAGCGGCAAAAAACCAGAATAAGAAAAAATATCCCGCTTCGCTGACGAAGATTGTTACCGCTATGGTAACGATAAATAATGTTCCCGATTTATCTAAAAAAGCAAAGGTTTCTCAGGGCGTTATACTGTCCCTTGCAAATACAGGCGCTCAGATCGCAGGTCTTGAAGTAGGGGAAGAGCGAACAATCGAAGAGCTGCTGTATTTAACAATGGTTTATTCTGCTTGCGATGCGTGCAGGGTGCTCGGAGAATATGTTGCCGGCTCGGTTGATAATTTCGTTTCAATGATGAATGACTGGGTTCAGTCCCTCGGCTGTGAAAACACTCATTTCACCAATGCTGACGGACTTCACGACGATGACCACTATTCAACTGCCGCCGATATGGCAACAATAACTCTTGAGGCGCTCAAAAACGATACCTTCGTCAAAATTTCAACAACAAAGAGCATTGATTATAAGAAATATACTTTTATTCATACAAACTTTATGCTTGATAAGTTCCATGTAACCTATTACTATGAATATGCCGAGGGAATCAAAACAGGCTCAACAACCGAGGCTGGCTACTGCGTTATAACAAAGGCATCAAAGGATGGCTATAATTATCTTGCAGTTGTTATGGATTCGCCGATAAAAAAGCTCGACGGAATAGATACAAAATGTTCGTTTATCGACGCCGCAACGCTTTTTGATTGGGCATTTAATTCGCTGAAATATTCAACAACGATAAGAAAAAATGATCTTGTAACCGAGGTTCCTGTTAATAACGGAAAGGATGCCGATACTGTTCAGCTCGTTGCAAAAGAGGATGTAACAACCTTAGTTCCTTCTTCGCTTGATGCTTCTGCTGTAATTGTTAAACCTATTGACCCGCCCGAGAGTCTTAATGCGCCTATAACAAAGGGCGATGAAATCTGCAAGGCTGAAATTATCTATGCAAACAAGGTTATTGCAAAAACAAAACTCGTTGCAGCAAAAACAGTTGAGCTTTCAGCCTTCCTCAAAATCTTTAACGGAATAAGAAACTTTTTTGGCAATAAATTCGTTCTCGCAATTCTTCTTATTTTAATTGTTGTTGCAATTATTTATATCATCGTTTTCGCAAAGAAACTCAAAAAAGAAAAAAAGCGCATAGCCGAAAAACGCCGCCGTCAGAGAGAACTCGATGAGCAGCTTAATAACGGTAACGATTATATTGAACCACCTCGTCGGAATTAACTGCGTGATTGAAATATAATGCAAGCATTATATTAGTAATCACTTCGTTATTCCTCCTCTCAAATCAAAATTTCGGCAAAGCCTGCTTTTTGATTTGAATTGAAAATGGAAAATTGAATATTTCGGGTCGCAAGCGACGATTAAAAAGAGCCATGGGAATATTATTATCCCATGGCTCTTGATCTGTCTAATGAGTAACTATTCTGTTCTTAATATCGCTTGGAGCATATGCAATCATAACAACATCAACCTGCATCGTTTTATTATTTACTGTATATAGAATATTGTAGCTTTTCACATTAACAAAGCGCAGATTTTTGCCAGCAAATCTTTCACTATCATATTCACGGTAGCGCTCGGGCATATCTTTCTGCGATTTTATCATATCAATTATTTCATTATTATTGCACCACGATATAACGCAAATTGCCATGCAAACTGAAATATAATTAAATTATTGATTGTACATTTGTCAATGATGTGACACCAAGAAAGTAAAAAATTAAAAAGTGTTGAGAAAAGGAACAAAGTGCTGAAGGAGAGAGGCGTAGCCGAACGAGTGAAGCACTTTGTTCGGCGGCTACGCAACAGGCATATTTTCGAGTTCAATTCGTTTTTGAAGAGGCGATTTCCAACCGAGAATAGACATAGGAATGTTGTTTGAACGTTTCAGATAGCGTATCATCTGGATTAATAAATCTTCATAGGAATAGAAACTGAGATAGTTGTAGAATCGTTCTTGGTCACTTCTGTGGCTGCGCTCCACTTTTCCGTTGTGCCAAGGCGTTCTCGGAATAATGAGCTTGTGATTGATGTTGTAGCGGTTACAGAACAAATCAAACGGGTGAATTCGGGTGGTTTTAGCGGTATGTGTAAATTCAACACCGTTGTCAGTTTGTATCGTATCTGGAGCATAGCCAAAGTACGTAATGGCTCTTTTTACAAAATCAAGGGTAGAATAACTGCTCTGCTCCATATACGGATAGATAAAGCGTTCTATTGAAGCTTCTTCAATCATTGTGTATTGATAAAACTTTGTGCCGTCAGTACCGGCATAACAAATGGTAGGAACATATTTCACATCCATTTGCCATTTGATACCAAGCTGCGTAGGAGTATCATAATGTCCTAAATGCTTTGATTTTTTCTTTGTGCTTTCAGCCTTTTTTCTATAACCGAGTTTAACGAATATTCTGTAAAGAGAGCCTATGTGACGTGAATATCCTTTATCTGCACGCAATTTACCGTACAACTCACATATGGAAATATTTGGATTTCTTCTGTGATAATTCTTTATCCAAGCGATTTCCTCGTCTGTATGTGCATTAGGGTGAGTTGTTTTAGGACGGTGTGATTTATCAATTAACGATTCCTTGGTGCCGTCATATTTCCTGTTCCAGCGCATTAAGGAGGATTTTGAGATGTGGTAACGCCGTAGCACAAAGTCAATATCTCCTGTCTGACGGTACAACTTAACCGCATATATTCTTGTTGATATTTGGTGTGGACAATATCTCTTGTTTTGTGTTATACTATTCATGGCGATTGAGTTCTTTCTGATAGCTTTAGTTCTAGCAAACTTTATTCTATCTTTTCTCAATCGCTTTTTCTATACCTTTTTTTATCTTTTCGGTGTCACATCTATTGTAACGCTACACGTTTTTATGAAAAAAGATGTATTTGTATATTGTTATTTGATAATACTTATGCTATAATACAAAGTGTGTTTGTGTGATATTAATATAGTTTATGTAAAATATGTGGTCAGCATGCAAATCTTTCTCAGCAAATTTTAGTTTATAAATAAATTAATTTTTTTCGAAAGGATTTGATATTTATGAAATTATCAAAGAAAATTCTTGCGGGCGTTCTTGCAGCAATAATGGCAATCTCAATGATGCCGAGCATTGCTATGACAGCTCTTGCAGACGAGGCAGTTGATGTAACAAAATTAGCTACACCATCATTTACAGCAACTCCATATCATCAGGGAGCTGTTACGACTGATGCTTATTCCAATGTTGTTTATTCACCTATTTGGACAACATCATGGAGCGGACAGGGTAATGATCAAAACACATATGTTGGAGTAGGAAGAATCAACTTTAAGGTTGCAGCACCTCTTAATATCGTTTTGGTTTATGATGGTGCTCACGATGTTATTGCTCCTGTTGTTATGGAATCAGTATGTAATGATACAGGCGGTTCTTCACATATTATTCACTTTGCTGAGTGTCAGAGCAGTCTTTTTGAATTAAGACAGCAGTGGAACGGCTACGGAAGGACTTGGGATCTTTGGCCTAGTGATAATATCGAAACTGCAGATAAGTTTTCATATAATCAAACTGACGGCAATGAATCAAGCGATTCGCAAAGAGATTCAAACACTCGTTTCTGGTGGAACAAGCTTTATTATAAAGGCAGCGGAAATACTGACAGCTATTACGAAGTTGACAAAAACATCTCTTATTATGCTCGAACAAGCTACAAAACCACCACCGGCAGACAGAATAAATATGGAACTATAACATCTTATACCAACAACTATGTTATCAACTACAAGCCCATTTATGATATTCTCAGCAATGCAAGAACTATCGCAGCAGAGATCAATGCTAACGGTTGGAAATATACCGATACTTCTCTTTCTCAGGCAGTGAACGCTCTCAACGCTGTTGGAAATTGTAATCCGAATAATTACGATTATTCATCAGATGTTGCAGGAACCGTGGCACAGTGCGCAACGGATATCAAGAATGCAAAAGCTGCGTATGATGCTATCAACCTTGTTAAAAAGACTTTCACAGTTGATTTCAAAACAAGCGACGGCTCATCAACAATCGATTCAAGAAGCATAACCGCAGGCGATGCTCTTGGCACACTTCCTGCAAACTCAGCAGTTGCTCCAACTGACGGAACTCACCACAATGTTTACACATGGGAAGGCGTTTCTGCCGATACAGTTGTTCAGTCAGATACAACATATTCAGAAACTGCAACTGCAACAGCCTGCACCTTTACAGCAGGAACTCATACAGCAGCAACCGCAGAATCAAACGGCTACACAACCTACACCTGCGATTGCGGAAATTCATATGTTGAATATGATGCACTTGACTTTGCTAATTACAATACCGCAGTTGCTGATTACAACGAAACAATTAATGCAGCAGATTATGAAACAACATATACTGCTGATTCAAGAACAGCATATGAAACAGCAGTTGAAGCTGCAAAGCTTACAGCAGCTCAGTTAGCTGATGAAACACTTTCACCAACTGTTATTTCAAATGCAGTAGCAGCAATCACAGCAGCTAAATCACAGCTTGTTGAAGAAGAGACTCCCGAAAACAGCTACAACCTCACTCTTGAAGAGAATATTGATGTAAACTTCAATCTCGATACTGATTTCTATGAAAATAATGATGCAACAACCGTAACTTGTTCATATATAACAACAACTGATGATAAGAGTGCAGCAAGAGCTGAAGCTGAAATGACATTCGCAGATGTTAAAAATGCACAGGGAACAATCACAATGAATGCTGCTCCTGCTCAGATTGCAGAGAAATACATCATAACTGTTAAAGACAGCAACAATGAAGTTGTTGATACAATCGAAGCTTCAGTTCAGGATTACTGCAAAGCTATCATTGACGCTCCAATCAGCGCAACAATCACTCAGAAAGATAAGGATGTAGCTCAGGCACTTATTAACTACGGTGCTCTTGCAAATGAATATTTCGGCTATGCTGAAACTTCAGAGGCTGTAACAGGCGAAGCATATGCAGTTGAGCATTCAGAAGATTATAAGGACGCTGTTGATGCAGAAAGTTTCAAAGCTAAGGCAAAGGCTTCTATGGTTGTAGGTGTTGATCGTTCCGGTAAACCACTTACCATAACAGGTGTTTCGTATGTTGCACTTCTTGATCCCGAGCTTCGCTTCTATGTTTCTCAGGAAAATGAGGTTTGGTGCTACTATACCGAGCTTAGCATCAGCGATCCGAGTTTAAGCGCAGAATGGGTTAAAACCGAAAACGGAAACTGTGTAAGAGTAACAGGATTGAAGGCAAGCGATTTTGCAAAAACCTTTACAATAACAATCGGAACAACCGAGATAACTTATAACGGATATGCATTCCTTTATACAGTTCTCAAAGACGGCAGCACAGCGGACAATAATCTTAAAGACCTTGCAAAGGGTATTTACAGATATGCTGCAGCGTGCGAAGCTAAATTTGCGTAAGGAGGGGTTGAAGATGAATAGAATATATAACGAGCCTGAATTCAAAATTTTCAAAATGAAGGGCGAGGATATTTTAACTGATTCCCATCTTGTTGATTTAACCAACGGTTGGGAAACCGGATCAGGTCAGCCCGGAGGCGGAAGTGTTCCATTTATGGAATTATAAATCAAATAGAAAGGGGCTGTCTCACGGAAGTGAGACAGCCCCTTGATTTTGCGTGGTGCAAAACAAAATTTCTAATTTATATTATTAATCATTGAAGTCCTTTTTTATTTGTGATAGAATACTATTTAAAGATGCTCTCCACAGTATATATAAAACAATCAGCAGAGGTAAAATAAATGCATAAAATCAAAGATTATTTCAAAGTGTATGAGAATGAAGAAACAAAGGCGGTATTTGAAAAAAATGAGTATGAATCAAACCGATTGTCTTTGGTAGTAATTATTTGGTGTGCGCTAATTCTTATAATTGCCTGGGCTTTGAATATGGCGGGAATATTTACTGTAGCAAAAGTCCGTATGAATATTCTTACAATTTCAGGCGTTATTGAATTTGCGATTCCTGTTGTGCTCTATCGCTTATTTAATGGCAAGAAGCACTGGCTCAAGGATGTTATGATTATAACCCTTCTTCTTGTTTGCACTCAATTATTTGCAATTCTGAATCATAATGTAATTTTTATTATGATCTTGCCCGTGCTTTTATCAAGCAGATATTTTTCAAAGGGCTTTACTACTATGATATCGCTTCTTTCTGTATTTTTGCTGCTTGGAGCGACTGTGCTGACAGTTTATTATGGTATTGTTGATTTGAATGTTTATCCTAAGCTGGAAAACGGAACTGTTATAACAATAAAAGATGGGCTGCGCAATTCTGTTTTGTCACTGGGAATTGATGAATCAAAGGCTGCAGTAAGTGCTATAATAAACGGCTTTTTGCCAAGAGTTCTTGCTTTGTCTGTTATAAACTTTATAGCGCTTTATATTGCTAAGCGAGGTCACGATATGATACTCTCTCAGGACGAGATATCTCGCGCATCTGCAAGCGCTAAAGCCGAGCTTAATACTGCAACACAGATTCAAAACGGTATGGTTCCGAATATCTTTCCTGCATTCCCTGAAAGAAAGGAATTTGATATTTATGGCTCAATGCATACTGCAAAAGAGGTCGGCGGAGATTTCTATGACTTTTTCTTAATAGATGAAAAACATCTTGCAATGGTTATGGCGGATGTTTCCGGAAAAGGCGTTCCGGCTGCACTGTTTATGATGGCGTCAAAAATTCTTATAAACGATAGAGCTCTTATGGGAGGAACTCCTGCTGAGATACTTGAGTTTGTAAATGACCGTATTTGCTCCAATAATCAGGCGGAAATGTTTGTAACAGTCTGGCTTGGTATTCTTGATATTGAAACAGGAAAGGTTATTGCTGCAAATGCAGGTCATGAGTATCCTGTTATTTATAGAAAAGGCGAAATATTTGAGCTTCTCAAGGATAAACACGGATTTGTTATCGGTGGAATGGAAGGCGTAAAATACAGGGATTATGAATTTACTCTTGATAAGGGTGACTCGCTGTTTCTTTATACCGACGGTATTCCGGAAGCTACGAATTCATCTAACGAACAGTTCGGACCGGACAGAATGGTTAAAGCGCTCAATATCACTGCTGACGGCTCTCCCAAAGATATTCTTTCAAATGTGAAGAAGGAAGTTGATAATTTCGTTGGAGAAGCTGTTCAGTTCGACGATCTGACAATGCTTTGTCTTAGATATAACGGAAATGAATAATATGATGTTTTAATTATTTTTAGTATAAGTATTATATATTTAAGGAGGCATAAATGGAAAATTCAAAAATGTTTCAGGTTTCAACTCTTCAGGCACTGATGCTTGGATATACAAAATCCGTTATAACTGTTGAAGAGCTATTGAAGCATGGGGATATCGGTCTGGGAACTTTTGAGGATGTTAACGGCGAAATGATTGTTCTCGACGGAAAATGCTATCAGGCGAAATCTAACGGCACTATTTGTGAGGCAGATAATAAAACAGGAGTTCCGTTTTGCGCTGTTTCATTTATGAAATCAAAACTCGAAGAAGAAATTGAAAATATAAAAAGCATCGATGATTTAAAAAGATTTCTCGATATATCCATTGATGATATGTTTGCTTTAAACAGTATGCATATTGTAAGGGTTGACGGCTTATTCAACAAGGTTATGGCTCGCTCTGAAGATGGGCTTAAATCACGCCATATTGAGCTAAAAAAGATTCTTGAAAACAATCAGCAGGACTTTTGTTTTGAAAATATAAAAGGAACTCTTGTTTGTATTTATTTTCCTGATTATATGGATGGTATTAATGCACCGGGCTGGCATTTGCATTTTGTTTCTGAGGATAAAAAACATGGCGGTCATGTTTTTGATATAGACCTTAAAAACGGAAAGGCTTCTTTTACCAGAATCAGTACTATTGAAATTAAATTTCCTGCAACTGCAGAATTTGATACATATGCCCTTAAAGAAGCATCCGAGGATGATATAAAAAAAGTTGAACAGGGTAAATAATAGGACTGTTTTCAATAAATCATAAACGGTTACAGAAAAGTAGAAATATGACTTTTATTTATACTGCTGTAAAATATAATTACAATTATTTAAAAGTGGGGGATTTTTTATGAAAACAATTATTAAAAACATGACAAACTCTGTGATTTGTTTCTCAATTCTTGCAATTATTCTCGGAATTGCTTTAGTTTCAGATCCTCTGAACTCACTTGTTGCGTTTGGCTATATTTCCGGAGCATACCTGATTATTCAGGGAATTGCGCTTGTAATTATCGATATCAAAGCGTGGCGGTTGCACATTCCGTTTGAAGGCTTTATTAAAGGCATTCTTTCCATTGTTCTCGGCGTTTTACTTGTTAAGGATCCTACATTCTTTGTAACATATATGGGCGTTATTTTCGGAATATGGATTATTATTTCAAGTGTTGACGGAATTAAAGTTGCAGCGGCTCTTCGCACAACGAATGCTCCCTGGGTTCTTATGATTATCTTAAATATCATAAACATTTTTCTTGGTTGCTTTGTTCTTTGGTCACCGGAAATTTCAGCAATTTCTCTCACAATGTATGTCGGAATTGTTTTGATGGCTTATTCTATAGTAAATATTATCTATATGATTATGATTAAGAAAAACGCACAAGAGTTTGAGGAATTCATTGTAGAAAAAGCGGCTTTTGAAGATTCAGTCAAAGATGATGTTGAAGCAGTTGTTGCAGAATCTGAAACAAAAACTGAAGAATAATTTAACTAAAAACACAAAAAAGGCGGACCGGAGGGTCCGCCTTTTTTCGTGGCTCGTGGTTCGCGATTGGTGGTTCGCGGCTCGTAACTATAATCGGAGCTTTGCTCCCCGAAATTCTTAATTTTTAAATCTTAATTCTTAATTCGCGCAGCGCAGCGTCCCCCTTGATTTGAGAGAGCGCATTTCTATCTGTGAATAAATTCTTCGCTTTTTATATTTCAGTTATATTACAGTTGTTGAAAAAATTTTTATAATATGACAATATAGACAAAAGTTTAAAAAATAGCGAAAGGGGCTTGACGAAAATGACGAAGTTCGCTTAAATGTTGTATTTCAGGCGATTTGGATTCGTCTTACTTTGCCTACTCCCGTCTGAAAAATTTTGAACGGCTAATATGCCTTTTTCGCACGGTTGTCGTTTTTATTAAACGATGATTAACACAATGGATTTCGACTCTATTTCGGAACGAAGACCTTGACAATCGTTCCGCCGTTTTCACGGGGAGAAATAGTCAGCGTGCCGCCACATATCATACGGAGTCTTTCCTGAATGTTTGCAAGGGCAATGTGCGGCTCGTTGTTATCGCCGTCTTTAAAGCCGGGACCTGTGTCCTCGACGGTAATAACGCTTCCGTCATTCGTTTGCCTTGTTTTAATCGTTACATAAAGCGGATTTAGCTCAGGGTCAAGCCCGTGCTTAACAGCGTTTTCAACAATCGGCTGAAGAGTCAGCGGCGGAATCCTGAAAAACGTGTGCGGCGTGTCAAATTCAACGAATAATTCATCCTCAAAGCGTGTTTGCTCAACCGCAAGATAAGCTTTTGCGTGCTCCAGTTCCTCCGTAAAGGGAATGGCGTCCTCCTTAGCCAGTGCGGTAAAGTTTTTTCTGAGATAAGTTGAAAAGTCAAGCGTAATTTTCTGCGCCTTTTCGGTGTCCTGCACAATCAGATAGTAAATGCTCATCAGCGTGTTGTAGATAAAATGCGGGCGCATTTGCAAAACATTAACGCTGGCACGCTGACGGGCGATTTCCTGCTGTTGGCGGAAATTCTGCTCAATCTGTTCGGAGATAATAAGCCCGAACATTGAAATCGCTGAAAGCACCGTGCTGATGTCAATCAACGCGGTAACATCCACAAAAAGATGCACAATCAGCACTGCGGTTATCGGAATTATGGCGTTTAAAAAGCCGTGATAATATTTGCGTGAAAGCAGTCTGCGCCAGCGGAGTAAGCAGACTAAATTCAGTATCAAAATCACACTGAGCGGAACGATTAGCAGCGGGTACCACGCGCCGCGCTGAAACTGTCCGTTTGGCGTGATATAGTAGATGTGGTCGGTAAAAAGTGTGCTGACAAGCAGGAGGAAAAACATCATCCAGCAGCCGTTGGCAACGCGAAAAACGGTGTTTTTCTTAATGTCTTTTTTGCACGAGTGAAGAAGGTAAGCTGTCAGCATCGGTATCGGTACGGAAAGCAGCAACACCTCAAGAAAGGCAAAAATGCGCCATGTCCCTATACCGATATATTGGTAAATAATCAAATCAACAAGACTCACGAGGCTGCACGCCATCAGAGCCGTGAAATAGGCAAAGAAAAATCGCTTGCTCCAGCGGTCAATCAGGGGAATTATCGCCGTAAGCCATATTCCGAGCAACGCGATTAAAAGCGCCGCGCTGATAATGGAAAAGGAGAAAATAGTGTACCACGTTATCATTCTGACACCCCTTTCGTGATGAAAGGATAGCGCAGCTTTTTGAGCTGGTCTCTCACGCCGTCGGCGGTGAGCGGCTTAGTCATAAAGCCGCTGGCGCCGGTGCTCCAGGCGTCAAGGGCGTAATCGGCATAAGCGGTCAGGTAAATCACGTTAGTTTTTGGGTTATAATCTAAAAACTCCCTGCAAACGTCAAGCCCGCTCGTTTTTCCCATTTCAATATCGAGAAAAGCCAAATCAACCTTGTTGTGCTTTGCGTATTCAATAGCTTCAGACGGCTTGGTAAAGCTCTCAATATTTGCGCCCTTTAAAACGCTTTTTAGTATCGGAATACCGCCGTTTAATATTATCTTTTCATCGTCAACCATAATCACGTTGGGTGTCTTATCTTGCCCTGTTGTTGCGTTTATCAGAAGTGCAACGTCTATATCAAGACAGTCCGCAATTTTAATCAGCATTGTGGCGTCTGGAATACGGATTCCCTTTTCCCAATGAGCAACGGCGGATTTGGTAACAAACAGCTTGCTTGCTAATGTTTCCTGCGAAATCCCCATCTCAATTCTTTTTTGCTTTAACATCTGCGAAAATGCGCTTTTCATTCTCTAACCCCGTTTCTTTCTTAGGCATTCAGGATTCGAACCAAGCAAGCCTTAAATTGCAGATTTCACGCCCCTTTTGCCGCTTTTTGTCTTGACATACGACAGTATGCCTGCATCAAAAAACGCCAAAATGAACGCAAACTATGCAATTTAAGGTGCTTCGCAGTTTTGCCCTGTTCATTTTTTGCAAAGACAAGGCAAAGCGATGAAGCAAGGCTGGCGCCTTACAAGGCGCTTTAACGCAGTATTTGTGAAAAAGGGATGGGCAAAACCTTGCTTGGTTCGAATCCTGAATGCCTATAATAACAGTATAACGAATTTGTTAAATAAACACAAGAACAAAAATATATTAAAAAATAAGTTTACATTCTGTAAACTCCTATTGGTTTATTCTTTTAAATTAGTTAAACTAAAATTAGATATTTATTGCCAGATATAGAAATATATGAGGTCAGGTGGCAAAAATCTGAACGGATAGGCAGAGCAAGATGAATCCGAACCGCCTGAAATGATGTATTTAAGCGAACTTCGGCATTTTCGTTCTTGCTTTGCGAATAAAAAAATCAGGCTTTTTCATCGCGAGGAAAGCCAAAGCATAAAAAAGGAGATGTATAATTTATGCAAAAAAACATTTTGAAAAGAACAATCAGTATGTTTTTGGCACTGATTATGTTGCTTAGCGTGGTTCCGGCTAATGCTATGTCCGCGTTTGCAAATAATGTGCCAAAGTCGCTTGTTACCTCGCTGACCGAGCTTTACTCGGGCGACGAGACGCGAGCAAAAGAGGACCTGGAAGCGCTTAATTCAGCAGGTCTTCTTGATAATAACGGTAAACTTGTTGACCTCGATATCCGCGAGGACGGCAAGAGCGTTGAGCTTGGCGCACTGAATCAGCGCATAACAAACGGCGAAAAGGTTGGCAAAATCACCGTCAACGGCAAATCAGCAACAGCCGAGCAAATCTCGCAGATTTCGCAGGTGAATGCAGCCATTGAAGTGGCAGAGCTGCTGGACGAGGAAATCGATGTTACCGATGAGCATGTGAGCAATCTGGAATCGCTCCTTTCCGGCATTCAGAACGGCGATGTCAATCTTAAGAACGCACTTAAGACCGGCTCGCTCAAGCTGAAATCAGCGGGCAACAATACGCTCCTTGGCGCGACGGACGATTTGCCGGAGACGATTGATTCATGGCACGTAACACCTGGTCAAACGCATCTTTGCGGAGATTGGAGGCGCGCCCAAAACATGTATTTGCTGGACCTGAATGATGAGAGGGACGGCTATTACGCTCCGTATATCAACGGCAGTGATTATGATGCGTGCCATGAATTCAAATTCGTTGATGATACGGTTACGGAAAGATTTTACTATTTTGACTATTGTGAATGTGTTGATGGTGTGGTAGCTGAAGGTAAAGAAGGTACGCTTGCCACAGGTGGTCGAAACGCCTATATCGATTGGAAAAATGCAATCTACGGCACCGATGGAAAGGGAGCCGTACAAACTTATACCATTATGCTGCCTCTTAAAACTGACGCCGGTCTTCAGGATGAGATAAAAACATGGATTGCAAACGAGAGCGATTCTTGCACTGAAAAGGGCAAAGGCATTAAAATGGAACTGCCGACTTACGGCGAAGTCGAAATTACAAAGTACATGACGAGCATGTACTGCAGCGATAGCTATAACAAGTATCCGGTTTATGTTGTGACGGGCGAAAACGAAACCCCATTAGCATTGGCAGTACGCTACGGCACCACAAATGTCTGCGATTATGTCCGCAGGGACATCATCAGCTTTTATATGAAGAGCGGCGACATAGCACAAACTGCGGGTTTTGACTGGAATAAATCGAATGTTGATGTGCTGGGGTATCATTCCTACGAGGGAACAGAGTGGCCGGTCGTAACAGGACTAACCTATACCTTCTATGCCTATCCTGCCTCTTTGTTTAATATAGAAGCTCATACCACACGACCGAGCGGAACTTATGAGGAGGCTGAAAATGGTTTTATCAAGCTGAATAACCCCGCCAATCCTGATTTTCCATATGTGAAATTACGTTTATCCGGTCGCCCGGAGTGGATGTATGATGTGGAGATTGCTGTTACCAAGGATTTGTACGAAGCCTTCAACAGAGGATTAGTTTATATGGATTCGGATGAGGATTTGCGTTTCAAGGTTCTTTTCAGCAACCGCAGACCATATTATAGTTTTACAGAAGACCAAGACCTTACTATTTATTTTAATCTTAAAGCGGTGCCGCTCGGCAACCACGAGTATGAGTTTGTACCGACCGAACCTTCGGATGAAATGGAGCCTTATGTATATTTTTACAATGGCACATCAAGAATACATTTAGAAAATAATCATAATTCCCAAAATGCGTTTGACTATTGGTTAAATAGAATTCAAATAACCAGTGATTCTGCTCCGTATTTAAGAGTTCCCAAAAGAGCCAAAATCCGCGAGACGCTGACATCATTGGATACGGATGTTACCTTCAACACCAACATTACGGGCAGTTACACCGCGGAGCTTTACAGCATCGGCGAGATTGACGAAAACAATCTTGACGCGATACCGGACGGCGCAACAAAAGTTAAGTCGTACGATTTCAATAACCCCGGTACGAGTGTCACCATACCCGGTGCAGACCTGAATAACGCGGGCAACTACGCTGTGAATATCAGCACCACCAACGGTACGAAGCAATATTCTGCTGCGGCATTTATCAGGGTTAAACAGGGTCCGGCGAAGGTCACCCTGAATAAACTTGAGAGCTATGGCGTGGTAAAGGACGATGTGCCCACCATTGGCTACACGCTGACCTCCGCAACGAAAGATGCCGAGGTTCGCTACACCGTTCAGCCCTCCGACAGCAAGTCGATTACTGTTGGAAACCTTGCGGCATCCTCCGGAACAGTTCCGTTCACACCGGGCGATTTTGAGGGGCTGAAGAAAGCATACACCATAACAGTCTATGCGCGAAACAAGGCGGAGGACCCCTGGAGCATGGACTCCATGATTTTAACGGTATATAACTCCAATCCGCTGAAACTCATCGCTCTGAGAGTTCCCTTCGGGCAATACGGCGGCACCACAGGCGGCGCAGGTCAGGAAGCCGGCTCAAACCTCATCATGGATAACACCGACAGAATTAAAAGCCGTCTTGCCACCTCCGGAGCAGGAAACGGATATCAGGTGAACTACGATGATATCGACTTTGAAACTCTTCGCCGCGGTGTCAACCTGCAGGAAGTTATCTCTGCTAACTACGGCAGCGGCACCTGGGGCATTCTCACGGATAAAATGAACTGGGCTGCAACGGAAGGCAGTGGCGAAAATAAAGTCTTTAGCGATGACGTGACGCTGAACTATCAGCAGCGCGGCACCTTCGACGATATCCGCAACTACACCTATACCTCTTACATACCCACCTCGGACTTCCTTATCACAGCAACGGAAAACAAAACCGCAGCGGATAATGTAAGAGTCACTGCAACCCATGTCGCAACCGGCTTGCAGACAAATGTTGGCATAACGGTCAACACCTTAAAGGATCAGCTCTATCTGTTCCGCTTCAACCCGAAGGCTGTAAGCGATGTTGTTTACACAAACGGCGACGGCGTTGAGCGCAAGCTGAAATCCGATGCAAACGGTGAGCTTGCGGTCTATGAGCCATCAGGAATAAAGAGCGATGTTGTTGTTTCTTCAACTACCGGCACGGGCGACGAAGAAGTCACCTATATCGGAACTGTTTTAAACAGAGACCTTGTCAGCGGCGAGCAGAACATTGTTAAGATGGACCTCTATCCCTGCAACAATCTGAAGCTCGTTCCCATTTCCAACACGACGCTGACCTTCCTTAAGCCGGACGGCACACCGTACACCGGCAAGGTCATTCTTCGCGGCGGTGTTTACAACGGCGATGACTATTGCGGCGACGCGAATCTTTACCGCATCAACTCCTCGGCGGGCGACCGTTATCTGCGCACCGATATGGAGGTAACGACAAACGAAAGCGGCAGAACCACCGTTTGGTTCAACCCAACGGAATTCGGCGAATTAACAACGGATATTCGTTATGTTTTTGAATATCGCTTCGAAAACGGCGGCTACCAGCCGGGCTATGTCATCATTGACCCGCTTGGCAACACCACTGTTGAATCCAACATCAATCTCAAGACCATGCGCGGCAGCGGCAAGGTGCCGACCATTGTCAGACAGGATTATCAGCAGTACTTAAACGGCACGAAGCCAACCGATTACACCCGCAATGTTATAGATTACACGGGCAACATCGGTATTTCGTCGAACTTCAGCAAATCCGAGCTTTACACAGACATCGTTATGCTTGGCGAAAAAGTCGGAAAGGATGAAAACGGCTACTCAAACTATGTGGGCGACAATGTCATAAGCTTTGCCCTTTACACTACGGACGGTAAAAAGCTTACCGGTCAGACCGATTTTTCTGATGCAAAGACAATAACCAAGCTCAGCGAGCTTGATAAAGCAAGTTTATTTGTATTCCCGTTCTCCGCTGTGCCGATGCTTCGCAGCACCTACACTATGACGGACGCAAATATGGCGGCAGACGGCATCACCGACCAGGGCAAAAATCCAACCTCAACCGCTCGAATAAAGGCGGTATTCACCCGCGACGGTCTGACGGTCAGAACAATCAATATGCCGTTTGGCGTAACGAATGTTTCCCACCAGCCGGATCTTAATTCTGCGGACGGTGCAACAGCAGTTGGCGGCGAGGTTCGTAACAATCTTAAAGAAACAACAGACATCGGTGCGATTTTCCGCAGCATCAATGTTAACGATATGATTCGCAAGGGCTTTGTCTTTCTCGGCAATCTTGCCGGTATGGGCGGCGACAACCCTGTCAATCTGATGATTCTGCCCACGCAGGACCCGGCAACTTTCCGCATCATCGCATTTATCGGCGCAAATCAGCGTGATGACGACGATGACGACGGACTTTCTGTCAACTTCAACTCGCAGGACCTTGCCGAGGATATGTCCAAGTTCAAGAAGGAAATGGACGAACTCAGCAAGAAGAAGGACGATGATGAAGATGCGGGCGGCGAAGGCTCCATGCAATTTAACTTCTACGGCACAGTCATCCTCGAAGCACACGCAGGCGTTGCGGACGGCAAGTGGAATATCGCATTCCGCGGCGGAAATGTGGGAACCAACGTCAAGGGTAAGTACGAATGGGGTCAGACCTTCTTCTGCGGCCCGTACCCGGCATTCATCTCATTTGAGGTCGGCTTCCACGCTGATCTTGAAGTGGCGTTTGGTAACAAGGCATCAGCGCGCGCAATGCTCCTTGACGCAGCACTGGGCGTTTCTGTTGAGGCATTTGCCGGACTTGGCTTCGACCTCTCCATCGTTGCCATTCAGCTTGGTATTTACGGCAGAATCGGAGCAGACGTTAACTTCCTGCTCCTGACCCCGAGCGACCAGAAAGCAAAAACCGGAACAAAGCTCACCATCTCCGGTGAGATTGGCTTAAAGCTCAAGGTTAAGCTGCTGTTTATATCCTACAGCAAGAAATTCGCTTCAACAGGCTTCAACTGGTCGAAGAAGTGGAATAATTACGACCAAATCAAGAAATACTGGACCGATGAGGGCTACGGTGAGCTCTTTGGAACAACAAAGAGCGGCAGAGCATACAAAATGTATCTGTTTGACGACGGCAGCACAATCGTTGAGGTTGAAGGCGGCGCCGAGCTCGAAGACCGCGACTATCTGGAGCTTTCAGAGAGAAGCTGGAACGGCGGCAAACGCATGAGAAAAGCTACCTCAATGACCGATGTTCAGACAAACGCTTATCCATACTCTAACCCGGTATTTACCGACGACGGCGAGATGTTCCTCTATATCTCGGATAACAATAACTCTGAGGAAGCAGAGGGCGTAGTGAGCTACGCTGTTAAGAACGGCGACGGCTATGAGAACAAAGAGCGTGTTGACACCTCTGAAGATAATGTTCTCTCCGACATCGATGTTGTTGCCAGCGGAACGAAGAGCAATGCCTTCGCAGCATGGGCAAAGCAGGTCGAGAGCCCTGAGAGAGCAAACAAGGATGCGGCTGTTTCAAACGGCGAGCTCAGCCAGATGTTCAATGCAACTGAAATCTACGCAAGCGCTTACAACGGCACAAAGTGGACAACAGAGCGCTTAACAGATAACACTATTGCGGATATGGCTCCCACCGTTGCAAGCTACGGCAACAAGGCTATCGTTGCATGGCGCAGCATGAACCCCTCCACCCTTGAGGCAGACAATAACGATATAACCTCCATGTTCAATGTGGAGAACAACATAAACTATAGTTTCTATAACGGAACGAAGTGGACAACCGCTCAGGTTGCCTACAACGGAACAACCGGAACAGTAAATGCCATCGACTCCGCAATGCTGTCCGACGGAACGGCACTCCTTACCTACACCGTTCGTAGCGGCGAAGATGTAAGCAGCACCGAAACCTTCTACACCGTAGTCGACGCAGACGGCAAGACTGTTACCTCAGGACGCCTGACAAACGACAGCTACACCGATACCAATGCACAGGTAACGGCAGTTAATGAGAATGGCGGCTACTTCGTTCTCGGTTGGTATTCCGAGCATGATGCAGGCGAAGGTTCAACCGTTGAATATGACGCAGAAGGAAACGCAACAAAGAAAGCTGTTGTTGCCCACGATATTCGTCTTGCGTGCATCAACAAGAACGGCAGCTACGATATCGACTTCCCCGAGAGCATAGGCGGTTCGGGAGAAAAGGGCATAAGCTCCGATTTCCACTTCTCTGCACCTGCCAACAACACAGATCTTAAGAATGTATCCATCGTATGGTCGCAGCCCAAGGACAGCGACGAGGCAGACGACGCCGGCAAGTACGAGCTTAACGCAGTTCGCTTCTTCAGGGCGGATGGCTTGACTGCTCTTACCGCGCCCACCAATATTGCCACAACGGCTAAGAATTATACGATTGACCGCTTTGACGCATATACCGACGACAGCGGTGCAATCCACTCCATCATCCTCGGCAGCGACTACAGCGACATCAAGGGAATCGAAAAATATGATTCTATCGACCTTGATGCAGCTGCCGGCAACACCGTTACCAGCAATTCTGCCAGCCCTCAGAATCTGGATATTCTCGACGGCGAGGCAATTTCTTCTATGAAACTCGCTACCGGCACCTTCCCGAAGACGGCTGCGGATGTCAGCGCTGATATTAATATCTCCGAGGTTATCCCGAACTTCACCACTCCGGTGCAGTTCACCGTAACTAACACGGGAACCGCAGTTCTCGATACCGTTACGGCAACAGTCGGCTCGCAGAGCCAGAAATTCACGGGACTGAACCTTCTTCCTAATCAGTCAACAGCGCTTATGATGAGTTACAGCGTTCCTGCAGGTGCGGTGAGCGATACTGCTTATTCTGTAACGAGCGGCGATACTCAACTCGGCGGCGGTACGCTGGTAATGAACCGTCCTGACGTGGGTATCACCGGTATTAAAGTCCTTCAGGAGCACGACGGACAGCGTGATGTTCAGGTTATGCTGGACAACGGCTCCGAAATTCCGCTCGCAGGCAGCGGCAAGACTGTTAAACTGGCGTTCTATAAGGATCCCTTCCACGAGAGCAAAATCGGCGACGAGGTTTCTATCTCGGGCGACGCTCTTGCAGAAATTGACGAGGGCGCCTATACCACCGTCCAGACCATCAATGTTACCGACATTGTTGAACTCAACGCTGACGGCGAGATTCCCGAGGAGGGAATGACGGTATATGCTCACGCGTGGGTAGTGGATACCGACGAACCGGATATATACAATAACGACAACTACATTAATTTCACCGGTCTGCTTGCAAGAAACAACGGCGAAAAGCTAACAACGGACACTTCGGTTGAAGTGAATACCAATGAGCAGGATGAGGTTACCGGTTACACCGTTTACGCCGACATCCGCAACAACTCCATGAAGAAGAAAAACTTCGGCATACCCGTTGCGCTTCTTCTGGATGCTGAAGGCAATGTTATTGCACAGAAGAACTTCCGGGATGAATCCCTGACACTGACGAAGGAACAGACGGTCAGCTATTCCGTTAGCTTTACGGCTGATGAATTGAACGGAAAGACTCCTGCAGAGGCATCCGTTGCCACGATTTGCACAGTGGAATTTGACCTGAACGGCGGAACGGGCACCTTCGACCCCGTACAGTCCAACCTTAAAGGCCACATTTCCATTCCCGAAAACAAACCCACTCCGCCGACGGTACAGGAAGGCGAAGAGCCGTTGTTCTTCGAAGGCTGGTACACTCAGGCAGAGGGCGGCGAAAAGGTTACGGAAGAGTATAAGTTCACGGAAGATACAACCGTTTATGCTCACTACGTTAACCACCATCACGAATACACTTACAGTGCGGATGGAACAACCATAACGGCTGTTTGCGCGAATACGGACACCTTCTGCTACCTGAATGAAGATGCCCAGACGCATAAGCACACAGCAACTTTAACCATTGCTGAACCCGAGGGCGAAATCGTTTACGACGGCAAAGCACATCCTGCAATCATAACGGATGAAAACGGCATTCAGGGCGACGTTAAGGTTCTCTATGCTGTGAAGGGCAAAGACGGAACCTATGGCGAAGCTACCGAAACAGAACCTGTTGGCGCAGGAACCTATAAGGCAAGCATTACTCTCGGCAAAGGCGAAGGCGCTGCAACCGTCAGCGTTGAATATGAGATTAAGAATGCAAAACTGACCGACGTCAGCGCCGCACAGAACGGTACTATGAAGTATAACGGCAGGGCGCAGACTCCGCAGTTCAATGCGCATGCAACCGCAGTTAATGACCAGACTGTAACCTTTACTTTCAGTCTGACAGAAAACGGCGAGTACGGCGAAATGCCGACCTTTACCAATGTTGCTGACTCTGCTACGGTTTATTACAAAGCAAGCGCTCCGAACCATGACGAGGAACGCGGCAGCTTCGCGGTTACGATGGAAAAGGGCGACCGAACTGCTCCAAAGCCGACTTTGGCTAAAGCAACTGTCAATACAATCAGGCTTAAAGAGGTCGAGGGTTGTGAGTACAGTATGGACGGCGAGACCTGGCAGGATAGCGCAACCTTCACCGGACTGACGAAGAATACGGAGTATAACTTCTATCAGCGTTTTAAGGAAACCGAGAACTACAACACTTCTCCTTCCAGCGAGGCGGCAACGATTTCAACGACCGCTCACGACCACGAGTGGAGCTTCACCGCAAATGGCGACGATAGCGTTATTGCAAAGTGCGTCAGCGCCGATGAGGACTGTCCGCTTAAGGATCAGGACCGCACGGTAACGCTGAAGATTCTTCCTCCCGAAAGAACAGCTACCGGCTACGGTATGCCCGATGCTATCATTAGCGGCTCATTAAAACCGTTTGGTAATCCCAAGGTTAAATACTATAATGCAAACGAAGACGGCACCGCCAAGGTCGGCGAGGCGTTGAGCAAAACGCCGCTTAAAGCAGGCAAGTACTGGGCGGAACTCACCGTCGGCGAAGATGAAAACACCGCTGCAATCCATGTGGTTTATGAAATCCCCGTTGTTGAAGGTGTTTCTTCCACCGAAGTTGAAATTCCCGAATATATCCGCACCAACGATGCCGCTTCAATTTACAATCTTGAAAACGGCGACCCGATTGAGGCGATGGCGTGGGTCTATGCAAACGAGGATTCGCTCAGATCGGACGACCCGTGGAATGAGAAACCGAAATACATTGTTTACGGCAAGAGGTATATCGTCCGTCCGGAAGGCATCCCGGTGGAACACTGGCCGTATGACGATAATACGGAATACGCTTTCTGCTATCGTTACAGCACCTACAATGGCTGTGAGCAGCAAACCATACCTGTTGATAACATAATCGCAAGTATTTTATCCGATGACGCTGAGGTTTACATTCCCGGCACCGACAGTATGCTGGTTGAGACGAATGTGGAATTAGGTGCGCCGAGTTCTCCGGAAGAAATGAGCAATCCTTGCTCCGCGCTTGATGCGCTTCTTTGGATTCTCTCAAACCAGAAGGAACATCCGATGGGAATCATCATGCTTTCGCAGAGAGATGAATATAACTGCACTTTCATTGAGTACCGAATCCCCGGTAGTGCCAGAATAGTAAACAGCGACCTGAATTATGTTTACGATGTAAGTGAATGGGAAGGAATGCCGATTTTTGTAGCGAAATCAGGCGGCGCCGGTACAGGTGTGATTAGTCCTAATGTGAGCTACAATGTATCCTATAATCTCAACGGCGGAAACGGAAATGTTCCAACCGGCGGAAAATACTACGTCAAGAGCAAAATTGAGATTCAAAGCGCTGACGAAATCAGCAAACCGAATCTCGTCTTTAACGGCTGGAACACCATGCCAGACGGCACCGGTATTGCTTACAAGCCGGGAGACAAATTTGAAGTTCTCGGCAACACAACCTTCTACGCACAGTGGAAGCATGAGCACAACTGGACGCTGAATTACGACGAGGGCAGCCATGTATATACCGCAACTTGCGATGTTCCCGAATGTCCCAACAGCACGCTTACATTGCAACCTAAAGCGGTCGATAAAATGTACGACGGCGAAAACGCGCAGCCATATATCTGCTCCGACCAGTGGACCGAAGAAAACGGTCTGCCCCTTCCAACGCTCACCTTCTACAAAGGCGGCGAGAAAGTTTCAGAGGCAAAGAATATCGGAACCTATACCGCGCTCGTTTCCCTGGACGGTCATGAAAACAGCGTTGACGAATTCAAAATCACGAAGAGACCTGTTGCAGTCATTGCAGATGACCAGGAAAAACACGAAGGTCAGGCTGACCCCGAATTAACCGTATCCTATGATTCTGTCGGCGCAGCTCTTCGCTTTGAAAACGACTCAAACTACCCGTGGCAGATAGTCACCGAAGGCGACAGAGTTTACGCTAAGTCAGGAAACGCCGGCGCCGGCGATTCCGTCTCCACCATGACGCTCAAAGTCACAATGGAAAAGGCGGGCAAACTCTCCTTCGACTATAAGTTTGGAACCGAGGGTTGGTTTGATAAAGTTCATTTCGCCGTGGACGGCAACGAAAAATTCGATGATAGCGATGTTCGCGACTGGACTTCCTATTCCTGCGACCTCTCCGCAGGCTCGCACACCCTCACCTGGTACTATACTAAGGATGGCGGCGGTGACAGTAACGGCGACTTCTATGCAGTTGATAACATTGTCATCGACAGCGAGGGCGAAGTAACGCAGCCTGCTTCCGAAGAGAAACCGGACGATACAGTTCCCCTCGACTCACTTATCGCGGATATGCGTTTCAAGAACGACGCCAACTATCCGTGGACTGAAGTTACCGAAGGCGACAGAGTTTATATGCAATCCGGAAACGCAGGATACGACGACACAACCTCTAAACTGACGCTCAATGTCACATTGGAAAAGGCGGGCAAGATTTCGTTCGGCTACAAATACGGAACCGAGGAAGGATGCGATAGGTGTAACTTCTATGTTGATGGCGATGAAAGACTTAATGTGAGCGGCAGCGGAACCTGGAAGACCTGCTTCTGTGATCTGTCAGCAGGCAGACACACCTTAACTTGGAGCTACTCCAAGGACGGCAGCTCCGCTTATAACGGAGACTTCTTTGCAATCGACAATATCGAATTCATAACCGAAGGCGAAGTCAAGCAGGAAGATCCCGCCCTTGCGCTTATTCGCGCGCTCAATGTATTTGAGGGTGGCATAGTTGAGGGCGAAAAACTCAATTATACTATCTCCCGTGAAGAGGGCGAAGAAGAGGGCACCTACACCATCACAGTAACTCCGGGCGAAAATCCGAACTACGATGTTAAGGATGTTCGCAACGGAACATTAACGATTCTTGAATCACTTGGTGAGCCTCAGACCATCGAAGCAAGCGATGTTAGCGCAACCTTCGGCGATACCGGCTTGAAGCTCAATGCCGCAGTCACCGTCGGAGACGGTTTGCTCAGCTACAAGGTCAAGAGCGGCGACGCAGTAACCGTTGATGCAGAGGGTAACCTTGCAATTGTTAAGGCAGGAACCGCAGTCATCACTGTAACTGCTTCCCGAACCGAAACCTATGCGGTAACCTCAAAGGATGTAAATGTAACAATCAATCCCAAAGCGATGAGCGTTACTGCAGAAGATGTGAACGCAACTGTAAACGGACAGCCTCACGGCATCACCGTAAATGTGACCGAGCCGGCAGAGGGCTACACCGTTAAATACGGCACTTCTGAAGGAACATATAACCTCAGCACCTGCCCGACACTGACTGAAGCAGGAACGCTGACCGTTTACTATCAGGTAACAGCGGATAACTATGAAACAGTTACAGGAAGCGCTACCCTGACACTTGTTAACCACACACATAAATTAACCTATACCGCAGGAACGGGCGAAAAAGCAAACACCATTACTGCAACCTGCTCTAATGATGATTGTCCTTTCCCGAACAGTACTGCAACTCTTGCGATAAGCGCGCCAAACGGCAACATCGTATATGACGGCAACGCTCATCCCGCAATCATAACGGATGAAAATGGCATTCAGGGCGATGTTAAGGTTCTCTACGCTGTAAAGGGCGAAAACGGAACCTATGGCGAAGCTTCTGAAACAGAACCTGTTAATGCAGGAGAATACAAGGCAAGCATTACGCTTGGCACAGGCGAAAACGCTGCAACTGCCAATGTGGAGTATGAGATTAAGAATGCAACGCTTGAAGATGTGAGCGCCTCGCAGAACAGAACGCTGACATATGACGGCACCGCTCAGACTCCTCAGGTTAATGCAAATGCAACAGCAGTTAATAAAAACAAGGTAACCTTCACCTACAGTCTGACAGAAAACGGTGAGTTCGGCGCAATGCCGACATTTACCAATGTCGCAGATTCCGGCACTGTTTATTTCAAAGCAAGTGCACCGAACCATGACACGGCAAGCGGCAGCTTCACGGTTACGATGAACAAGGCAAACCGTTCTGCTCCTGCTGCACCGACTGCGGATACAGCTACTGCAAATATGATCAGGCTGACACAGGTTGATGGCTGCGAATACAGCAAGGACGGTGAAAACTGGCAGGATAGCGCAACCTTCACCGGTCTGGCGAAGAAAACGGAGTATACCTTCTACCAGCGTCTCAAGGAGACTGCAAACTACAACGCTTCTCCTTCAAGTGCGGCTGCAATGCTTTCAACTTCTGACCACGATCACGAGTGGAGCTACACTGCAGACGGCGCAACGATAACAGCAACCTGCGCAAATACCGATACCGGACATTCAGGTGAACTGAGCGCAACGATGACAATTGCAGCTCCGACACTGACGGTTTACGGCGGTACAGGAGATGCAGCGGCAGTTGTTACCAATAACATTGAGGGTATCGACACACCAACCGTTGTCTACAAGCACGGCACGACAGTTCTTGACGCTGCACCTACTGACGCAGGAACTTACACCGCAAGCATCACTGTTGACGGAAAGACTGCAAGCGTTGAATACACGATTGCAAAGAAAGCAGCAACAGTAACCGCTGTCAACAAGACCAAGACTTACGGCGCAGTCGATCCTAAACTGGAAGCTCAGGTTGAAGGCGTTGTCGGAAAAGACACCATCAACTGCCTGCTGACAAGAGCCGAGGGCGAAAATGTTGGCGAGTACGAAATCACTGTCACGCTCGGTGAGAACCCGAACTATGATGTGACCGCGAATAACGGCACCTTCACGATTACCAAGAAGGCTGCTACCGTCACGGCTGACAACAAGAGCAAGGTTTACAGTGAAAACGATCCCGCACTGACGGCTACCGTTGACGGTACCGTAGGCGATGACACCATCAACTACACATTGTCGAGAGCGGAGGGCGAGAATGTCGGAAAATACGACATCACCGTTACTCTCGGTGATAACCCGAACTACAATGTAACCGTCGCAAACGCCAAGTTGACAATCGGCAAGAAAGCAGCAAGCGTAACTGCTGTTAATAAGTCCAAGACTTATGGCGAGGACGATCCCGAATTGACAGCAACTGTTGACGGCACCGTAGGCGATGACACCATCAACTACACACTGTCGAGAACCAATGGCGATAATGTTGGCGAATATAACATTAATGTCAACCTCGGTGATAACCCGAACTACAATGTGACCGCGGTCAAGGGCACTTTCACGATTACAAAGAAGGCTGCTACCGTTACCGCTGACGATCTGAACAAGGTATACGGCGAGGATGATCCCGAACTGACGGCAACTGTTGAAGGAACTGTTGGAACAGACACCATCAACTACACATTATCGAGAGCAAAGGGAGATAATGTTGGCGAGTACGAAACCAAAGTCACCCTCGGTAATAACCCGAACTACAATGTGACCGCGGTCAAGGGCACTTTCACGATTACAAAGAAGGCTGCCACCGTCACCGCTAACAATCTGAGTAAGGTTTACAGCGAAAATGATCCTGAACTGACGGCAACTGTTGAAGGAACTGTTGGAACAGACACCATCAACTACACATTATCGAGAGCAAAGGGCAATAACGCCGGAGAATATGCTATAACAGTAACTCCTGGCGAGAACCCCAACTATGATGTGACTGCTTTGAACGGCGTCTTCACGATAACTAAGAAATCCGCTGATGTGACTGTCACCGCGAACAACCTGGGCAAGGTATATGGCGAGGACGATCCTGAACTGACCGCAGTCGTTACCGGCCTTGTTGGAGATGACACGCTGAATTACACTCTGTCAAGAGCAGAGGGCGAGAATGTCGGCGAATATGCTATAACAGTAACTTTGGGTGACAACCCGAACTATGATGCTGCTGCATTGAACGGAACCTTTACAATTACAAAGAAGGATGCAACCGTTACTGCCGATAATCTTAGTAAGGTGTACGGCGAGGACGATCCCGAACTGACGGCAACTGTTGATGGCACCGTTGGTGAAGACACGCTGAATTATACTCTTTCAAGAGCAGAGGGCGAGAATGTCGGCGAGTATGAGATCACAGTAAACCCGGGTGAAAATCCGAACTATGATGTAGCCGTTACAAGCGCAAAGCTGACTGTCATAAAGGCTGATATTAAACCCGTTGTTAAACT
Organism: Eubacterium sp.; assembly: GCA_017445905.1. Taxonomy (GTDB): domain Bacteria; phylum Bacillota; class Clostridia; order Oscillospirales; family Acutalibacteraceae; genus Eubacterium_R. The sequence goes on from JAFSRX010000062.1 coordinate 95,075, forward strand.
CGAAGGCTGGACATACGGCGAAGAGGCTAACAAGCCGGTTGTTGAAGGTAACGCAGAAAACGGCGACGTAACTTACCTTTACAAGGGAAAGGGCGCTTCCGATATGTCCTGCACGGATGTAGTTCCGACTCAGGCAGGCGAATATACCGTTAAGGCTGATATCGCTGAAACTGCTAACTACAACGGCGCTAACGCAGAAGCCGACTTCACCATCGCAAAGGCAAAGGTTACTATCACAGCCGATGACAAGTCAAGCAAGCGTGAGGCTAACCTCAAGAAGTTAACCTACAAGGTTGACGGCAAGATTTATGACGGCGACGACCTTGGCATTAAGGTTTCTTCAAATGTTAAGGCTGCAGTTGCAGGCAAATATGTAATTAAGGTTGCATATACTGCAAATGCAAACTACGATGTTACAGTCGTTAACGGCACATACACCGTAACAGACCGTATCACTGCTAAAGAAAGAACGGCAGGCAAGAACAAGATTAACTCTGCTATCAAAGCAACGGTTAACAAGAACGGTTCTGTAACGGCTAAGTGGGGAGCAGTTGCAAACGCAGAAAGATATGAAGTTTATGCAAACTACTGCAGCAAGGATAATGAGTTTAAAAAGATTAAGACTGTTAAGGGTGACATTACTTCCTTTAACATCACCAAACTGAACGGCAAAAAGCTTGATCAGAAGAAGGCTGTTAAGGTTTATGTAGTTGCTTACCGCAAGGTAAACGGCAAGTATGAAAAGATTACCCAGTCTGTTCAAATTCATGTTGTTGGCAAGAAGAATACTAAGTATTCAAATGCAAAGTCAATCACGGTTAAGAAGGATGCTTACACGCTCGGTGTAAACAAGACTGCAACAATCAAGCCGACTCTTGTTCTTCAGAAGAAGGGCAAGAAGACAGTTGAACATGTAGCAAAATTCCGCTACCAGTCAACAAACACAGCAGTTGCAACCGTTGATAAGAACGGAAAGATTAAGGCAGTAGGCAAAGGCACCTGCACAATCTACATCTTCGCAAACAACGGTAAGCTCAAGTCCGTAAAGGTAACTGTTAAATAATAATCAATGATAAAAGGCACGGAGTTAACGCTCCGAGCATTAAACTTTTTGAAAAATAGAACCGCCCGCCGTTGACTTGAACCTTGGTGAAAGTCCCATATATAAGAATAAAAGAGTTGCAACCATTTGAGGTTACAACTCTTTTATTGGCAAAGGTATAATGAAATGATACGAAACAGGGGGTTGCATTTTTTGAGAGGGGGTTGCAAATATTAGTTAGGTGGTTGCATTGCAACCGCTTTTTTATTTTAATTTGACAAAAGTATAGAAAAATGGTAGATTATTGTTTAGATAACTTTATTATGTAATTAGAAAAATTTATAAGTTGGTGGATATATGAAAAAGTTTGACAGAAAAATAATTTCAATATTTCTTTCAGCGGTTATGGCGTTCCCTGCAATACTGGCAACGCCCTTTTCTGCTTTTGCAAAGGACGCCATAGAGTGGACGGCAGTTGCTTCATCTGATTTCACCCAGGCTTCAAGCGCTGTTTCAAACGGCTCTCTGGGCGAGCTTCCAACCTATAACAATCAGGGCAATAAGATGACTTGGTCAACAAGTGTCTGGACAGAAAACGGAAACGCTTCAAAATCCTCTGATGGTGCAATATATATTCCCGACGGCTATATGTACCTTTCGGGATATTCGGGCGGTTCTGTTCCGCTGACGGGCTTATCGAAGTGGAAGATTGACTTTGGTTTCAGGTTTAAAACAACCAACAGCGGCGATGATAAATACTATAACAGCGACGATTATTGCTTTATGAAAACCTATGTCTATAAAGACAACCTGACAAATCCCAACACAAAGGCGGCTGACGACGCAAATGCTCAGACAAAAAACAGTGCCTTCTGCCATTTTGCCCAGAACGCAAACGGCGTTTGCTATTCCTGGGAGGATGACGGTCATAATGTAGGAACTCAGTCGCAGGCAACCTCAATAACAACGGGCAACGGCGCTCTGGAGGCAGGAGTTAACTATCACTATGTTGCAGAGTTTACGGGCGCATATTTTGCCGCATATATTACTGATGAGAGTTCAAATATTGTTCAGGACATTGTTCACACAACGGATACATATTTCCTTGACAGACTTGGCAATTCCTCCTGGGCAACCATCAACAGCATGTGCATCGGCGATGACGATAACAGCTATTTCTTCAAAGGGCTTGAATACAGAAATATTACTTTCTATTCGGGGGATAAACAAACGGTCTGGAGCCCGATTGCTTCATCGGATTTCACAAAGGCAACCGCTGTTACAAACGGCACGCTCGGTGAGATTGCAACCTATAATAATCAGGGAAATCCGATGACCTGGCAAACAGGTGTTTATGCACAAAACGGAAACGCATCAAACTCTTCGGACGGAGCAATTTATATTCCCGACGGATATATGTATCTTTCGGGTTATTCGGGAGGCTCAGTTCCTATAACGGGTCATTCGAAATGGAAAATTGATTTCGGTTTCCGCTTTAAAACCAACGACAGTGCGAACTACTATAACAGCGATGAATACTCATTCCTGAAAATGTATGTGTATAGAACGGCACTTTCAAATCCCTCCGACAAAAATGCCGCATTTTGCTATTTCCAGCAGAACGCAAACGGCGTTTGTTATTCCTGGGAGAACGACGGTCATAATGCAGGAACTCAATCGCAGGGAACCTCTTTATGTGCAAATAACGGCAATCTTGAAGTTGGGGTAAATTACCACTATGTTGCCGAGTTCAACGGAAGCAGCTTTAAAGCATACATAACTGACGACAGCGAAAATGTTGTTCAAAACATTGTTTATACAAAAGAGGAAACCTTTATCGGCAGGCTGAATAATATAAATGATATTCCGAATACCGATAATGATATTATCTCGGCAATCAAAATCGGCGATGACGATAATGCATATTATTTTAAAGGACTTGAATACAGAAATATAACATTTTATTCAGGCGCTGAGGAAGAAGCAATCCACTTTGATATGAGGCAGCGCGAAACTCTTTATAAGGGTTCAACCGGATTTCTTTACGGTGAGGCAGAGATAAACGTTCCCTCAATTGATTTGTTAACGGGACTTCAGCCCGACACAATGGTTCAGAAGGCATACGGCGGAAAACAGCACCCGACGGGCGATGCAATCCGTACAAGCTCCGCGCTTCTTGAATCGGGCGTAAAAGATATGCAGATTTATCTTCAGGACTACTATCTTGAATGGCCGTACGACGCGCCGACAAAGGATGACACTATTGACCTCGATTCCTATCAGGAAACGGTTGAAAGCATTCTTTATAAAATGATTTGTGATGAGGTTTCTCAGGGAACCTCGGGAGCTTTCCAAGGCAGCGACGGCAAGTATTATAAACTTAACAACACTGCAAATAACTATAGCTACGTTCTGTTTAACGAGCCCGACCAGATTTGGTACTCCTGGAATCTTGAAGGTCTTGAAGCCGCGTGGAAAAAGATATATGACGCGGTTCACGCAATAGACCCGAATGCACGCTGTGCAGGTCCCAACTTTGCAGGCTATAATAAAGAGGACTACACTAATTTCCTTTACTACTGCTATGATAACAACTGCCTGCCCGAGCTTATAACCTGGCATGAGCTTGGCGATGTTTCTATGACTGATTTCAACAAACACTATGATGAAATCAAGGCAATGCAAAAGCAGTTCTACACCTCCGCCTATGCTTCAAAAGCGGGCAGAAGCTATCAGCCCGAGCTTCTTGTTAACGAATACGCACGCCACTATGATATCGGCGCACCCGGCGGACTTGTTAAATGGCTTGCAATGTTTGAGGATAAAGATATGAGCGGCTGTATGGCATACTGGGCTATGGCAAACACGCTTAACGAAATGGCAGCTGACCAGAATTCACCCTCATCAACCTGGTGGGTTTACCACTGGTATGCTCAGATGACGGGCGAGCAGTGCCCGCTTGTTGCACCGCGTTTTTCAGAAAGCCGTTTCTACGGCTTAACCTCATATGATGAGGATATCAACACCGCATATGTTCTTTTCGGAGGAAAAGAGGAAAAAAATTCAACTGAAACGGTTTATCTTGATAATCTTAATTTCACAAATCTTGCAAACAACAAAGGCGCGGTTAACGTTAAGCTTTATGCCGTAAGCTTTTCGGGTCAGCTTGGAGCAAACTATAAGCCCGAGGTTGTTTTTGAGGGAACTCTCGGCACAGTGGATAATTCGCTCAGAATTGACGTTCAAAACACCGACGAAATGCAGGCGTATTTTGCAGTTGTAACAAAGCCTGCAAACAACGTTTCCGCAAGCTCGGACGGCGTTTTTGAATATCCTGTTTTAAGCTATGAAGCCGAGGATGCCGAGCTTATCGGCGGTGCAACCGCATATGACAAGCTTGGATGGGCAACCTTTGCAACAAGCGGAAGAAAAGACGTAGGCAGCATTAACAACAACGGCGACGGTGTTAAATTCACAATTAATGTTCCCGAAAACGGAAAATACAAGGCTTCGCTTTTCTATTCAATTCAGGCGCCCTATGTTGACCCTGAAACTCTTGAACCTGATGCAAACGGTCAGAACAGAGGAATAGGAAAGATGCTTCCTTACGGAGTTAAGCTTGATGGAACAAGTCTTGATAATATTTATCTTGAATCAACAGTTGTCTGGGCATACAAAAACCACTATGATTTAGAACTTGATTTAACGGCGGGCGAACATACGTTAACCTTCACGCATATCAACGGCAACGACGGAGATAAGGGCAATCTTCAGCTTGTTGCAGCAATGGATAAGCTCGATGTTGCTTCTCTCGGCGACGATGAAAACGATTTTGAAATTTGCCTGGGTGAAATGAAGAATTTCAAAGAGGGAAATTCCTACAGAGTTACTGCTGTTGCTCCTGCCGAAGGATATTATGAGGTAAGTGCGGACGGCTCATTTTCACTTAAAAAGCAGTGTGTTGACTACGCTGCAGATGCACAATCCTTCTCAACTTGCAGCGTATACGATACGCCGGTAAGCGATATCGTTTTCCTTGCAAAGGGCGCAAATACTCTTTTAGTAAGCGGTGATTCTTCAAAACTCACCTTCACATATCAGAGCGATAAAACAGAGGATAAAAGTGCGGTTATAAATGCTGATGAAATGACGCTTGCAGGCAGCAACCCGACTTTGAAAAACAGCGCATATGCAAAAAGCGGAAAGGTTATCAGTGAACTCGGAATAGGTCAGAGCACTGCAGCGGGCGATAGGGGCGAGGATAATTATGCCTCCTTTACCTATAATGCTTCAAGCGAGGGAATGTATAATTTCTCAATCCGCTATTCAAATGATGAGCCCGCACCAATTATGGAAAAGGCGGACGGCTCAACCTACATTCACCCCTATAATATCGACCTTGTTGAAAGATATGCCCAGATAAGTGTTAACGGCGGCGAGCCCGAAACAGTATATTTTAAAAATACACTAAGCTGGGACACATTCAGAACGGTTAATGTTCAGCTTGAGCTGCAGCAGGGTGAAAACGAGATAAAGATTTACAACGATAATTCATATCAGTTTTCCAATCTTGTTAATTCAACGGCTCCCGAAATAGATTTAATAACTGTTTCAAAGCTGAGCTACGGCAGCTATGCAAATAACGGCTACAGCTTAACTCTTGAGGATGAAATAGATGTTAATTTCTTCATAGACACTGAGTTTTATGAAGCGGAGGGAGGATATATAACCTATTCATATCTTGAAAGCCCTGATTCAAAGAGCGCAAAGAGAGCGGAATATACTATTGATGACAGCAGCGAGCAGCTTGTTATTCAGCCCGACGGCAGAAGAAAGCTTGTTATTGATGTTGCTCCCGCACAGCTTGCCGAGGAATTTTCTATTGATGTGTATAATTCGGCGGGCGAAAAGATGACGGAGGAGTCAATAACCGCTTCAATTGCGAACTACTGTCAGGCTCTGCTTTCAAGTGATGCATTTTCTGATTACCACGATATTGCAAATGCGCTTCTTGATTACGGTCAGGCGGCAAACGAATACTTTGATTATTCAACCGTTCACGCCGAAGAGGTTGGCGGTGCTTACAGCATTCCCACGTCTGCAAAATACAGCGCTCCGTTAACCGAAGCAGAAAACAGCAGGCTTTCATCAGAAGCAACCTCGATTTACAGCAAGGGAAATGTTGCGCTGAGACGTATTGCCTATGTTGCTCTTCTTAACCCTGAACTCAGATTCTATATTGATAACTCAATAACCGAAGCTCAGGCTGCAAGTATTCCTGTTTCCGTAACGGGCGGACTTAATGCGCAAATGGTTAAAACAAACAACGGTATATGCGTTATGGTAACGGGAATGAAGGCAAACGGTTTCGGCGATGAATTCACGTTGACTATCGGAACAACCGAGCTTACATATAACGGTTATGCATATCTGAAATCTGTATTAAACAGCAGCTCTGCAAATGCCGAGATAAAGCAACTTGCAAAATGCATCTACAGATATGCAGCAGCCTCCGAAACAACGTTTTTAATCTGAGGAGGGTAATAATGAATAAAAGATTTTTTAATGAGGCTGAATTTGAAATAACAAAATTCAGCATAATAACAGTTATTGCCACCTCGGATGAATTGCCTACTCAAAACTCGGATTGGGAAGCTCCGATTGATTTTGAAGATGGCGGAGATTTTTGATTGAAAGTGCAAAAGCAAAACATAAGTATTATTGCACTGTAGTTTGGTACTGCAACTATGTTGCAACTACACTGCAATGGGGCGAATCTTTAGTGATCTCAAGTTATCTCAAATAAAAAACAGAAATCCCTCAAGGCGCCTGTTTAAGCTACTTTGAGGGATTTTGGCATAATATAAGGGCTGGTTGAAAAACCAGCCCGAGTGGTCGAGGTGACAGGACTTTCTTCTCAACTATCGAACAGTCCACTGGACTGTTCTCCCAAATTTGCCCAGCAAGGCATTGCACGGCAAATTTGGAGTTCGTTTCAAGTCCCATACTGTAAGAAAAAGAGATTAGCAACCTGAAGGTCACTAATCTCTTTTTGGTGCAGGAGATGGGACTTGAACCCACACTGCGTGAACAACAGGTACCTGATGGTTACAGAACCTTGGTGAAAGGTGAAAAACCGCGGTATTAAGCCATTTTCCGTACTTCTCTTATGCTGATATTACCATAGAAAAAACGAAAGTCAATATAAATTCATTTAATAACTCTTATTAAAAAACTTGATAAAAACAATAAAAAAGGGTTTCAATTTTTCTCTGGACTTTGGCGGTTGGTTGTGATAGTTGTTGTGTTGAAAGGAGGGTCTGATATGATCAGAATTATATATTGATTATAACTATGATTTTATGATATAATTACGAAGATAAATAAGTTTATAATAAATAAAAAATATAGCAAAATTCAGGAGAACGGTTATGAGATATGAACTTGGGAATATGGACAGATATTCCATTGCGGCTAACGGTACGGTAATGGAAAACACATCTATCGTTAAAGCAATACTTGATGAAACTGTGGATGCAGACAGATTAATGCAAGCAGTAAAAACCGCGCTTGAGTATCATCCGCTGTTCAAATGTAAAATGTCATATGATAAACAGTATTATCTTGAGGATAACGATAATGCCGAAATAATACTTTTTAATACCGATACGGACAACAGACCTAAGGAATACGGCAAAAACACTAACGGCTATTTGTTCCAGATTTGTTATTTTGAAAACACTGTATCTCTTGAGTGGTGTCACGCAGTCACTGACGGAAGAGGCTCAATACGGTTTTTTTCAACTATATTGGATTCGTATTTCGGAGTACCGCTTCCCGAAGTTCCGAAGGAATTTCCGTTAAACCTCGGCTTTGAAAGCATTTGTGATAAATCGGTTAAGCCCATAGGTCAGATTAAGCAGCCCGCAGGCTTTAAGGCAAAAGATATGAAGGTAATTGACAACGGGTACAAATGCACAAGCCACGTTTTAAAAGTGGAAACTGCCGAAGTATTGAGGGTTGCAAAAAAAATTGACGCAACTCCCGCTGCAATTCTTGTTCCTTTGTTTTGCAGAGCTATACGCGAACATCTTCCCAAAAATGCAAAAAATCGCAATGTTTCCTGCGGAATAGTTGTGGATTGCAGAGGACCTATGCAAATGGACACAATGCATAACTTTATCGGCAATAAGGTAATAACCTATCAGGATAAATTTGACGCATACGATTTACCTATGCTCAGCACGGTTTACAGAACGATACTTGATTTGTATGTTCAACCCGAAAACATTATTTGGGATTGCACAAATATGAAGAGTTCAACTGATTTTTTATACACTCTCCGCCCGCTTTGGTTGCAAAAGTCGCTTATGAAGGTTGTTGCAAAAAGCATAAAGCGAACGATGAATAACATCGGTTTTACCTATCTCGGCAGAGTGCCTTTCTCCGAAGATGTTATAAGCCATCTGACTGATTTTACCTTCCGTTCCTGGCCCGATATCGGCGACTGCGTTATTGCAGCAGCCGACCTTAGCGGAACGCTTATTTTAGACGTGTGTGAAAACTATGCCGACAAAGATGTTGTAGAATCTTTCATTAGAATCTGTAAAGATGCGGGAATAAATTTTGAAGAAACTAAAACAACTGTTTTTGAACAGGCAAATTTAAGATTGTAATCTTTGTTCTTTCGTTTTAAAATGTTATAATGAAAAAGATAAATCGGGATTTGTCTGTTTGTTACTCTATATGTTTTAATAATATGCAAATGTGCCGTCAGGCACACTTCATAAGCAAAGCGGCATCATTGCGTCAGCAACATCATTTGTGTAGCAAACATCATTGAAAAAACGACACGGTATCAACCGCGTCGTTTTTCCTTGGCAAAGGTATAATAAAATGATACAATGCAACCTTTTTCAGGGGGTTGCAGTTTTTTGTTGTGGGGTTGCAAAAAGAAAATATTCATTTGTTTGCAGCTTTAACCAAAAAATTGGACTATAGATTTAAAATGATTTACAAAAGTATTGGTTTAATGGTATATTGTAAATGTGATTTCTATTTTGAAAGGAGCGTTTGATTTGGAGTTAAAGAAGAGAGATTGTAGTATAGAAATGAAATTGGTACCATATGGAGGAGGATCTATGAAGCACTTTTTGTGACGCTTATGCAAAAGTGTCAAATTAAAAAAGTGAGTGTTTGCAAGGATTTCGGGACTTCGGTTAAGGCAAAAATCGTTTGTAGACGATAGAAATCTTCAAAACAACCGTTACCCCGTCTGAGAAAAACTGAACGGATGAATGAGTTTTAATACAATTTGCATAATGATTCTGTGAATATGCAAATGCAGCTCTCCTGCTATAAAAATATATACAAACAAGACATACTTGTCCTTCTCGGCAGCATCCCCCCTCAAACACTATATGAATTAACGAATAATAATACAAATAGTAATCAAAAAACAGCTGCAGAAAGGGGGCGCATTTCGACATTGCTTGATTATTGTTAATGCCGCAGTTTCAGGGGTTCTATAACGACGTTTAGGTGTTTTTAAACTACTATTGGACACGGTGTATAAAAGTGTGTTATAATATAGACTATAGTTTTCAGTGGAAGGATTATCACAATGACTGAATATATCACTTTTATTCCCCTTGTTATAATGCTTGCCGGTTTAACTCCCATTGTGCTTAAGGATAAGTATATCGGCAACAAACAAAGAAAAATAATGATGATA
>JAFSRX010000063.1 GCA_017445905.1 Eubacterium sp.
ATCTTTTTAAGTATTGCTATTTGCTATAATTCAATTTTTACTGGTCAAGACGGATAAGCGGCGCAATAAGTTAAGGCAGGGATGAAAACCCCTGCCTTGCTGATAATAATTAATTTTTAACCCTATTTATGTAGGACGCCCCATATGGGCTTTTTTATTTAATCTGAGTATAAAATACGTCAAGAACGGTTTCCATAAGGCTATCTTCATCGGGATAGAATTCAGCATGAACAACATCCGGAATGAGCGGATCTTCATCAGCCTTCATCTCTCCCTTAATTGAATAGCTCTCAAAACTTGTTACTCCCTTAGAAAGAAGAAGCGAACCAACATAGGTTGCGTTATTGAGAGAAAGGTTTGTTCTCGAATATTTTGATGAGGTATTATAAAGTCTTGAAATTGTTGAAAAGTCTTTAACCACCGCAGGAAGCGCCTGATCTGCAAAGGCTTTAACGTACTGCATCTGTCTGTCAGTTCTGTTTAAAGAAGCTTCAATATTATCCATATCACGTGTTCTTACATACGCTTCAGCCATATCACCTACAAGAGTAACTTTATCCCCTACTTTAACATTATAATTAGGAAGAGGATATGTTGCCTGAACGGTTACTCCTCCTATTGCATCGTTAAGAGGTGCAATACCGTCAAGATCAAGAGCAAAATACTTCTGAATAGGAACATTGTAAAGAATACGGCTGATTGAGTTTATTGCGTTTTCGCAGCTCTTTACTCCGCCGTCTCCATATGCATATGCAAGACAGAGCTGAGTTTTCTCTGTTCTGAGGAATATTCCGCTTGTGCTCCAGATATCAACATCAACCATAGTATCACGCGGAACTGCAATAATCTTTGTTTCGCCCGTTTTAGTGTTAACTGCAACAACGATATCGGCATCCGTTGCGCCAACGAAATCAGTATTTTTAACATCTTCAAGAGTTCTCTGGTCAACGCCTAAGAATGCAAGCGCAAAAACATCGTCATTAAACTGATAGGTATGACCCTTATATTCAATGGTTTCCTGGTAAGCAATTTCGCCGTTTACACTTTCTTTTTTCATAAGATCAGTCTGTCCGACATATCTCATTACAAAAAACGCAGCACACGCAATAACAACAGCCAAAAGAAGGAATAAAAGAATTCCTATTGCAACTCTTGCTGCAACGGGCATTTTCTTTTCATCCTTGCTCTTCTTGCTGCTTGATGAATGATGATGGTGGTGGTGATGCTGATGGTGATGAGTTGAATTAACATCTGCTATCTGATTTGGAGTTTTAACCTTATCTGTTAACCCTTTCAGAGACTTAACCTCAATTTCATCCATAATCTCCTGAACAGAAATAGTTTCGTCTTCTTTTTCAGGAATAGCTTCACCTGTGTTTTTATCAACAAGGTTGAATAAGCCCTCTCTTTTATTGTCTTCGTTAAGATTTAAATCCTGGAGGAGTTCTTCTTCACCTGAATTTCCAAGATTAGGATCAATAGGTTTTTTCATTCTTCTCTAACACCCCACAAACTAAATATCTGCTACTTCTCTGATTTGTTATGCATGTTGACAAAACAACAATGTTATCATCGAGTTCGAGTTTTCTTTTCATATCTCTGACGTTTTTATTGCTTGAAACAGGATCCTGAATCATTTCAAGAAATTCTTCAAAAACATCATCGTTCTGGAAATCAAAGCTGTTCATAATATGTCTGTCGTCATACTTGAACGCCGAAACTATTTTATATGTCAGCTTTGACTTCGGAGTATATATTATAAATGTTTTATGCTTATCAAAAAAGTCTTTTTGTTCAAATCTATGAAGAGTTGTAAACATCGTATCGGAATAACCGTTATGACCGTATATCAAAGTTACCCTGTCTTCAAAAGAAGTAGTATTAACCATTTCAGTATAAATGGCACCGCTGGCAAGCCAGGATTTATCAATCGCGCTATGCTTCAGATACATCTCATCACTTTGCTGGCTCTGAACAATCGGATAATCAACCTTTGTTCCTTTAACCTTTATCCAGGCATAAATGTCGCTGTTCTTTTTTCTCAGTGATTTAAAATCTATCGGGTTTTTAACAGCCTTTTCACCGGTTGTTCCCTCGAGTGTATCCTGAGTTGATGAAACAATTGATGATATTTCATTATCATTTTGTTTTGCGCGATAATCAGAATACAGATGATATCCGAGAATTGATACTCCACAAAGAATTAAAACAAGCGCAATAATCAGAAGAACGGCTTTTTTATTCTTATTGTTAGCATTTTCGCTCATTTATGTGCTCCTAACATAAAAACACCTGTAACATAAGAGTTACAGGTGTTTTAAATCAATCAAATTACTCAGCGTCTTCCTTTTTTCTTAATGCAAGAAGAATAGCTGCACCTGCACCTGCAGCAGCAAGTCCTGTTGCAGTTGCTGCACCGGTCTTAGGTGATTTGCCTTTACCGCTGCCTTCTGATGACTTCTTAGTTGACTTCTCTTTTACGATAGCATTAGCTGTAACTTCATCATCATAACCGTTAAGAAGTCTGATTGTAATGCTGTTTCCGTCCTGAGATACGATCTCGTAATCAGTTCCTTCAACCATACCTTCAAATTCCCAGCCATCAAGAGTGCCTGAACCTGTATATGTGAATGTGATTTTTGCAGGATCGTCAGGATCGGTCTTATAAGTTACGTCTTTTGTTGTGTTACCGTTTACTTCAACAGTAATTTTAGTGCTTGTTTTTGTTGTTTCCTGGCTCTGTACGTCTGCAAATGCATTTACTGCAACAGCACTTACAGAAACGAGCATAACCACAGAAAGCAGAACAGAAATTAACTTTTTCATTATAAACACCTCATAATTTTTGTTTTTTTATAATTAATCAAATAGATTATATCACGGGGCACCTGATTTGTAAAGCCTTTTTTATCAAAAATTTATTTCCTTTTTGTTTTTGTAATTAATGGTCAAACGTGTTGTGTTACAATATATTTTTTTAATTTTAAACCGCAATATATTGATTGGAAAAATTATAAACTTTTTGAAACAATTTATGAAAGCTGCGCTTTTCCCGTGCATAATTCATAATATCTTCCGCCCTGCTCAAGAAGAGATTCATGGTCGCCGCGTTCAATGATTTCTCCGTTTTCAAGAACCATTATTGCATTCGCATTTCTGACAGTTGAAAGTCTATGGGCGATAACGAAAACCGTTCTTCCAATCATAAGTCTGTCCATACCGTGTTCAATATGGGCTTCCGTTCTTGTGTCAACAGAGGAAGTTGCTTCATCAAGAATCATAACAGGCGGATCTGCAACAGCAGCACGTGCAATAGCAAGCAGCTGGCGCTGTCCCTGTGAAAGATTTGCTCCATCGCCCGTTATCTCGGTATCATATCCTTTTTCAAGGTGGCGGATAAAGGAATGAGCAGACGCCAGTTTTGCCGCCTCAATACATTCCTCATCGGTTGCATCAAGTCTTCCGTAGCGAATATTATCCATAATTGTTCCGGTAAACAAATGAGTATCCTGTAAAACCATTGCAAGCGATTTTCTTAAATCTTCTTTTTTTATGCGTTTTATATCAATTCCGTCATAGGTTATAGCGCCTTCCTGAATATCATAAAACCGGTTTATCAGGTTTGTTATAGTTGTTTTACCGGCTCCCGTTGAGCCAACAAAGGCAATTTTCTGCGACGGTTTTGCATAGAGATTGATGTCGTGAAGAACAACTTTATCCTCAACATATGAGAAGGTAACCTCATCAAAAACAACTTTTCCCTCAACCGGAATTCTGTTTTCACCGTCAATCCAGAACCATTTCTTTCCTTCAGGAGTTTTAATCTCTTCAAGTGTTACGGTTCCTTCATCAACCTCGCTTTCGGTATCCATAACCTCGAAAACTCTTTCGGCGCCTGCAAGGGCAGAAAAGATATTGTTCATCTGATTCATTATCTGGTTTATCGGCTGAGTGAACTGTTTTGAATAGCTTAAAAATGTAAAGAATGTTCCGATATCAAGATTGCTCATTAAAACAAGTATTCCGCCTGTAAGCGTTATTGTTGCATAAGACGCATTATTAATACCCGTTGAACAGGGACCCATAATTCCCGAATAGAAATTAGCCTTTTCGGCAACTTCCCGGTATTTATCGTTCAGCTCATTGAAATCCTCAATCGCGCTTTCCTCGTGGTTAAATACCTTAACAACCTTCATTCCCTCGATTGTTTCTTCAATATTTCCGTTCATTTCGCCGAGCGCTTCCTGCTGGGCTTTATAATACTTTTTCGTTTTCTTTGCAATATTTGCGGAATTAACAATCATAATTACAAGGAAAATGCAGGCAACGATGAACATTCTCCACTCAAGAACAACCATCATAACAATTATGCTGATAAAAGTGAAAACTGATGAAACAAGCTGAACAACGGTTTGTTCAAGCATCATCTGGATATTATCAACATCGTTTGTAAAGCGGCTCATAACCTCGCCATGAGTTTTTGAATCAAAAAATCTCAGCGGCAGAGTCTGAAGATGGTCAAATAGCTCTTTTCTTATGATATTCGTTGTTTTATATGAGATATTAACCATTATCTTTGCCTGAATGAAGCTGAAAAGCGACGCTCCAACATAGAATGCGGAAACAATAACAAGGTTAAATATCAGCTTTTTAACGCCCTCGGTTGCAAAATTACCCGCCTCTATTGATGATTTAACATCGTTGAGTATGGGTTTGAGCCAGTATGAAGCGCCTGTCTGACAGAGCGTGCTCAGAATAAGCATAAGGAAAACAACAAAAAGCAGAAGTTTGCTTCTTCCTATATATCCTAAAATTCTTGTTACGGATTTCTTTGTGTTTTTGGGCTTAACAAGTCCGGGGTTTCTTCCTCCCATTGGCGGCATTATTCAAGCACCCCCTTCTGCTGAGTCTTATAAATCTCCTGATAAATCTCGCAGTTTTTCATAAGCTCGTCGTGATTTCCTATCTCATCGACCTTGCCCTCATCGAGAACAATTATTTTATCAGCATCCTTAACCGATGAAATTCTCTGAGCAATAATAATAACCGTTGTGTCCTTGAATTCGTTATAAAAACTATCTCTGATTTTCGCTTCGGTTGCAGTATCAACAGCCGAGGTTGAATCATCAAGAATAAGTATTTTCGGGCTTTTAATCATCGCTCTTGCAATACAGAGTCTTTGTTTCTGTCCGCCTGAAAGATTTAATCCGCCCTGGGATAAATCAGTTTCATATCCGTCGGGCTGTTCCATAATAAAATTATGCGCCTCGGCAGCCTTGCAGGCTTTTATTATCTCTTCGTCGGTTGCATCGGGAGAGCCCCATTTTATATTATCCTTGATTGTTCCCGAAAAAAGAACATTTTTCTGAAGAACAACGCCGATAATCTCACGAAGCGCGCTGATATCATAATTTCTTACATCAACTCCATCCACAAGAACCTCACCCGAGGAAACATCATATAGTCTTGGAATAAGATTAACTAAACTCGTTTTTCCGCAACCTGTTGAGCCGATTATTCCGATAATATTTCCCGCATCGGCTTTAAATGAAATGTTTTCAAGAACATTATCGCCCTCATAGTATCCGAAATTAACATTTTTAAACTCAACACATCCCTTAGGAGAATCCGGAACAAACGGATTTTCGGGATTAACGATATCTATTTCTGTATCAAGAACTTCGCAAACACGCTCTCCGCAGGCTTTCGCTCTTGTTAACTGCAGCATAAATATTGAAATCATCATTATGTTAACAAGCACCTGAACTATGTATGAGGCAAGAACTGATATCTGACCTACATCCATTTTCCCTGCTGCAGCGTTTTTTGCGCCGCTGTAATATATGAAAATAATAACAACATTCATAAGAAGCATCATTATCGGCATAACTGTTACAACAAGTCCTGCCGCCTTGCTTCCCTGTTTTGCGAGTTCGTCGGATGCGCTGTGGAATTTTTCTTTTTCCCTCTCCTCGCGGACAAAGGCTTTAACAACTCTTATTCCGATAAGATTTTCCTGAACAACTCGGTTTATGTTATCAATTTTCTTCTGCATTTTTCTGAACATCGGAAAACCGAATTTTAAAACAAGTGCAACAATAACACCAATTATCGGCAGCATAACAACAAGAATCATTGAAATTCTTGCATTTATTGAAAAAGCAAAAAATGCGGAAACAACAAGAAGCGCAGGTGCTCTTACAAGAATTCGAAGCGTCATAATCAGTGTGTTCTGAAGCATTGTTACATCATTCGTCAGTCTTGTTGTTAAGGACGAGGTTGAAAATGTATCAATGTTTTTGAAAGAGAATGCACTGATTTTTTCATACATAGCCTTTCTCAGTCTATAGGAAAATCTCTGACTTGCAACGGAGGAAACCTTCATTGTCATAAGCCCGCCCGCAAGACCAAAAACAGCTAAGCCAAACATAGCAGCGCCGATTTTTATAACATAAAAAGTTATGTTTTCACCGCTTTGCTGAGCCGCCGAAACATTTTTATAGACCATATTTGCAATTGACGGCAAAGCAAGCTCGCAAATTGCTTCAATAATCATTCCGAGTCCGCTTAAAAAGCATAGACCCCAAAGGCCGTGCAAATATTTTGCAAGTTTTTTCAGCATTCACACCATCTCCTTTTAATAAATATCCTTTAACTCATCAAGAGTTATAACATATTCGCTGTTATAGACTTCGTTTAATCTTTCAATCGGATTATCGTTTGTTATATATGTTGTGTGCCAGGTCATAAACCATACCCAAGGCACCGCTTTAAACTGATTTACGCTTGGAATCAAGCCCGTTTCGTGCATTGCAAGGGGTTTTGAATCACCAACAACTTTACGGACAGGATTAAACAGTCTGCTCTCGGCACCGTTTTCGGATACCTCGTAGCTATCCGCACCAACAACATCACAGTATCTTCCGCCGGGATACCAACGTTCGAGGCTTTCCCCGTAGTTTGTTCCGTTATGTGAATAACCTAAAACCCAGATAAGATTGTTGAATAGTTTTCGCCGTAACCAATACCGTTGACGGTGAAAACCCCGTCGTCGCTCAGCGCCCATTTCAGCGGACCCGAGTCGCCGTTTGTTTTTGCGAACGCACGAAAACCAAGCACTGCAAAAACAGAACTCAAAAGCGCAATAATCAGTATTGACGATATGATTATTCTGACTTTTTTCTTCATTACGTTCGCCGTCAGCATTATAGCACATTATTTACTGATTGAAAACAAAAATTAATTCTCCCTGAACTGCAAATCATAAAGCTTTTTATATGTTCCGTCCTTTGCCATCAGTTCTTCGTGTGTTCCTGTTTCGGCTATCTTTCCTTCGGTAACAACAGCTATCGTGTCGGCATTTCTTATAGTTGAAAGACGGTGGGCAACAACAAGAGTTGTTCTCCCCTTACAAAGCTCATCAAGCGCCTGCTGAATTAAAACCTCAGTCGTGTTATCAAGCGCACTTGTTGCCTCATCGAGAATGAGAATTGCGGGATTTTTCAGGAATACTCTCGCTATTGAAATTCTCTGTTTTTGTCCGCCTGAAAGTTTAATTCCCCTCTCGCCGATTTCAGTATCATATCCGTCAGGAAGACTCATAACAAACTCATGCATATTTGCGCTTTTCGCAGCCATTATGACCTCTTCATCGTTTGCGTCAAGACAGCCGTATTTTATATTATCCTTTATCGTTCCGGAAAAGAGAAAAACATCCTGCTGCACTATACCGATGTTCTTTCTTACGGAATCCATAGTTAAAGCTCTTATGTCTTTGCCGTCAATAAGAATGCTACCGCCGTTTTCATCGAGCTTATAAAAATTCGGAATAAGATGGCAGATTGTTGTTTTTCCGCCTCCCGAAGGACCAACAAGCGCAAGCTTTGTTCCCCTTGGAATTTTCAGTGATATATGGTCAAGAACGCCTTTTTCATCGTTCTCGGTATAGGAAAAGCAAATGTCCCTGAGTTCTATGTCTCCCTTGGCAGTTCCCATATCAATCGCATCGGGGGCATCCTCTTCCTCGGGTATATCCATAATTTCAATAAATCTTTTAAAGCCCGTTGCTCCGTTTTGCCACTGCTCTGTAAAGTTAACAAGGGTCTGAACCGGCTGAATAAACAGGTTGACTGAAACAATAAAGGTTGAATATTCTCCGAAATTGATTTTTCCGTCATAGAGAAAAAGTCCGCCTGCGATAAGAATTATAACATTGAAAACATCGGTAATAAAAGAGGTTGAGGAAAAGAACCTTCCCATGGCCTTATATGATTTCACCGAGGCGTTGACAAACTTATCGTTTCCAACCTCAAACTTTTCAAGCTCTTTATCAAAATTTGTGAATGCCTTTGTAACACGAATGCCCGTTATCGAGCTTTCAAGAGACGCATTTATAACCGCATTGCTCTCTCTTCTCTCGGCAAAAGCCTGGCGCATTCTTTTTCTGTAGTATGCCGAAACTATTGCAAGAAGCGGAACGCATGCAAAGATAATCAGAGTCAGCCAGACATTTATTGTAAGAAGATAAACAAAGCTCAGAATTATCATAATCGAGCTTGTCAGAAGATTTTCGGGACCGTGATGAGCAAGCTCAACAACCTCGAATAAATCATTTGTCATTCTCGTCATTATTGAGCCTGTTTCGTGGTCATCAAAAAACGAAAACGGCAATCTTTCAAGATGAGTAAAAAGCTCTGTTCTCATCTGTGCCTGCATTCTCGTTCCAACAATATGTCCCTGATACTGAACAAAATATCTAAGCAGCATTCTCAGAATATATAAAAGCAACACGCCGATACCTGCAATTATTATTGCTCTGTATTTTCTGTTAGGAATATAATCATTAAGCATGCTGTTTGTCATAACGGGGTAAACCATACCCAAAAGCGATATTAAAACAGATGCAGCCATATCAGCTGAAAACAGTGCAAGATGCGGTTTATAATATGAAATAAAACGCTTAGCCATAAAACTATTTCTCCTCAATGCAGATGTATGCCTTTTCAAATCTGAGTTTTTCTCTGTTACTGAACTAAACAGATGTACAATAACATATAATATATCACAAAAAAATTAAGAATACAATTAATAAATGTTTTAATTTTTATAGTTATGTGATATAATTAACTCAAGATTTTAAACGGATGGATAAATTATGGATTGGATTATAAAAAAATTTGACGAGCTTTCACCAAAAGAAATATATGAAATACTCAGGTCCAGGGGTGAAATTTTTGTAAAAGAACAAAAAATCTGCTGCACTGACCCCGACGGTGTTGATTATGAAAGCGTTCATTTCTTTTGTATGAACGAGGGCAGAGTTTCGGCATATCTCAGAGCATTTCAGTATGATGAAAACACTGTTAAAATCGGAAGAGTTCTGACTCTTGTTCACAGAAACGGACTCGGCAGCGAGCTTATGAAAACAGCAATAAAAAAGATTCCCGAAATATTCAACTGCGAAAAAATCTATGTTGCTGCACAAAAACAGGCTATTCCTTTTTATGAGCATTGCGGTTTCACAGTAACCTCGGGCGAATACCTTGAAGAAGGAATTCCCCACCACGATATGATATTAAAAATTCAGAATTGAAGAAAGGGTTATGCTATGGATAAGATTGTTATTGACACATCAAAATGCGTTGGCTGCGGAAAATGCGTTAAAGACTGCGTTGCTTCAGCGCTTTTTCTTGAAAACAAGAAAGCAAAATTGAGAGAAGGCTGCATTGAATGCGGTCACTGTTTCGCTATCTGTCCGACAGGCGCAGTTGATATGCCCGAATATGATAAGGAGGGATGCGTTGAAGTCACTTCGATGACGGATATAGACAGCGATATTCTTCTTCAGGCAATGAAAAGCAGAAGAACTATCAGGCAATATAAAAATACTCCTGTTGAGCAGGAAAAGATTGATAAAATTCTTGAGGCGGGAAGATATGCTCCGACGGGAAGTAATTCGCAAAACGTTGCTTTTACAATTCTCGGAAGTAAAAAAGAGCAGCTCGAAAAAGAATGCGTTAAGCTTTTCAGAACAGGCGTTGGCATCGGCTCAAAGTTTTCAGCCAGCCTTAAAAATACAAATATTAACGATACCTTTTTCTTTAAAGGCGCTCCGTTAGTTATAGTTGTTTCGGCGCATAACACCGTTAACGGAACTCTTGCCAGCGCATATATGGAAATTATGGCAAACAGCCTCGGTCTCGGAGTTTTATACAGCGGTTTTTTCTGCGCCTGCACAAAGATTAACCCAAAAATCAAAGCAATGCTCTCTCTCCCCAAAGGTCATAAGGCAGTAACCTGTATGATTATCGGATATCCCGATGTTGAATATCAGAGAATTGCTCCGAGAAAGCAGCATGAAATTAAAAAGCTATAATAAAAGATGAGTCCTTATATTTGGACTCATTTTTTTATTTTTGTTGTATGTAATTGTTTTATATGATATTTTGTATTCGGGCGGAAGAACAAAAACTGTATTTTTCAACTTTCCTTTTGCCTTTCAGCAAATCATTTTCTGTAATGTTTTTCCGCCTATCAACTAAAAATCTGCCGCTTCAAAAAACGAAGAGGCTGATTTTTTATATTATTCTTTAATTTCAATAACAAGCTGTTCAAGATTTGCATAAACCGAAACAACCTCATAATCTGAATACTCGGAAATATCCTCGCCCTCAATATCGTTTGTTTCAAGAACTATATCATCTAAATCAGCTTCATCATCAAACACTCTGACAAGAACATCGCCCTGAACCATAATTTCATCAACAAGAGTTTCAAGTGTCATTTTTTCTCCGCCTTTCATTATTAATTCCTATACAATATCTATACAGCATTTTTATCTTACTGTCAACTGTTTATTCTATTAAAAATCTAATTTGTTATTATACCGATGGACAAGAAAAAGGCGAAGCTGTTATTTTATAAATTCCCGTATTGCCTTGTTAACGGAACGGGCAATAACCAAACGCCGTGCCCGTTTTTTGCTGCGTTTGATTTGTTTTTTACGGCGTTTTGCTGCTGCCTTTTTACTGTGCCTAACAGCACTTTCGTGAACAATTTGTGGGTCACAAAAAAAGTCGACAAAGCCTTTGAGTTGCTTTTTTGCCGCGTCGGGTCGGCTTTTCAGATACGAAACAAGCAAATAAATAAGAACAACAAGAAAGCCAACTGCATAAATTAGCGCTAACGGCATAAGCACAACTGTTTCCGCACCGATAATAAAAACTGCTATCATTCCCAAAAATCCGAATATAACTATTTTTGAAATTTGCTTATCAGTTAGTTTCATAAAACCACCTCTTTGTATCTTCTGCCATAAATATATTGAAAAAAGCGCACAGTTTCAACAAAAATCGATTCAGAGTCCAAACATTTGGACACAAAACAATTATCCTATTTTCAACGGTGTTTTTTCGTGATACATTGGCGTTGACAGGGAAACAAAAACTCCTTTCTCAACTTAACTTTCACTCTTGCGCTCCGTTTCTCAGTCCGGATTTGAGGTGAACTTATGCTAACTTTTATATCAATCATTCTATTGTTAATTTTTATATTCGGTGGTAAATCAGAAAATTCGGGCAACAGCTTTGATGAGGATGACGAAATTCTTGAAACTCTTTACTACATGGATATGATGGACCATCATAAATAAAAAAATAAAAATACCTGTAAAGAGCGTGTGAGGGATAAGCCCTATGAACACGCAGCTCGTCAAAACATCCGACGTGATCGAAATAGTTCACTCTGTTTTAACTAATTGAAGTGAACTATTAATAATCACTATGGATGTTTTTCCTTTCAGATGCAGTACAAGTATCCGCATCTGCATTACAAATCAAAAAGCAGCATTGCGAAATTTTGATTTGAGAGGAGGAGAAACTGAAGCGATTTTTAATATATTGCTCATTCAAACAACTAAGAGCAATGTATTCTAATCGCGGAGTTTTCTTCGACGAAAGGTGCTAAAGCTTGACCTATGGGTATCTTAAACGCTCTTTTTGGAATATATCATTTTAAAAGGAGCATTTTTTATGGTTTGTTTTCGGCCGCTCCCAGTGCGAGATGAAGGGAGCATTAAGAGCTTAGCCGCGGTCGAATTTTCATAATGCCGTATCGGGCGTTAAATGAAATTTCGAGCACCTCAATGCAGCAGTTAATTAGCTAATCCAGAGAGGAGTTTGGACAATTATGAATCAAAAATCAGAAGCCAAAAGAAAGAAATACGGTCTGTACGATAAAGGCGGAAATTTCCTGTGTTACCGTATGACTAAAAAGGATTAAAAACGAAAAATGTGAGTACGATGTACTCACCGCAAAATCAAAAAAGAGCGTCACCGATTGCAGATGAGGAAAGAAAACTTATTCTTGAAACAGCAAAAACACATTACGCCGGAACAATGTTCCTAACAATGCTTTACTGCGGACTCAGACCAATAGAAATACGCAATCTGAAATGGGCAGATATCGACTTTGAAACCGATGTGCCGACTGTAACCAAGTCTAAAACAAAAGCCGGAGAAGGCAGACTTCTGCCGATACCTCTGCAACTTAAGAAAGCCTTGCTCGAACATAAACTTAAAGGGCAAAACAACGAGTGGGTGTTTGTTAGGTACAAGAATCATAAACTGCCGCTGGACACCAACGTCTTCTATCATGCATGGCATAATTTCTGCAGGCAGATGGATATTGAAAACGGCGCTAAGGTGTACCTCAATCAGATTGTGGAAAGTGTGCTGGCTTCCGACCTGGAACCCTACCTGCTCCGACACACGTTCTGTACCGACTGTCAGGCAGCGGGCGTTCCGCTGAATGTGGCGAAGGAACTTATGGGGCACAGCGATATATCGGTAACGGCAAAAATCTACACGCACATGGTGGACGAGGTATTCGAGCAGAACCGCAAGCGCCTCGCCGACTATGCAAACGAAAAAGAAGAACTGTCACAAATGGCGTAAAAGAGAAAGGCAACGGAGCAATTCCGCTGCCTTAAGTTTCCTGCACATTAGTAAATCCAGATATCATTATCGCTAATTGACTGAATCATTGAAATGACTGTTGCCCCGTCTCGTTCTATTTCAAGAACATCCTCGGGATTTTCAGCTTCAGTGGTTTCTTTGTTAAATTCGCAAAACGAGAATACATGTTTGCCTTCTAATATGCCCTGAGTAATTGAGAACATTTTTTCGTTGAACTTAAACTCGATTTCTCTACCACAATTTAGATATTCTAACAGTTTATCTTTCGTCATTTATTAAGACCTCCTTTAGGCTCGTGTTCTCTTATAAGATTACCATCTTTATCATAATGAATCTTGTGTTCGTGCGGAACGTGAGGATGCAACTTGGCATTTCCGTGATTTGTATAATCTATATCAAGATAAGCATTTCCATTATTGTCATAATAACGCTCAGAAGACAGTTTACCGTTTTTATAATTCTGTGAAACTGAATTTGGTTGACCATGCTCTGGAACGGTATGTACGTTATTTGTTGTGGTAACACTGTCAACTTTCCCAACAGATTTTGAACCCGCAGCATTATAATCGGTTTTGTTCCTTGGCTTCGATTTGCCCGTGCCGCTATCGTTTTGAGCCCCCTGCGTGCCGCCACCAAATCCGCCGTGAAAACCAGTTCCCATTAGGCGCTCACCGCCTTTCGGGATAGATGAAACTCACTTTGAAACTGAATTATCTGTATGCCCGCTTTAATATACTTATCAAAAATGTAATTCGGTGCAGTTCCATAAACGACAATGACTGACGGCTGTAATGCTTTCACAATGTAGTCAAGGCCGTCAATCAAATACTCTCTGTCACGGTTAACTTTTATACAACCATGAGTTCCGATAGCAATGACTGAGTGTTTTTCGACACCTAAGCAACAGCTTTCGTAAGTTCTAAAATCAGCAAAACGAATATTAGGGATTACCTCAATACCGTTATTTTGTAGCCAACAGGCAATTGCCCTGTTTCGGTAAATATTCCACTGTTGCATTACCAAAGGCATATCCCTGTATAAACTAAAATCGGGCGAGATAACACCTTTGAATTTTTTCAGTATGGGCAAGTATTTTTGAGGATTGTTCCATATCCTTTCAAAATTAGTATCGTCTTCATAGAAATGCACCCAACACTCATAATCTGTTGAACGAATCGCTTTTGAAAAAGTGATTACTTTTTCGGGGACAGAAAATGAAGGTTTCAATACCGGCAATTCGAGGTTACCGGCAAACTTTGCTCCTCTTACTAAATAGGAGCGAAAGACGTCTTTACACCCGTTACGGGCGGAATTCTTAATAGCCATTAGAAGCTACCTCCTTTGAAAAATGTAATATTGTTATCAATTATGTCATAAATATTGCATTTTTCTCCGAAAGGTGCTATGCTAATAATACCACTTATCCGAATAGCGATATTCGGAGAAAAACGCTTTGCGGATTGGTTACTATACAGTCCGCAGGGTGTTTTTATTTTGTTTTAACACAATCAATATAACCACGCTCCTTCACTAATTATCTAACAAATTAATCAACGGCTTTTCGTAGTCGAATATTTGTTGGCCAAAATATTGCATACGATTAATAGCGCTACTTATAGCATTTTCAGCTATTGTCTTACTTACCCCGAATCTAGAGATGACTTCATCAACATCTGTGATATTATGTTTTACTAAATATGGAGTGGGACAAGCTAAATATCTCCCAAAATGCTCAGCTAAATCGTCATCATCAGGATTATCGTCATAATATTCTTCACAAACATAGTGTTTAATTTCATGAAATATTGTTTGTCGCATACAGCCAACCGATTTGACCATATTAGTATCGTCGTTGAAATAGATTTTTGCTGCTTTATTTTTAAATGGCGGAACTAAAAAACCATAAAATGACCTTTTTAATAAAACATCTCGTTCTTCATCTTCATAAGACGAATACGGAATTAGCAGTACTCCTAGTTTATTACATAATTCTTTTGCTTTTATCGGGAAAGAATTAATGCCATAATCAATGTATAAATCAATAACCAGCTTGTCTAAATTCTCATATACTTTTCCATCTCTATACATTTCGATTCAAACCTAAAATTAATGCGATGAGTTTATTTTGCTCTTCTGCAGACAATTCATTACCTTTCCTTGCAACAGCTGTGGCGATATAATTGTATGCAGATTCGGAAGTTTCACTTTCGTCTAACAAATACTGCGTTTCAATTTCCAATGCTTTTGCAATATTAATTACAATATCCATTCTTGGACGTTGTTCAGAATGTAGGTATCTAGAAAGAGAACTTTCTGCAATACCGCTCTTTTCTGAAAGCTGTTTTTGAGAGACACCATTTCTTTTCATTAATTCGTTTACTTTTTCATTCCATTTCATAATAATTGCCTCCTTTGAGAACATTATATATTCCAAAATCGGAATTGTCAATACCTAATATAAAATAATTTCAATATATGTGCTTTTGTGGAGGTTGATTACACAATATATAGAATTATAGTCACTCAAGAGTCACTCAAGAGTCACTCAAAGAACCGCCGAGAGCCGCCAAGATCCGCTCTCGGCGTTGTGCGTTTTTGTGGTCTGTTTGGGTCTCTTAAGGTCTGGGCAGAGGTATAACAACCTGTCAAGTCACGGTAGTATTTGCTTCGCAAATCTCCACCTTAAAGACTTGACAGAACGTTGTTACGGGTTTAAAGCCATTTTAAACCCGTAATAAGGATTCTTCGAATCCTCAATTTCTTTTGAGAAAGAAAAACAGGCATCCGTTTGGATGCCTGTTCCTCTTTGGCAGAGGTATAAGGATTCGAACCTTAAATGACGGAGTCAGAGTCCGGAGTGTTACCGTTACACTATACCTCTATATCTTTTGCAAGAGATAATATAACACAAATCGTTTTAATTATCAAGAGTTTTTTTATTTTTAATAAAAATTTTTATTTTAGATAATGTGGGTACGGGCGTCGCCCGTCCGAAATTCTCCATTCTCAACTCTCAATTTTCAATTATTAAAAATGCTGTCTCACAAGGAGACAGCATTTTTTAATACTTAATCGGGGTTGAGTTGAGGTATCTGTTAACCATCAGGGCTACTTTGAAAACGATTGCATCATCAAATTCTCTTAAATCGAGCCCTGTTAACTTTTTAATCTTTTCAAGTCTGTAAACGAGAGTGTTTCTGTGGACAAAAAGCTTTCTTGAGGTTTCGGAAACATTGAGGTTGTTTTCGAAAAACTTCTGAATAGTGAAGAGTGTTTCCTGGTCGAGAGAATCGATTGAGCCCTTCTTGAAAACTTCTTTTAAGAACATATCGCAAAGCGTTGTCGGGAGCTGGTAGATAAGTCTTGCAATACCAAGATTCTCATAGCTGATAATTGAACGCTCGGTATCAAACACCTTGCCGACTTCAAGAGCAACCTGCGCTTCCTTGAAGGATTTTGCAAGCTCTTTAATTCCTGTTACACAAACGCCGATTCCGACTATTGCATTGCAGAAAAATTCGGTTGCAAGAGTATCGCAAATTGACTGAGCAAGCTTTTCAAGATCCTTGCTTTCAACATTCGGACGAACCTCTTTAACAAGCGCAATATCGGTTTCGTTTATATTAATGATATAATCCTTTGATTTATCGGGGAAGAAATTCTGGATAACGTCAAAAACAGAAATATCAGTATTTCCGACCACTCTTATAAGGAATACAACCCTTGAAGCATCGTTATTGAAATGAAGCTCGCGGGACTTGATATATATATCCCCCGGAAGAATATTATCAAGAATAACGTTCTTAACAAAATTCGAACGATCAAACTTCTCATCATTGCTCTTTTTTATCTGATCAAGTGCAACTGCAATAATTCCTGCATAACTTCTGCTGACTTCATCCGTTCCTTCAACAAAAGCTGCATATTCGGGATGAATGCTGTCGCCGAAAGCCTTATAAGTGCAGGATTCAACGCAAATCTGAGGTCCGTTGAAAACGCCCGCTGCAATAACGCCCTTCTTAACTTCACCGATAAGTCCGAGCTCACTGCAGGAGATAATTGAACCGCTTTCATCAATAACGCCGATAACTCTGTCTGTTACCTCACGCATCTGGTTTACAACGCCCTGGAATAATCTGTTTGGCATAAATTAGCCTCCCTTATCTGAATTTGCAACAATAATGCACAAAAAATCATCATAGCAGTTGTTAATATTATACAAGGCTTTTTAGTGTTTTGCAACCTTTTTCACAAAAAATATTTTAAAAAACTGTGAATTTTGCATAAAGTGAACAAAATAACGCAATATATTGTGTTGTTTTTAAAATTTGTTTCATTATTTAGTCTAAATATTTTCTTCATTTGACAAAAAGCCTTCTCAAATATATAATGGTTTAAAGAGGTGATAATACTATGGATAAAAAGTTTTTTACAAAAGAAAACATTATGTGTGTTCTCGCAACAATGATAATTGTTTTATCTTACGGTGCTCAGAGAATTATTGAAGTTGCTCTTTCACCGGATAAGAGTTTGGCGCTTATTCTCGCTATTGTTTATACGCTTCTTTTGGCTGTAGTTCTCTTCCTTATATCTAAAAGCAATAATTCATATTTCGGAATTCTTGCGGCTCTTATCGGATACAAAATGATGCCGCCCCCGGTTAATTTTCTTTCACAAACAACTGTTGACGGTTCAACGCTCTATTTTCTTGTTGGAAAAGCAGCGGCACTATTATTCGTTATCGTTATTTATAAGCTGTATAAATCACAGGAAGAGCCTCATGAAATAAGGTCGCTACCGCTTCTTGTAATTCTGCTCAGCATTCCGTTTTTCTCTGAAATAGCGCAAGTTATATCAAACTATTTCATGTTTAAAACAGGTGATATGCTATATTGCTATTTCGTTCAGTTTGCACTCTATGCAGCTGCGGTTTTAGTAGTTCTTGGAGTTGCATATGTCAGTGGATACAGTTCGCTTAAATTCACAAAATATTTTGAATGCGTTGCGCTTTCAATTAATATTCTTCGCCGGCTCGGTAAAATAGGCTATTTGGCAATCAGCCATCAGCATATCAGCAAAAGCAATTATGTTTGGATTGCGCTTTACATAGTTCTTATAATTTGCTTTTTCGTTGCAGAAAAGAAAAAGAAAAAAGAACTCTCATAACAAAAAAGGATTTCCGTTTAGGCGAGGTGCGGTAACGAAGAATAGGTTTTGACTTTGTCCTTTTGTCCCTAAAAGCATTAAAAATCCCTGCATACGCAAGTATGCAGGGATTTTTGTAATACATTTATGAACTAAAATTACTTTGTCAAAACTGCTTTGCATCCTAAAATCAGCAGATTTTTTGTCAGAACAAAGCACAAATGTCCGTTTGGGCTGACGCCCTAATGGACATTTTAATGTAGTTTTGGCGGAAAAGATGCGATTTTTGGACTAACCTTCGTTATCGCACCTCGCCTTTTGGAAATCCTTTTTTAGTTAGGAGCTTCGCGAATCGTGTGTCGCATATCGTAATTTCGCCTCTTGCATTATACTTCAACATATGGTATAATTCATCTTGTTTATTATCTATATATTAGTTATATGAAAGAGGATTTATGTTATGAAAAAAGCACTGTCACTTCTTTTGTGTGCTGTTATTGTTTTCGCATTTTTCGGATGTTCAAAAAAAGAAGAAACTGTAACAACCACAACTACTCAAACTACCGTTACAACTACAAAAGCACCTGAAATAACTAATCCGCTTACAGGTAAGCCGGGCTATAAAAAGTCAGCCATTGGCGTTCGTCCTGTTGCGATTGTTGTTGAAAACCTCTCTCCCGCAAGACCTCAGTGGGGAATTAAAACTCCTGATATAATTGTTGAAGGAGAGGTTGAGGGCGGAATCAGCCGTATGCTCTGGCTCTATGCTGACTATAAATCAGTTCCGGATAAAATCGGTCCCATTCGTTCTGCGCGTCCTTCATATGTTAAGTTCAGTGAATTCTTTGATTCAATTTATGTTCACTGGGGCGGAAGCCATCAGAGAAAAGCTCAGGGTTATATTGGAGGCTACACCCTTATCAGAAAGGATAAAGTTGACCATATCGACGGTATGGACGGCGGAATTCTTTTCGGCAGAGATTCAACAAGACGTGTTTCTTCCGAACACAGAGGAATTGTTCACGGCGACAAGCTTGCAAAGGTTATCAAGCAGAAGAAATTCAGAACAAAGCTTGATGAAAGCAAGTTTTCAACTCTCGCATTCAACGAAAAGGTTGAAAAGGTTTCAAACGATAAAGCGTTACAAATCAATTCAACCTTCTCATTAAGAACCGATACAAGAAAGTTCACTTACAAAAACGGTAAATATCATACGGAAGACTGGAAAAAAGACGTTGCGTTCCAGAATGTTATTATTCTTATGGACCAGACAAAGTATATAACAACGCCTTACAAGGGTTCTTCAACAACCTACCTTAACTATTTATACACAGGAAGCGAAGGTTACTACGCTTCAAACGGAACCCAGACTAAAATCAAATGGGAAGTTAAAGACAACAAGCTCTATCTCAAGGATTTAAACGGAAACGCACTGAAGCTCAATCCGGGTAAATCCTACATTGGACTTGCTTCCTCAAACAACGGCGGAAAGGTTACTTTCAGCAGTTCAAAATAGGCAGTATTACCCCGGCGCGATACTAAATCGCGCCGTTTTTATAAGGATTTATAATGAAACGAAAGATTGATATGCTCGGCGGAAGCGCAATTAAAAATATTATTCTTTTCGCACTTCCGATAATGTTTTCTTCTCTTCTTCAATATAATTATGCACTTGTTGATAATATTATTGTCGGCAGATATGTCAGCACGGACGCACTCGCTGCAGTCGGAAATGTTGGCTCGATAAACTCCTTTATCATCGGCGCAGCTCTTGGACTGACAAGCGGTTTTACTATTCCTGTTGCTCACGCCTTTGGTGCAGGAGATTCGAAAAAAGTTGCGAGATATTCGGGCAGCAGCATTGTTGTTGCTTTTTCCATAGGCGTTTTTATCGTTATCGTTGCCCACATTATTTCAACTCCGCTTTTAAGACTTATCGGAACACCGAATGAAATTATTAAGCTCTCTGCGGCATATGTTAACATTCTCTATTTCGGAGTTCCGTTTCAGATGCTCTCAAACAATTTCACTGCTATATCAAGAGCAGTCGGCGAAAGCAAAAAGCCGCTCTATTTCTTTATGATAAGCGTTTTTATAAACTTCCTTTTAGACCTTCTCTTTGTTAAAAGATTTTCATGGGGAGTTGAGGGCGCTGCGGCTGCAACGCTGATATCACATATTATTGCTGCCTCGCTGACAGGTTTTTATATAATTAAGCTGAATCCCGATGTTAAGATTTCAAAAGGAGACCTCAAGCCCGATCTGAAAATAGGATGGGAACAGGTTAAACTCGGAATTCCGGTTTCTCTTCAGTTTACTATAACCTCCGTTGGAACAATGTGTCTTCAAAGTGCGGTTAACTCCTTTGGCGCAAATGTTATAGCAGGCTTTACGGCTGCGGGAAGAGTTGAAAATCTGACAAATCTTCCTATGTCGGCGCTCGGAGTTGCAACTCAGACCTTTGTTGGTCAGAATTACGGAGCAAAGAATTATCAGAGAATAACTAAATCCGTAAGCAAAATTTTCCTGCTTGACCTTTGCATTTCGGTTATAATGAGCCTTACGCTCTATCTCATCGGTATGCCGATGGTTTCCATATTTATGAAGGAACAAAACCCTGAAATTATGCACGCTGCTCAGAGATATCTTCTTGCAACCGTTGAATGTTACTCGCTTGTTGCCATTCTCTTTGTTCTTAGAAACACCCTGCAGGGACTCGGCTTCACATATGCAAATATGATTGCCGGCGCAGGAGAATTTATCGGAAGAATCTCGATTGCGTTTATCTTCTCAAGGATTATAGGATTTACGGCTGTTTGCTATGCCGCTCCCGCCGCCTGGCTCTTTGCGGATATTCCGCTGATAATTATCTATCTGATAAAAAGAAAAGAATTGCTTAAACAACAAAAACTCACAGATAACTAACCTGTGAGTTTTTTCTATAATCAAGTGCGAATGTGTCGCCCATAATTATGCCTTATGCACTATGCACTAATTAAGGCTGTTTATCATAGAAAGATGTTTAAGATAAAATTCTTTAACATCATTTTTCTTTGTTAAGCCTCCCTGGAGAGACATATGGTCGCCGTCATAAATCGGCATAATATTCCATTCTCCACGGCTTACATTCCCCTCTTCATATTCCTTCTGAGGTGATTCAAAAGGCGCGAGGGCTGAAACGGTATTAACGAGTCCGTCGTTCATAAACCATTTTTCATTAATCTCAAAGCCTTTTGGAGTTGTTTCTTTAAGCTTGCCCATAAGAATCGAGCTTCTTACAAACATTGACTCGGTTTTGCTCTCATCGGGAAGATATGTTCCGTCCTTCTGTTTAACCGAAGAATTACAGGGTACTGAGAAATAATAAACATTTTCCAGTGTTTCAATTCTTCTGTTGATTTCAAGCGCATTATCAATGAGCATATCATAATTCGCATAATCATAATCTGCTCTGCCATCTGATTTCGGGCTGTTTGCCTTCGCCATAATTTCGCTGAGCCGGTTCTGAGATTTGCTTCCTGCGTCTTCATCGGGATCAATATCATATGCCGTTGTTCCGTTATGGGGTGATGCGAGAGCGGTTATGCTGTTTATGTAGTCAGCTTTTCCGCCTGTAAAAAGGGGTGAAATATCCTCGCTGTCGGTTGCTTTTATTTCCGCTTCGCTTCCGTTTGCCATAAGCTCTGCCAGAAGGCGAACTGTTACACCGCCGAAAGAATGTCCCAAAAGGTTGATTTTGTTCTCGCTGTCCCATTTTTCAATCAGTGGTTTTTTGCTGTAATCAGTTCCAAACCTTTCGTGTTTGCAACGCTTGCTATGCTCTTTTCCGTAGTCAACAACGCTTCCGCTAAGCTGTGCGTAAAGCTCACAGGCTCTGTCCCAGGCGCTGCCGTGGGGCGCAACAGAAGCGGCAACACAGTTGAAACCCTGAGAATTAAGATATTCCATAAGATTGCCTGTTCTCATTCCCCAATAGGGTAAAAATTTATTCTGTTTATCATAACTTCCCCAGCCTGAAAGACCGTGGCAGAAAACAAAGGTATAATTCGTTTTAAATTCATCCTTATTAATCTTTACTGCGGGAGCGCTTTTTGCACAGGAAGAAAACAAAAGAATAACTGCTATAACCAAAGATAATATTTTTACTTTTTTCATATCTTTCACCGTAAGCAGAGTAAGATAAATCCAAACACGGTTTAAAATGGCAGATTTGCCCTATCTCTGTGTTAAAAATTCTCGGAATACGAAAGTATTCCTGCGTTTTTTGCCTTGACCTATGCCAAATCTGCTCATTTTAAACTGCAAAGCACCTGAAATGCTTGGAGTTAAGATGAAATTTGGTATTTGAGGTCGCAGCTTTGCTGGCGCAAAGCAAGAACGAAAATGCCGAAGTTCGCTTAAATACTGCATTTCAGGCGGTTCGGGTTTATCTTGCTCTGCTTAACAAAACCCCAACAGTTTAAACCGTTGGGGATTATTTGTCTTATTTAAGTGCGTTAACAATGCTCTCTTTATCGGTTACGCCGATAAAGGTTTCAGCAATTTCGCCGTCTTTGAAAACGATGAGAGTCGGAATGCTCATAACGCCGAACTGCATTGCAAGCTCGCCTGCTTCATCAACATCAACCTTGCCAACTGTTACATCGGGCATTTCCTCTGCGATTTCATCAACGAGGGGTGACATAATTTTGCAAGGTCCGCACCATTCAGCAAAGAAGTCTATTAAGCAAGTTTTTCCGCTTGCGATTACTTCGCTGTCAAAATTTTCATTAGTAATCTCTTTAACCATTTTTCTTCTCCTTAAGATATTTTACTGCGCTCAAGCCTGCCTCAGCGCCCTCATAAACAGCCTTGCATACCTGAAGAAGTCCGCCCGTTATGTTTCCGCAGGAAAAAACTCCGGGAACATTCGTTGACATATCTTCTTTAACTTTTATGCTGTCGCCGTCCAGAGCAATACCGAGTTTCTTGGCAAAATCTGCTCCGCCTGCAACTCCGAGAGCAATAAAGAGTCCGTCTATTTCAAGATTTTCTCCGTCTTCAAACGCAATTTCACGAATTTTCATATCGCCTTTGATTTCGGAAATCTTCTTTGTTATAACTTCATATTTATCAGTTTCGGGAGCAGGCTCGTCGTTAGTTAGAATATACACCTTTTGAGCAATATTTTCAAGGTCTGCTGCTTCACTTAAAGCATAATCGCCGTTTCCAAGCACTGCAACGGTTTTGTTTCTGTAGAAAAATCCATCGCATATTGCACAGTAGCTTATTCCCTTTGCCTCTAAATCAGCAACGCCTTTTATATTTGGTCTGAGCTTTTTGTTGCCCGTTGCCATTATCAGCGCCTTGCCCGTATATTCATTATCTGCGGTTTTAATCTCATAATTCATATCTTTATTCATTGATATATGCAAAACCTCTTCGTTTTTAACCTCAACTCCGAGAGTTTTTGCCTGAGAAATACCGCCATTATATAAATCTGTTCCCGAAATTCCGCCGTCAAAGCCATAGTAATTATCAATTAAATGAGCTTTTTCGAGCTGGCTTTCGCCATAGTATATAACAAGAACGCTTTTATTTGCTCTTTTTGCATAAAGCGATGCCGAAATTCCCGCAGGACCGGCGCCGATTATTATAACATCATACATTTTATTCCCATAGCCTTTCTGCCCAAAATATTATAATTCACACTGAAAACTAACCCTGTTGGGCAGACAAGGCGTAAGTGGGAATATAGCCATCGCTCGTTGTTGCCCTGCAACAAACTGAGCGGGCAATATAATTAATAATATTATGTGTGATTTTCACACTATAATATTGCCTCAACCTTTGATTCAATTTCTTCGGGAGTTACCTTTGAGCCAAAGCGCTCAACGATATTTCCCTCTCTGTCGATAAGGAACTTTGTGAAGTTCCAGCCGATTTTCTTTCCGCCGGTCTGCTCAACAAGGTATTTATAAAGCGGAATTGCATCCTTGCCGTTTACCTTAATCTTCTTAAATCTCGGGAAGGTTGTTCCGAACTTCAATGAGCAAACCTTGTTTATTCCCTCATCGCTCTCTCTTGCCTGAAATGCAAACTGATTGCAGGGGAAATCAAGGATTTCGAAGCCTTTGTCGTTATATTTTTTATACATTGCTTCAAGCCCGTCATACTGAGGAGTGAAGCCGCAGTGAGTTGCTGTGTTTACAATAAGAAGAACCTTTCCGCTATACTCAGAAAGAGAAACCTCTTCGCCCTTTTGATTTAATACGCTGAAATCATGTACATTCATTTTTGTTCCCTCCATAAATTTTGTAAAATTAAATTGCGTACAATTTATTTTTAATTACATTATACTCCGTTTTTTACATTTGTCAAGAGTTTTTTGAAAAAAATTAGGAGAGGCTAACCAGCCTCTCCTGAATATAAAGAACTATTAGAATTTTCCACTGCCGCCGCCATGCGTTGAGCCGCTTGATGAGGTATGCGTTGAGCTTCCTCCTTTTGAGGATTCGGATTCAATTTTTGTTTTTGTTACATTGCTGTAAAGGAAGCGGTCGTATTCACTGGTGAGATGAAGGCTTCCGTCAACAAGATAGTCCGCAGCATCCGCTTTAAATCTTACAGGCTTATAATTGCCTTTAACGATTAATACAACTACCGCCGCAATTACCGCAGCAACAACTATTGATATTAACGCAGACTTTGCACTTAAATCCCAATTCTTTCCTTTTTTATATGTTTTGCCGTTTTCGTTAGTATATGTATTATCAACGTCATATGCGCAGTTATTTTTTGCTTCGGCGAGAAATTCGTCAACAATACCTGCATATTTCTGAAAACCGCCAGCCCAGTTATCCTCACCGAAATACGGCTTAATAACTTCGCCTTCAATAACCTCTATTCCGTAATCGGTTATTGCCGTTATTCCATAGCCCTTTGTTGAAATGCTCCAATCGCGGTCGGTGCTTATCATAAGAAGGCATCCGTCATATCTATAGCCGTTATTATCATAATAATCATCGGCATATTCCTGAGCGCTCTTGCCTTCGAGTGAATTAACTGTCAGCGCAACAACATCAAAGGAATATTTCTCGGAAATATTATTAAGCTGTTCTTCAAGAGCTGTTTCCTCTGCTTCGCTGAGCAAATTTCCGTTATCAACAACGTAATCGGCTTTTGCATAAGCGCTGAGCGGAAGAATAAGAATCACTAACGTGATAATAAAAGTTACTATTGTTTTTTTCATACTGCGCACCCCCTATATCAATCCGAAAAATTTTCCGACAATAAATATTATCGGGGTTGCGATTACTGTTATTCCTGCAAAAAGCGCAGCAAGCTTTGATGTGCTGCAGGGAATGTTTCCAACAAGCTTTCCGCTCTGACCGTTCATTGCAAAGGTAAGAGTTTCGCCTTTATATTTAGTATTAATCATCCAGACAGGATAAAGCGCATATTTTGCCGCTCCGTTTGAAATCCGAACTGAACTGTTGTTTATCATTACAGTTTCATAACCGTAAACAGTATTACTAAGAGTTTCTTCACAGCTTGATTTAACTCTGGCATTTGCTCTTTCGATGCTTTCTTCCATGCCTACATCATATTTATCAGCAAGATAGCCTGAAAGATACGCAGTCTGAAAATCAACTGCTTCGCCGAAATCAAACGGCTCAATAGATTCCATTAACTCATCAGCCATTTTAGTAGATCCGTCAACGGGAATATTTTCAAATCTCATATTACCCTTTCGGAAAACATCATAGTGGTCGGTTTTAGTATATCTGTATTTTCTGTCAGACCAGGTTGTTGTTCTTGTTGCCCTGAAGGAAGCCGCTGCGTCGGCATCGGAATCAAAAAGCCAGAAAGGAACATATATTCCCTTAATCTCTTCAAGTTTATTTTCGCTTGCAAAGAGCTTTGGCGCAAATTTCTTTTTGCCGATGTAGCTTTTGAGCGTTTCTTTTGCCTGTTTTTTATCAAGTTTAAACGGAATAACATATTCGGGTTTGAGCGTTCCCGAAAGCCTTCCGGACATAACAACGGGATTATCGCAATACGGACAGGAGGTTGCCGCAGTATTTTCATCGCAGACAATTTCACCGCCGCAGGATTTGCAGACAAAGATGCTCATTTTTTCCTCTTCGCCTTCCTCCCACTGATTGCCCCCGTTGTTCCAGGCGAATTCATCGGGCTGTTCTTCGTCGAGGCGGTTATCCATATTTTTAAGCGCTTCAACGTCAAACTCACTGTCGCAATACGGACATTTCATCTTCTGAGTTCCTGAATCAAACTCAACCGAACCGCCGCAGTTAGGACATTTATATTCAAATAATTCAGACATAATTATCTCCTCTTAGCACCTGAGATCTATCGCTTTGGGACAACTGGGGACAGTCCCCGGTTGTCCCAACAACTGTGAACTATCTTGGTTTTCCGCAGTTTGTGCAGAATTTTCCGTGGTTTTCAGTTCCGCATTCAGAGCAGAACCATTTATCGCTCTGAGGTCTCGGCTTTCCGCATTCTGTGCAGAACTTTCCGTTATTTTCAGCACCGCATTCGCATTTCCATGCACCCGCTGTTTGCTGGGGAGGCTGATTTTGCTGTTGCTGCTGACCCATTGCAAAAAGATTTGCTGCCTGTGAGCCGCCTGCATTCATTGCCATTCCCATTCCTACAAAGCCATTCATTGCTCCGCCTTCATTTGCAGCAGCAGCACGCATTGCGTCTGCGGTTGCACCTGCGATCTGAGCGCCAGCCATATTCGGATCACGCATAGCCGCGCCCTTCTGGAACTGTTTGATAAGCTCCTGATCCTCTTCTGGAAGAGTTATCGGATTAAGCGCAACCGAAACAACCTCAAGACCTCTGAGTCTGCCCCACTTTTCGCTGAGCACTTTGTTCATTGCGCTTTCAAGCTCCATTGTGTGAGCGGCAATCTGATTCGGGCGCATTTCCAAATCTGAAAGCATTGCGAATGCCGGCTGAAGTGCGCTGATAAACTCAGTCTTTAACTGGGTGTCAATTTCTTCTCTTCTGTATTCATCAGAAACATTTCCGCAAACATTTGTATAGAACAAAATCGGGTCTGCAACCTTATATGAATAAATTCCGCTGCAACGAACAGAAACGTCTATATCAAGACCGATTTTTGAATCAACAACTCTGAATGGAATCGGATTCTGGGTTCCGAATTTATTATCAACAAGTTCTTTTGTGTTGAAATAATAAACTCTCTGGTCCTTGGCTGTGTCTCCGCCAAAGGTAAAACGCTTGCCGATTGTTTTAAAGGTTTCTTTAATTGAAGTTGAGAGCTTTCCTGTAAAAATACTCGGCTCTGTTGAAGAGTCATATGTATATTCTCCGGGTTCAGCGCAAACCTCAACAACTTTACCCTGCTCAACGATAATCATACACTGACCGTCTGCAACTGCAATTCCCGAGCCGTTTGATATGATATTATCGTTTCCTTTTGTGTTTGATGAACGCGAAGAGGTTCTCTTCTGTCCCTTTGTAACGAGCACCTCTTTATCTATCGCTTCACAGTAGAAAAACTCCTTCCACTGATCCGCCATTGTTCCTCCGAGCGCTCCTAAACCTGCTTTGATAAGTCCCATAATTGTTCTCCTTTCATATCTTTTTAACAAAAAAAGACTTTCTCAAGTGTATTATAATATAAATTTTTTATAAATTCAACAAAACATTTGACTTTTCACAATAAAACGTGTATAATGTATATGAATTGGTATCTATAAAAAGAAGGAGAGAGCAGAGTGAAGAAGAAATTTATTGAAGCTGAAATTGAAATTACCCAATACACAATCACATCTGCAATAACCACCAGCGACGACCTCGGTAACGGAGACGATTACGATTGGGAGTTCTAAACAGGATGATTAAACCTTATATCAAACCTGTTTTTTCTACATTAAAAAGTTATAACTATATTTAAAGCTCTGTGCGTTGTGCACAGAGCTTTTTGTTTGATTTTCATACTTATAGTTTTTAGGTATAGGTATATAGGTATAGGTACAGGGGACGGTTCTTTGTACCTATTTGTTTGCCTAGTTAATTTGCCTTTGGATAAGACTTTTTTCCATCCCTGTTAATCTGCTTATTTGTCTAATTGATAAGTGATTTTTTCTAAATTCCGTTATGAATTCTTTTTTCTTTTCTAAAGGCAAATTTTGATAATCTTCAACTGTATTGCAGCCTGTTAATTTTTTAATAATTCTTTGTGCTTCTTCATCTGTTATTCTTACTCTTGCAGGTTCAATTTCCAGATGTTTGTAGCAATCAGAACTATTATGAAAATCTTCAAACTGTTGAATGCTCATCATTTCTAAAACAAATTCTCTGTCAATTAATTCTGATTTTCCAAAATATTCGTTATAACTGCTGTATTCATATTCTTTACAATCACTAACAACCCCTGCTTTAACTGGGTTTTTATGAATATACCTTAACGCAGAAAGAAAATACTCATCTGATTCAATAGCACAGCTTTTGTATCTGTCTTGAAACAAATGACCAACTCGTTTGTATTTAGTGTTGTACCAATAAACATATCTACTTCCTATACGTTTGAATATCAAATCAAGTGGTTCGTTTTCTTCCTTTATGAGCAAATGTACATGGTTTCCCATAAGGCAATATGCATATAGCTTAAATTCACTAATTTGTTTGCAATCAGTAAGTACTTTTAGAAATTTTTTATTATCTTCTTCATCGTGAAAAATGGCTTGCTGATTTATTCCGCGAAGCATAATGTGGTATATTCCGCTTGAGCTTTTGGTTCTTGCTGCTCTCGGCATATTAATCACCCTTTTATATTATACGCCGCTGCTTAACGCTTGTCAATTCAAAATAGGTACAGAGAACCGTCCCCTGTACCTACATTTGTTTCATTTGCTTTTTTATCAATGTTTTACTCTTTTTGTAGTAAAATGCATCTCTGTTTCCAGTTCTTGCCAAACCCTCGTCCAAAAAGGAAATCCAAAGATCAAAAATCATTATTCTAATAAGACCAATTTTCGAAAGTAATGTAATCATTTTTTCAACCATCTCCTAAAAGCAGATTTTAATTTATTATACACAGAAGATGCAATATATGATAGGTACAGGGGACGGTTCTCTAGGTACAGGGGACGGTTCTCTGTACCTTCTTCATTCTCAAGTCTTCAGTCTTAAGTAAATAATCTTAGTATTCCCCTCTGAATTCTTCTGCAACTGTTTTTTCAAAGAGGTCAACGAATTTCTTTCTTTCGGCAAGTTCGGACTGAAGATGCTTCTTTGCCATTTCTTCGGTATAGTTTTTAAGCGGATAAACCGTTA
Source organism: Eubacterium sp. (assembly GCA_017445905.1). GTDB lineage: Bacteria > Bacillota > Clostridia > Oscillospirales > Acutalibacteraceae > Eubacterium_R. The sequence continues at coordinate 29,436 of JAFSRX010000063.1, forward strand.
TGTCGAATAATCTTTCTTCGCCTTCCCTTCGGGTTAAATAATTAACCATCGGCATAAGTTTTGGATTAACAATAGAAACCTTGCCGTCTTTTTTCTTTAAGGTAAACTGAGCCATACCCTCAAGCATTTTCTTAGTGGCGGTATCCTGGAAGCTGACGTAGTTTCCAAGCGAATAATAAACCAGCATCTTTTTGCCCGTTTGGCTGTTTGTTACCCATTCAACAGGGGCGATAACATGGGGATGAGTTCCGATAACGATATCAACTCCAAGCTCAGAAAACATTTTGGTGCATTTTTTCATATAGCTTGTTACTGTCATATTATATTCCTGTCCCCAGTGAGGATAGGCAATTATTATATCAGAATGCTTTTTCGCCTCTTTAACGTCGCGCTCAATTCTGTCTCTTTCGTTGAGATTGGTAAAGAGCCACGGCATATTTTCGGGTCTTGCAGGATTCCGGCTTGTTTCAGGTCTGTATGTATAATTAAGAACTGCAATTTTTATGCCGTTCTTTTCTATATAGGTTATTGTTTTGTTTTCTTCTTCGGACTGATAAAGGCCGAGTATTTTAATTTCGGGATGCTTTGTTTTTAAAAAGTTAAGAGCTGAATTAATTCCCTCAATGCCAACGTCCATACAGTGATTTGTTGCAAGGGTCATAATATCAAAGCCCGTATCCGAAACTGCGTCGGCAATCTCCTGAGGAGAATTGAATTTAGGAAAACCCGAAAGGGGCGCAATATCACCGCCGAGGATTGTTTCCTGATTAATCGAGGCAATATCGGCTTCCTTAATATATTTCTTTGTGTTTGCGTAAAAAGCGCGATAATCCCTTGTTCCGTCGGGCTGAACTCCCGATTCAATAAGCTCCTGGTGAATCAGGTTATCGCCTACTGCAACAAAGGTTACTTCCTTGTTCAGGTTTCTATAGTATTTAGAAGAATAGGTTGTAACGCTTTTTGAAGAGGACCATTTTGAGTAGTATTTTTTAGAATTAACCGTTTTATAGCTTCGAACACGAATGAAATATTTTGTTTTTTCGTTAAGCCCTTTAATTGTTCTTGAACTTGCTGTTTTTGAATAAACAGTAACCCTTTTTGGATTTTCAAAGTTTTTATTAACGCAAAATTGCACCTGATATGCAGAGCTTAGGGACGGCGTTTTCTTCCACTCAACTTTTATGGTTTTATCAGTCTTACTCAACTTTGTTACAGATGTTGCTTTTGGAATAATCTTAAAGGTCTTGTTTAATGTGCCCTTGTATTTTCCCTTGCCCGTTATTTTAACCTTTGCCGTTCCGATTTTTATGTTGTTTGAATAGTTAACATAATAATCTTTTCTGTTGGTTAAGGTCTTGCCGGAATGAACGACTTTAACGGTGGGCGTTATTTTTTTGCCCGTATATGCTCTTGAGGCAAGCCCTGTAACTGAAGCACCGGTCAAAGATATTTTGCTGCTGAGCGTTTCGGTTTCAGAATAGACCTGTGGTTTTGCATAAGTGCAGACGTTAGTAGAGAAAGAAATGTTAACTACTAAAAATACAGATACTAGAAATGAAATTGTTTTTTTCATAAAATCCCTGCTTTCTTTTAAGCATATAGTTTATATACGCTTAAAACAGTATATTTCACTTAATAAGACGATTCTGAAATACTTTTGGTTCGTTTTATTTATAAAAAACTGTGAATTACTAAAATTCAGTAAGTTCACAGCTTTTGCGTAAATATTTAGAAATTATCGAGAAGGGATTTATAGAATTCGCAGTAGTCGGAACGTTTGTCATCAGTAAACGCCATTGCCGCTCTCGGATGGCGGTTAAGCTGCCCCGTAAACATATACTGCAAGTCAAAGCCCCAGGTTATTCCGCTTTCTTTCAGAGGAATCATATATTTTTCAATGAAGCTGAGTATTCCGTAGAGATTATATTTCGGATTTCTCAAAAAGCCGAGAAGAAGCTCCATCTGGCAGTTTCCGGCGCCTCTGCCCATTCCCATTGCAGTTGCATCAAGATAAGAAATACCGTAGGAAAGCATTTCAATAGTGTTTGCAAAAGCAAGATTCTGGTTGTTATGAGCGTGGAAGCCAACCTTTTTGTTTGCTTTTTCGGCAAAGGCATAATATTTCTTTGCAAGCTCGCCCGCATTCTCAGGATAAAGAGAGCCGTAGCTATCAACAAGGTAGATAACATCAACGCTCGAATTGCAGAGCATTTCGAGGGCATCTTCAACCTGGTCGGTATTTGCCTGAGAAATTGCCATAATATTGCAGCTTGTTTCATAGCCTAAGCTGTGGAAATGCTCAACCATTTCAATAGCCGCAGGAATCTGATGAATATAACACGCAACTCTGACTAAATCAATAACGCTTTCACTTTTCGGCAGAAAATCGGATTTATAGTCACATCTTCCAACGTCAGCCATAACCGCAATTTTCATATCGGATATATTCTCTCCGACAATCGCGCGCAAATCCTCTTCATCACAGAACTTCCATTTTCCGAATTTTTCGGGGTCAAACATATTCTTGCTTGCCTTATAGCCAAACTCCATATAGTCAACGCCGCTTCTTATATTCGTTTTATAGAGCTCTCTGACAAATTCATCGCTAAATTCAAAATTATTACATAGTCCACCGTCACGAATAGTTGCGTCAACAACCTTAACATCGTCACGAACGGACATTAAATTACCTTTTCTTCCAGACATATGCTACCTCTTTTGCTTTAATGCTTAAAAGTGTTAAAGCGATTATATCACCGTCGGCTTCATTTGTCAACATAAATTTTATTGTTTGAGACGAAGCCGAGAAACCAAAATTCGCAATTCGTAACTCGTAATTCGGAATTTTTAAGGGGCTGTCGCCGACAGCCCCTTATTATTTATATACATTATATATTATTCAGCTTCCTGATCGAGCGGAATTTCGTGACCCGGAATACCGTGGCACTTCTTATATTTCTTTCCGCTTCCGCATGGACACGGATCGTTAGGACCGATTTTCTTTTCCTTGCGAATTGTTACCTGCTTTGCATTTGAATCAGTTTCGCTTGAAGATGTTGCAGTAACTCTTGCAACCGCTCTTCTCTGAACGTCTGCCTTATGGCGAGGCATAAGGGTTAACATCATCTTTGCAGTATCCTCACGGATTGCAGCAGTCATTTCGCTGAACATATCGTAAGATTCCTCACGGTATGCAACAACCGGATCTCTCTGAGCATAAGCTCTGAGGTGAATTCCCTTCTTGAGCTCTTCCATAGCGTCAATGTGGTCCATCCAGTAGGTGTCAACATTTCTGAGAAGAATCATTCTTTCGAAATCGCCGAACATATCGTCGCCGAGGATTGCTCTCTTCTCTTCAAGACGTTTTCTGCCTCTTGCCTGAAGAGTTTCAACTGTATCAGCAACTGTGAGCTCTTCAAGATCGTTGAAGTCGTCATCTGTGCAGATTAACCAGTTCTTATACTTCTCTTTAAGACCATCGACATTCCAGTCTTCCTTGTTATCGCCTGAGAAGTACATTTCAACAGTTTCCTGAATGTTCTGATCGAGCATTTTAAGAATTGTTTCGGTTAAATCAAGTCCGTCAAGAACCTGGTCTCTCTGAGTATAGATAAGTTCTCTCTGACGGTTCATAACATCGTCGTACTGGAGAGTGTTCTTTCTGATGCCGAAGTTTCTTCCCTCAACCTTCTTCTGTGAGGATTCAACAGTTCTTGAAATGAACTTTGATTCGATTGGCATATTCTCATCATCGGTGAGCTTAGCCATCATAATCTGCATTTTATCTCCGCCGAACAGACGCATTAAATCGTCTTCACATGAGAGATAGAACTGGCTTGCACCCGGGTCGCCCTGACGTCCTGAACGTCCTCTCAACTGGTTGTCGATACGGCGAGCGTCGTGGCGCTCTGTTCCGAGAATGAAGAGACCGCCTGCTTCACGAACTCTTTCAGCCTCGTCTTTTATCTCTTCCTTGAACTGAGCTTCAAGCTCAATAAATGTTTTTCTTGCATTTAAGATTTCTTCATCATCAGTTTCAGCGAAGCCTGTTGCCTCTGCAATAAGAGCGTTGGTGAACTTCATCTTCTTCATCTGAGCCTTTGCAAGGAATTCTGCGTTACCGCCGAGCATAATATCGGTACCACGGCCTGCCATGTTTGTTGCGATTGTAACAGCGCCGAACTTACCTGCCTGAGCGATGATTTCAGCTTCCTTCTCATGGTTCTTAGCGTTGAGAACATTATGCTCAATATGCTCTTTCTTGAGAAGCTTTGAAAGATGCTCACTCTTTTCAATGCTTATTGTACCAACAAGAACGGGCTGACCTTTTTCGTGGCATTCCTTAATCTGGTTGATAACATTATAATATTTTCCTTTTTCTGTCTGGAAAATAACATCCGGTTTGTCGTCACGAATCATCGGCTTGTTTGTTGGAATTTCAACAACATCGAGCTTATAGATTTCGTCGAACTCGGGAGCCTCGGTAGCAGCAGTACCTGTCATACCTGAGAGCTTCTTATAAAGACGGAAGTAGTTCTGGAAGGTAATTGTTGCAAGAGTTTTGCTCTCGTGCTCAACCTTAACATTTTCCTTAGCTTCAAGAGCCTGGTGGAGACCCTCGTTATATCTTCTTCCTTCCATAATACGGCCTGTAAACTCGTCAACGATTTTAACCTGACCGTCTTTAACAACATAGTCGATATCCCTTGTCATAACACCGTGAGCCTTGATAGCCTGGTCGATGTGATGACGAAGAGTTGTATTTTCAATGTCCATAAGGTTTTCAACAGCGAAGAAGGTTTCTGCCTTTTCAACACCGCTCTTGAGAAGGGTTGCTGTTTTAGCCTTTTCGTCAACTAAATAGTCGCCTTCGTAGTTTTCTTCGGTATCTTCTTTATCGTCTGTTTTTGCAACCTTAACCATTTTGAGCTGTTTAGCAAAAACATTTGCCTGGCGATAGAGGTCTGTTGACTGGTCGCCCTTACCGCTGATGATAAGAGGAGTTCTTGCCTCATCGATAAGGATTGAGTCAACCTCATCGACGATTGCGAATACGTGGCCTCTTTGAACCTTCTGTTCTTTATACTGAACCATATTATCACGAAGATAGTCAAATCCCATCTCGTTATTTGTTCCGTATGTTATATCGCAATTATATGCTTCCTGACGCTCCGCGTTGCTCTTTTCATGAATGATAAGACCTACGCTTAAACCGAGAAAACGGTAAACCTTGCCCATCCACTCGGAGTCACGCTTTGCAAGATAGTCGTTAACAGTTACGATATGAACGCCTTCTCCTGTTAAAGCGTTTAAGTATGCGGGAAGGGTTGCAACAAGAGTTTTACCTTCACCTGTTTTCATCTCGGCAATTCTGCCCTGATGAAGAACGATACCACCGATGAGCTGAACATCGAAGTGGCGAAGTCCGATAACTCTGTCTGCAGCCTCACGGCAAATTGCGAATGCATCGGGAAGAATATCGTCGAGTGTTTCGCCTGCAGCAAGTCTGTCTTTAAGTATCGGAGTCTGAGCTGCAAGCTCTTTATCGTCCATTGCGCTATACTTATCTGCAAGAGAGTTGATTTTATCAACTGTTTTTTTGAGTTTTTTTACCTCTTTTTTGGAATAGTCACCAAAAAGAGCATTTACAAATTTATTTGCCATATGTTTTTCACCTCATATATAAGCAGACTGAATTCAAAATACAATCGTTTCTCAGTCGCCCTTTTTTCACGTTTGTTAATAATAGCATAGTATTTTTTTAATGTCAAATATTTTATATATTTATATATCTATATGCTATAACGATGCGGAAAAGGTTTTCATAATTGCTCCGAGAGCGCCTCCTGAAACAGCGTTTTCGCTTTCTTCGTCAAAAACAAGAACAAGGTTTTTTGCGCCCTTTTTAACGCTGAGCGTAACCGTTTGAGGTTTTTGCTGCATCGGCGCGGCTTCAATCTGCTCTGTAAGCTGAGAGAGGTTGTTGTTTAAGAAATCCTCGTCATTAAGCATACCGAGAAGCTGAAATTCGGTATAGTTGTTGCTGAGCTTCTGAGCAAAATCAGCTGCAATCTGATATAAATCCCTGTTTTCAACAGAAACTGTTACCGTTGCTTCTTCAAGGTTAATTGACTGAACCTTAATTGAAAGCTCATCAAAAATCGCCTCGCCGAGCTCTTCAAACTGTTCTTTGCCATTTGAAACGGCAAGAATTTTTGAAAGAGTATCGCTCTCAACATATTTCTTTAAATCCTTTTCATCAAAATCCTTGAGGGCTTTTTCAACTTTTGCAACAGTCCAGTTTATATTTTGCTCGTTCAGTTCAGTACCCGCCGAACACGCAGACAGACTGAATGCCATCAATAAACTCAGAAAAATGCACATACTGTTTTTAGGCATATGTTTCATTAAAGCACCTCCTTAAAGAAAATATATCTCTACTATTATATTATAAATGCACCCCACTTTTCAAGCAAAATATTAAATAATAATAAAAATAATAAATAAATTGCTTTTTTAACAAACATATGGTATAATCATTCAAACTTTACACTTCATTTAGCGCTTTATACTGAAATGTTATATAGCAACTTGTGATAAATCAGGTATGAATATGAAAGAATTTTTTAAAAAATATTTAGCACCAACAAAGTTTAAACGGCTTTTTGACATAATCTTTTCCTTTATAGCATTGATTATACTGTCGCCGCTTTTTCTTGTTATTTGCATAATAATATTCTTCACTCCCGACTGTAAAATTTTCTTCAGCCACGAGAGGAGAGGAAGAAAGGGTAAGCCCTTTAAGATTTATAAATTCCAGACTATGAAGAATTTTACTCCGAACTGCGCAACGGGCGAGCTTGATAACCCCGAGCAGTATATAACCAAAATCGGAAAAATTCTAAGAAAAACAAGTCTTGATGAGCTTCCCCAGCTTTGGAATATCCTTAAAGGCGATATGAGCTTCGTTGGTCCGCGTCCTCTTATTTCAAGCGAGATAAGAATGCACCGCCTCAGACTTGAATACGGCGTTTACCGATACAGACCCGGACTTACGGGACTTGCTCAGGTTAACGGACGAGATGACCTTTCGATAGTTAAAAAAGCTAAATACGATAAGGAATACTGCGATAACTGGAGCTTAAAGCTCGATATGCAGATTCTTTTAAAATCCTTCGTAACCGTTGCTAAGCAGGAAGGTTTCCACGAAGGAAGGATTCACAGAAGGTAAAAATTTTTCGATGCTATACCGAAAAATTAAAATAAAATTACTAAAACAATTTTGGAGAACAGCCTATGGAAAGAAACTTTATTGACGGCTATACCGAATGGCAAAGCAACCCCGAAATCGCTCAGGTAAATCAACTTCCTCAACACGCAACTCTCATGCCTTATGAGAATTTTGAGCAGGCAAAAAAGGCAGACCGCTATGCTTCTTCTTTTTGCAAGCTTCTTAACGGCAAATGGAAGTTTAAGCTCTATAAAAACTATGCATACCGTCCGAGTGATTTTGCCCAGCCGCTTTACGATGCACATAACTGGGACAGTGTTATTATCCCCTGCTCATGGCAGATGCAGGGATACGACCAGGCGCAGTATTGCAATGTTCGTTATCCCTGGGAAACGAACGAGGATATCTGCCCTCCGAACGCGTCGACTTTGCATAATCCCGTAGGATGTTATCTTAAAAGGATACATATTAATCAGTCTGCGCTTTCAAAAAGAATTGTTCTCTGCTTTGAAGGCGTTGAGGCTGCTTTCTATCTTTATATAAACGGCGAAAGAATAGGCTACAGCGAATCAACCTTTAACAGAGCGGAATTTGATATTTCAAAATATCTTGTAGAGGGCTCAAACGTTATCGGCGTTGAGGTTTATCGCTGGTGTACAGGAAGCTGGCTTGAATGCCAGGATATGTGGCGCCTCGGCGGTATTTTCCGCGATGTTTATATCTATTCAACCGAAAAGGAATACATTCGCGACTATGAAATTAACGCTGAACCCGATTCAACTCTGCGCGACGGATATCTTGATGTAACCGTTAAAACAAACGGCGCATACGAGGGTCTTTCGATTGATATGAGCGTTATCGATAGCGACGGAACAGTTGTTGCGCTTGACTCTCAGTACGCAAACGAGGACCATGTAACAAAGATGAAAGCAATCGTTACAAGCGTTAAGCCGTGGAGCGCTGAAAGTCCAAATTTATACACTGTTGTTTTAACTCTTAAAAACAACGGAACTCCGATTGAATATGTTTCTTCCAAGGTTGGTTTCAGAACAGTTGAAATCAAGGAGGGAATTATCAGAATCAACGGAAAGAGAGTTGTTTTTAAGGGAACAAACCGTCACGAATTTGACTGCCATAAGGGAAGATATATCAGCGAAGAGGTTATGCGCCGGGATATTGAAATCATGAAGAAAAACAATATCAACGCAGTCAGAACCTCCCACTATCCCAACGCTCCCCGTTGGTATGAGCTCTGCGATGAATACGGACTCTATGTTATTGATGAAAACAATATGGAAACCCACGGAACATACTGGTCAACTATTATCGGATGTCCTCAGCTTCCCGACTCGCGACCCGAATTTGAAAAGGCGTGTATGGAGAGAATTAAGGCGCTTTATAACAGGGATAAAAACCATGCCTGCGTTGTTTGCTGGTCCATGGGCAACGAATCCCTCGGCGGAGAAACGCCTAAGAAGATGTATAAATGGCTCAAAGAGCACGATAAATCACGTTTTGTTCACTTTGAGTGCCACAACTCACCCGATGAAAAAGAGCTTTCGGATGTTCAGTCAAAGATGTACTACCGTCCTGAGCAGTGTGAAGAATATGCTCTTTCAGGAAGGGATTCAAGACCTTTCATCCTCTGCGAATACACCCACGCAATGGGTAATTCCTGCGGCTCAACCGACGAATACACTGCTCTCTGGGAAAAATATCCCTGCCTGCAGGGCGGCTTTGTCTGGGACTGGGTTGACCAGAGCATTTTAACTACCGATGAAAACGGAAAAGAATATCTCGCTTACGGCGGAGATTTCGGCGAAGAGCCACACGACGGTCATTTCTGCGGAAACGGACTTCTCTTCGGCGACAGAAAAGAAACTCCGAAGCTTGCCGAAATCAAAAAGCTCTATCAGAATGTTGATTTCAAGGCAATCGACGCTGAAAAGGGAATTATCGAAATTAAAAACAAATTCCTTTTCACAAACCTCAACAAATATGAACTTTATTGGTGTCAGTGTTCCGATAAGGGCGTTTTCAGAGAAGGAATAACTGAAATCGACCTTGAGCCGCTTGAAAAAACAACTATCGACCTTGAACTCGGTAAAATCGGCGCAACAGAAAGCTATCTTAATCTCTCACTCAGAGAAAAAGCTGCAACACCTTACTGCGAAGAGGGTCATATAGTTGCAGAGGAACAGTTTGTTATCAACGAATTCGAGAATGTCTATGATGAGCTTGAAGAGGATCAGCCCCTTCTTGTTACCGAAACATATGGAAATATCAGAGTTTCAAGCGACGATGTTTCATTAAGATTTGAAAAAAGAGAAAGAAATCAGCTCGCCTCAATAAAAATCGGCGGAGAGGAAATCCTTCAGGCTCCGATGCGCTTTAATTTCTGGAGAGCGCTCACCGATAACGACAGAGGCTCGAGAACAGGAAGCAGACTCGGTTGCTGGAGAGATGCGGGCGACACACCCGGTATATATAACAACACCACCTGGCGAATCGAAGACTTCAAGGTTCTTGATAACGAGAAAAAGGTTGTTATAACAAGCAAGGCAACAATCAATACTCAGCCCGTTTCAAAAGCGCTTGTTATTTATACAATTACCTCAAAGGGTATGGAAGTTGATATGGAATTCTTCCCCGATGACTCGCTTCCCGAAATCCCCGAGGTTTCACTTCTGTTTGAACTTCCAAAGGATTTTGAAAATGTTACATATCTCGGAAGAGGACCCGAGGAAAACTATATCGACCGTTGCAACGGCACTAAAATCGGTCTTTATAACACAACTGTAACCGATATGTTTACCGATTATCTCAAGCCACAGGAATGCGCTAACAGAACGGGCGTAAGATATGCAACAGTTGTTGGCGAAAAGAAGGCTTTCAGCGTTGTTGCTCAGCCCGTTATGGAATTCAACGCTTCTCACTGGCTGCCTAAGGAAATCGAAAACACCTGGCACAAAAAAGACCTTCCCGAAATCAACAAAACCGTTGTTCGCTGCATTGCAAGACAGCAGGGTATCGGCGGCTACGATAGTTGGGGCGCACACTGCAACGAAATATATAAAAATAAGACGGATAAAACCTACCGTCTGAAATTCCAGATAAGATTCTAAATTTTGTATAAAGTTTAAAACAATTCTTGACTTTTATCATCAATGGTATTATATTTCAAATTGTGACTTATATTTAAATAAGAAAAGAGGATTTAACTTCTATGTCTATTAAAGAAGCTGCTGCAAGCTTTGCAGTTAAGCAGGCGGTAAAATACGCAAGAAAAGATTTCAATAAAAATGCACCTAAAGTTCTCAGCCTTCTTGAAGCTGCTGACGTAAAAAAGGTTAACCGTTCAACATATGCGGGTCTTCACAAGGTTCTTGATGACCCCGAAAACAACTGGATGCGCTTTGCAAAAAGCGTTATTTGCGACACAAATGAGGATGTTTTAAACAAGATGATTCCTCCGATTATGAATGTTGCTATCAACTCTTACCAGATAAGAATGGAAAGCATTAAAAAGTATGGCTGCAACGTTCCGTGGGCAATTCTTATGGACCCGACTGCTGCGTGCAACCTTAAATGTACGGGCTGCTGGGCTGCTGAATACGGCCATTCAAGCCAGCTTTCATACGAGGATCTTTCAAGAATTATTTCTCAGGCTAAAGAGCTTGGTACATATATGTATCTCTATACAGGCGGAGAGCCTACAATGAGAAGAGCAGACCTTATGAGACTTTGCCGCGAAAATCCCGACTGTATCTTTATGTCGTTCACAAACGGAACTCTTATAGATGATTCGTTTGCTGATGAAATTGCTGAGGTTGGTAACTTCTTCCCCGCTTTCTCAATCGAGGGTTACGAAGAGGAAAACGATTTCAGAAGAGGCGAAGGAACCTTCAAGAAATGCACTGCCGCTATGCAAAGACTTAAAGACAGAGGCGTTCCTTTCGGAGCTTCACTTTGCTATACCAGCAAAAACACAGACGTTCTTGCAAGCGACGAATATATGGATTGGCTCATTGAAAGAGGCGTTAAATTTGCCTGGTTCTTCACATATATGCCAACAGGAAACGGCGCAGTAACCGAGCTTATGGTTTCTCCCGAACAGAGAGCGCTTATGTTCAAGAAAATGCGCGAGTGGAGAGAAACAAAGCCGATTTTCGCACTCGATTTCTGGAATGACGGCGAATATGTTCAGGGTTGTATCGCAGGCGGACGCCACTATTTCCACATCAACTCAAACGGTGACTGCGAGCCCTGCGCATTCGTTCACTATTCAAATGTTAATATCAAAGAGCACTCAGTTCTTGAAGCGCTTCAGAGTCCGCTGTTTATGGCGTACAAACGCAATCAGCCGTTCTCAAACAATATGCTTCGTCCCTGTCCGGTTCTTGATAACCCGGGCGCAATCAGCAAAATGGTTGCAGAAACCGGCGCATATTCAACCGAAATGCAGCATCCTGAATCGGCAAACGAGCTTTTCGATAAGACAATCGCTGCTGCAAAGGCATGGAAGGTTAAGGCTGACGAGCTTTTCGACAGAGAAGAATATCTCGCAAAGCATGTTAAAGACGAGAATATGTATAACTTCGAAAAAGACGACAGCGAAAGAGAATTCAACGAATTCGAAAAAACTGAATAATTTAAGGGGCATATCTCTCGGATATGCCCCTTAAAATAGTTAAGAATTAAGAATTAAGATTTAAGAATGAAGAATTTCGGGTCGCTTCGCTCCGAATTATAATACAAATCAAAATGCAAAACATTTTGATTTGAGAGGAGAAACATATGAAGGGATTATTAGGATTTTGCTCGCAAAATTCTTTAATCCCGTAATATGTTTGGACGAGGCGGACGAATAGACGTTTCCTCTTAACTTCAGTCTGGTTAAGCGAACATTTGAAAGGGATAATTATGTTTTTTAAAATAGGTAAAATTGAATATATTATTGCAGGGCTTGGAAATCCCGGAAGCAAATATGAAAAAACAAGGCACAATGCGGGCTTTATGGCGGTTGATTTGCTTGCAAAAAAGAACGGTTTTTCTTTTAAAAAAGCTAAATTTCAATCGCTTATTGCCGATGAATTTATAGCAGGAAAACGATGCCTTGTTATGAAGCCTCAAACGATGATGAATCTTTCGGGTGAAGCAATATATGCCGCTGCATCATATTATAATATTCCCGATGAAAAGATAATAATAATATATGATGACGTTTCTCTTGATGTTGGAAAAATCCGAGTTCGCAGAAAAGGCAGTGCCGGCGGTCATAACGGAATAAAAAGCATTATCTCCTGTCTCGGAAGCGAGAATTTTCCACGAGTTAAAATCGGAGTAGGCAAAAAACCGAGCGCTGATTATGATATGGTAAGCTGGGTGCTCGGCGAAATTCCAAAAGAAAAGCAAGAGGAATATCAAAGCGCTATTTCGGATTCCGTTTTAGCAACAGAGGAAATTGTTGAAAACGGCGTTGACAGCGCAATGAACAAATACAGCCACTAAATTAAATTAAAAATTAAGAATGAAGAATGAAGAATTTCGGGTGGGCTTCGCCCACACCCGTTATAATAATTGTCTGAGGCAAAGCCGATAAACCGAAAAACTCGGAACTCGGCGCTCGAAACTTGCAACTATATGAGCTGTTTTTCAAAAATCTTCGAAAATAATAATGAATTTATCAGCCTCAGCAGAGGCATTGAATCCCTCAATGCTCCTGTCGGGGCTATTGGTCTTTCCGATATAAATAAGGTTTTTCTTGTTCACTCGCTCTGTGTTAACAGCAGAAAGAAAGCCTTTATTATAACTCCCGATGAAGCGAGCGCAGTTAAATTCTATGAAAATCTCTCACAGCTTCAAAGGGGCGTTTATCTCTATCCCAAAAGAGAGTTTACCTTTCTTGAGGTTGAGGGAATAAGCCGAGAATATGAACAGCTTCGCCTTGGCGTTTTATCAAACATAATAAGTGGAAATTATTCGGCGGTTATTGCCTCTGTCGGTGCGGCTATTCAGCTTACTATGCCCCCTGCTGCACTTCGTGAAAGAAGCTTTAAAATAAAAACCGGCTACAGAATCGACCTTGAACAAACCGCAAACAAGCTCATCAAAGCCGGATACTCGCGCTTTGAGCAGGTTGACGGAACAAGCCAGTTTGCAATCAGGGGCGGACTTCTCGACATATTCCCGCCGGGCTCAAACAATCCCGTAAGACTTGAGCTTTGGGGCGATGAGGTTGATTCAATAGCATATTTTGACGTTTCAACTCAGCGAAGGGGCGAGGTTGCAAAAGAGGTTGAAATAATTCCGGCAACCGAGGTTTTATTTGAGTCAAGGGAAAAACAGGCAAAGGCTATTGAAGAGCTTTCGCTTACTCTCAAAGGGAAAGCAACAAAGGCAAGAGAAGCCCTTTTAAACGATGTTGATAAGCTCCGCCAGGGAATTAATCTTAGATGCAGCGATAAATATCTTCCCCTTGCATACGCTTCAAACGGACTTTTTGACTATTTTGAGGGAATGCTCTTCGTTTGCGAAAGCGCAAGGGTTAAGGAAAAATGCGGCGCACAAAATAAACTTATGAACGAGGAGCTGAAATGGCTTCTTGATGACGGAGTTATCTGCAAGGGCATTGATAAATTTCAGCTGAGCTTTGATGATTTGTGCGAAATCTATGAAAAGGATAGCGCAATATATTTTGATTCGCTTCCGAGGGGCAGCTTTGATACTCCGATAAGAAATCTTTCGAATTTCAAATCCCAGAGCGTTAATGTCTGGTCGGGAACGATGAGTCAGCTCAAGGAAGAATATCTTCCGCTTTTGAAATCGGGCTACACCATAGCTGTTATGGCGGGCACGGCAAAGGCGGGAAAAGCGCTCTCATATGATATAAACGAGGCGGGCTATGACTCAGTTTTCTTTGAAAAAAGACCTAAAGAGCTAAAAAAAGGCGCAGTTAATGTTTTATGCGGAACCTTTGATTCGGGCATTCAGCTGAGTGATGAAAAGTTTTTGATGATAACTCATTCAAGAACTAATCAGTCAAAGAAAAAACGCAAGCATTTTTCATCAAAAGACGCTCTTCGCTCAATCGACGAGCTTGAAAAGGGCGATTATATTGTTCACAACATCCACGGTATCGGAATATTTGAAGGAATAAAAACACTTGAAATAAACGATGTCAAAAAGGATTATATAACAATCGGCTACGCAAAGGGCGACACGCTTTATGTTCCCGTAACTCAGCTTGATATGGTTTCAAAATATATCGGACCTCAGGATAATGCAAAGGTTAAGATAAACCGTATGGGCTCGGGCGACTGGAAGAAGATTAAAAGCCGCGTTCGTTCAAGCGTTAAGGATATCGCAAAGGAGCTTATTTCTCTTTACGCAAAGAGAATGAGCACAAAGGGATATGCTTTTTCCGAGGATACCGACCTTCAAAGAGATTTTGAACTACGTTTTGAATACGAGGAAACGGATGACCAGCTTCGCTGTTCGGATGAAATCAAGGGCGATATGCAAAAGAGCGCTCCGATGGACCGCCTCCTTTGCGGTGACGTTGGCTTCGGCAAAACCGAGGTTGCGTTCAGGGCATGCTTCAAATGTATCGGCGATTCAAAGCAGTGCGCAATTCTTGTTCCGACAACTGTTCTCGCAATGCAACATTTTCAAACGGCGAAAAAGCGAATGGAGGCATATCCCGTCAGAATCGAAATGCTCTCGCGCTTTGTTTCACCCGCTAAGCAAAAACAGATAATTGAAGATACGGCAAAGGGCAGGGTTGACCTGCTTATTGGAACCCACCGACTTATAAGCAAGGACGTTGCGTTTAAGGATTTAGGACTTCTTGTTGTAGATGAGGAACAGCGCTTCGGCGTTTCACAAAAAGAAAAAATCAAAGAAAAATTCCCGAGGGTTGATGTTTTAACCCTTTCGGCAACGCCGATTCCGAGAACTCTTAATATGGCAATGAGCGGAGTTCGCGATATGAGTGTTCTTGAAGAGGCGCCGGGCGACCGCCACCCTGTTCAGACCTATGTTATCGAATACGATTTCGGCGTTCTTGTTGAAGCAATGGAAAGAGAGCTTGCAAGGGGCGGACAATGTTATTATCTTCATAATAATATTGACACGATAGACCACACCGCTCTTCAGATTAAAAAGGCTATTCCCGATGCAAGAATAGGAATTGCCCACGGCGCAATGAGTGAAGAGGCGCTTTCGGACGTCTGGGAAAAGCTCCTTTTCGGCGAAATTGATATTTTGGTCTGCACAACGATTATTGAAACAGGCGTTGATGTTTCAAACGTCAACACTCTTATAATTGAAAACTCCGACAGACTCGGTCTTGCTCAGCTTCATCAGATAAGAGGACGAGTGGGCAGAAGCTCCCGCCATGGATACGCATATTTCACCTTTGTTCGAGGAAAAGAGCTTTCGGATATTGCAACAAAAAGACTTGAAGCAATAAGGGAATATACGGAATTCGGCTCGGGCTTTAAAATCGCAATGCGCGACCTTGAAATAAGGGGCGCAGGCTCGCTTCTCGGAACAAGGCAGCACGGCCATATGGAAGCAGTCGGATATGATATGTATATAAAACTGCTTGAAGAAGCTGTGGCAGAAGAAAAGGGCGAAAAAATCCAAAGCGAAGAAGAAGCGCAGTGCCTTATTGATCTTCCCGTTGATGCAAACATTCCGCAAAGCTATATTTCTTCAACTCAGGCAAGGCTTGATATGTATAAAGCTATCGCAGATATCAAAAACGATAACGATGCAAACGATGTTTATGATGAGCTTACAGACCGTTTCGGCGTTCCGCCCGCTTCGGTTTACGGACTTGTTGAAATTGCGCTTATGAGAAACAGAGCGCTTGCACTTGGAATAAATGAAATCAAGCAAAGCGCATCATCGGTTAATTTTTATTTAAACGATGTTAAGGTTGAATACCTTGTTGCTCTCAATGAAAAAATGAGGGACAGAGCGACCTTCTCAGCCGCTAAAAAGCCATATATCAGCGTTAAAAACCTTAACGAAAGTTCGATTGAAACAGTTCAGAATACATTAAATATTCTTGAAAATGCATAAATTAAAACACCTCGGTCAATACTAAAGCCGAGGTGTTAATTATGACAAATAACAGAAAAGAAAATAAAAATACTAAAGCGCTGTTTTCGGTGGTCTGCCTTTGTATTATTGCTTTGGGACTCATCGTTTATTTTTCAACTAACACATCAAAGCCGAAAAATAATACGGTTAACGAGGCAACAACTCTTGAGGTTACAACCGAGGTCCAGCGAGCTGTTACCGTAACAGAAACAACAACAAAAAAGAAAACAACGAAGGCAAAAGAGAAAACAACAAAACAAAAAACAACCGAACCTGCAACAATGGAACAGGGCGAAAACAATACTCCTTATAAGAGCTATTATAAATATCCGCTCAGTGAAGCCGTTGTTAAGGGATATAGCGAGGAGCTTGTTTTCGATAAAACAATGAACGATTATCGAGCTCATCCCGCTGTTGATTTCAAGGGAAAAGAGGGCGACTCTGTTACCGCCATAAACGACGGACTTGTTATTGCAGTTTATAACGATAATCTTTACGGTCAGGTTGTTGAAATCGACCACGGCGGAAAGCTTATTGCAAAATACTGCGGACTTAAAAGCCTTGCAGTCAAAAAAGGCTCATATGTTGATATGGGAAACAAAATCGGAACGCTCGGCTCTGTTCCTGCAGAAAACGAAAACGAAACCCATCTTCATTTTGAAACAATTCTCGACGGAAAAACCGTCAATCCCCTTGATGTTATGGGAAAAACAGAATAACAACACCTATGTACAGTTGGGGTACGACCCCAGTTGTACATAGGTGTAATATTTTTTGTGGGTTTTTGCAATATTATTATACTAATTGTATATTATTTTGCCAGCATTTCGGTTGAAAGATATCTGTCACCCGAATCGGGAAGAAGAACAACTATGTTTTTTCCTTTGTTTTCAGGTCTTTTTGCAATGCTTATTGCCCCCCAGAGCGCTGCGCCACTTGATATTCCAACAAGTGCGCCCTCTACTGACGGAAATTCTCCGCCGATTTCTATTGCAGCTTCGTTCGGAACTTTAATTACCTCGTCACAAATGCCGGTATCCATAGTTTCAGGAATAAAGCCTGCGCCTATTCCCTGTATTTTATGCGCTCCCGATTTACCCTCGCTTAAAACAGGCGACGTTTCAGGCTCAAGGGCCACAATTTTAACGTTTGGATTTTGCTCTTTAAGATATTTTCCGACTCCCGAAACAGTTCCGCCCGTTCCAACTCCTGCAACAAAAATATCAACCCTGCCTTCTGTATCCCGCCAGATTTCAGGTCCCGTTGTCTGATAGTGGATTTCGGGGTTAACAGGATTAACAAACTGCCCTGCGATAACTGAATTATCTGTTTCCTTGTGAAGCTCCTCGGCTTTTTCTATTGCGCCCGCCATTCCCTTTGCTCCTTCGGTCAGAACAAGCTCGGCGCCATACGCCTTCATAAGATTTCTTCTCTCTGCGCTCATTGAGTCGGGCATTGTAATAATAACCTTAATTCCCTTTGTTGCAGCATATGAAGCAATGCCTATCCCCGTATTTCCCGATGTCGGCTCAATAATAACCGTATCTTTATTAATCCTGCCGTTTTTTATCCCATCATCAATAATCGCTTTCCCAACGCGGTCTTTAACAGAGCCCGCAGGATTGAAATATTCGAGCTTTGCAAAAATCTTTGCTTCAAGCTCGTATTTCTTTTCAAAATTTCTTATTCTGACAAGCGGAGTATTGCCGATTATATCTGAAACTGACTGATAAAGTGCCAAAATCATTACCTCTCTTAATGCTTATTACTAAAATATAATAGCACTCAATATCATCCCTGTAAATACATTTTTTCTATAACAAAAACAGAGGGGCGCTCCCTCTGCTTTTATTAATCGTCATCGTATTCATCATCGTCATAGTCATAGTCCTTGTCAGACGACTTTGTTTCTTTATCAAAATCAATTATTTTTCCTGTTTTTGCATCAATTTCATATTCATATTCGGTATTGCCTTTGATAAATTCAATTTCATACTGAGCAACGCCGTCGTCATAATCGAGCTTTGCCTTTGTAAATCTGACCTGTGACGCGCCTACTCCTGCGTTATTAAGAGCTATTCTTTTTGCAGCGTCAATCCCGATGTTTTCCGATTGCTTTGTTGTTTTTGCCTTTGTTGTCTGTTTCGTTGTCTTTTGTTTGGAAGCTGTTGTTTGCTTTTCATCTGAAAGAGTTGTTTTTTCTGTTGTTGTTTCTGATTTTTCCGTTAAGTTTTCTTTTGTTTTTCTTCCTTCAACATCTCTTTTCAGAATCTCTCCTGTTGAAGCGTCAATTTCGTATTCATATTCATTTGAATTAGCGTTAAACTCAACCTCAAAAACATAAACCCCGTTTTCCTTTTCAAAATTCGAGCTTGTATTTTTTGCCTCTTCCTTACCAACTCCTGCATCATTGAGAGCAATAGTAAGCGCAGCCGAAGCGCCGATAGAGTCTTCCTCTTTCATTTTTCCCGTTGAAACAAGCACGCCTGTTATAACAACTACCGCTGCAACAACACCGCAGATAATTGCAATAATATTCTTTTTCATATATATTACCCCTTTCTTTTGGTGCTTTCAGCTTAACATATAAATATTAGAGTGGCATTAGAAATCAAAAATTTTCTGAGAATAAATGAATTCGCTTCCTTCACCCTCGGCACTGTTAACTGTAATTGTTCCCCTGTGTAAATCCGCAATCTTTTTAACAAAGGAAAGTCCAAGTCCGAAGCCCTCCTGATAACGGGAGCTATCCGCTCTGAAAAATGTATCAAAAATATTATTGATATCCTTCTCAGATATGCCGATTCCGTCGTCTTTTACTATCAGTACTGCATTTTCTTCGTTTTCTTTCAGAGAAACATAAATGTGTCCGTTTTCTTTTCCGTATTTATATGCGTTTGAGATAAGATTTGTTATGAGCTGAATAATAAGGCTCTGGTTTGCATTAATATATATATTATTTTCTATATCATATTCAAGAGTTATTCCCTTTATCCTATCTTTTTTCATTTCCTCGCAGACTGCCTTTGCCGTCTTGGAAAAATCGGTTTTTGAAAACTTCGCTTTTTCGCTTCCCGCTTCAAGTCTTGAATATTCAAGAAGGCTGTTAATCATCAGGTTCATCTTTTCGCCCTTTGCTTTGATTAAACTGAGCGCTTCTTTATATTCCTCCTCTGTTGCGTCATCCTCAAGCATAAGCTCGCATTCCGAAAGAATAACGCTAAGCGGTGTTCTCAGCTCGTGGGAAACATCCCTCGTGAATTGTTCCTCCTTGTTGAAGGCTACTTCAAGTCTTTCAAGCATTTCATTAAATGAATTTGAAAGTCTTAAAACCTCTTTTTCCTGCCTTTTTATAGAAATTCTTTTTGATAAATCCTTTCCTCTTCTGATTTCTCCTGCTGCAAGGCTTATTTCATCAATCGGCTCAAGCGCTCTTTTCGCTAAAAGGAATGCACCTGAAATTGCAATAATAACTAAAATAGGAATGATGAAAACCGCCTCGTCAACAATGGAAATTGTCTGCTTTAAAACAAGCGCTTTCGACGCCGTTCCTCTTATCCAGAGATTCTCTGCGTTTTCGCCCATTATTTTTTTATCGTAGATATAATATTTTCCGTTTTCGCCCTCAACCTCTCTTATTCCCTTTTCGGCAAGAGAAAATTCATCAGTATCAACAAGGCTTTCGCCGTAAAGAACAGAATCACTGTCATAAAGCGAAACAGTTATTCCGTCTGTTTCTTTAATAAAACCATCGTCTATTTCAATATAAGAGTTTTTATATCTGATTGAAATATCAAATTTATCATCCAGCTTTAAATCCTTTTTGCTTTTGCATATACTTATTTCGTTTATGTTGTTTTCAACAGCATTTATAAGATTTCTTTTTGTTGCGCTCTGAATAACGCTGTTGCTTATAAAAATAACGGCGCAGGATGAAAAAACGGCAATAATAATTGTTAAAACCGAAACCCAGATGGTTATTTTTGTTTTAATTGATGCTTTTTTCATAATCAACCTATAACATATCCCGCACCTCTTACAGTGCGAATTAATTTCTTTTCATACCCTGAATCAATCTTTTTTCTCAAATAGCTTATATAAACATCAACAACATTTGTTCCGCCCTCATAATCAAAATTCCATATGTGGTCCTCTATTGTTTCTCTTGAAAGAACAATTCCTGCGTTTTTCATAAGATATTCAAGAAGCTGATATTCCTTAACCGAAAGGATAATTTCTTTATCCCCTCTTGTAACTCTGTGTTTTGCAGTGTCAAGCTCTAAATCATAAACCCGATATACGCTGCTTTTAGAATTGCCGAGCTGCCTTGTGTTTGCCCTTATTCTTGCGCTGAGTTCATCAAATGAAAACGGCTTGACAATGTAGTCATCTGCGCCGAGGTCAAGTCCTCTGACTCTGTCTTCAATGCTATCCCTTGCCGTAAGGAAAATAACAGGGGTGTTTTTTCCTCGACTCCTTATTTCCTTTAAAACTCCCAGTCCGTCAAGCTCGGGCATCATAATATCGAGAATTATGCAGTCATATTCAGCAATGTCGGCGTACTCTGTTGCCTCTCTTCCGTTAAAGCAGGAATCAACGCTGTAGCCATCCTTTTTAAGTTTTTTCGTTATAATTGCATTGAGGTCTTTTTCGTCCTCTGCTAAAAGAATTCTCATAATTCCACCTCGATTATAATATATCATATTTTTATTAAAAATTCATTAGAAGCTATTGAGTTTGAAAAATTTTTCATAAATTATAAACGAGCTTTTGCTATGAAAATTAAAGAAAAATCGAGAAAAACAGAGATATCATAATTTATTTTAATTTGGGTGTTGACATTTTTTTATCCATTTGGTATTATTACTGAGCATTAAATATTTAAACGGAGGAAACGATTATGTCAACATTTATGCCAAAAGCTGACGAAATCGAGCGCAAGTGGTATGTTATCGACGCAGCAGATAAACCGCTCGGAAGAGTTGCTGCAGAGGCTGCTGTTCTTCTCAGAGGAAAGCATAAGCCAATCTTCGCACCTAACACAGATTGCGGTGATTTCGTTATTATCATCAACACAGATAAAGCAGTATTAACAGGCGATAAACTCAACAAGAAGTATTATCAGCACCACACAGGATACATTGGCAACCTTAAGGAAGTTCAATACTCAACACTTATGAGAGAAAAGAGCGATTTCGCTATGCAGCTTGCTGTTAAGGGTATGATTCCCGATACAACGCTCGGCAGAAAGCAGCTCACAAGATGCAAGATTTATAAAGACGCACAGCACAAGCACGAGGCTCAGAAGCCTGAAGCTTGGGAAATGTAAGGGAGGTATGTAGATAATGTACGAATCAAATCCTTATTTCTACGGAACAGGCAGAAGAAAAGAATCTGTTGCTCGTGTACGCGTTTATGCAGGCACAGGTAAAATTACAATTAACGATAGAGACATCGACGATTATTTCGGACTTGAAACACTCAAGCTCATCGTTCGTCAGCCTCTCGCTTTAACCGATACTGCTGAGAAGTTTGATATCGTTTGCCGTGTAAACGGTGGCGGTGTAACAGGTCAGGCAGGCGCAATCCGTCACGGTCTTTCAAGAGCTCTTCTTCAGTATGACGAAAATCTTCGTCCCGCACTCAAGAAGGCTGGCTTCCTCACTCGTGACCCGAGAATGAAGGAAAGAAAGAAATACGGTCTCAAAGCAGCAAGACGCGCTCCACAGTTCTCAAAGAGATAATTTTTCAGAATTCAACACCTTTGCTTTGTTGCAGAGGTGTTTGTTTTTTTTGCGCGTCTTGCGTTATCGGGATCCCCGAAAAATCGCAGATTTTTTGGGGAGAGGAAGAACAAACGAAGTGTTTGTTATATGCCTGTCTTGCAGGCATATTCGAACACGAAGTTTGTTCTGACGAAGTGCACCACAGTTCTCAAAGAGATAATTGGTCTATCCAATTTCAGCACCCTTGTTTATTCAAGGGTGCTTTTTTTGTACGATATTACTTTTACTGTGCTGTAAAGGTTACGTCTATTCGTCCGCCTCGTCCATCCTCAACTGAAGTAAAGAGGGAAAACACCTCATCCACCGCAAGCGGTCCCCCTTCCCCTCAAGGGGAAGGTGTGAGGCTTTAGTTCGCCGAAAATACAATCGCCGTGCGCAGCACCCGAAATTCGCAACTCGTAATTATATAAAAAACGCCCCTTTCGGAGCGTTTGATTTTAGATTTTATTTAATTACTCTTCCGATTGTATTAGGTTTCATTCCTGCTGCATTTGCTTCGTCTGTATCAATGTGCATTGCAAGGGCATAGCTATCGGAAACACGAACAACAACATCGCCGAAGGTAAGCGCTCTGTCGTTTGCAGTCGGAATTTCAACAGAAACAATTTCGCCGTTTTCAAGTCCCATTTCCTCGGCATCCTTAACAGTTGCGTGGATATGGCGCTTTGCAGCAACAACGCCCTTTGTGAGTTCAACCTCACCTGCAGGACCAACAAGCTTACAGGTTCCGCTTCCCTCAAGGTCGCCCGACTCTCTTACAGGAGCGGTAACGCCGATTGAACGTGCATCTGTTAATGAAAGCTCAACCTGAGTTTCAGGTCTTACGGGGCCAAGAATTGAAACTGCAGGAAATTCGCTCTTTGTTCCAACAACTCTTACTCTCTCTTCACAGGCATACTGACCCGGCTGAGAAAGCATTTTTTTAACTGTTAATTCATAGCCCTTACCGAAAAGTGTTTCAAGGTCTTTTTGTGAAACATGAACGTGGCGGGCTGAAATCTCAACAACAACTTCGTTTTTCATAATATAATCCTCCAAAAGTTTTACAAATATTTTATTATGACTTTGTTATTTTATAATACTTTTGATTGTTTTTCAACACTTATTTTGTTATTATATAGATATAATCGCAACGAGGTGAAAAAAATGACTTTGGACGAACTTGAAATTCAGTGTAAAAACTGCAATAAATGCGCTTTATGCGAGGGAAGAACAAATCTTGTTTTCGGAATAGGAAATAAAAACGCAGATATTATGCTCATAGGCGAGGGACCGGGCGAAAACGAGGATTTGCAAGGCGAGCCCTTTGTTGGAAGAAGCGGAAAGCTGCTTGATAAATTTCTTGAGAGCATAGACCTTTCAAGAAACAAAAATGTTTATATAGCAAATATGGTTAAATGCCGTCCTCCCCACAACCGCGACCCGAAGCCCGAGGAGCAGGATATGTGCATAACCTGGCTGAGAGAACAGTTTAAAATAATTAAGCCGAAAATAATTATCTGCGTTGGAAGGATTTCAGCTCAAAGACTTATTTCTCCCGATTTTAAAGTTACAAAGCAGCACGGCGAGTTTATCCAAAAAGGCGGAGTTCTTATGATGGGAACATTTCACCCTGCTGCAATTTTAAGGAATCCGAACAACAAAGAGCTTGCGTTTCAGGATTGGCTGAAGGTAAGAGATAAGATTGAAGAACTTGGAATAGAAATATAGAATGATGAATGATGAATTAATGGTGGACTTCCTTCACACCTGATTGTATTAGATCCTCATCCTTTGT
The DNA here is from genome assembly GCA_017445905.1 of Eubacterium sp. Lineage (GTDB taxonomy): Bacteria > Bacillota > Clostridia > Oscillospirales > Acutalibacteraceae > Eubacterium_R. The sequence goes on from JAFSRX010000063.1 coordinate 53,341, forward strand.
TGCAAAAAAAACGAGCTTCCTCATTGAGAAAGCTCGTTTTAATAGTTTTATCAGCTAAGTGCAACAAATTTTATGTTGTTCTTCTTTGCATATGTTTGCGCTTTTGAGCCTTTTGGCGCGGTTATTGTTACCTCGTACCCATATTCATCAAACTCATCATTGTATTTATGAGGTACATAGATAACACTTTCAGAAAGCGCTGTTGATTTTCCTTTTATTGTTAAATTGGTCATTGTGTAATTAAAGAAAGCATAGCTTTTTATTGTTTTAACACTTGAAGGTATAGTAATCTTTTTAAGTGGTGTTCCGATAAACGCCTCTTCTCCAATCGTTTCCAATTTATTCGGAAGTTTAACGCTTTTAACACTGGTCCCGTCAAATGTTCTCTTTTTTATTGCTTTCAACGAGGTCTTTGATAAATCAACAGATGTTAAATCCCAATTATATCTGAAAGATTCATAGCCCAAGCTTGTTACTGATTTTGGCAAGCTTAATTTATTTATCCTTGTATCTTCATAAGCACGGGCACCTATTGTTGTAACCTTTGATGGAACCTTAATTTCCGTTAATGCAGCTCTTGAAAATGCTCCGTTGTCAATTTTTTTCAATTTCGAAGGCAAATTTGCTTTCGTTATCTTTGCATTGTTAAAGGCGTTTTTACCTATTGTGGTTACAGTCTTTGGAACTGTGTAGGTTTTTGCAGTTTTTGTAGCAGGATAAAGAATCAGCCTTGTTTTTTTCTTGTTAAACAATACTCCGTTTTTAAGAGAGTATCTTTTGCTGTTTTTAGGAATAGAAATCGTTTTAAGCGATTTGCAATTTGTAAATGCTTCGCCTGTGAATGTTTGCAAAGCAGCTCCTATTTTTACCTTGGAAACCGATGAACAATAAAAAGCGTCCGGTTTTAGCTCTTTTACTTTGTTAAGATTTACGGTTTTAACCTTGCTCAAAACAAACGCATTGCGTCTGATTGTTTTCACTGTTTTGGGCACTGTGAAGCTTTTGGCTGTTTTTTTGGAAGGATATGCAACAAGCTCTTTTAAATCTTTTGTATAAAGAACGCCGTTTTTTACCTTGAAATTTTTATTGCCCTTGTCAATAACTATATTTTTAACAAAGGGAAACGGATTATACTCCATTGTTATAAGCCCTTTTCCGAGTTTAACTGTTTCAAGAGATTTTGCACCGTCACCAATCCATCCAAACGCGGTAAAATCGTTTGTATCAGAATACATTATTGAACCGTAAAAACCAGCCTTCTTTGTTTTTCCTAATCTTTTAACAGAGTTTGGAAATACCAGAGTTTTCGGCTTTTGGCCCCAACAGGAGAATCGCTCTACTGCAACAACGCTTTTTCCTGAAATTTTTGACGGAATGGTTATTGTTTTTGAATTATTGCTTTCTACATACGTATCTTTAATTATAACTTCATTGTTTTGAACAACATAATAATACTCTATGCCGTTAATTGTTTTTGACTTAGTTGCCGCCTGTGCGGGAATGCTTACGGAAAAAACCGATGTAAATAAAGCCGTTGCCGACAGCATAAGCGCAATAATTCTTTTTTTTGTTTTCATTTTTTCACTCTCCTAATTTTTTTCTGATTCTGCACATGGTTGCGCATAAATCAGCATTGCTTATTGTCAACTATTTTGATATTTATAATATATCATTTATAAAGTTGTGCGTCAATGTTAAAAATATATCTCACAATTTAAAAATAATTAATTGAATATTTTTTCATATTCTTCTATTGCCTGATTGCATTCTTTGGGCAAATCAAGACGGGGTTTGTCCGGCAATGAATATGCTTTTTTATCGGTTGTTGCTTTAACATGCTCTAAGTCTGCTTTTAGCTGTTCCAGTTTTTCAAAGCAATATGTTGCACTGTCATAGTCGCCGTTTTCAAGATATGTTGACGTTACATTAATAAGCATTACGGCATAATCATAGTACTCATCATAGAAATACTTTCCGTATTTTAAAGCCGTTGTTTTATATTCTATAGTTTTTTCTATATCGTTTTGAGAAAAATAATATATTGCTTTTGCGCTGTATGCATTGCTTATGTATTTATTATTTGAAATAATAATATCTGCTTTTTTGTTGATTTCATCATAGTCTTCGTTTTCATAAAGTGTATCAATCTGCGCCATTGTATTATACTTGCATATATGCGTTGCAGCCTCACTTTTGGATAACAAATAAAGGAGCGAGCTCGTTCCCAGGTATAATGAAATTATAATAACAAAACAAAGCGAAACAACCAAGCTGTTCTTAATAACAGTCTTTTTTATTGAAAACGTTTTGAAATTTTTCACACTTCCCGAAACGCATATTAAAAGTATAAAATCAACAATCAGAAACTGAAAGTCAAAATCAAGCATTGAATGAGCGGCGGCAACAAGAAGAATCAATCTGTTCTTTTTTGACATTTCTTTATTAAATATGGCTTTAATAAAGCATGTCAAAAGCAATATTGCCGGAATCCATCCAATATCAACAAAGAGCTGCAGCAATTCATTATGAACAAAGGTGTTTGAATAAACCGCTGTCTGAAAAGAGCCCTGAGCGAAATAATAGCCCATATAGCCGATGCCAAACGGGTGAGATAGAATAAACTTAACTGCGTCTTTAAAATAAATTAATCTGCCTGTAAGCGTTCCTGCCTTAAAAGATATTGTTAAAAATCTTCCTATTGCGCCGTGTTTTCCTGTTATTGCAAAATATATTCCCGCAGCCACAATCATAATTCCTGCAGAAACAAGTATTGTCTGTTTAACTCGTTTGTTCTCTGCAATAAACAGAATTCCCAAAAAAGCAAAACAAAAAATGATAAATGAAGATCTGCTTCCTGTCATGAAAATTCCGAACACATGAACAGCCATACCAAATACGCTGAAAAATTTCAATTCCTTTTTTGTGGATAGAATAATAAGTCCTATTATTAAAAAAAGCGCAAAAGTGTTTGGATATTGAAAAAAACCGCTTATTCTTGAATCAACGGAAAAATAATCTTTTAAGACATTTATATGCGAAAGCACATATGAAACAACTGTCATTATCACACCTGATACAGGAATGAAATCGAGAATATAGTCCTTGTCTATATCATCTTGAAATAAAACAAGCCAATAAAGAAGCAAGGGCAAAAACTTAACAAATCCAAGAAGAGAATAATACTTATCTACGCCCCAAAACGCTGTTACTAAAAACCCTGAGCTTATACAGAATACCGCAAGCGTTGTTAAGCAAAAAGGTATTTTAATTTCTCTGTTTTTGATTGCTTTTATTATGAGCCATATGCCAAGAATAATATTGCAAACCGCTCCCGCAGGCTCGTTAAATAATCCAACTGCGAATGAGCCGAAAAGCAAAAATATTACGTGAAAATCTTTGAAGAATAATAGTTTTGAATTTTTCATAATCACCACAATGCTTAAATAGGTATAAAATAATGATATCACAACAGACTAATGATTTCAACTTTGTAAAATACCCGCACATTCTCTATTTATTCACCTTTGGAAAATTGCCCTGTTCGATCCTCATCCTCTTTACCAAAAAAAACACCACGAGGGCGCCCGTCATAAAGAAGGTTAGGTTTTAAACAGCTATTTATAACAATACATAAAACTATTAAAGACAATATTATAACAGCCTTCGGTTTAACCGAAGGCTGTTGTTATTTCTTGCTTGTAATTCTTTCAAACATTGCGTTGATTTTATCGTAATCGCGGGCGAAGGATTCAGCGCTGGCGATTATCATTTCATCGGCGGTAACGTCCGAGAAATCCACCTTGTATCCGGTGTGGTCTGCGAGATACTCAATAAATAATCTCTGCGCCCTGCCGTTGCCTTCACGGAACGGATGAAGAACATTGATTTCGCTCAGGTAATACGCAAGGCGGTGAGCGATATTGCCGTCATAATCAATCAGATAATTATCCGCTTTGAGTTTGGCAAAGATGTCCGCCGCATACGTCTCAATATGCTGACTCAGGCAAAACTGATTACCCTTTGAGATATTAACGTGACGGGGTTCGCCCGCCCAGGTATAAATATCTTCAAAGACAAATTTGTGAATTCTTTTAAGGTGTTCAAAATCAAAGTTGCCCTTAATCGGCTCCGCCTTTGCCATCGCTATTTTCAGCGAGGTGATTTCTCTTTCGGCGGTAACAAGCTCGTCATGGTTTTTAATACCGAGTTTGTTTATCAGCACACCCGAATCGGGATAACAGTATTCTTTATCCCATTCATATTCGTAACTATATCCCATAAGCTCACCTATGCGGAATGCTTGAGTATCAGCTCGCGCAGAATCTTCTGAAACTGCTCTTTGCTCGAAAGGGAAATGCGGATGCGTTCCTTGTCTGCATCGGTAAGCGGCATTCCCTCAATCGCCATTGAGCCGTTCACTTCATTTACAATTTTATCTATCTCACTCATACGCTTTCTCCTTTCGTTTAGTACACCTATATTATACCACATAGGCGCTAATATTTCAATAAATATAATTGCTTCATTCTATAGAAAAAACGTACTTTTGATATAAGATGTCAAAAGTGCCATTGCGTTATTCTTGACAAGAGTTACAGAAAAAAGACCGGAAGAGAAAATGCTCTTTCAGTCTTTAAAGTTTATTTATTGTTTTTAGCAGTATTAACAGAAGCAATCAACAATCTGCGTATTGTTCCACATTGATTTAATAACGCTTTTGTAGTCACTTCGGTAAGAAAACCGGCTTTTTGAAAAAGTTCTAACCAATATTCAGTTTCATATGTTTCTTTGAGCGCTATTTGTAGTTTTGACACAAAGTCTGATTTGCTTTGAGCGTAGTTGGCTTCATGAATGTTTGCGCCAATACTTGTTGAAGAGCGCTCTATCTGATTTACAAGTGCAGAATGCCCTTTTATTGTTTCAACTACATTTAATACAGCAACAGAAAAATCCATAGACAAATCAATTAGCTTATTCTCTTTCACAATATCACCTCTTATGTATTTTAACATATATAATGAAATATTGCTATGCAATATGAAATAATTTGCTAATGCAAATTGTGAAATATCTCGCTGTGCTCAATATGAAATAAAATTAATCCACATACGACGCAGGAGTATTTCATTGCGAAGCAATTTCATATTCCGAAGGAATATTTCTTTAATCCGCAAGGATTAATTTAATTGGGAGAACCTTCTTTCCGACGGTTCTCCCACGAGGGTGTTCTTTTTTTGGAGCGGATTACGAGGTCGCTCGGCTCGCTTCTGCGCTCGCCGACACGCACGCGGGCATCTAAACAGTCCACAGGACTGTTTTTATTTTCCTTTGGAAAATTGCCCTGTTCGATCCTCATCCGCTTACCAAATGAAAAAGCATCCCGTTTGGGATGCTTTTCATTTGGAGCGGATTACGAGGATCGAACTCGCTACCTTCACCTTGGCAAGGTGACGCTCTACCGAATGAGCTAAATCCGCATTCACTGTAAGTAGTATTATAACCATATAGGCATTTTTTGTCAAGAAAAAATTATGTTTTAATTCGCTCTTGTGTATGCATGTTCAGTGCTACACAATATAGACTGTATTTACAATAACTCTTTTTTTTGATAGAATTATATAGTGCGAAAAATGTGTGAAAGGAGTGCTAAAATGAATTACCAGATTATGCCGATGGGCAAGGTTTGGGAAGACGGAATGTTTTCCGTTCCCTCTATAATTACAAAAAGCTATATAAAACTTGCAAGCGAATATCAGCTTAAAGCGCTTCTTCTCATTTTATCAAATGGAGGTAACTCCGACAGCAAACAGATTGCAAAAACCCTCGGCTGCACCGAAAGTGATGCCGATGATTTTCTTGAGTTCTGGGTTGACGAGGGAGTTTTGATAAGGGATTCCCGGATAACCGACTCCCATATTACAAAAACAGAAGAGAAAAAAGAGGAAAAACCTCCCGAAAAAACGCAGAAAAAAGAAAAAACCGAAGCGCTTCCCCTTCCCGTTTTAAATAAGCAGGATATTATTCTGGCAATGGCTGAAAACGAAGAAGTGAACACTCTTTTACAGAGCGCTCAGGATGTCTGGGGCGGACCAATCAGCCACTCGATTCAGTCGGCTTTGGTCAATATGGTTCAGTACTACGGTCTGCCCTGCACGATTGCTCTGACCATTTTTCAGTTTTATAAAAATGAGAGAGATAAGGGCAAGGCGCTTGGAATTGCATATGTTCTTGCTATGGCAAAAAACTGGAGCGATGAGGGAATAACTTCTCATGACGCGGCTGAGGAAAAGCTCAGATATATTGAAAACACCAATCATCTCTGGAAAGAAATTCTTGCAATGGGCTCTATCCGCTACAGAAATCCGACTCCGAAACAGCGAGCTATGGTCAAGGGCTGGGAAGAGGATTTTTCATTTGATTTAATATCCTACGCCTGTGAGCTTATGTGTGAAACAGCAGAAAAACCGAGCATAAACTATCTTGACGGAATACTTAAAAGATGGAAAAAAGACGGAATAAAAACTGTTGAAGAGGCAAAGGCAAACAAGGAAAACCATACAAATAAAAAGACAAAAGGGAATCAGAAATTAAAAGGTACGCCGTCTTTTGATATCAATGAAATCGAGAAAAGGGCGATATTTAATGATGATTATGATATATAGAAGGTAGAATATGGGTTATACAGGAAGTATGTACAGAAAAGCTCAGCGAATTCTTGAGCAGAGAAGGGATAACGCTTTTAACGAGGCTCAACAGCGCAGTGAAAAAATCAGACAAGTTGTCCCCGAAATAGAGTCAATTCAGAAGCAGCTATCAGGCGTCGGACTTGAAATATCGCAGCTTTTCTTTTATAAAGGTAACACCGAAGAAAAGGTTGCCGAGCTGAGAAGCAAAAGCAGAGAGCTTGTTTCAAAGCGCTCAAAAATTCTTAAAGAAAACGGCTACAGCGAGGATGCAATGCAGCCCCATTATGTTTGCCCCGTCTGTGAGGACAGAGGCTTTGTTAACGGAAGGCTGTGCAGCTGTCATATTCAGTTATTAAAGGATTTAATGAAGAATGAAATCCGCAAATTTGCACCGCTTGACGATTGCACCTTTGATAATTTCAAGCTTGAATACTACAGCGAAACTCCTCTTGAAAACTCAATAGTTCCCCGTGAAAGAGCTAAGAAGATTTTTGAATCGGCAAGACTTTATGCTCAGAATTTCTCACTTGAAAGCAAAAACCTTCTTTTCAGCGGAGCAACAGGACTTGGCAAAACCCACCTTTCTCTTGCCATTGCAAATGTTGTTATCAATAAAGGCTATGATGTTTGCTACGGAACAAGCCAGAATATCTGCGATGATTTACAATCGGAGCAGTTTGGCAGAACGGAAAATATTCACTACACAAAACAGCAGGTTCTTGATAGCGATTTGCTCATTCTTGACGATCTCGGATGTGAGGTGAACAATCAATATTCAACTGCCATTCTCTATAATATAATCAACTCCCGTATTCTCTCAAAAAAACCGACTATTATCAGCACAAACTGTCAATTTTCAGAGCTTCTTGAGAAATACGACCAGAGAATAACAAGCAGAATTACCGGAGAATATACAAATATGATAATCTTCGGAAACGATATAAGAAATCTATAAGAAAAAACCTCGCCTAATGCTTGCGAGGTTTTTTAGTTACGCGTGGCGCGTTTCGCGAGTCGCGTGTCGTTTTGCTTCGCTAAATATGAAAACTTATCCTTTGGTTATGATTCAGAATTCAGTTTTGATTGTTTTTATTGCTCCCGAGGGTGAATAATTCCAGCTTGAAATATGGTTTCCTTTTTCAAAGTAAGTAAGCTGCGTTTCGGTGTTGATATCGTCAAAAACCTCAACAACGGCAAGTTTTATTTTCATTTTTTCGGGAATAATCGACTTTATGTAGGCAGAAACGAGCTGTCCCTCACAAACTTCATCGCTATATTCCGCAAGTCCCGCAAGATTCGGCGTTAGCTCAATAAAAATACCGTAGCTTTCAACACTTCTGACAATCCCCGTAACAGTATCGCCTCTTGAAAAAAGAGCGGCGTTCTCCTCCCAGGTTCCGAGGAGCTCTTTGAGAGAAAACGTCAGCTTATGAGGCTCTCTTTTTTTCAGAACTGTTCTTATTATCTGTCCCTCGCTGAGACGTTGAGAAGGGTTGCTTATCCTAGATACCGAAAGCATATCTATCGGAATCAGCGAATTTATTCCGCAGCCTATATCAATAAATGCGCCGAATGCTTCAAGATGAGTTACAGCTGCGTCGATAATATCTCCCTGAGAAAGCTTATCAATATAATTCTTTAAACAATCTATCTGAACTATTCTTCTTGAAAGAACGGCAATTTTTTCTCCGCTCTGTGTTCTGTGAAATCCGATTATACGAAAACAAACGGTTTTATTCACCTTTGAAATAAGCGCAATATCGCGGAGCGTTCCCTCCTGAATTCCAAAGGCGCCCTCTCTATAGGGTATAACTCCTTTGCAAACGCCCAAATCAATATGAAGATTATGTCCGCTGTCGCAGAGAAGAACTTTTCCCTCAACTATATCCCCGCTTTTCATAATATCCTTTATCTGCTGATAACTTTCAAATTTCCTTGAGAGCGCTTTATTTGTTCCTTCGGGATAGTATTTCAAAATAATCATTCCTTTTTATAATAAGACCTTTTTATAAATAACTATGATTTAAAAGTATTAATTATGTTGATAATGGCAAAAGTTGGTGGTATAATAAACTGAGTTTTTATGTGGGGGGATAAATCAATGGATGTTAAAGTCGGCGATATTCTTATAATGAAAAAACCTCATCCCTGCAAAAACAATGAATTTGAGGTTTTGAGAATTGGTGCAGATTTCAAAATTCGCTGCACTAAATGCAGCCGCGAGGTTATGGTTGCAAGAAGCAAAATTGAGAAAAACATTAAATCAATAAAAGAAAATATCTAAAAGGTAGAAACTATGTTTGATAAATTGGTTCAGGTTGAAAAAAGATTTGACGAGGTAAACGAGCTTGTATGCAAAAGCGAAATTGTATCCGATATGGAGCAATACACAAAGCTTATGAAGGAATTAAAACAGCTCTCCCCCGTTGTTGAAAAATTCAGAGAATACAAAAAAGCAAAGGAAACCTTTGAGGAATCAAAGGAAATGCTTTCCGACAGCTCCCTTGATTCTGATTTTGCCCAGATGGTTAAAGAGGAATTTGAGCAGAGTAAAGAGGATATGGAAAAAATCAGCGAAGAGTTGAAAATTCTTCTTCTTCCGAGGGACCCCAACGATGACAGAAACGTTATCATTGAAATCCGCGGAGGCGCAGGTGGTGAGGAAAGCGCTCTTTTTGCAGGCGTTTTATATAGAATGTATAATATGTACGCCGAGGCAAAGGGCTTTAAATGCGAACTACTTTCCTCAAACGAAACAGGTCTTGGCGGTTTTAAGGAAGTCAGCTTTTCAGTAAACGGCGACGGCGCATATTCCCGCTTCAAGTTTGAATCCGGCGTTCACAGAGTTCAGCGTGTTCCCGAAACGGAAAGCCAGGGCAGGATTCACACCTCAACAACAACCGTTGCCGTTCTTCCTGAAGCGGATGATGTTGATTTTGAGCTCAACGAAAAGGATTTGGAAATAGATACCTTCCGTTCAAGCGGTGCAGGAGGCCAGCACATCAACAAGACCTCCTCGGCTATCAGAATAACCCATATCCCCACCGGAACCGTTGTTGAATGTCAGGATGAAAGAAGCCAGCACAAAAACAAAGAAAAGGCTATGAAGGTTCTTCGCGCAAGACTCTATGACGCTGAAAAGGCAAAACACGATGCTGAAATTGCAGGCGAAAGAAAAGCACAGGTTGGAACGGGCGACAGAAGTGAGAGAATAAGAACCTATAACTATCCCCAGGGAAGAGTTTCCGACCACAGAATTAACCTGACTCTTTATAAGCTTGAGCAGATATTAAACGGCGACCTTGATGAGCTTATTGACGCTCTTATAACCGCCGATACAGCCGAAAAGCTAAAGGCTTCGGAAGAATAAAAATGGAAACAAAAATACTTAAAAATTCAAAACAGGATATAGCTCTTGCGGGTGAAATAATCAAAAACGGCGGACTTGTTGCCTTTCCGACTGAAACGGTTTACGGTCTCGGCGCAAATGCCCTTGACGATGAAGCTGTTAAAAGCATCTACCTCGCAAAAGGCAGACCGAGCGATAACCCTCTCATTGTTCACATTGCAAAAAAAGAGGATATTCCTCCGCTTGTTAAGGAAATACCGAAAAAAGCCGAAATGCTTATTGATGCATTTTTTCCGGCGCCGCTGACAATTATTCTGAAAAAATCCGACCTTGTTGGCGATACCGTAAGCGGAGGTCTTGATACAGTCGCTTTCCGTATGCCGAAAAACGAAACCGCAAGGGCGCTAATTGAGGCGGCAGGCGTTCCCGTTGCCGCTCCGAGTGCAAACACAAGCGGACTTCCCTCTCCAACGAAAGCAAGCCACGTTATCAGTGATATGAACGGAAAAATTGACGCTGTTGTTGATGGCGGCGACTGTGAATACGGAGTTGAATCAACGGTTATAACTCTTGCCGGGGAAACCCCCGTTATTCTTCGACCCGGAGCAATAACAAAGGAAATGATTGAAAAGGTCATTGGCAAAACCGAGCTTGCAAAAGCTGTTCTCAGCGAAATGGGCAGTGAGGAAAAAGCCGCTTCACCGGGGATGAAATATAAACACTATTCTCCGAGGGCGAAAATAATAATTGTTGATGCAGACAAAAGGACCTACGAGAAATTTGTCAATTCAAAGAAAAACGCCTTTGCTCTCTGCTTTGAAGAGGATAATGTTAATATTCCAAAGGTTGTTTTCGGAAAGGAAAACGACGATTTAAGCCAGGCAAAACTTCTTTTTGACAAGCTAAGAGAGCTTGACACACTTGGAGCAAAAAGGGTTTACGCAAGAATTCCGAACAAAAACGGAGTCGGAACAGCGGTTTTCAACAGACTTATAAGAGCAGCCGCATTTACGGTTATCGACCTTAATAAGCCCTTTACAATCGGCTTAACAGGTCCGACAGGTGCAGGAAAAGGACTTATCTCTAAGGAATTTGAAAAGCTCGGCTTTAAGATTATCGACAGCGATAAGGTTGCAAGAAAGCTCACCGAAAAAGGCTCTCCGCTTCTTGATGAACTTCAAAAAGCATTCGGAAAAGATATTCTTGAAAACGGCGAACTGAACAGGGCTTTGCTCGCAAAAAGGGCTTTTGAAAACAAAGAAAAAACCGCTTTGTTAAACAGCATTATGCACCCTGCAATTATCGAGGAATGCAAAAAACAAAGCGATATTCCCTGTGTTTTTGATGCGCCCCAGCTTTTTGAAGCAAAGGCTGAAAGCGACTGTTATAAAATAATCTGCGTTAGCGCGCCCCTTGAAATAAGACTTTCAAGAATAATCAAAAGAGATAATATTTCAAAGGAGCAGGCAATGCAGAGAATTAATGCCCAATTTGATGAAAAATATTATATTGACCGAAGCGATTATGTTATATATAATAATGGGCAGAATATTAATGAACAAATAAAAACAATATTGGAGGACATATTATGAGTGAAAAAGCAAAACAGCTCAAAGATATGCTTTTTAACAAAAAAGAAAATGCAATCGATTTTATGAGCGAAGAGGAACTATCTGTATGTGATGATTTCTGCGAAGGATATAAAGAATTCCTTCAGGAATGCAAAACCGAAAGAGAAGTTGCTTCCTTTGTTGAGGAGCTTGCTCTTTCAAACGGCTTTGCGGGGCTTGATGAATTCGGCGAGGCGCTTGCACCGGGCGACAAGGTTTACCGCGCAAACAGAGGAAAGGCAATAATCCTCTGCGTTAAAGGAAAAAGAAGCATTAAAGACGGCGTTAGAATTTCCGCTGCACATATTGATTCTCCGAGAATCGACCTCAAGCAGTGCCCTGTTTTCGAAGACGGCGGACTCGGTTTCTTTAAAACCCACTACTACGGCGGAATTAAAAAATATCAGTGGACAGCTATTCCGCTTTCTCTCCACGGAAGAATCTGCAAAAACGATGGCAGCTTTGTTGATGTTAAAATCGGCGAAGAAGCAGGCGAGCCAAAGTTCTGCATTACCGATATTCTTCCCCACCTCGACAGAGAGCAGATGGAGAGAAAAGCAAACGATATCGTTAAGGGCGAGGAGCTCAATGTTGTTATCGGTTCAAGACCTTTCAAGGATGACGATGAAAGCGAGAGAATCAAACTCAATCTTCTTTCTCTTCTCTATGAAAAATACGGCATTGTTGAAAGAGATTTTCTCTCCGCTGAGCTTGAACTCGTTCCTGCATTCACAGTTGACGATATCGGCTTTGACAGAAGCTTAATCGGCGGATACGGCCACGATGACAGGGTTTGCTCTTATCCTGCATTCCAAGCAATTCTTGATATTGAAGAAGCTCCCGAATATACTGCAATAACCGTTTTAACCGATAAAGAGGAAATCGGCTCAGACGGAAACACAGGTCTTGCTTCATCATATCTCAAGTATTTCATTGAGGACCTTGCAAGACTTGAGGGATATGAGGGAAGAGATGTTCTTCGAAACTCAAAATGTCTTTCGGCAGACGTTAACGCTGCATTTGACCCAACCTGGAGCAGCGCTTTTGAAAAAACAAACGCAAGCTTTATCAACCAGGGTGTTTGTGTAACTAAATTCACAGGCCACGGCGGAAAATACGGAACAAGCGACGCTTCTGCTGAATATGTTAGCTATGTTAAAGCGCTTCTTGAGGATAACGGCGTTCTCTGGCAGAGCGGCGAGCTCGGTAAGGTTGATAACGGAGGCGGCGGAACGGTTGCTCTCTTCATTGCAAATATGGATGTTGACACCATTGATGTCGGCGTTCCCGTTCTTTCAATGCACGCACCCTATGAAATCGTTGCAAAAACTGATGTTTATATGACTTATAAGGCATTTTTAACTTTCTTTACAAAGTAAAAAAATAAGGGTCTTCCTCACTGAAGTGAGGCAGCCTAATAAATTAGTGAAAAAAATACAGAGTGATATGGAAACCACTCTGTAAATGGCGCAGGTACAGGGGACGGTTCTCTGTACCTGTTTTTTCGTCTATCACCAACTGATGTAAGGCAGGTACAGGGGACGGTTCTCTGTACCTGTTTTTTCGTCTATCCTTAACTGAAGTAAAGAGGGAAAACACCTCATCCACCGCAAGCGTCATCCTTTTGTCTCGCAAGCTCGACATTTCCCTTGTCA
>JAFSRX010000064.1 GCA_017445905.1 Eubacterium sp.
ATATCTTGTTGAGACATATTCTTCACTCCATTCCTATTGGTTTTGGTCGACTTTATTGTAATGGTTTTTTCGGAATATGTCTCGTTTTTTTTAAAAAAATAAATGTTGAGGTTTTCCTACCCCAACATTTATTATAGAACCTACAAATACCGCCTTACAAAAATGTAAGGCGGTATTTTTCTTATTTGGCTTCCCTTGAGGTACTCCCCTCATCCACCGCAAGCGGTCCCCCTTCCCCCGAGGGGGAAGGCATTAGATTTTAATCTGTTTTCCTCTATATAATGTTTTATATAAGAATCTTCCTCTGCGGTAGGTTCTTTTCTTTTTGTTTGTTACTGAGGAAACTGCCTTTCTGAGCATCTTTTTAAAGGATGTCTTTTTAGCATCGGGCAAAACAGCTCCTTCGCCGTCTTCCTCCTCTTCATAATCATCATATTTCTGCTGAATATTGATTATGCGCTCTTTTTCGGCGGCTTTTATGTTTGCCATATCCTCGGTCTCTTTTTCTCTGAGCTCGGTTGCTCTTTCAAGCGCTTCTTTTTTTCTTACGCACTGATAGGTCCAGTTAGCAGAATAGTTGATATCAGCAAGATTGACAAAATACGGATTTGCTTTGCCTGCTTTAACCGTTGCAGTTTCTCTGTCGATATGAACAGGAAGATTTTCCCATTTTATTTCATTCTCGGTAAAGATGAGTTTAACAAGCATACCCTCAGTAGTTCCGTTTTGAGCTCTCTGATAGGTTGTATCAAAAATAAAGTTTCCGAGTGAATAGAATATCGGCTTGCCTTTATAGTATTCATATCCCTGAACAACATGGGGATGATGAGCAACAATGGCGTCTGCACCGAAATTTGCTATTTTATGAAGGAGTTTTTTATTGAAAGGAAGGGGGCAGTTAAGAAATTCTTCTCCGCCATGATATACAACAACAACCCAGTTGACCTTTTCTTCCTGCTTCATTATTCTGATTTTTTCTTCAAGCTCATCAATATTAGCCTCACAGAACGGAGCTGCCCATTTCTTTGCGTGGGGTTTGAACTTTTTATATTCAATCGAGATAACGCCGACTTTGATATCGTCACCGATAATAATATATCTCGACGCTTCATCCCTGTTTCTGCCAATTCCTATATAGGGACAGTTATGCTTTTCAAGGTTTTCACAGCTATCTATAACGCCGATTCTTCCGTAATCAAGCATATGGTTGTTTGCAAGAGATAAAACAACATTGGGAATTGTTTTCCGGAAAAAGGGAATTACATCAACATCACATCTGTGAGCAAGTCTCTTTTTATTTGTTATTCTGCACTCGGTTATTGGACTTTCCTGATTTATGATATTCGCGTCATTACCCTCAAAAAAGCTTTTGATTTCAGGGGCAAGTAAGTTTTCGTCTTTATACGCATCTTTGAAAAATGCACTGAAGGAAACGTCACCTGAAAAGCCGATAGTTGTTTTATTGCTCATCATTATTCCTCCTTTGCCTCATATTCATTATTTGCGATTAATTCAAGACGTTTTTTAAGTTCGTTTTCATCAATCAAGCCTTCTTCAAACTCCATATATGAATCATATTCGGATTCCATATTCTTATATAAATAGAGTCTGCCGTTGAAATTTGTTAACTGAGCTGATACGCACTGAGGAGTTGCGTTACCCTCAACAAACATCCAGCCCTTATTTGTGTATGCAAGGTCCCAGCCAACAAGTCTTATCTGGGGAAGAACATGGGAGAGCTTATTGATAAGCTCAAGAAGCTTATCCCACTCGGGAATCTGAAGGCCGATTAATTTTTCACCTGTATCGGGATGGAAAAGATGCTCTGCTCCGAGCCAGTCTCTTCCGGGAAGATATGCAATTCCTGTTTTCGGGTCAACCATAATTGCAAGTCCGCCCGAGCTCATATTATCGGTGTGGCTTCCGCCCATACCCATACGAAGAAAGCACCACTGAATTTTTGTTTCTCCGCTCGGTGAAAGAAATGCAACAACGCGCATTGTATTAACCGAACTCGGGTGAAGCGATTTAATCGGGTCTGCCTGAACAATCAGCTCTTCAACAACGCATCCGCCGTTAAAAAGAATAACGTCGAATAATTCCTTGAGAGAGCCGTATTTTTTCGAATCGTATATTTTAACGCCATGGCCTCCGTAGTCATCTGCGGGCTTATATATGAATCTGTCGTGCTTTCCGACAAACTCAACAAAAGCGTCGTAGTCGTTTTCATCGTAAATACAGAGAACGTCTCTTTTATAAAATTCTTTAAACTTTTTATAAGTTTCTGTTTTTTTATTCAGATAGCCAACATAGTTCTGGTTATTGAACTTTCTGTAAAAAGGATATTTATTGTTTCTTGTCAGATAGGTTTTTCTTGCCTCGTGGGACATCATTCGAAAATCAAACGAAAAATATTCCCTTGTAACTGTTCCATACATAAATCTGCAGAAAAGAATATCGTTATAAATTCTGCGAACAGTTTTTCTTGACGCAAGCTCTTCTTCTGTCAGATAATCCATCATAACCTTCAGCGAGGATTCAAAACGCTTTTTTGATTTACCGAAAACAAAGAGCGCAAAGCGGTATGTATTGGCAATCAAACATACTGCAAAGGGTGAATGAAAGCCCTTTTTCTGACACCATCTTCTGAAATTTTTTGATTGTTTAACTATAAAACTGTTTTTCTTCATGCATATCTCCTTTTTAATATTAGCCTCTGAATTTTATCAGGAGAATAGGCATCAGAAACAAAACTTTCCAATGCCTATTACATTTTGAATTATTTTTTTATTACCTTGTGATAACGGTAGAAATCTCCGAGTTCGCCGTTTCTCTGGCCGCCCCAGAGCTGAATAATATTAACGCCTGATGAGGTATTAGCCTCAATAATGCATATTGAATCATCCGTTACAAGAATATCCCAGGCAACAAAATTCATAAATGAAACCTTGTTTGCAAGAGCGAGAATCTCTTCTTTAATTCTCTCCCAGCCGGGAATGACAACGCCTTTAATCGGTGCATTCGTATCAGGATGAATTTCATAAACGTTATGGTTATGAAGGGTTTTTGCTTCTGAGAGCTCACCTGTTTCAAGATCTATTTTTGAAATAAGAGCGCCTTCGCTTCCGTTATCAACAGGAACTGTTTTCGACGTTCCTATTCTCTGAACGGCAAAGAAAATCTTTATTTTCTGAGTTTTCGGGTCGCGAAGAGTTATCATTCTTATAGTGTTTGCGGTTTTATCAAAGATATCATTAAGATACTGATGCTGCCTTATATATTCGCAAAGCATCCAGTTATCCCTCTTTTTAAGAAGAGAAATGATATCGCTTTCAGAACATTCGTTGACTCCGATATAAAACTTTTCGTTTTCATATCTGAAAAGATAAACGCCGATTCCCTTTCCTTTTCCAAAGGGCTTAATGATAAGGCTTCTCTCTCTTTTCAGCAGTTCAATAATCTCAGCATATGAAGTTATTTTATCGTCCTCTGAGGTTATATGCTTTTTATTCTTTACTGCAAAGGTTTTTGCAACTCTTACATACTGACCTAAAACAAGGGAGCAAACAACCTTGTTGTTGAGCATAAAATCAAAAGGTTCATTGATATATCTTGATTTATACCAGTCAAACTCCGAAAGATATTCACGTCTGTCATTATGATCAAAATCATAAAGCGCATATTGGTCGGCAAGATAACCGCCAAAAAGATTAGCTTTAATCTTTTTAAAGAAAGAAACCTTAAAATGGTTTTTAGCAAAAACAATGCGAACAAAATAAAGAACGCAGAGTTTCAGTTTTTTTATAATCGCTTTAATGAAGTTCATTTTCTTTTACCCAGTGCTTCAATTATATAGTTGCCGATAGTTTCAGTAGAGGTTCCGAGGTTTTCAGGCAGGAACTTCTTTTTATAGTTTTCAAGCGCCTGTTTCGGATATTCTTCTTCAAGCGCCTTTATTAAATCCTCTGAGGTTTTGAAAACGCAACCGGGCATTTCTTCAAACAAATCAATGTTTAAGCCGTTGTTTTCAATATATTTCTCATAGTCATAAACATAGTAAAGCGTTTTAACGTCGAGCAATGCGCCTTCAACAGCAATTGCCGAATAGTCGGTTATAAGATAATCGCAAACGCTCAAAAGCTCGTCCGACGAAAACTCATCACAGGTTAAGCAATCGGAAGTGAGGGTTAATTTCTGATTCGGATGATTCTTAACAATCAATGCGTATTTATCAAAATCGAGTCCCTCAGCAAAGCTGCTCCAGTCCGCATTCCAGCCTTTTCTGAAGGTCGGCGCATATAGCAGAACAGTTTTATCTTTCAGCTGAGGATATGCGGTTAATATCTTTTCTCTGTTTTCTTCCTTAGTTGAAAGAAGATAATCTATTCTCGGAAGTCCGCAGTTTAAAAGAACATCCTCGCTGACATCGAAGCTCTCGCAATAAAACTTGTTCCATGCCTTACCACCAGCAATGATGACATCATAATTTCTGTGCATTGCCATAGCTTTTGCGATTTTCGGATTTCTTCCGCTTTTTTTATTAAGCGATTTATATCCTGATTCTTTAATTTTTCCCATGGCGTGCCATAACTGAACAACCGTCAGCGTCTTTTTGTGCCTGAGCATTGAAACTGCAGGCCAGTAGCCATCTATAACACAGACACGTGAAGTTGAAAGATGATAAAGGCTGCGAAAAATATTCTTCACGAAAACAACATATTCTGAATAGCCTTTTTCGTTTCTCTCATATCTTCTGCAGATATTAACAATTTTAATATCCTCTTTTTCGCTTTTGAGATAATCCTGAAGCAGTCTGTAATCAAGACCTGCGCCGTTGGTCTGTCGGCTGAGAAAAACAACTTTATTCTTTTTTGAGGGAAGCAGCTTTAAGGGAGCGTAAATAATAACAAGGAGCGCCCTTAAAACATATAAAATAAAAACTTTCACTTCTAATCCTCTTTAATTTATTTTAAGTTTTAAAATTAATTATATATTAGAGAGTTTAACACATAAATGATAAATCTGTCAATAGATTTATGAATTTGTTGAAAAACAATCAGGAGTCATCGAAAATCCGACAACTCCTGAAATGTATTTTAGTTTAAAAACGCCAAAAGTTCATCAACTTTCAAATCTTGCCGTATAACTGAATGAACTCTTTGTTTTTGTTGAATACTGCAAGGATGAACTGATTTTTTTGCCCGAAGAATTATACCATCCAAGGAAGCTGTAACCACTGTCGGGAGCTGCAACCATTGTATGTTTTCCGTTTTCGTATCCAACATAGAAGGTTCCGCCGTCTGTTGCCTTTATTGTTGCGGTTTTTGTCTTATTAAATGAATATTCTGCTGATTCCAACGGATTATATTTAACGTTCAGAACAATCAGATTTTTGCACTTTCTTGCATCAACGCTTTTTAATCTGCATCCCGATGCATGAGCGCTTATAAGAGCTCTGTCGCCTTTTAAATTCAGCGAAGTAATATTATTATGCGTTACCGAAAACCATTTTAATCCCTTGCAGGATGAAAAATCCGCTGCGCCAATCAGTTTGTTGTTGCCTGCAAAATTAATTTTTTCAATTTCGCCTGTCAGATTGTTTGAGTAAAAAAGTTCTTTATTCCAGGATTTTACAGCCTCCTTGGAAGAAACACTGCTTTTTCCGCCAAGCTTCTTTGAATTTGACTTTCCGCTTGAATCCTTTATGTTAAGGAATGACGAAAGCTTTTTCAGGTCGTTTTCAGCGCTTATAAGCGTTCTTGAACATACGCCTATGCAACAGTGCGAAACTGCAAGCTGCTTTTGGCTCGGGTCAAAATATGTGAAATTGTTTTGCGCTTTTTTGCCTTTGTTTCCGCCTTTGTATAAGGATTTATCACGGTACCACTTATTCGAGGTTCCCATATTTGCATCGGCAGTAACCCATCTTTTGCCGTCATAGAAATTAACCCAGTAGTGGTCGTCATCTCTGAGGTTTTTCGTGTTTTTAATGCTTTTCCATGACTCCTGAGGGATGGAAAGATGCACTCCGTAAACAACTCTTGATGCAATACCGATACTTCTCAGAAGTGCAGTCATCATTGATGAATAGCCTATGCAACAGGTGTATGCCTTTTTTCCGCTTTCAATTTTTTTGATGTTTGTATAGGGATTGTTTGTTGTATCTACAGCACTATGCTTGTTTGAATATACATCATAATAGGTATTTTTGCAAACATAGGAATAGATTGCCTTTGCTTTTTTATACTTCGTTGTTTGCTTTTCGGTTATCCTTAAAGCAACCTTTTTGATATATTTGAGCTGGCTTGATGTCAGGCTTGCATTTACTGCTTTGAGCGAAGACGGTTTTTTGCTCTTTGTTTCTTTGACTTTGGTAAGACAAATCGGAATATCCTCCAAAGTTTTATCTTTAAAGTACTCGGGATTATTAATAACCGACGACGCGCGTACAGACTCATTCTGTTTTATAATACTCTCAAAGGACATAAACGCTGCTTTGCCCGATTCAACCTTGATAAGTGCGTTGCGATAGCAGTTTCCTCCGTCACCGTATTTATATCTGGCAACCTGCGACGAAGTTCTGGCTCTTGAAATATTAATGTAGTAGTAGCCGCTTTTCACGTTGTATTTGGACATTTTCACCTTGAAGGTGAATTTGTTTCCCGCGTTTTTGCTGAGCTTTTTGGGTTTAACATAACCGAGGGTTATAAATCCGCCTTTGCCGAGGGGTGATAAGCCTATTCTGTATTGATAAGCGCTTATTTCACACTGATAATTAACGCTTAAAAGCATATTTTTGTCCTTGCTCAAAGTAAGCTTTACTCTGTTGTGATTACTGCTCGCAGCGCTGCTGTCAATGCTTGAAAACGTATATGTTTTTTTCGGAGTGGTTTTTCCGCTTAAATCTGCTGCAGAAACAGAAATCGGAAGTGAACTTAATGCAAGAACTAATGTAAGTATTAAAACAATCGTTTTTTTCATGCTGCACCTCTTTTGAATTATCAATGATTTTATTTGCATTTTATGCTTTTAACTGTTGAATATGCAGAATAAATCTTCTTTGAGCCGGTGGTTTTATATGCTCTGACTTTATAGTAATATTTTTTGCCCTTTTTAAGATTTGTATTCTTGAATTTTACAGTTGAGGCGCCCTGCTTTATTGTTGTTACGCGGCTGTATTTTCCGCCGGAGCTTGTTGCGCGGTATATTTCATATCCGTTAACGTTAGCGACTTTTGCAAATTTAACGGTTATGTATTTGCTTCCTGTTGAAAGAGTTACTTTCGGAGCAGGAGGAACAACCTGTTTTGAAACAACCGCTGAAGGAGCGCTGTAAGAAGTATATGAAGCTCCGCTTGTTTTCTTATATGCAACAACATAGTAATAATAGGTTTTTCCTGTTTTGAGACCTGTTTTTGTTATCGAGGTGTTGCTTGCTCCTGAGATTTTTGTTGCAACATATCCGCTGTTTTTTGAAGTACTCTTATAGAGATAATATCCGTCAGCCGCCGAAACCTTGTTCCAGGTTATCTTCTGTCCTGTTGAAGATGCAATGCTTATTTTAACATTCGAAGGAGCGGCGAGCTTTAAGAATTTTGCAGTATATGTAAAAGATGAGCTTGTTGAGGTTGAGTATTCAGCGTTAGCAGAGAGCTTGTTGCCTTTTGAATCAAACCAGCCTGAGAAATAATAACCCTCGCCTGCATACGCTTTCATTGTATGCTTGCCGCTTGCATACGCAACCTGGAAAGTTCCGCCGCCTGATGCAGTTATCTTGGCTGTTTTAGTTCCTCTGAAAGAATATTCTGCTGATTTCAGTGGATTGCCGTTAGTGCTGAACTTGGACAGCGACGGACAATCAAGAGCCTTAAAATCAGCTACCGAGCATTTTGATACATAGGCAGATTCAAGCGCAGTATCACCCGAAAGATTGAGGGAGGTCAGTTTTGAATTTTCCGAAGCATTAAACCATCTGAGTCCTGTGCAATTTGAAAAATCGGCTGCGCCTGAAAGCTTTGAAACGCTTGTAAAATCAATCTTTTCAAGTTTTCCGCTGAAAACATTTGAATAAAAACTGTCCAAATTCCAGGACCTAACTGTTCCGTTTTCTTCAAGGGCTCCTTCGAAACCGAGAATATTTGCATTAGTTTTTGTTGATGTTGCTTTCTGATTCAGAAACGCCAAGAGTTTATCAACGTCATTTTTATTAGTGATAAGCGTTTTTGAGAAAATTCCGATAATGCAGTGGGAGGCTGCAAGCTGCTGAGGTGACGGGTCAAAAAATGTAAAGTTATTCTGAGCTTTTGCGCCTGAATTACCGCCCTCGTATCTGGCTTCGTCACGATACCATTTGTTTGAGGTTCCCATATTTGCGTCGGCAACAATCCATCTGCTTCCGTCGAAAAATTCAACCCAGTAATGGTCGTCCTCACGCATATCAGTCGGGTCTATGTTATCAAGCCAGGTTTCCTTCGGAATGCTGAGATGTATTCCGTAAATAACCCTTGTCGGAATATCAAGCGAGCGCAACAGAGCACACATCAATGAAGAATAACCGACGCAACAGGTAAAAGCATTTTTGCCGTCTTCAATCTTCTTCAGATTGGTATAGGGATTGTTTACGGTTTTAACCGTATTGACGTGAGCATGGGAATATTCATCATAAAATGTATTCGCGCTGACATAGCTGTAAATAGCCTTTGCCTTTTCATAAACACTCTGACAGTCAGCGGTTTTTGTTTTTGCAAGACTTTCAATATATGAAATCTGACTTTTTGTTAGGGAAACCTTTTGAGAATCAAGTTTTGACGGGGTTTTTGCGCCCGTATCATTAATAAGATTATTAAGGCAGTAAGGAACATCTTCCATAGTTTTATCGGTATAATAATCAGGGTTATTATAGCGTGAATCGTTGCGGATTGCCTCATTGCTTTCCTGAATACCGTTGAAGTCAAGAAGCGAATATTCGCCTTCCTGAGAAACATTGAGAACAGCATTTCGATAACAGTTTCCGCCGTCGCCATATTTGCTATGGTCGGTTTGTTCTTCGCTTCTCGCTCTTGAAATATTAATATAGTAGTTACCTGATTCAATGCCATATTTATCAAGATCAATGCAAGCAGTAAAGCCATTACAGCTTACGCCGTTTTCAGTTCTGTCCTCAGGCTCAACATAGATAAATGTCTGGAAGCCGCCGCCAACCTTTGACAGACCCACTCTGTATTCATAAGCGTCAATATCGCAGGTATAGTCAATATTAAGATATTTAATTTTTTGTGGCTCTTCACTTTCATCCTCTTCGTTCTCGGAAGAATCTGAAAGAGAATTAGCTATAAATTCATCGCCGTCTGCGAGGTCCCCGGAATCATCAGGATTTTCGGGGTTTTCGGGCTCCTCAGGATTTTCGGGGTTTTCGGGCTCCTCAGGGTTTTCGGGGTTTTCGGGATCCTCAGGATTTTCGGGATTTTCGGGGTTTTCCGGCTCTTCCGGATTTGTTTGAGTTAAAGATACCAAAACTCTGTTTTTGTTATCCTCGGGAGCGTTTTCATTTATGCTGCTAAATTCATAAACCGCCCCGGTCTTAATTTTATCTGAAATATCAACGCTTGCATTAACCGAAAGCGGAAGAGCTCCGATTATAAGCGCTGCAGAAAGAAAAACCG
Organism: Eubacterium sp.; assembly: GCA_017445905.1. Classification (GTDB taxonomy): domain Bacteria; phylum Bacillota; class Clostridia; order Oscillospirales; family Acutalibacteraceae; genus Eubacterium_R. The sequence goes on from JAFSRX010000064.1 coordinate 9,662, forward strand.
CTGCCATTCTCTTTATGTTTTTCATAGTTTCAAGTCCTTTTAATAATATTTTTCTAATTTAATTATATACTATTTTTATTTTAAATGCAACCGTATATAAAACTGTTATATATTGACAAAACCACATATTTTGATTATTATATTTTCAAAGTATATTTTCCAGGAGAACAATAATGAGAATCCCATTGAAAGAAATTAAAAACGTTTCAAAAAACGCCAACATTTCGCGTTTTGAAGCAAATAAGAAAATGATGGCTGCAAGAAATAAATACGGAATTTCTTATAACCTTTATTCAAGGCTTGAGCTTTATAAGCTTTCAGACGAAGAATTTAAACAAAGGGCTGAGTCAATACAAAAAAGGCGTAAAAACATAGAGCGTCTTATGAAGATAAAGAATCTTTCATATGATGACGCCGTTAAATATTCAGACTATCTTAAAAAGCAGTACAAGCTCTCGCTTGATGAATACTTTTCAAAAGAGTTATTTAATCTCAGCGAGAATGAAATTGCTATTTACGCAGACAAAAAAATAGAAGGCGCTGCCCCTAAGGGAAGAAAACTCTGGGTTAACCGAGTTGTTGATAAAACAGGCTGGACATATAAAATCGCAAATCAGAAGGTTAAAAGAGCAAAAAAAGCGTTTGGCATAACTGCTAAAAAATATTATATCAACAAAATGTATAATATGTCTGAAACGGAAATGGCAACCGTTGCGCTTCGACTGGGCAGAAAACAGATGCGCCGTGATGAGGTTTATGATAAGATAAACGAAATCTGTGGCAAATCTAAAGACGAAGTAAAAAAAGAATTAAAAATAATCCGCGAAAAACAGCCGTTTTTCACTGTTGGCGTTAACTGGTATTTTGATTACGGAATATATGAGCTCGACCTTGAAAAAGACAACTTTGAGGTTGACAGAAGACTTCAGACAACAATCTGGCTTTGGCAGCTTGCTTCAAGAATAAGAGAAAAATTGGTTTTAATTGAAGAGGGAAAGCTTGGTTACGGAAGCGTTTCAGACGAAATTGATGAATACTATCAGACCGTTGACAAGGTTCTTTCTGCCGGAAAAAGAGATATGCTCATTGAGCGTATTAAATACTCAATTCCCGAGGTTGAAACCGACGAAAAGCTCAGACACGATGTTGCTCTTGATATGAGAGTTACCGAGCTTCTTCTCAGATTTACTCCTGACGAATATGTTTCCTTCCATTTTTATGGCAAAACCATTATGGAAAAAACGGGATATGTTTCAAGCAGTATGCGAGCTCAGGTTATTGCAACTCTTAATCCCCAGCCCGTCAAAGATATGTTTAACAACAAATATGCCGCATACATGGCGCTCAGCAGATATTATGGCAGAGAAATTGTTCTGATTGACGGAGAAAACGCAAAGGAAACCTTCAGAGATTTCTGCTCAAAACACTCAACCTTTGTTAAAAAGAACAACTATGACGCTCTCGGAAGGGGCGTTGAAAAAATTGAAATAACGCCCCAAACGGATATTGATGCGCTCTACGAAGAGCTTTCAGATGGCGGAAAGCTAATTATTCTTGAAGAGCTTATTGATGCACACGAAGACATCAAAAAGCTTAATAAAGATTCCGTTAACACAGTAAGAATTATAACCTATGTTAAAAACTACAGCGCCGAAGTAACAAGCTGCTTTATGAAGATAGGAAGAAAAGGAGCTTTCGTTGATAACGGCGGAGCAGGCGGAATTTTAGTTCATATTGATGTTGAAAACGGATGCCTTGACAGCGACGGAATTGATGAGCGCGGAATTATTTATAAAACGCATCCCGATAACGGATATGAATTCAGGGGAATTAAACTTCCAAACTGGGAAGCTGCGCTTAATCTCGCAAAAGAAGTTGCGCTTCAGATTAAGGATGCAAGATTTATCGGCTGGGATTTCACTTATACAACAGACGAAAAATGGGTTGTTGTTGAGGGCAACGCAATGACTCAGTTCTTTGCTCAGCAGGCAACAATCGGCAAAGGAATAAAAAGAGAATTTCTTGAGCAGATAGGATACGACGAATTAAAGCTGATTCACGAAATGAAAGTTGAAGCAGACAGCGACGATGAGGAGGTTTATCAATTCGAGAGAAGCGATGAAAAAGAGTTTTTCTTTATGGACGATAAAGCAACTCCCCAGATGAAGCGCCACTATCTTGAAGAGCGCGGAATGGCGGAATTAAAATATTTCCCCGACCTCAGCAATCCTAAAACGATTAATGAAAAAATTCTCTGGCTTGCGCTGAATTATAAGCACCCCGATATTGCAAGAGCTGCTGATAAAACCACTGCAAAGGATTACATTGCCGAGATAGTAGGAAGAGAATATACTGTTCCCACATACGGGGTATATGAAAACGCTTCCGATATTAACTTTGATGAACTTCCGAGGTCGTTTGTGATTAAACTTAATGACGGCTGGGGCGCATCAAGCGTTAAGGTCATCAACGATAAAGACGCTGAAAACCTTGATAAGCTCAAGGCGGAGCTGACTTCGTGGCTCTATCCCTGGAATAACTATTACTACAGGAATATGTGCGTAACCGATGAAAAACTCGAAAAACCCGCTCTCATCATTGAAAAGCTCCTTAAAAATAACGGACGTGCTTCGTTAAACGACTATAAGCTCTACTGCTGCAACGGCGAGCCAAAATATGCGCTTGTTGTCAGCGACCGTTTAACAAATATGGAGAGCAGAACTTTCGTTGATATGGACTGGAACATTCTTCCGACAGGAAGAAGAGGAAAAAGATTTTCAGATAATCCGCCAAAGCCGGATCACCTTGATAAGATGATTGAATTATCGCGCACCTTATCAAAGAAATTCCCCTTCGTCAGAATTGATTTCTATGAGGTTAACGATAGAGTTTATGTTGGCGAAATGACCTTTACTCCCGGAATGTTTATGCGCTTTACAACGCTTGAATGGGACCGTAAACTTGGTGATTATCTTGATTTGAGCTCGTATATAGATAAATAAATAATTTTATTTGACAAATAATATTTTCAGTGATATTATATTAGCGATATTTTAAATTAATGATTGGGATATGGCAGTTTTGCCCGATGACAAAGAGAGCGCTTGGAAGGTGAAAAAGCGACTGAAAGCACTACTGTTACCACCCATGAGAGTGCATAGGAAATGATGCAACGTATGCCTGCGTTAAAGGCTTTGAGTGATATCATTTATTTGATATAATTCAGGTGGAACCACGTATTTTGCGCCCTGATTTTCAGGGCGCATTTTTTATTCAGACACTCTTTGGGACAACTGAGGACTGTCCCCGGTTGTCCCAAAGAAAATAAAGAAGGAGAAAAGCAATGAAGATTACACTTAAAGACGGAAGTATTCTTGAATACAGCGAAGCTAAATCGGCTGCTGATATAACAAAGGATATTTCAATGGGACTTTATCGGAATGCCTGCTGCTGCAAAATCAACGGCGAGGTTAAGGATCTCAGAACTGTTATAGACAGCGACGCTTCTCTTGAGGTTTTAACCTTTGATGATGAGGACGGTAAAAGAGCGTTTAACCACACCGCTTCCCATATTATGGCTCAGGCTGTTAAAAGGCTTTGGCCCGATGCAAAGCTCACAATCGGACCTGCCATTGAAAACGGATTTTATTATGATTTCGATGTTGAAAGCTCATTTTCACCCGATGACCTTGAAAAAATTGAGGGAGAAATGAAGAAGATTATCAAGGAAAATCTTGAGCTTGAACGCTTTGAGCTTCCTGTAGATGAGGCAATCGCGCTTATGCAGGAGAAGAATGAGCCATATAAAATTGAGCTTATTAAGGAGCATGCCGACAAGGGCGAGGCAATCAGCTTTTATAAGCAGGGCGAGTTTACAGAGCTTTGCGCAGGACCTCATCTCGACAAAACAGGACATATAAAGCATAACGCTTTCAAACTTATCAGCAATAACGCTGCTTACTGGAGAGGCGACTCAAAGGGCAAGGCGCTCCAGAGAATTTACGGAATTGCTTTCCCGAAAAAAGAGCAGCTTGATGAATATCTCCAGAAGCTTGAAGAGGCAAAAATGCGCGACCACAGAAAAATCGGTCACGACCTTCAGCTCTTTATGACCGACGAGCTTGTTGGAAGAGGTATGCCGATGTTCCTTCCAAAAGGATATACACTCTGGAGGATTCTTGAGAACTATATTCGCGATAAGGAAATCAATTCCGGCTATCAGCACGTTTTAACCCCCTGCGTCGGAACTGTTGATTTATATAAAATCTCAGGCCACTGGGATCACTATCAGAAGAATATGTTCCCGGCTATGGAGGTTGAGGAGGAAACATATGTTTTAAGACCTATGAACTGCCCCCACCATATGAGAATATACGCAAACCAGCCCCATTCCTACAGAAATCTTCCGATTCGTATCGGCGAGATTGCCCACGACTTCCGTTTTGAAGCATCGGGAACTCTTAAAGGAATTGAAAGAGGCCGTCACTTCTGCCAGAACGATGCACACCTTTTCGTTACTCCCGAACAGATTAAAGAGGAATTTGCAAAGGTTGTTGAGCTTATTTTCGAAACCTATAAAGATTTCGGAATTGAGGATTATCGACTTGTTCATTCACTTCGTGACCCCGAGGATAAGGAAAAATACCACGATGACGACGAAATGTGGAACACCGCAGAAGACGCACTTCGTGACGTCCTCGACTCAATCGGACTTGATTATACCGAAGAAATCGGCGAGGCTGCTTTCTACGGACCGAAGCTCGACGTTAATGTTAAGCCCGCTGTCGGCGCAGAGATAACGCTTTCAACCTGTCAGCTCGACTTCTGCTTACCCGCAAAATTCAATTTAACCTATATTGATAAGGATAACACACCAAGAACTCCCGTTGTTCTTCACAGAGCAATTCTCGGCTCGCTCGACAGATTTATGGCATATCTCATCGAGGAAACAATGGGCGCATTCCCGACCTGGCTTGCTCCCGTTCAGGTTAAGTTCCTTCCGATTGCAGACAGACATCAGGATTATGCAAGAGAAATGATGCAAAAGCTTGAAGCGATAGGCGTTCGCTGTGAGATTGATGATCGAAGCGAAAAAATCGGCTTCAAGATTCGCGCTGCACAGATGGAAAAAATCCCTTATATGATTCTTGTCGGCGATAAGGATATTGAGGCAAATACTATTTCAGTTCGTTCAAGAAAGAACGGAGACGAAGGCGCAACGAGCATTGATGAATTTGTTGCAAGAATCAAGGAAGAGATAGACTCAAAGGCGAGATAAATTCAGCTGCCTTTTGCGTCTCGTGGCTCGTGGTCCGTGGTCCGTGGTGCGTGGCTCGTGGATGGGTCGCTTCGCTCCGATTATATTATCGGTGAACTAATAAAAATAAAAGTATTGCAATAATTAATATATAATGCTAAAATAAAGCGAAATAAATTAAGAGAGGTATAACTATGGAAAAGCTCAAGTATTTTGTAAACGGTGAGTTCAAGGATTCGCAAACAGATGTCTGGTATGATCTTCACAATCCCTCAACGGGCGAAGTAACAGGTCAGGCTCCTTGCTGCACCAACGATGAAGTTTTAGAGGCTATCGAAGCTGCTAAGGCTGCATATCCCGCATGGAGAGCAACTCCTGCAAGAAAAAGAACGCAGATTCTTTATAATGTAAGAAATCTTCTTATCAAGCATATGGATGAGCTCACCCGGATTGTTTGTGAGGAAAACGGTAAAACCTGGGCAGAGGCTGCAGGTGATGTTGGAAAGGCTCAGGAAGGAACCGAGCTTGCAACTCAGGCAACCTCGCTTATGATGGGTGAAAGCCTTATGGACGCTTCGGCAGGCTTTGATACTGTTAAATATCGCGAGCCCCTCGGCGTTTTCGCAGGTATTGTTCCCGTTAACTTCCCTGCAATGATTCCATTCGGCTGGATGGCTCCCGTTTGTATCGCATGCGGAAACACAATGGTACTCAAGGCTGCTTCCCTCACTCCGAGAACAGCTATGAGAATTGCAGAGCTTTATAAAGAAGCCGGCGTTCCCGACGGCGTTATCAACGTTGTAACCTGTTCAAGAAACGAAATCAACACAATTCTTGAACACCCCGATGTTAAGGGTATCACCTTCGTTGGCTCAACTCCCGTTGGTCTTAAAATTTACGAAAAGGCTGCTTCAACAGGCAAGAGATGTCAGGCTCTCTGCCAGGCTAAGAACCACGCTCTTGTTATGGAGGACTGCGCTCTTGAGAGAACAGTTGCAGGCGTTATTAACTCAGCCTTCGGCTGCGGCGGTCAGAGATGTATGGCTCTTTCAGCTTGCGTTGTTGAGGAATCAATAGTTGATAAGTTCATCGCTGAGCTTAAAAAACAGATTGAATCAGTTAACTGCGGTCCTGCATGGGATAAGAGCACAAGACTTGGTCCGATTACATATGAAAAACACTATCACGAAGTTCTTGCCGATATCCAGAAGGGTATTGATGAAGGCGCAACACTTGTTGTTGACGGACGTAATCCAAAAGTTCCCGAAGGATATGAAAACGGCTACTTCGTTGGCCCAACAGTTTTCGCAGATGTAAAAGAGGGTATGACAATCGGTGACGAAGAGGTATTCGGTCCCGTTCTCTGCGTTAAGACCTGCAAAAACTTTGAAGACGGTCTCAGAATTATGAACGATAACCCATATGCAAACGGCTCTGTTATCTATACTCAGAGCGGTTACTATGCACGTGAGTTTGCAAGACATACAGACGGCGGTCAGGTTGGTATCAACGTTGGTATTCCTGTTCCCGTTGGCTTCGTTCCTTTCAGCGGACATAAGCAGAGCTTCTTCGGTGACCTCCACTGCCTCGGCAAAGACGCTTACCGTTTCTTCACAGAGAGCAAATCAGTAACTCAGCACTGGTTTGACGAGGAAGAAAAGAAAGCCAAAGAGGTTGACACCTGGGACGGACTTCTTTAATAAAATTGAGAATGAAGAATGAGGAATTAAGAATTAATGGTCCTGCGGACAGCTATTATAAATGGGTGTCGGCTTGCCCACCCTCAATTTTCCATTTTCCATTTTCAATCTCAATTATAAAAAGTGGGGCTTTGCCCCACTTTTTATATTGTCTGCACTGAAATATCAGTATATTCAGTTATAAGTCCGTTTGAGGTATTGTGGATAATATAACCTCTGTATGCGATTTCTCCGCTGAGATTTCGAACAGATATTGTAAACTGCTTTGCGCCAACGAGTTTTGTTGATTTACATCTGCGAACAGTGAAATCGGTATTAACTCCCGAATTTTCAAGAATAACATCTCTTTGACTGAGTTCATACTCAGGATTGTCTGAGCTTGCAACAAGTATTCCGTATTCAACAATATCGTCTGCGTCAGTATAAACAATCTGTCCGTTAAAAATTGTTTTTCCTTCGGCAACAAGAGCATTGCTCTGCTTGTTGTTTATCGTCGGAAGTGTGAAAGCGTATCCATCAAATTCAGCTTTTGTTACCGCTTTAAGCGTTGTGCTTTCAGTTGCGTAGTAAACAAGATTGGCTCCTATATAGAACGGACGCCAGTTTGTTTCTTTACCGTCCTTGATAAGCTCAACCCAGCCGTAAGCATTATCGCCGCCCTTTAGCTCAATTCTTGTATTATATGCAACGGAATTGCTATAGCCTGTTCCGTTTTCAAGAGCAGTTGCGCTGATGGCACAGTTTGCCTCGCCGTTAAAGGTATATTCAGCAGTTATCTCTTTATCCGAATCAAGCGTTATGCTTGCCCCCGGCTGCTTTGTTTCACTGCCGACTTTATATCCGTTAAAGCTGTAATTCGCAATCGCCGGAGCAGGGGGCAGAACATATGAAGATGAAACGTAATCAACAAGCTGTATCGGCTCATTCGAAAGATTATTATATGTTCTCTTGATTGTCAGTTTATACGGATTATCATTTGTTCTCTGGTGAGCGTAAATATTGATATTTCCGAAAACTGTTGTTGAAAATCTCTTGCCGAAGCCCTGATACTGATTTGAACGACTCGTTGTGCTTGAATCAAAATCCATATACCATGCCGTATCTTCATCGGCTCTCAGATTTAGCTTTGATGAATAGGTGGCAAGATATTTATCGTTTTCTCTGTCATATGAGCTTGTTGAATTATTGAAGGTTATTCCGTCGGCAGCGCTGAGGGTGCCTTCTTTTAGCTTAATCTCATACTGTTTGATTTTAGTGCTGAGTCCCGATGCTATTGATGTGTTGATATCATCAATATCGCCCTGAGTTGCAGAAGCCTTAACGGTTTTAATTGAAACGCTGTCGCCGTCTATGCTTTCATATTCAACGCTGTTTCCATTTATATCTGAGGCAATACGTTTCATGCGTTCTTTGAATTCATTATCAAGGCTGTAAATATCATCATCGGCTTTTTCAACAGTGTCAACGAGCTTCTGATAAACCGATAAATCAACGCCTGTTTCAGCTTCTTCAAGGGAATCAACGGCTTCATTTATAGCGTTGGCATAGGCGTCTGCCTTTGTTTCAACGCTCATTGGGAATCTTGCAAGAGTTCTTGCGTCTGCGCTGAGATAATCCCTTACATCGGAATTAATGCTTGAAGTCAGTTCGGTTAGCGAAGAATTTGAATATTTCGCTGTTTTTCCGTTGAGATTCATTAAAATATCATTTGCGCCTTCATATGCTGCAAGAAGTTTTGATAAATCAACTATTTCATCGGTTGCAAAGTATTTGAGAGTGCTGTTTCCCGTAAGGGTAAAGGTATATTCCTCGCCGTCGAAGGAATCAGCAGTTGTTCCCCTGCTGTTTGTTATGCTGTTATCCCAACCGTACGGAGTTGAAGTTCCGCTATATACTGCGGTTATCTCTGAGCCGTATTTAATTGATGAAGTATCGCTTGAGAGAACGCCGTCAACATAGATATCAACATCTCCGTCTGCGGAATCGCTCATAATATGGAGAAGTCCGCTTCTGTTTTCATATGAAGCCTCCCATTTTGCAGCGCCGCTTACAACATCGGGGATATCCTCATCAAAGCTGTTTGAATAAATCGGAGAAGAAACATTGTTTGTTTCACTTTTATAAAGTGCAGCAACCTCGCTATCCGAAAGCGAATGAGAGAAGCATTTAACGTTGTCGAGAGAAAGTGTTGCCGTCTGCCAATACGGAGTATATGAGCCTAAATAAAGCTTAGTGTTGCCGTTTGCAAGGAAGCTCATAAGTCCTCCGCTTGCAGCATACTGACTCGTTCCTGTTACTTCAATGTTTGCGGCAAGAGTTCCGTTAACATAGTATCTGAAATGATAATCATCAATAATATCAACAGTTATCAGCTGCCATGTCTGCTTTGCAATGCTGTTGCAGTTGGTTGTGTAGTCAAAATACAAACCTGCAGAGCTGAGGCTTGAATCACTTCCGCCGTTTCCGTTATTAAAACGAATCCATCCATCTGTTCCGATAGTGAAATACTTACATTCACCCGTTGCCCCCTGGGCAAAGGTTATTGACTCGGTGTTGTCCCAATAATTTCCGTTTATTCTCTGGTAAAAACTGATTGAATAACCGTTTGAGGTATTTTTGTTTTCAAACGGAGAGGCATTAGTTGAAATATAATTTGTTGATGCGCCGCGGCTCCAGGGAAGATATGCGGTATTAGTTCTTCCGTCGTTATTGCTTGTATCAAGATGAACGCTGCTACCGTCTGCGTTTCCTGTTACAGCTTCACCGCCGAGAGAATCAGTGAAATCATTTGAATAAAGCAAATCATTTGAAACGCTCTTTTCAATCGGGAATATCGGCGAGGTATAATAATCAACCTTGTCAAGATAACATTCGCATGTTCCGCCCATTGTTCCGTAGGCTGTGAACGATGCGCCGTAGTATAGTTTAATGTCGCTGCTTGAAAGGAAGGAGAAAATTCCGTCATTTCCCGATGAAACGCCGTTTGGATAGCCGCCTGCTGCAAGATTGCTCAGGTTAAATCTCTGAGCAAGCGCATTATCAACATAGTATGCCATCATATGATTGCCGTTATTTTCCTTATAGAAAACAAGGTCTATATCGTGCCATGCTGCGCCTGTTGAATTTGTTTTTGAATTATCGGTAACATCGAAATAACAGCCGTTATTTCCGCCAACACCGCCGTTTCCGTCATTAAAGAGAACAACGCCGTTTGCCATGATGATGAAATATCTGTTATCGCTCTGTTTTCCTGTTGAGAAATTAATCAGCGAGGTATTCCAGCCTGAATCATAAGCGCAGTATTTTGAAAAGCTGATTGTAAATCCGCCCGATAAATCCTTGCCGGAAAACGGGTTTGCAGCCTCTTTAACAACATTGCCCGAATTAGTGTTAACACTGTAGTGCATATAGGCGTTGTTGATATCGCTGATTGTTTTTTCAACAAGGGAATCATATGAATCCTGTGAATAATAGCAATAATAGGTGTATTTTGTTGTGCCGACAGTTTCGCTTATTGAAACATTTGAAAGAAATTCATCTTTTATGCTTTCAATTTCATCAAGGTCATATTTAACCTCATCGGTTTTTGAAACAGCAGCAGCTTTAACATCACTGATTCCGCTCTTTATATCAAGCTCCTCAACAAAATGCATATTGAAATAAATCTTGCCTGCGTGGATATCATAGCTCTGCTGATTCTTTAGCTCGGTATGCATAAAATCGAAAACTCTTTCAAGCGAGTTTCTCTCATAAAGCTTGTTTTGAGAAAGAGCCCCAACAACATAATTTCTTGCAGCTTCATAGGTTGATGTGTCTGTATAAGCAATAGCATCATGAGCTGCAACAAGGTTTTTATAAACCGTTGAATTTGCATCGGGCGAGGTCATATCCTTATAATCATTAAGAACTGCATATGCATCGCTGAGCGCTTTCTGATAAGCCTCCCAATCATCGTGAGAAGTCCATGCGCCCGTTATTCCCTCAGCATCATAGCCATCAACAAGATTTCTGAGCGTTGATTTATCACAGATATGGAAATTGAAATTAATCTGTGATACAGCACAGTATTCGTCCGATGAATGATTGATACCAACGCTGACAAATGCACTCTGCTCATTTCCTTTATCGAGATAACCCGTTAACTGCGCCCCAGCGTAGTTAAATTCCTCAGGATTGCCGTTGTCGTTATTACTGCGTGTTTCAATGCTTTCGGCAACAGAATTATCCGAAGTTAAATTCCACCATAAACCGTTATCGGTTGTAACATAGCAATTTCTCCACCAATAATTTGTTCCGACATGCCTTGCAGCAAGACGGGTTACAATTCCCGAAACTCTGAAGGTGTTTGAATCGTTGTCAAGCGAAACTCCGCCCATCGTTTCACCTGCTTTAAGCTGAGATTTATCAATATAATAATTTGCAGTTGTTCCGCTCGTTGTAACAGTTCCCGAGCCGTTTTCTCTCTGACCGTATGCGCCTGCGTTAACTATATCAAGATTTGTTGTTGAAGGAAATGCACCGTCTGAATCATTGCCCGTTTTTCCGTCACCGAGCATAAAGAAATTATCGGCGTTATAATTTGATGCAAATCCCCAACCGTTTCCGATAAAAACAGGAGTGTGAACATAGGCATAGTTGCCCGAATAATAGGTTGAAGAATAACCCGTTGAGCCGTTTGCTCTGAAGAAAACGCCAACATCCCTTGTTTTGTTGTCCCAGCTTCTGTGAACTGCCGACAAAGCATGAGAAGAAACAGGGTGCTGGGTTACATGAACATACTTATATTCGGCAATATAGTTTTCGCCGTCCGTTGTAAGCGCAATTCTGAGCCTTATATCATCATCGCTTCCATCTGCATATCCCGAAGTGAGATTTCCGGAAAGTCTGTATGTTCTTCTGCCGTTTGAATTGCTGATTTCGGTTGCTCTGAGAATATTATAATAGTTATCTAAAACATATTCTGATGCTGTATATTTACTGTTAACAGAAAATGTTGTATAAAGCTCGTTTTCAGTTCCGGCTGCGGTTGTTGAATAAATATATGCGTCGTCGTTATCGCCGTCGGCAATTTCGTCACCCTTAAACATATAATCCGCCGCCTGAGAAACGCCGCTGTTTGTTGTTGTGTTTTCACCATGGGTATAAATAACATTCTCATATCCGTTTGATGAATAGATTTTAACATCCGCATCTCCGGGGCGCTGGTCACTTTCATAAATAATCGGCGCCTTATAGGTCATAAACATTGCGTTTGCTTCAACATCGTTAACAGCAACGGGCAAAACCGAGATTTCATCAAGCGCAAGCGAACAGGTTCCTCGGCTCATATATGAACCGGGATAAACAAGAGTGCTTTCGCTTTCAAGAAAATCAAGAATATTTGAGGTGTTTGCAGTCTGATACTGACGAACTCCGTCGATATATACCCTTATGTTATCAGAATCAATCGAAACAGTTATATACTGCCATTTTTTGTTGATGACTCCGCTTCCTGCCGTTGTGTAGCTCTGAGAAGATGAGCCGTTTTGATAATAGAGCTTTGCGTTATCGTAAATTGCAAGATATTTGCTCTGGCTCTGTGCAAGAGTTAGGGCACAGCCGTCATAATAATTTCCTGTTATCAGTCTATAAAAGCTGATAGTAACGCCATTATCGCTGCTTTCACCGCCGAGGGCTGATTTTGAAGTGTTTATATAGTTTATTCCTGTTCTGTCTATGCTCCAAGGAATGAATGTAACTCCGCTTCTTTCGCTTGCGTAATCATCTGCACGAGAGGCTTCCCAGCGAACAGTATTTTCTCCGTCGGCATAATTAGTAACACCTGTTCCGCCAAGGTCCGAGGTATAAGGCTCATAATATGTTGCCTTTGAAATAAACCAGTTTATATCCGAATTATATTCGCCTGCCGAAACATAGGTTATAGAATTATCGTTTGCATAGCTCTGGGAATAAATTCCTGCATCCCCGCGCATAACGAGACTTCCGCAGTTTGCAAACGCATCCGTTCCTATTGATGTAACATTTGCCGAGGTTGTAAAAGAGGTTAGTCCTGTACAGTCCTTAAATGCATAGTTTCCGATGCTTGTTATGTATTTGTTGCTTATATCTATTGAGGTAAGCGCAGAGCATTTAGTAAATGCGCCCTCACCAATGCTTTTAACCGAAGAAGGAATTGAAACAGAGGTTAAATGGTCGTAGCCGTAAAAAGCGTAATTTCCGATTGAGGTTATTCCCTCTTCAATAACAACACTTGTAATTAAATCGGAATTATACTGATTATCGTCAACGGCATTTTTGTTCTGGTCGCCCCAGGGAGCTGTTGAGCCTGCACCGTTCTGACCCTTTGCGTTTGAAAAGGCGTAGTTATTCATTGCGCCCGTTCCGCTTATTCTCAGCTCGCCCGTTTTTCTGTTGAGTCTGTAATAAACATTTCCGTCCCAGCCTTCAACAACGGTGCAAACACCCTCGTTGTTTTCAATAATCTTTCTTGCAATGTCGCTTGTTGCAAAATCCATTGCAAAAATTCCCGAAGGCTTTGTTTTTTCATATGTATAGCTGAAATATGAGGGATTAACCTTTTTTGATAAATCCTGTGGATTCGGAATTGAGGAGTCTGAAACAGTTGATGAATAGTTGATATAATATTCTCCGTGCCAGTGACCGAGGGAGAGCATATACTGGGTAGCGGTTATTTTCTGACCCGTGTTCCATTTATAAAAGTCTTGAATATGCGCAGTTCCAATGCCTGTGTTATTGCTGTAGATATTCTGATAATACGGCTCGGCAAAATCGCCTTCCATCTCGTTATACTTGATTTTCTGACCCGATTCATTTTCATCAACCGTAACGCCCTGCCCTGATTCGCTGCCGATATACTGGTCAAAACGGTTGAACAAAACGCATTTTCCGCGAACGTCACTGAGCTTTGGAACAGATTTACCAAGATACCAACGGTCTTTATAATTATAGCCTTCGCCATAGAAATAGAGGTTATCGTTGCTGCGATAGCCGTGGATATATTCATAAACTGCGTTGGTAAAATGGGGAACTCCGTTATTACCGTCATCCTCTTTAATGCTGATTAAAACAGTTTCACTCGGATGAGCGTCGAGGAAGCTATATACATCGTTGAAAACATAGTCAAGATAATAGTAGTCATTGCCGTTCCAGCAGTCAGTTGAGCCGTGAACGGTTTTAACCGAATGAGAGCTTGCGTCAACCTCGCAGCGAACATCAAGAAAACGGATTCCCGCGTCAAGCTGTTCTCTTATCGTTAAACTCTGGCATTTCGAAATTCCGCTCATAACGCCGAACGCATCTTCATTGTGGAATTTGCGCGCACAGGAATCATGTGTTCCCGGAATAGTAATCTCAGTCAGCCTCGTATCATCACGAATAACGCTCATCCAGTCTGCAGTTGAGATGTTTGAGAGCGTTTCCTGAGCTTCGTCATACGCATATGATGAAACAGGAATTATTGTCAGATTAGTTATTGCTATAAGAGCGGACAATACTATTGATAGGAATTTCTTTTTCATTTTCACCGACTCCTGTTAATTGATAGATTTATCCAGATTACATATATTGTAACATAAAAATCAATAATATACAATTATTATTAATATTTATAGTGATAAAACAAAAAACTGACCGAATTGCCCCACTTGTCATAAGGAGGTCACGGTTTAAGTTGTCCGCTTTCACCCATCTTGGCGATTAAAAATCGCCTGAATACGCGAGTATGCAGACAATTTTGTAATCACCAATCTGAATAAAACCAAACAACTTAAACTGC
>JAFSRX010000005.1 GCA_017445905.1 Eubacterium sp.
ACACTTCCGAACGTTTCGATGTACCATCTGTTACATTCCTTCAGGTCATCGGGTGTACAATCGGCTTCGATCAGCCTGGATTCTATATCCGACTCATGTCCGATGATCTCATGATAATGACTGTCAATATACTCTTCGGTCATGGCAAGGCAAATGAATCGAATAGACGGCAGATAATGCGCATCAAAGTCATTTCTCCAATCTGCGGGAATATAACAGCCCTCAACGACTAAGTTCTGTCTGTTTTCGACTACGGTCTTGATCATCTCGCGGACAATGGGCCATAGATACTCCGTGAGAGCATCGTCGTCTTCTGGCCCAAGCTCTGTGTTGCCGCTGCGGATCAGCCCCATCTTCAGATGGTCAATGGAGAGATATGGATATTTGTACTTTTCGAGCATTCGCTGCGCCAAAAGAGTCTTTCCTGTGTGAGATGCTCCTGTTAACAAAATAATCACGTTCCTGCCTTTACCTCCCAAATCCCGATTTATTTGTTTCATTATACCACGGTATTCAGTAAAGAGCAAATATGTGTCACAGACTGTAGCGAGCATAGGATTTGTAAAGACAAATCCGAAAAAGGAAAAACAGACCGAAAGAGAATCGGTCTGTAGTTAATGAAATATTGCTATGCAATATGAAATAATTTGCTAAAGCAAATTGTGAAATATCTCGCTTTGCTCGATATGAAATTAAATTAATCCTATATACGACGCAGGCGTATTTCATTGCGAAGCAATTTCATATTCTGAAAGAATATTTCATTAATCCAAAGGATTAATTTAATTGGGAGAACCTTCTTTACGAAGGTTCTCCCAAGCAGTCCTTTTTATTCTGAAATGCAATCATCAAGTGCTTTGATAATTGCTTCTTTATCCATTTTTCTTCCAATGAAAACGATTTTGTTAACTCTGTCGCCATAAACGGGGTGCCATGCAGCCGCAATATCGGGATTCATATCAAGAATTTGTTTTTTATCCTTTTCAGGGAAGGCGGCAATCCAAAGTCCGTCATCCATGGCGGTTTTCTGTTTTCCGCTCTGTTCAAAGATATATGCGGTGTCGGGGTCCTCGGTAATCCAGAAAAGTCCCTTTGCTCTGATTACTTCCTTGGGCCATTTTGCAAAAACAAAGCTCTCAAATTTTGTTTTGTCAAAGGGCTTAACATTCTGATAAACAAAGGTTGAAATTCCGTATTCCTCAGCCTCGCCCTCATCGTGATGGTGGTGATGGTGATGATGAGAGCCGTGGTGGTGTTCGTGCTCATCGTCGTGGTCATGGTGGTGATGTTCGTGTTCATCGTCATGGTCATGATGGTGATGATGCTCGTGTTCTTCGTGCTCCTCGTGATGATTTTCGGAGTTTTCGCCCTCCTGCTCCATAGCCTGAATCCAGCCTGCGCTTTCGAGGATTTTTTCATAGTCAAAGCGGTTTGTTGAAAGAATATCGGCAACGTCAACCTTGCCGAAGGTTGTTTCAATAATTTTTGCTTTCGGCTGAAGCGCTCTGATAACCTCAAGAACATCCGCCTTTTCTTTTTCGTTAACTTCGTCAATCTTGTTGAGAACTATTGTTGTGCAATATTCTATCTGCTGAATAAGAAGATTTTCGATATCCTCTTCATCAAGATTTTCTTTGAGAAGGTCTGCGCCTGAGCCAAATTCATCAGCCATTCTTTTAGCGTCAACAACAGTTGTTATATTGTCGAGATATGCAACTCCGGGGAGCTTAACATTTTTGTCTGTTCCGTCGAGCATACAGATTGAGCCTGCAATCGGACCCGGCTCGCATATACCCGATGCCTCAATGAGAATATAGTCGAATTTCTTTGTTTTTGCAAGGTCGATAATCTGATTCATTAAGTCAACCTTGAGTGTGCAGCAGATACAACCGTTTGAAAGCGGAACAAGGTCCCCGTCCTGCTGAGTAACATTTCCGCCCTTTGCTATAAGAGAAGCATCAATATTAACCTCGCCGATATCATTAACGATAACAGCAACCTTATAGCCCTCCTGATTTGCAAGAACATGGTTTAAAACCGTTGTTTTTCCTGCGCCAAGATAACCCGTTAAAAGTGAAACGGGAATTAAATTTTTCTTTTTAAGCATTTTAACGTCCTCCTGTTTTTTATACATATAGTATAAATTATCAATAAATCTCGCCAAAAAATATTACAACTATGTACAAATGGGGTCGTACCCCATTTGTACAAGTTCATGCTGTGTTATGTATCGGCTTTCGCCCTCTTTAAGGTTTTCATCAAGAGAAAGTGAGCCGATTTTTATTCTTTTAAGCTCTAAAACCTCAATTTTATGCTTTTTAAACATTCTTTTTATCTGGTGATAAATGCCCTGTTTAATAACAACCTTTGCAAGCGTTTTTTCTTCATTCTGTGCGCTTAGCTTTGCCGGAAGAAGCCTTTCTTCACCGAGGTTCATTCCACTTTCAAAATCCATTATAACGCCTTTGTCAAGTGGCTTGTCCAAAAGTGCAAGATATGTTTTTTTAACATGCTTTTTCGGGCTTAAAATATTGTGGGCAAATTCGCCGTCGTTGGTTATAAGAACAAAGCCCGTTGTATCCTTATCAAGCCTACCCGCAGGGAAAAGCCCCTTAACTCTCATTCCCTCTGGCAAAAGGTCGATAACAGTTTTTTCACTTTCGCCCTCACTTGCGCAGATAACGCCCTTTGGCTTATTCATCATAATATAGACGAATTTTTCAGACGAAATCTTCTTGCCCGAAACGCTTATTTCATCTTCCTCGCTACATTTTAAATCAGGCGAGAGAACAGCTTGTGAATTGAATGAAACCTCGCCGCTTTTAATAAGCTGTTTTGCCTGAGCTCTCGTTATATTCAGTTTATCTGCAATAATTTTATCAAGTCGCTGCATTGTTTTTCTCAAGTGCTTTTAAAAAGCCGTTCTCCGCCGACGGATTGCATAAATCTGCGCCGATTAAAACTCCGTCGCAAACAATTAAATCGGCAATTATTTCATCCGTCGAGTTATAGTTTGATATATTGTATGTATATAAGGTTGCAGTTTTACCTCTGTAATTTTCAAGGTCAAAACCCTGCTTTTTCAAAGTGGAATTATAGTTTTCATAAACCTCGTTGAATTTTTCGGGGATGGTTATTTCTTTTTCACTTTCCGCGCTATATTCCCATCCCAAAGAGGACAGATATTCATCCCTTTGCTCCTTTGTTGCGCAGCTTATCGGAGAGGAGGAAGTCTGCTCAGCCTTTGAGGAATGATTTGAAACAAAGGTCAGAAGGATAACTATTAGTCCCGTTACTGCTAAAATTGCTCCGAAAATTGCTTTCGGCTTTGCTTTGAATGTTAAAACACGCATATATAAATCTCCTAGCCTATTTGCCTCCCTTGTCAAAGGGAGGGGACCGTTTGCGGTGGAGGGATGGTCGCTAATTCCCTCAAATAGTTTCAAGTTTCGAGTTTCACGCGAGGCGCGAGTCGTGGGGCGCAACTTTGCACTATTTTATATATATGCGGTTTTAATCTGTTTTAGTCCACAAGTTTCTGCAATATTTTGTTTGCAATCGGACCTGCGGTCTGGCTGCCTGAATTACCGTTTTCAACAACGACAACAAAGGCATAGGGGTTTTTATCGTCATCCATAAAGCCTGTAAACCATGCAATATTATGGCTTTCGTTGCTGTCTATCTGAGCGGTTCCGCTCTTTGCACAGAGGTTGAGCCCCTCATAGTTATAGTCGCCGTACTGCTCCTTAACATTATACCTCATCATATCCTTAATCTGTGAGGCGGTATCGCTGCTCATCAGCGTAACCTTATTTGTCGGAAGAGTTATATTCAGCGCCTTGCCCGCCTGATTGGCGAAATCGTCAACAATATTGAAGGAAACGGCTTCACCCTCATTTGCTATTGCGCTGACTATTCTGAGCATTGTTATCGGGGCAATTCTTGTTTCGCCCTGACCGATACCCGTCCATCCGAGAAGGTCGGAAGCGGAATTTTTAAGCTCAAATTTGCCCTGAAACGCCTCGATTTCGCCGCTGATTTTAATCGTTGAGCCGATTCCAAGCTCTTTTGCTGTTTCATTGAGCTTATCCTCGCCGAGCTCAATAGCAATCTGAGCAAAGGTTGAGTTACAGCTTTTTGCAAGCGCATTTTTGAAATTAATTGCATTTCCGTGGTCGGAATTACATGTTATTTCAACGCCCTTTTCAGGCTGATAAGCGCCGTTGCACTTCCAAGTTCTTTCATAGATATCGGGAATGTTTTCAATAGCGCAAATTGCGGTAACAAGTTTAAAGGTTGAGCCCGGAACATAGTGGGCAGAAAGAAGACGGTTGATATAAACGCCCTCATAGTATTCGCTTGTTTCAAGATTATCGGGAATATTATTAACGTCAAAGGACGGCGAGGAAACAGAGCAGATAATATCGCCCGTTTTATAGTTTACAATTCCTATTGTTCCTTTTCGTCCGTCAAGAGCGTTATAAGCGGCGTTACAGATTTCGCTGTCGATAGTCAGCTTCATATCGTTTCCTCTGCCGTAACGCTCAATATTATAAACGCCGAACATAATATTATATCCTGTCAGCTTTGAATCAAATGCTGCCTGAACGCCTGTTGAAATAAAGTTCTTTGGGTCGCCGACAACGTGGAGAGTTGATTTTCGTGTTGTTTCGCTATCGGAATATTCACGCTCGCCCTCAACGGTCTGAGCGAGAATTTCGCCATTTGTATCGGTTATAGTTCCTGCGCCGATAAGCTCGCCGTTTGAATAGAGATGGCGGTTATAGCGCTTCATTGCCCACTCATCACCGTTTTGAACGAATGAAACAGTTAAAAAAACTATTCCCGCAATAAAAAGAGCGGATAAAATCCAGAGAAAAATTCCTCTTTTTGTTATCATTTTCATTTCTTCTTAGCACCTCCCAGATAATTATAGGTGCGAACATCGGCTGCTTTGATGAAACCGAGAACAGCCCAGCAGCTTATCATAGAGGTTCCGCCGAGGGAAACGAATGGAATTGTTACGCCTGTAAGCGGAAGAATATCGGTAATACCGAAAACATTAAGAGCGCACTGGAAGAGGAGCATACCAGCCCCTGCAACCGCTGCGATTGAATAAAATGTTGAGCGCGAGGCTATTGAGTTAATAAGCGCGCTTATTGCAATACAAACGAAGGATAAAACGAGCATTATTCCGAAAATAAAGCCCCATTCCTCACAGATTACGCCGAAGATACTGTCGGATACAGGAGCATAAACATAGCGAACATATCCGTTTCCTATTCCAACTCCGAAAAGTCCTCCGCTTGCAATTCCGACTAAAACTCTTGTTTGCTGAAGTCCCTGGTCATAAGGATATTCCCAGACGTGGCGATAAACCGCAAATCTTCTCATAACATACGATCTGTATTTAAGAACGATTGCGCCGCCCATAACTGCCGAAGCAATTGCAAGAATTATTGTTTTAATATCGCCCGAATTCATAAATGCGATTATAAGGAAGGTTACGAAGAATATCAGCGCAGTTCCGAAGTCTTTAATAATAATCAGCGAGCCTACGCAGGCAAGCGAAAAGCCAATAAATGCAAAAATATTCTTCGAGGTCTGAATTTTTTCAAGCGTTGCAGCGCCAACGAAAATAAATGCGATTTTAACTAATTCCGACGGCTGAAAGGTGATTCCGCCTATTGTTATCCAGTTTCTTGCGCCGTTTGTTGCTCTTGCAATAACGATATTAACAAGCAAAAGCAAGAGTGCTGCAATGGCAGCGGGCAGGCGCAGCTTCATACATAAATCAACATTTCCGAGAAGGAAAACCATTATGATGAAAACTATCAGACCTGCAAGAACCATAAAATACTGCTTATATGCTGAGTCGGGGAAAACGCTTCCTATAGTAACAAGACCCACTCCCGAAAGGAAAAAAGCAATCAGTTCAAGCTCGAAATTTCGTCTGTGAAAAATTGTGTAGAAAACTATAACATAAACCCATTCGGTTGCAACAAGGCAGAGAAGAGAAATAATCGCCTTGCTCTCGAATTTTTCTGAGCAGGTAGCGGAAATAAAGCCCGTTATAACCTGAAAAGCCGATAAAACAATAAGCAAAAGGAAATTGTTTACAGGTTTGATTTTAGGTGATTTTTTGCTTTTTGAACTCATAAATATCTCCTTTCCCCTTATTTTTCATAGAAGATGAAGACTTTATCCCCAAAGGTGAGCATATCCTCATCAAATATCAGCTGTGGCTGATTGATATATCTTCCGTTGAGCTTTGTTCCATTGTGTGAATCAAGGTCGCTGAGAGCCCAGCCCTTGCTCGTTTTATGTATTCTTGCGTGACGTGAGCTAACCATCTCCGAATTAAGAGTTATATCGCAGTCAGCTCCGCGTCCGATTAAGATATCCTGCTTCTTGATATAAACAGGGCGCTTTGTTGCAATATCAACGAGAACGGCATATGCAACGCTCGGCGCAGGCGCGCTCTGGCGAACCTGCTGTCTTATCTGGCGCTTGCTCTTTGGCGAGAGTGCTTCGTCGCATTCAAACTTAAGATTGATTGTTCCGATTGAAATAATATCGCCGTTTTCAATAATATTTCTGCTTTCAATCTGCTCCCCGTTAACAAGAATACCAACAGTTCTTGATGATGTATCAAAAACAACCCAGTCCTTGCGCCTTTTTGCGATAACCGCATGAAAACGGCTGACAGAGGGCAGAGGCAAAACAATATCGTTTGATTTAACCTTTCCGATTGAGGTTTCCCAATGGGTTATTTCAAATATAGAGCCGTCGTTCTGGTCAACAAGCCTTGCAAGAACATGAGTTCTCGGCCTGTTTCTGAACAGCGAAATAATGCATGTCAGCAAAATAAACGCTGCCGCAACGGGCGCTACATATCTCATTATTGAAACAACATATTCCATATGCGTGCTCCTTTAACAAAATTTTCTAAAGCATTATTATAATATATCTAAAAAAAATAAAAAGTCAAGAGTATTGAAATTAATTAAGACTTATTATATACTTGAGTTAAACAATTTTTTTGGCAATCAAAGGAGTATAAAAATGGCAGTTGAAAAATCAGTTTTCGGCAATTTCGACGAAAACACAAAGGTTTACTTGTACAAAATAACTAATAAAAACGGAGCAAGCGTAACGCTTCAGACTCTCGGCGCAGGAATTCAGGCAATCTGCGTTCCCGATAAAAACGGAAAGCTGGAGGATGTTGTTCTCGGCTTTGATAAGGTTGAGGATTATCTGAATCCATCCTGCGGTTATCAGGGCTTTGTTGTCGGAAGATGGGCTAACCGTATTCGTGATGGAAAATTCACCTTCGGCGGCAAGGAATACAACACAACGAAAAACCAGAAAACCTGGACTCTCCACGGCGGCGGAACATTCTCTTTCAACCCCTGGGATGTTGAGGAAATAGGCGAGGATTTTGTTGTTTTCAAGCGTTTTTCACCCGACGGTGAAGACGGCTTCGGCGGTAACTTCACAATGAGAGTTAAATATACTTTCACAGACGAAAACACTCTGAGAATTGAGTATTTCGTCATCTGCGACGAGGATACTGTTGCAAACCCAACAAATCACGTTTATTTCAATCTCAGCGCAAACCCAGAAAAGACGGTTGAAGAGCATCTTCTCAGAATTGATGCAGATAAATTCACAGTTTCAGACAACGACCAGCTTATGAAGGGCGAGCTTGCAGACGTTCGGGGAACAATGCTTGATTTCACATATCTTCACAGAATCGGCGAAAAGATTGATGAACCGTTTTCAGCAGTTATTGACGGTATCGGATATGATAACAACTACTGCTTAAACAAGGGCGATAATGTTTTCGGCTTTGCCGCAGAGCTTATTGACGAGGAGAGCGGAAGAAAGCTCGAGGTATTCACCGATTTACCGGGCGTTCAGCTCTATACAGGCGGCTGGATGGCAAAGGATAATACAGCGGGCAAGGAAAATGGTGCTGTTAAATATCGCAGAGGAATTGCGCTTGAAACACAGTTCTATCCGGATTCCGTTAATATTCCCGAATTCCCTGCAAGATTTGTTAAGGCAAACGAAGAATTTAAAACTGTAACTGAATTCAGGTTTTCAACGTTATGATTAAAGAAAAACAGTCAAAGCACATTGAGCTTAAAAACATAAAAATAACCGACCCGTTCTGGAGCAGAATTTGTGAGCTTGTCAGAACTGAAGTTATCCCTTATCAGTATGAAGCGTTTAACGACAGAATTGAGGGCGCTGAAAAAAGCTACTGCGTTTCAAATTTCAAAAAGGCAGCCAAGGTTGCAGCAGCTTTAAGAGAGGGTAAAAAATCACCCACTTACCCCGTTGATAAATGGCAATATAATGATGAAAACTCAGATAAAGACTCGTTCCACGGCTTTGTTTTTCAGGACAGCGATTTTTATAAATGGATTGAAGCAGTAGGCTTCTCTCTTTCAAATCATCCCGACGGAGAGCTGAAAAAGAAAGCGCAGGAGGTTATAGATTTAATCTGCAACGCTCAGCTTGAAAACGGCTATATTAACACTTTCTATACTATTAATAATCCCTCGGCGGCGTTTACTAATATCCGCGATTTCCACGAGCTTTATTGCTTCGGTCATTTAACCGAGGGTGCAATAGCATATTTCAACGCAACGGGCGAAAGAGCGCTACTTGATGCAACCTGCAGATATGCCGATTTAATCTGCGAAACCTTTGGCAGAGAAGAGGGTAAAAAAAGAGCATATCCGGGTCACGAAATAACCGAAATGGCACTTGTTAAGCTCTATGAGATAACGGGCGAGAAGAAGTATCTTGATGAAGCGAAATACTTTATTGATGAAAGAGGCAAACGCCCCTGCTATTTCGACGTTGAAAGAAATCAAGAAACTAAGGACGGAGACCATGTTTATGAACAGGCTCATCTTCCTGTAAGAGAGCAGAGAGAAGCCGTTGGCCACGCAGTCAGAGCGGTTTATCTTTACAGCGGAATG
This sequence comes from Eubacterium sp., assembly GCA_017445905.1. GTDB lineage: Bacteria > Bacillota > Clostridia > Oscillospirales > Acutalibacteraceae > Eubacterium_R. The sequence continues at coordinate 8,997 of JAFSRX010000005.1, forward strand.
GCTGATATTGCAAAGTATTACGGCGATGAAGAGCTATATTCAGCCTGCAAGGATTTATGGGATAGCATTGAAAAAAGAAAGCTCTATATAACGGGTGGAATCGGCGCAACGGCACACGGCGAGGCGTTTTCATTTGATTATGATTTGAAAAACGATATGGCGTATGCCGAAACATGCGCTTCAATCGGGCTTGTTTTCTTCGCAAGAAGAATGGCTGAAATTTATCCTGATTCCCACTACCATAATGTTGCCGAAAGAGCGCTGTTTAACAACATCCTTTCGGGTATGGCTGAGGACGGAAAATCGTTTTTCTATTCAAATCTGCTTGAGATTAACCCCGAAGCGTGTAAAAAGGATTCAAGAAAGCATTATGTCAGCCCCGTCAGACAAAAATGGTTTGGCTGTGCTTGCTGTCCGCCGAACCTTGCGAGAATTATTTCCTCCCTCGGTGAATACTGCTTTGCTCAGAATGAAAAAACCATCTTCATTCATCAGTATGTCGGCGCTCAGGTTAAAGCGGATAACGCTGATTTTGAAATAAAATCCGATTATGCAGAAAACGGAAAAGCCGAGATTATCGTTAGTCCGAAAAAGGCAATAAATCTTGCAGTAAGGATACCTGAATGGAGTAATGATTTTTCAATATCATGTCCCTATGAAATAAAAGACGGATACGCTTATATAAAAATAAGTGAAAAAACCTCAGTAAGCCTTGATTTCAAGCCGAAAGCAAAGCTTATTAAGTGCTCAAACAGGGTCAGAGAAAACGTCGGCAAAGCAGCACTTTCAAGAGGACCGTTTATCTACTGCATTGAAGAAATAGATAACGGCAAAAATCTGCAAATGCTCAGAGTTAACCCTGACGGTGAATTTTTAAAAGACGGCAATTCCATTATTGCAGACGGATTCAGAGAAAAAGAGGACTCAGCTTTATACTATGAATATAAAGAGGCTGAGCAAATGCCTGTAAAAATAAAATTCATTCCGTATCATAAATGGGCAAACCGCGGTGAAAACGAAATGAGCGTTTATTTCAGGATATAGTCAGGTGCGGAAGTGCCGCCCGAAATTCTCAATTCTCCATTTTCAATTTTCAATTAATGAATAAAAATAAGGTTGGCGATTGCCAACCTTATTTTTATTCATTTGCCTTAAGCTTTGCTTCTTCCTCTTCTTCAAGCTTTCTGTATGCAACTTTTCCAACGAGGGTTTTCGGAAGCTCAGTTCTGAATTCGATTTCTCTTGGCATTGCATATTTTGAAATATTCTTTTTGCAGTGCTCAAGAATTTCTTCCTTAATCTTGTCGCTTGGCTCAACGCCGGGGCGAAGAACAACGAAAGCCTTAACCTTGTGAATCTTATAAGGATCAGGAATTCCGATTGCGCATGAAAGAAGAACATCGGGATGAGCGTCAATAGTGTTTTCAACCTGTGAGGGATAAACATTGAAGCCCGAAACGATTATTAATCTCTTAAGTCTTTGTTTGTAGTAAATGAAACCGTCCTCGTCCATTGTTCCGAGATCGCCTGTATGAAGCCAGACATTGCCGTCGTCGTGAGTTCTCAGCGTTGAAGCGGTTTCAGCCTTGTTTTTGAGATAACCCTTCATAACGGTTGGTCCGCAGATACAGATTTCACCCTCGGTTCCATAGGGAACTTCTTTATCTGTTGCAGGGTCAACTATCTGATAGAAAACATCGGGGAAAGGAATTCCGATACTGCCTTCACGGAAGAAATCAAACGGAGTAAGACAGGAAGCGGTAACGCATTCCGTTGTTCCGTAGCCCTCACGAATCTGAACTTTTGCGTTATGGTCGGTAAGGAATTTATCAACCTTCTTTTTAAGTTCAACTGAAAGTGAGTCGCCTCCGCAGAAAACGCCCTTTAAGAATGAGAGGTCTTTGCCCTCGAAACCTTCACTTCTGAGAAGTGCTTCATAAAGAGTCGGAACGCCGACTATAACATTCGGCTTGTATTTAAGAACATCTCTTGCGTATGTTTTGATTGTAAACTGAGGAATAAGAATACAGGTTGCAGCGCAGACTAAAGCTGTATGTATTCCAACGCCGAGACCAAATCCGTGGAAAAGAGGCATAACAGAAAACATCTTCAAGCCCTCCATTGGGAAGCCTGCAGACTGTGAAACCTGATAGCCTAAAGCGTTCATATTGAGGTTTGTAAGCTCAATACCCTTTGAAGTTCCTGTTGTTCCGCCGCTGAAAAGAATAACCGCTGTTTCTTCCTTTGTCGGAAATGTTGAGGGAAGCTCTTTAACCGCTTTTCCGCCGTTTAAGAAATCTGCCCAAGAGATAATATTTTTATCATCCTTAGGAAGCGGAGTCGGCTTATCCTTAACTGTTAAAGGATAGAGAAGATTAAGCGGGAAAGGAAGCTCATCCTTAATTCTCGCAACGATAACCTTAACAGGATAATCAACATCCTTAAGCGCTTCAAGAACCTTTTCATAAAACATATCAAGAACGAGTATTGCCTTGCTTTCGGAATGGCTTACATAGAAAGCGATTTCGCCCGCAGCCGAAAGCGGATGAATCATTGCCGGAACAGCTCCGATTCTGTTGAGAGCATAGAATGCGTCAATTCCCTGAGGAGCGTTTGGCATACAGATTGTTACTCTGTCGCCGTTTTCAATTCCGATTGCTTTAAATGCTTTTGCAACTCGGTCAATTTTAGCGAAGAATTCGGGGTATGAAGTACCTTTGCCCTGAAATTCATAAGCGTTATTGTTGTAGCCGTTGTTATAGAGATGATTGTCGTAGGCATATTTTATTGCCTCATACATTGAGCCCTGGGGGTATTCAATTGTTTCGGGAATATCATCGCCGTAGAACTTAAGCCACGGTGCATTTGGCTTATTCATATCTTTTCCTCCTGTCAGGCATTTGCCTTTTTATCGTTTTCATTATAGCGAAGAATCACGAAAAAACAAACGAATGTCTAATAAATTAATAATTAATTAATAATTCAAGGCGCAAAATTAACAAAAGATGGTTGATTTATTGCTTTAATGTGGTAATATATAGATTAAATATATGTGTGAGAGGCACTTTTATGAGCTATAAGATAAAAAAAGACCCGATAAATAAGATACCGAAAGCTCAGCTTGTTTTCTGGATTATCGTAAGGCTTGCAATGTTAATCTGCGCTGCATATTCGTTTATCAAGGGCGGTCATGAAAATATTGTTATGGGATGGGAGAGCGTTTTCTGTTTTATCTTCACACATCTTTGGGATTTGTTTCAGATACTCGGAAACGGCAGCTTTATCGAAGAGGTTGAGCCAATCAGTCAGACCTCGCTGAATATTATTATTTTTATCGGAATTGTTTTCGGTTCATATCTCGGATTCTTCGATAAGTTTATGTGGTTTGATGAAGTTATGCATATTCTTTCGGGCTTTGCCTGCGCGGTGTTCGGATATGATTTCGCAATTATTATCCAGAGAAAAAAAGGAAACTGTGCAGTAACCCTTGCAGCGATTTTCAGCCTTATGTTTGCCCTTACGATTGCAGTCGGATGGGAGTTTTATGAATTTTTGATGGACACTCTCCACGGAACAAACCTCCAGCTTGCAAGCCCTGGTGAAGAAACCGCAATGTTCGACCTTTCAAAGTATCATAATGAATATGGCTATCTTGGACTTTTTGATACAATGACGGATATGATGATGAACACCGTCGGCGGCATTGTTGGAATGATAACAATGATAATCTATAGAAAGAAAAGAAGTAAAGCTGAATGATGAATAATAAAAGCAGGCTCAATCAATAGGATTGAGCCTGCTTATTATTTCGCATACTCCGTTTTCATTATTTGTTTTTGCGATAATATCCGCATGGCTGAAAAGCGGCTTTTCGGAATTTTTCATCGCAACTCCGATTCCCGCTGCCTCAAGAAGCAGAATATCGTTTTCTCCGTCTCCGAAGGCGATTGTTTGAGAAATATCTATTCCGATATGATTGCAGATAACCTTCAGCGCATTTCCCTTATCGGTTCCTTTTTCGGATATTTCAAGGAAGCGGTCGCGGTGAGTGCAAAACTGAACATTTCCGATTTTTTCAACCTCGCTCATAAGTGCGCTTCTTGTTTTTTCATCTGGGCAGGAAATAAAAAACTCATCTGCGCATTTTGAAGAATCTCTGAAAATCTCATCATAGCCCGAGCAGATTTTTCTTGATGAGGTGAAATATTCCTCAAGCGGAGTGCCCTTGAAATTTGATAGATAAAAATCATAGATATGCTTTTCCGTATAGCTGACTCCGTCGCAAAAAGGTTCAAACATGCAGGGAAAGGAGCGAAGTATTTTTATTATTTCCTTGCTTTTTTCATTTGAAAGAGCATAGGAATAAATGCTTTTTGCGCTTTCTTTTTCAATAATCTGAGCTCCGTTTGAGGTTATGATATATTCAACAGCCGAAAGCTTTTTTATGAAATCCGGAACGCCCTTATACGGTCTGCCCGTTATTGGAACGATATGAAGTCCGCTTTTATGAGCGTTTTCAATTATTTCTTCTGCACCGTTGCAGAGCTTTTTATTATCTGCAAGAAGGGTTCCGTCCAAATCTATTGCCGCAAGTTTTATATTATTAAAATTCATTTTTTTCTCCACATTTATTGACATTATTACTTTATAATTTTATACTAAAGTTCAGAAAAAGTAAAGGCGGAAATCCTTATGAAAATTAATCTTTCTGATGCAAAACAGCTTCAGCAGCTCAAAGGCTGGGGAACATCGGCTTGCTGGTGGAGTCAGTATTGCGCCGATGAAAAAACTCAAAATGAGATTGCAAACCTTCTCTATGGCGATGACGGACTCAAACTGAATATCTATCGATATAATGTTGGAGGCGGATATGACCCCGATAACTATAGAGTTAAAGACCCGTGGAGAAGAAGCGAGAGCTTTATGCTCTACGACAGGGAAAAAGAGGAAACAAGCTGGGATTTTTCAAGGGATAAAAATGCGGTAACAATGATGAAAAAATGCCTTGATCTCGGCAATATAGATACTCTTATTCTTTTTGCTAATTCGCCCCATTATTCCCAAACCTCAACGGGCCAGGCTTCGGGCAGTCTGCTTTATCACACCTGTAATATCCCGAAATCAAAGTATATGGATTTCGTTAATTACTTTCTTGATGTTACCGAGCATTTTTTAAACGAGGGATTTCCTGTTAACTACATAAGCCCGATAAATGAGCCCCAGTGGAAATGGGGAGGCTCATATGTCTGGCAGGAGGGCTGTCACTACGAAACCGAAGAGGTTATTGAAATACTTCATCTTTTTGCCGAAGAGATAATAAGAAGAAAGCTCCCTGTTAAGCTCTATGCTCCCGAAAGCGGAGAATTTCTCGGAAAAACTGTTGAATATCTTGAAGCAATGCTTGAAGATGAAAAGATAATGGAAGTTCTCGGCGTTTTTGCTTTTCATTCATACCACAGTGACTTTGAACCCGAAATCAGATATGAATTTTTTGAACGCCTTGCAAAGCCCAATCCCGATATACGCTTTGATATGAGCGAATGGTGTGAGCTTCCGAACAAGAGCCACACAAAGAATTTCAAAGGAGCGCTGATAACAGCAAGAATTATCTCTCAGGATTTGATTTTTACAAGAAGTGAGAGCTGGACTTCCTGGGTTGCGGTTAACGGAATTGCAATTAAAGAGGACGGCTTTGACTACGGCGACGCATTAATGAGCGCAAGCCCTGATTTTTCAACATGGTATATCAACGAAAGATATTACGGCTTTGCGCATTATTCAAAGTTCATTCCGATAGGCTCATATGCGCTTGATATAGGACTCAGACCGACTAAGGATAACAACTCTTTCAATGCTTCCGCTTTTAAGACTCCGGAAAATGAAGCAGTTTTGGTTATTATTAATGAGGGCGAGGATAAAACACTTGAGCTTGAAGGTGCTTTCACAGAGATGAAAGTCATTTTCTCGGATGCTGAAAAGAAACTTGAAGAAATCTATTGCGGCGCATTTAAAAACAGCATTGAAAGCAAAGGGAATTCGATATTGACAGTCATTTTAAAATAATTACGAGTTACGAATTACGAATTTCGGGTCGCTTCGCTCCGACTGTTAAAAGAGTGGAGAGTGTAGAGTGGAGTTTAGGGTCACTGCGCTCCGAATTATAATACAAATCAAAATGCAAAACATTTTGATTTGAGAGGAGAAACATATGAAGGGATTGTTAGGATTTTGCTCGCAAAATTCTTTAATCCCGTAATATGTTTGGACGAGGCGGACGAATGAACGTCGTTCCCTCTTTTTGAATGCCGTTGACAAAAAAGAAAAGGGAATATATAATTATTTAAAATTTTTAGAGTTGATTTTATGAGAATAAGCAAGATACTGAAAAACAACGAAGTAACTGTTTCTTTTGAGGTTTTTCCTCCGAAGCAGTGGGATAAAATTGAACATACAAAAGAAGTTGTAAGAGAGATGAGCAAGTCAAATCCCTCTTTTATGAGCGTTACCTACGGCGCAGCGGGAACACGTTCGGGCTTTACTCAGGAAATTGCAAATGAGATTAAAGACAGAGGGATAACTCCGCTTTCCCATTTAACCTGCTTAACCTCAACAAAGGAAAAAATTCATGAGGTTGTAGGTGAGCTGAAAGAAAACGGTATTGAAAACATTTTAGCTCTTAGAGGAGATATCCCCGAAGGCTTTGTTTTCCCCGATAAGCAGTATTTTAGATATGCCTATGAGCTTGTTAACGAGATAAAAGAAATGGGTGACTTCTGTATCGGCGGAGCCTGCTATCCCGAAATGCATCCAGAGAGTAAGAGTAAAAAAGAGGACATTGAAAATCTGAAATTCAAGGTTGACTGTGGTCTTGACTTCTTAACGAGCCAGATGTTTTTTGATAATGAAAAGTTTCTTGAATTTAAAGAAGAATGCCTTTCAGCAGGAATAAACGTTCCAATTATTGCGGGAATTATGCCGATAACGAATGCCAATCAGATAAAGAGAAGTATTGAGCTTTCAAACTCAAGTGTTCCTAAAAAGTTTTTCAAGATTATGGAACGCTTCGGCGATAATCCTGAAGCAATGAAACAGGCGGGAATCGTTTATGCAACCGATCAGATTGTTGATTTAATGGCGAGTGGAGTTAACAATATTCATATCTACACGATGAACAAGCCAGAGGTATCCGCTCAGATTATGAACGGACTTTCAAATATAATTAAAAACTATGAATAAAAAAGAAGTTTTGCGCTATATGCGAACAAATAGCAAAACTGAGGATGAAGCGATTCTTTCTCTTGTTGATGAGGCAATTCAAAAAGCCGAAAAAGAGTTTAAGCCGAAAACATTATACCGAATTTTTGATTGCAATATTAACGAAGATGTAATTGAAATTCAGGGCTATACCTTCAACAGCAAGCGCCTTGCCGAAAATCTTTCGGGCTGCAAAAGGGTTGTTGTGTTCGGTGCAACTCTCGGAACAGAATGCGACAGAATGATTAATCTTTCTGTTCTTGAAAATCTTTCAATGGGCATTGCTCTTCAGGCGGCAGCAGCCCAGATGATTGAAGAGGTTTGCGATAATCTTGAAGAAGAAATTAAGAGAGAGTATGGCGTTTCACTCACTCAGAGATTTTCACCAGGATATTTCGACCTTGATATAACCGAACAGAAAAAGGTTTTTGAACTTCTTGAACTGACGAAAAGAATTGGAATAACGCTGACGGATACCTTTGAAATGCTTCCCGCAAAAAGCGTTACGGCTTTTATAGGAATTGAAGAAATCCTCACGCCTTCCCCTTGAGGGGAAGGGGGACCGCTTGCGGTGGATGAGGTGAGTTAAAATTGGAATTTGGTTATTGAAAGCAATCTATGCATATAGTCACCTCATCAGTCAGCTCCAAGTATTCGCTGACAGCTTCCCATCAATGGGAAGCCTAATTAGGTTTGGAGATTTTATATGATTAAATACTTTGATGGCGGAATGGGAACAATGCTGAATTTGAAAGCAGGAGAGATTCCCGAACAACTGAATATAACCGACCCCGAAAGAGTTTTAAAGATTCACAGGGCATATGCCGAAGCAGGAGCGGATATAATAACTTCAAATACCTTCGGCGCAAATCCGCTGAAATATGAAAACTATGAGGAGCTTGTTAAAGCCGGCGTTTCACTTGCAAAAAAAGCGGGCAAAAAGGTTGCTCTTGATATCGGACCAACGGGAAAACTGCTTAAACCGATGGGAAGTCTTGATTTTGAAGACTGTCTTGATGCGTTTTCAAAGGTCGTTCGTGCGGGAAAAGACGGCGCAGATTTAGTTCTTATTGAAACAATGGGCGATACCTATGAGATTAAAGCGGCTGTTCTTGCTGCAAAGGAAAACTGCGATTTGCCGGTTTTTGTTTCAATGATTTTTGATGAAAACGCAAGACTTTTAACGGGTGCTGACGTTGAAACGGCGTGCGCTATGTGTGAAGGCTTGGGCGTTGATGTTATCGGATTTAACTGCGGACTCGGACCGAAACAAATGCTGCCTCTTGTTAAAAAACTTCGCGAGTGTTCATCAACTCCGATAATGGTTAGCCCTAATGCAGGTCTCCCGGAAGCAATCAACGGAAAAACTATCTATAATGTTGACCCCGACGAGTTTTCAGATTATATGAAAGCGCTTGCCGAGTTAGGTGTTTCATATCTCGGTGGATGTTGCGGAACAACTCCCGGGCATATAAGAGCGCTTGTTGAAAAAACTAAGAATATTGAGGATAATATACCCGAAAAAAAGAATAAAACCGTTGTTTCAAGTTATTCTCAGACGGTTGAATTTTCTGAAAAATGCGTTATCATCGGCGAGAGAATTAACCCAACGGGTAAAAAGCTTCTCAAACAGGCGCTTATTGATAACGATATTGACTATATCATCAAAGAGGGCGTTGCTCAAAAGGACGGCGGAGCGCATATTCTTGATGTTAATGTCGGACTTCCTGAAATAAACGAACCCGAAATGCTCAAAAAAGCGGTTTCTCAGCTTCAGGCAGTATTACCGCTTCCGCTTCAGATAGACTCTTCCGACCCAGTGGCAATGGAGCAGGCACTCAGAATTTATAACGGAAAGCCGATGATAAATTCAGTTAACGCAAAGGCTGAGTCAATGGCAAAGATTTTTCCGCTTGCAAAGAAATACGGCGGAGTTGTTGTTTGCCTCTGTCTTGATGAAAGCGGAATTCCCGAAACTGCCGGGGAAAGAATCAAGCTCGCCGAAAAAATGATAAATGAAGCGAAAAAATACGGCATTGATAAAAAGGATTTGGTGATAGACGCCTTAACGATGACCGTTTCAACCAATTCTCAAAACGCGGTTGAAACTTTAAAGGTTGTTGACTATGTTAAAAACACGCTTGGAGTAAATACAGTTCTCGGCGTTTCAAATATCAGCTTCGGTTTGCCAAACAGGGAGCTTGTTAATTCAACCTTCTTTGTTCAGGCGCTGAAATCAGGTCTCAGCGGAGGAATTATCAATCCGAAATCAGCTGCAATGATGAATGCATATTATTCATATAATGCGCTTGCAGGAATTGATGAAAACTGCAAAGAGTATATTGCTTCGGCTACTCCTGTTAATACCGAAACAATTAAAAATGAAAGCAGAATTTCGCTTTTTGATGCTATAGTTAAGGGAATGAAAGAGGAAAGCGCAAAATGTGCTGCAAGTCTTCTTGAAAATCTTTCATCCCTTGATATAATAAACGAGCATATTATTCCTGCTCTTGACAAGGTTGGAGATGGGTTTGAGAAAAATACAGTTTTTCTTCCACAACTTCTTATGAGCGCCGATTCAGCTAAGGCGGCATTTGACGAAATCAAAGAGTATATGGTTAAAAGCGGAAACGCTCAGGAAAAGGGCGAGAAGATAATTATTGCAACCGTTGAGGGCGATATCCACGATATCGGAAAAAATATAGTTAAAGTTCTTCTACAGAACTACGGCTTCGACGTTATCGACCTCGGAAAAGACGTTAAATGCGAAAAGGTTGTTGAGCAAACTATAAAAAACGATGTTCAATTTGTGGGTTTATCAGCATTGATGACAACAACGGTTGTTAATATGGAAAAAACAATAAAACTCCTCCACGAGAAAACAAATGCAAAGGTTTTTGTCGGAGGAGCAGTTTTAACAAGGGATTATGCAAAGCGCATTGACGCTGATTATTACGCAAAGGATGCAATGGAAAGCGTTAGAATTGCACAGGAATATTTTAACAGTAAAGAAGATGAGAAGAAATGATTATTTCAACTAAAGGAAGATACGCAATGAGCGTTATGCTTGATTTGGCTCAGCATAACGATGGCTCATATATATCACTCAAGGATATTTCCCAGCGTCAGGAAATAAGTATGAAATATCTTGAAGCGATTGTTTCAAAGCTCTCAAAGGGCGGATTGCTCGATTCCGCAAGAGGAAAAACAGGAGGTTATAGGCTCAACAGAAAAACAGGGGAATACTCAGTCGGCGAAATCCTTGCTTTAACTGAAAAATCCCTTGCTCCGGTTTCGTGCATTGAATGTGAAAAGGAATGCACAAAAGAGGGAAGCTGTTTATCCCGCCCTATGTGGAACGAGCTAAATGAGGTCATTATGGAATTCCTCAATTCAAAAACCCTTGATGATTTACTTTAATATTATACTAATTGTATAAAATGCCTCTTATTCTAAGAAAAAATATTACAACTATGTACAAATGGGGTCGTACCACATTTGTACATAGTTGTTTTTGTTAAATGAGATTTAAAAAATCAAACATAAAGTTTGGAATATATAATTTTTTGTTGTATATTTGTTAAAAATTTGTTATAATTAAATAAGTATATTAAAAAAAGTTTTCTTTATGGCAAAAATCAACCGAACAAAGCCATAAGAGATAATCTGTTTTTGAGAAAGGATAGTTAATATGGCACCTAAAAAGATTATAAGTATTGTTTTTTCGATTATTATGGCGGTTACAATGGTTGCTATTCCTTATCATGCATTTTCTGCAACATGTAGTCATTCTTATAGGCTTGACTATACCATTCAACCTACTTGCGGAAAAAACGGAGTAAAGCATTATATTTGTTCATACTGTAAGATGTCAAAGGATGAAATTATTCCCGCAACCGGAAATCATCAATATTCACTTGATTATTCTTTACCTGCAGATTGCGGTCATGATGGAGTAAAGCATTATATTTGTTCAAACTGTAAGATGTCAAAGGATGAAATTATTCCTGCAACCGGAAATCATCAATATTCACTTGATTATTCTTTGCCTGCAGATTGCGGAAAAAACGGAGTAAAGCATTATATTTGTTCAAACTGTAAGGCGTCAATGGATGAAATTATTCCTGCAACCGGAAATCATCAATATTCACTTGATTATTCTTTACCTGCAGAT